>CAMCBW010000032.1 GCA_945873105.1 Tangfeifania diversioriginum
GCATGGAGCAGCAGTAATGGGGCAGTAGCGACTGTTAATCCGGCCACGGGTTTGGTTACTGCAGTAGGGGCAGGTACATGTAATATCATTTACACCATCACTGGAGGATGTAGTGGAACCAAGAGTGCAATGCAGTCTTTAACTGTTACACCTGATGCTGCTGTCGGTTCTATAACAGGCACCACCCCGTTGTGCAGGGCGGCAACATCGACTTATTTAGCCAATAGTGTTATTCTCGGAGGCGGCACTGGGGCATGGAGTAGCAGTAATGCATTGGTAGCGACAGTTAACCCAGTGACAGGAGTAGTCACAGCTGTTGGTGCAGGCAGCTGTGATATTGTATATACCATTACTGGTGGCTGCGGTGGAGTCAAGAGTGCGCTACAGGTGTTAACAGTTACGCCGGATGCAGCCATTACCTCAGTATCGGGTGCATCCCCTTTGTGCAGGGCAGCAACGACGACTTATTTAACTTCGGGAGTAGTCTTAAGTGGCGGGACCGGAGCCTGGAGCAGTAACAATACAGCAGTAGCAACTGTTAATGCAGCTACCGGAGTTGTCACTGCAGTAGGTGCGGGGACCTGTAATATTATTTATACCATAACAGGTGGCTGTGGAGGTACCCAGAGTGCACAACAATCTTTAACTGTCACGGCGGATGCTGCTATTGGTTCAGTTTCGGGAGCTACTCCTTTGTGCATAGGTACAGGAACTACTTATAACACAGTTGGCGCAGTATTGGGTAGCGGCACAGGAGTTTGGAGTAGCAGCAACACAGCAGTAGCCACCGTAAACCCAGTTACTGGAGTTGTTGCTGCAATAGGATCTGGAACATGTGAAATTATTTATACCATAACGGGAGGTTGTAGCGGATCCCCAAGTGCCCGGCAAACTTTGACTGTGACACCTGATGCATCCATTACTTCAGTGACTGGTTCTGCTACCTTGTGTCAAACCTTAACCACAACCTATACAGCCAATGGTGTTGTATTGGGCGGCGGCACTGGGGCATGGAGTAGTAGCAATACATCTGTAGCCACGGTTAATCCTGTCACGGGAGTTGTTACGGCAATAAGTGCAGGTACTTGTAACATTGTATATACCATTACGGGAGGTTGTAGTGGCATAAAGATTGCGCAGCAGTCCCTGACTGTTACAGCTGATGCAGCCATTACCTCAGTTACTGGCACAAGCCCATTATGCAGGGCAGCGACAGCAATTTATACGACCACCGGACTCGTTCTAAGTGGTGGAACGGGGGCATGGAGCAGCAGTAATGGGGCAGTAGCGACTGTTAATCCGGCCACGGGTTTGGTTACTGCAGTAGGGGCAGGTACATGTAATATCATTTACACCATCACTGGAGGATGTAGTGGAACCAAGAGTGCACAGCAGTCTTTAACTGTTACACCTGATGCTGCAGTCGGTTCTGTTACTGGTACAACGCCATTGTGTAGCACAGCAACAGCAACTTATAGTGCCAATAGCGTTATTCTGAGTGGAGGAACAGGGGCATGGAGTACCAGTAATGCTGCAGTAGCCACTGTGAACACCGTTACTGGTGTTGTCACGGCTGTAGGGGCCGGCACCTGCAATATAATTTATACTATTTCGGGTGGCTGTGGTGGAGTGAAAAGTGCATTCCAGGTACTGACAGTCACACCAGATGCTTTTGCTGGAATAGTTTCCGGCACTTCACCATTGTGTAATACTGAGACAGCAACTTATACGACTACCGGAACCGTTTTAAGTGGAGGAACTGGGGCATGGAGCAGCAGCAACATAGCTGTTGCCACGGTTAATCCGGTCACTGGCTTTGTCACGGCAGTCGGATCTGGTACTTGCAATATTATTTATACCATCACTGGCGGATGTGGTGCTGGATCAAGTGCATCTCAGAGTTTAACCGTAACAGGAGTTACCTCCGTTACCGGCACATCACCTTTGTGTATAGCAGCTACAGCTACTTATACCGCTTCTGGAGCAGTATTGGGCGGTGGCACTGGAGTGTGGAGCAGTACCAACACTGCTGTCGCCACGATTAATCCGACAACGGGAGTTGTTACGGCGGTAGGAGCAGGTGCTTGCAATATTGTTTATACTATTACGGGAGGTTGTGGTGGTTCTCCTAGTGCTTTCCAAAGCCTGACGGTTACCCCGAATGCCTCTATTGTTTCGGTGACAGGTACTTCCTCATTGTGTCAAACGGCAACTACTACTTATACTGCTAACGGAGTGATATTAGGTGGGGGAACAGGGGCTTGGAGCAGTGACAATATCGCTGTAGCCACAGTGAATCCAGCAGGAATAGTTACAGCATTAGGAGTAGGAACCTGCAATATTATCTATACTATTACAGGTGGTTGTGCTACACCAACGAGCAAACAACAGGCTCTAACAGTCATGCCAGTTCCATCAATTGTTTCGGTAACAGGTACTACCCCTTTGTGCAGGGCTGCAACAGCAACATATACCACAACCGGATTAGTTTTAAGTGGAGGAACAGGCGCGTGGAGCAGCAGTAATCCGGCAGTTGCAACAGTGAACCCAGCTACGGGAGTAGTTACGGCTGTAGCAGCAGGTACATGTAATATTGTTTATACCATCACAGGAGGATGTGGTGGATTAGCCCCGAGTGCCCAGCAGTCATTAACGGTGACCGCTGATGCAGCAATAACTTCAGTCACAGGAACAACTCCATTGTGTATTGCGGGTACGGCGACCTATACCACATCAGGCGTTGTTTTTGGGGGAGGTACAGGTGCATGGAGCAGCGATAATCTTGCTATAGCAACGGTCAATCCGGTAACTGGAGTTGTTACCGCTGTAAGTACAGGGACATGTAATATTATTTATACCATATCAGGTGGATGTGGAGGAGTTAAGAGCGCCCAACAGTCGATTAGTGTGACGCCGAATGCCTCAATTACCTCAGTGGTGGGCACCTCTCCAATGTGTAAAACTGAGACGGCTACCTATACCACAATTGGCGTAATCTTAAGTGGCGGCACAGGTGTCTGGAGCAGTAGCAACATAGCTGTGGCTACAGTAAACCCGGTCACAGGCTTTGTTACCGCAGTAGGTTCAGGGACTTGTAATATAGTTTATACGATTTCAGGTGGTTGTGGTGGAATAACCAGTGCATCTCAGAGTTTAACCGTAACAGGAGTTACCTCCGTTTCTGGCACATCACCTTTGTGTGTCGCAGGTACTGCTACTTATACTACTGCCGGAGCAGTATTGGGAGGTGGCACCGGAGTGTGGAGCAGTACTAATACAGCAGTGGCCACAGTCGTCCCTGCCACAGGGGTGGTTGCGGCAGTTGGTGCAGGTACTTGTAACATCGTTTATACCATTACAGGCGGCTGTAGTGGTGCTCCAAGTGCCTTCCAGAGCTTAACTGTCACGCCAAATGCATCCATTGCATCAGTTTCGGGTACCTCTTCATTGTGTCAAACGGCAACTACTACTTATACTGCCAATGGAGTGGTATTAGGTGGCGGAACAGGGGCTTGGAGCAGCGACAATATCGCTGTAGCCACAGTTAATCCTGCCGGATTGGTTACTGCATTAGGAGTAGGAACCTGCAATATTATCTATACTATCACGGGAGGATGTGGTGGAGTTAAAGCAGCTCAGCAATCCTTAACTGTTACACCTGGTGCAGCAATTTCTTCCATTTCCGGGACAACACCTTTGTGCCGAACAGCTACAGCCACCTATACAACTACGGGTGCTACACTTGGAGGTGGTACAGGAACCTGGAGTAGTAGCAATGTGACTGTAGCTACAGTAAATCCGGTTACAGGATTGGTCACAGCAGTTGGGGCTGGTACATGTAACATTATCTACACCATAACTGGAGGTTGTGGTGGATTAACACCAAGTGCGCAACAGTCATTAACAGTCACACCGGATGCAGCAGTTGGCTCTGTCACCGGTTCAACACCTCTTTGCAGAACTGCTACAGCCACTTTTACGGCCAACAATGTTGTCTTAAGCGGTGGAACTGGCGCATGGAGCAGTAGTAATCTTGCAATTGCAACTGTAAATACAGTCACGGGTCTTGTTACTGCAGTAGGAACTGGTACATGCGATATTATTTATACGGTCACAGGCGGCTGTGGAGGAGTCAAAAGTGCCCTTCAGTCTATAACTGTCACCCCGGATGCATCTATCGTTTCAGTATCGGGTGCATTGACGATGTGCAAAACTGAAACAGCAATTTATACAACTATTGGAGTTGTTCTAAGCGGTGGAACTGGCGCCTGGAGTAGTAGTGATCCAACGGTCGCTACAGTAAATGCTGCCGGATTGGTAACGGCAGTTGGTTCTGGTACTTGCAATATTGTATATACTATTACAGGTGGATGCGGTGGAATCAAGAGTGCAATGCAGCCATTAACGGTTATTGGGGTTGCTTCAGTGGCTGGTACATCACCATTGTGCATTGGAGCAGGAGCTGCATATACCACAACCGGAGTAGTTCTAGGTGGTGGTACAGGTGTTTGGAGCAGCACTAATACTTCTGTTGCTTCAGTTAATGCTGCTACTGGAGCAGTAACTGCTGTGGGTGCAGGTACTTGTGACATCGTTTATACCATTACGGGAGGCTGCGCAGGAGTTACCCCAAGTGCTCGACAAGCACTAATTGTCACCCCTGATGCAGCTATTACCGCTGTAACAGGCACTAGTCCATTGTGTGAAACAGCAACAGCCACCTTTACCACTACAGGATTAGTACTGGGTGGCGGAACAGGATTGTGGAGCAGCAGCAATACTGCTGTGGCTACTGTAAATCCGGTTTCAGGATTTGTTGTCGCGGTAGGACCAGGTACATGTAATATAGTTTATTCCATAACCGGAGGCTGCGGTGGTATAAAGAGTGCGCTTAAGGTATTAACTGTTATGCCTGCTGCATCCATCACTTCTGTTACTGGAACGACTCCTATGTGCAGGGCTACTACAGCAGCCTATACTACTACAGGAGTTGTACTTAGTGGAGGGACAGGGGCCTGGAGCAGTAGTAATGCAACGGTTGCAACAGTTAACCCAACTACCGGAGTTGTTACTGCTGTTGGAGCAGGAACATGTAATATAATTTACACCATTTCAGGTGGTTGTAATGGAGTAAGGAGTGCTCAACAGGCTTTGACAGTTACGCCTGATGCAGCAGTTGGTTCTGTTACAGGAACAACCCCGTTGTGTATTGCAGCAACAGCAACTTATAGCGCCAACAGTGTGGTTCTAAGTGGTGGCACCGGAGCCTGGAGTACCAGTAATTCTGCTGTAGCATCGGTTAATGCAGTTACTGGGCTAGTCACGGCAGTTGGAGCTGGTACTTGCAATATTGTTTATACAATAACAGGTGGCTGTGGTGGAGTTAAGACTGCTCTTCAGCTTATAACGGTCACTCCGGATGCAGTAGCCGGCACAATCGCCGGCACTTCACCAATGTGTAAGTCTGAGACTGCAACCTATACTATTACAGGATCAATTTTAAGTGGTGGTTCCGGAACATGGAGCAGCAGTAACCCAACGGTCGCGACTGTAAATGCAACCACTGGCTTGGTTACTGCTATTGGCTCTGGTTCGTGTAACATTATTTATACCATCACTGGAGGTTGCGGTGGTGTGGTAAGTTCGGTAAAAACATTGACAGTTATAGGTATTTCTTCAGTTACAGGTCTATCTCCTATGTGTATTACTAGTACGACTACTTATAATGCTAATAGTGTTGTTCTTGGTGGTGGTACTGGAGTTTGGAGCTCAAGCAATACCGCAGTAGCTTCAGTAGATGCAGCAGGAATAGTTACAGCTATTGGTGCAGGAACCTGCGATATTGTCTATACTATTGTAGGTGGTTGTGGAGGATCACCGAGTGCCCGGCAATCTTTAACTGTGACTCCAAATGCTGCAATTACTTCAGTAACTGGTCCTTCGACTTTGTGCCAATCTACAACAGCCTCCTTTACTTCTAATGGAGTTGTGCTCGGAGGTGGATCCGGAGTTTGGAGTAGCAGTAATGTTGCAGTAGCTACTGTTAACCCGGTTACTGGATTTGTGGTGGGAGTTGGAGTAGGTACATGTGATATTATCTATACCATTATTGGAGGGTGTGGAGGTCTAGTAAATAAATATCAATCTATTTCAGTCTTGGCGAATGCGTCGATTACATCAATAGCAGGTCCGTCCTCTTTGTGTAAATCATCAACAACAGCTTTTACTGCAATAGGTGCAATTCTTGGCGGGGGAACGGGTGTTTGGAGTAGTAGTAATTCAACAATTGCAACAATAAACCCAGTCACCGGTTTAGTTACGGGAATCAATTCGGGTACTTGTGAAATTATTTATACGATAATCGGTGGATGCAACGCTTCACCTAGTGCAAGTAAGATGTTGTTGGTTAATGATGTACCGGCTAATCCAGGCAGTATCAGCGGTAATCCTACCATCTGTCAGGGAACTACCGGTGAGACCTTCTCCGTTACACCGGTGACCGGTGCTACAAGTTATACCTGGACAGTTCCATCCGGAGCTACCATTACCTCAGTACCACCGCTTACCAATAGTATTACGGTCGACTTTGGATTGGCTGCCATCAATGGAGATGTTACGGTATTTGCCACCAACGGCTGTGGCAACGGACCTGTCTCCACAAAGGCAATCACGGTCAATATGAAGCCTGCGACTCCGGTCATTACCTCTTCCGGTGGCCCGACTACCTTCTGTGAAGGTGGAAGTGTCCTGCTAAGCGGTCCTACCAATGGATTTAATTACCTGTGGTCTCCGGGAGGAGCCACCACCCAGACTACCGTTGTTACTACTACCGGCAATTACAGTGTCGTAGTGACCGATCCTGTTACCGGCTGTAAGAGTGTTCCATCCAATGTCATCCCGGTATTGGTCAATCCAGCTCCGGCAGCACCGGCCAGTACAGGCTTTGTGACACAATGCTGGAACAATGTTGGACCAGCTCCGGTCTTGAATGCAAATACCGTAACATCATCCCCTGTTGGGACGACCATAACCTGGTTCGATGCCCCGACAGCCGGGAATGTGGTTGTTTTGCCAACACTAAGTGCGTTTGGTACGGTCACCTATTATGCCGAAGCCAGCAACAACGTGACAAATTGCAAGAGCCTGAACAGAACACCGGTAGTTCTGACCATCAGTAGTTATCCTGCTGCACCAGTAGCCGGTCCTTCCGTCACTGCCTGTGAACAGTCTCCTGGGCAGACCATTACAGCCACTGCAACCTCTGCTGCAGGAACTACCCTACTTTGGTATGCAACCCCTACCGGTGGATTACCTGTCAGTCCAACCTTGAGTACTCCCGGAACGAAAACCTTCTACGCCGAAGCCAGCAATGGTACCTGTACCAGTCTGCTCAGATCCGCCGGTGTAAAATTGACCATTCTGCCTGCCCCTGCTGCTCCGGCTTCTGGGGGGGACATTACCAGATGTATTGATACTCCGGCGGTTTTGTATGCTCCGACAGCCACAGCTCCAGCTGGTTCTACAGTAGTTTGGTATGAATTTCCATCCGGAGGTGTAGCAGTACCGATTCCTACTCATTCAGCTTTAGGTTCCAAAACATTTTATGCAGAATCTAAAAACTCAACTACATTGTGTACCAGTTTGGTGCGTACACCCGTAACTATTAATATTATTTCTCATCCTGCAGCACCTATTGGCACAAACCTTACCAGGTGTGAAGAGAGTCCGCTGCAGACTTTAACCTTCCTCGCAACTGTGCCTCCTGGTTCTACTGTAAAATGGTACACTACCATTTCAGGAGGATTGCCACTGGCTACCACACCGACATTGCATGCGATAGGATCCGCCACCTATTATGCTGAAACAGACAATGGCATCTGTACGAGTCTTACCAGGACCCCTGTAACCATGCAGATCAATCCTGCCCCTCCAGCTCCGGTAAGCCTTGGAGATAAAACCATGTGCGAAACTTCACCATTTACCGTGCTGAAGGCGGATGACCAGATTGGTGCCCAGGGTATCGGGATCTCACTGAAATGGTATTCAACTCCTTCCGGTGGAGCCGAGGTGGCCAATGCCAACCTACCCAATGTTGGTACCATCACCTATTATGCGGAGGCTTACAATGTGGCAACAGGCTGTGCCAGCCTTTCCCGTTCTGCGCCCGTGAAACTGACAGTCAACGATACGCCTGCCCAGCCAGTTACCACCTTGCCCATAGAGGAAGCCTGTCAAACCAGCGCTGGGGTAACACTCACGGCCACCGCCAGTGTCGATGCGGGTGCTACACTTCGTTGGTACACAGCTGCCTCTGGCGGTTCGCTGGTTGCCTCACCGACTTTGTCAGCTCCCGGAACTGTTACCTATTGGGCTGAAGCAATGCTGGGATCTTGTCCGAGTTATTCGCCACGTACCACCTCCGTTAAACTGACCATAAATCCTGCTCCTGCTCCGCCAAGCGCTACAAATCCGACCCCAAGGTGTGACGACGGAACCTCCATGTCTGCCTCTGCTTCAGTACCTGCCGGAATGGAGGTAATCTGGTTTGCCACGGCAACAGGCGGAACTCCTGTTGCACCGAACCCACCGGTTCTGAGTGGAGCGGGCAAGATTACCTATTATGCAGAGGCAAGAAATACCGCCACCGATTGCAGAAGTTTGACCCGAACCCCGCAAACGCTGGAGATTAGAGTTACTCCTGAAGATCCGGTGGCTGATCCTTCATTTGAGGTTTGTGCTACCAGTCCTGTGCAGACAATTACAGCCTCTGCCACTTCATCGGATGGTGCCACCATCAAGTGGTACAGAACGGCTACAGGCGGTGCGCCTGTAACTCCTTCCATCAATACCGTCGGACCTCCGGTTACTTTCTATGCAGAAGCTGACAACGGAACCTGTAAAAGTAAGAAGAGATCCCCTCAGACACTTTACATAAAGCCTGTACCAGCTGCACCCAAGAGCAAGCCCGAACTGAAACTTTGTTCGGATGATGCAGTGGTTGCGACTGGAAACTTCAGTACAATGGTTATCCCTGCCGGTAGTTTTGGTGTCGAGTGGTTCAATACCGCCACCGGAGGTGAAGCCTTGGATCATATTCCTGCCTTCAGCGACCTCGGAACCGGAACCACCGTATTTTATGCCGGCTCCATCGACAATGTGACGAAATGCCAAAGCCTTACGCGTACTGCAGCCACCGTGACCATCAATCCGCAGGCAGCGGCGCCGGTAAGTGCCGGTGATGTAACTGTATGTGTACAGAAACCGGTACAGGTAATCCGCGCACAGGTATTGACCCCTGTAGATGGAGCAACCATCACCTGGTATACTGCTGCGACAGGTGGCACCGTGGTCACTTCACCAATCCTGAATCGGATTGACCAGGTATCCTACTGGGCAGAGGCCAAGCTGGGCACCTGTATCAACAGCAAGCGAACCAAGGTTACGCTGACCATCACTGATGTTCCATTACCTCCGGTGATCAGCTCTCTTGGAAATCATCTGACGGAATGCGAGTCTGTTGCAGGTTTGGATGCATCTGACGCAATCATTGTAGCACCTTTGACGACCATCAAATGGTACGATGCCGCTACCAACGGAGTCGAAGTATCCCCAATTCAAAAAACACCGGGTGACAGGACCCTATTTGCCGAAGCAAATTATGCCAGTGGCTGTGCAAGCCTTACGCGAACGAAAGTCATCCTGACTGTCAATCCAAATCCGGCAAATCTAACCGGGAAAAGCCTGACGGAATGTGCTAAAATACCGCTTCAAACGTTGACGGCAACGGTGGTAACTCCTCCTGCGGGTGTTACGGTTACCTGGTACGATGCGGCTACCAATGGCAATGCCGTTACATCCCCAACCTGGAACACGATTGGTGCCGAATCCTACTTTGCCTCCGCGCAATTGGGAAGTTGTTTGAGCACCAGCCGGACGGAAGTGAAGCTTACGCTTCATGATATACCAGGTACTCCGGTCAGTTTAAGAGATACCATCCTGGCTTGCGAAGGTGATCTGCCTTTGAATGCCAACAATGCCATCAGCAATCCGGATCCGGCCATCACCGTCAAGTGGTTCGATCAACCGGTCAATGGCTTCGAGGTTGCTTCACCGGTACTTACATTTGTTGGCACCAAAACATTCTATGCCGAGGCCAGAAATGTTTCGGATTGTGCAAGCCCTGCCCGTACAAAAGTGGTACTGATCGCCCTGAAGACCCCAGCGACGCCAATTTCGAAGGGGAACATCAGCGAATGCGAACAAACTCCGACCCAAACCCTCAATGCCAACAGCGCAATTACACCTATTGCCGGTTTGAATCTGGTTTGGTACAATGCTGCTGGAGTGGTAACTACTACACCTATATTGGATACCATCGGAACTGTCACCTATTATGCCGCTTACCAGGATAACTCCACAATTCACTGTGAGAGCCCGAAAACAGCAGTTAAACTGACCCTTAGTGCCCATCCGCTGGCTACGGCATTTGCCAATACTCCTTTGACGCTTGGCAGTGACCTTCACCTCAATGGAGGTCCAAAGGGCGCAGATTTCACCTATCTGTGGACAGCTCCGGGAGGATTAACCTATGCTCCGGCAGATGGCAATGTGACCATTCCAAATGTGATTGCATCTGACGGCGGAACCTACAAATTGACGGTCACCTCCAAATCGACCGGTTGTGCTACGACCGTTACTACCCCGGTAGTCATCTATACCGCTACGGCCACTGCCCAGCAAGTTTGTATGGGTGGTACCCTGGTGCTCACAGGATGGCCTGATTACATGAAGGCTTACGATTGGTCGGGACCCGACGGATTTACCTCCACGATGCAAAATCCTTTCATCGACCATGTAGCACCCAAGAATGAAGGGGTCTATACTTTGGTTGTAACCGATAGCAAGGGACTCCAGTCTACCGGCATTGTGAACGTTACGATCAATCCTGTACCCGTTCCATTTGCCCAGGCCAATACCCCGGTCTGCCAGACTGGAACGCTTCAGTTGGCGGGTGGTCCGGATGATATGCTAACCTATGCCTGGACAGGACCAAACGGTTACCATTCAAATCTTCAAAATCCGCTCCCGATAGCAGTTCCGGTTGCAGGTAATTATGTACTGACAGTGGTTGAAAAGATCAACAATTGTGCAGCCAGTGATACCATAGTCGTGGAAATTTTGAAGCCGAAAGCCTCCTACGATCCGCTTTGCATGGGAAATATGTTAAGGCTGAAAGCCGAACCCAATGGAATGAGAAGTTACCGATGGACTGGTCCTGCCGGATTTACCTCGAACCTGCAGTTCCCAACCATTCAGAACGTGACTGCAGCCAACCTTGGCGATTACGTGCTGACTGTTACCGATAATACCGGATGTACGCCTCCGTCGGTTACCCTCAAGGTCTCCATGAGCAATCCGCCGAATGCGGTCATTACCATGAGCCCCTCTTCCAATCCGGTCTGCGAAGGCACCAACGTGACCTTGACCGGTGAGCCGTCAAGTACGACTGAAACCTATACCTATGAATGGAAAGGCCCCAATGGATTTAGCTCAACTGAACAGAACCCGCCGGCATTCACCAATATCAAAGGTGTCAGCGCCGGTCTGTACACCCTGACAGTTACCAATGAGGCAGGATGCACCAGTTATGCAGAACTCAACATGGGTATAACAGCCGTTAAGTTCAATGGCCCCTATGGCCCATATTGTGTAAATGATTCAAAGGTTCTGGTTTCCGTCACGCCGGCTGGAACCCAATTGGCTGGAAACGGCATCAGCGGCAGCAGCGCCAGTGGATATTGGTTTGATCCTGCCGTAGCCGGAATAGGTACTCATCCGATTGTCTACACCTACAACAATGGCATTTGCAACATCAGCAGCTACCTCGATATCGTGGTGGTGGGAGATCCGGTTGTCGTTACCAATACAGTGGTATTGAAAGGATGCACCGGAGTAACGGCGGATCTTACATTGCCTTCTGTCACTGCCGGATCAACTGCGGGATTGTTTTATTCCTACTGGACGGATGCGAAGGCGACTGCCGCAGTTGCTACACCCACTGCAGTTGGCTCAGGCCTCTATTTCATCAAGGGAGCAACGGCAAGCGGCAAATGTTGGGACATCGAATCTGTAACAGTCGGTCAACCTGATTCATTGAAAGCATCCATCTCAGCCTCTGCTGAGTTGAATTGTCCGGGAGATTCGACCGGTACGCTGACGGTGAACGTCTCTTTGGGAACGGCTCCTTTCAGTTACCAATGGAGTACCAATCCTGTTCAGAATACAGCCTCAGTTACAAATCTCAAAGCAGGAATCTATACGGTGGTGGTAACCGATGCCAAGATGTGTTCCGCCGCATTTACGGGTGAAATCACTGAACCTGCACCGATCAAAATTAGTTTCAGTCAGAAAAATATCCAGTGTTTGAGTGATGCCAATGGAAGTGCAAGGGTCGATAGTATCAATGGAAGCGCTGACCTGAAGTTGTTGAATTCCTACAAGTATCTATGGGGCACAGCTCCTGTTCAAACGACCCGGGAAGCTGTCAGGCTGACTGCCTGGTGGCACCAGGTTACCTTGACCAATAGCAGGGGTTGTTCACAGAAGGACAGTGTATTCATCGATGTACAGGATACCATCCCTCCCTCCATTACCTGCCCGAAAGATATCGAGATGACGGTGCAGTTTGTCAAATCTTCCGACGGATCCCCCAACAAATATGCGGTGGATCTGGGTAAACCCTATGCGCTTGATAATTGTCAGGTGGATACCATCACCAACGATGCTCCTGCAAAGTTTAGGACAGGGTTTACCTACGTAGTCTGGACCGTTTACGACCAGATCGGAATGGTCGATACCTGTACCCAAAGGATCTTCATCAAGGAGATCCCAACCATTCCTCAGTTGATATCTCCCAATGGGGATGGAGTCAACGATAAGTTGTTGATTGATGGTTTAACCTCCATGAATTATGCCAATACCCAATTGCTTATATTTACACGCTCGGGTCAGTTGGTATTCCAAAACGACAACTATGAGTTACCCGACAATGCCTGGGATGGCCGATACTCGGAGGCAAGTTTCTCCAAGAATCAGCTGGTAGCGCCAGGGGTCTATTACTACATCCTGAAATTGGGTGGACCGGGTGGTCAAACTTTGAAAGGTTATATCTATGTCTATTATTAAAGCAGAAATTCACTACTTAAATATATTCAGCATTGAAATTTAGCAACAAAATATTTAAGGGTTTATCCCGGGTAATGCTCGGAATCCTATTTCTGGGGTTCCACCCGGTTTTGTATGCGCAACAGGATCCGGTCTTCAACCAGTACATGAACAACCTGTTGACAATACAACCGGCATACGCCGGAATGTCGGGATATGTGAATGCTACCGCCATCTCCAGAATACAATGGGTGGGATTCGACGGTGCTCCCCAAACCAATACATTTACCATTCAGGGACCATTTAAAAAATACAACGTAGGACTTGGCTTATCCCTCATTACCGACCGTTTCGGCCCGGTCAGACAGACAGGACTCTATGCCGACTATGCCTTTCGGGTACTGTTGGACGACGATAGGTACATCGCCTTTGGGATGAAGGGCGGGTTCAACAGGTATGAAGCCTTGCTATCGGATTTAAGTGTTCACGATCCAAATGACCCGGTGTCAGCATTCGATATCAACAAAAAGTACCTGCCCAATTTTGGGGTGGGTTTTATGTGGCATGCCGACAATTTCTTCCTGGGAGCCTCTGTGCCAAAGGTCTTTAGAAATAAGATCAATTCGGATAGTGGTGCAACAGTTTACCAGGAGGAGATGAACTTTTATGCCATGGGAGGGTATGTGGTCGATGTTACAGACAATGTAAAGTTCAAGCCTACTATTTTGGCCCGTTGGAGTCAGCAAACACCGACTGTTGTGGATCTTTCAGCCAATGTGCTCATCTCTGAAAAAGTTTGGATTGGGGCTACCTACAGGTTACAGAATTCATTTGGTCTTCTTTTCCAGATTTACGTGAACAGCGGGGTCAAGCTTGGCTATGCCTATGACCTCACCACCTTCCGTCCGTCTCAATTCAATGCAGGAACCCATGAGTTTATGCTCAGCTACGACTTTCCTGTCAAGCGGAAAAGATTTTGCAGGTTTACTCCCCGCTATTTCTGACGAATTGCCCGCAAGGGAACACGGAAAGCAGAAATTCCAATCAAAGGCATACCGAAGGAAGGCTGTTTTGTCTTGTTGGTTTGGTCCTTTTTAGGTGTACCGAATTCACGGAAGTTGAAAACTATTCTTTCCTGTTTTGCGGTATTGGAACCATACTCTGTTTATCTTTACACCGCCGGAAGTTTTTGATAAAAGTATTACAGGTTAGAAATGCCGAGTTATTGAGTTAATTGTATATGGAAAAATATCGAAGGATTGGTTGTACTGCTGGCATACTATTTTGTTCGGTTCTCCTCTTGTTGAGTTGCAAGAAGGACCAGAACAGGCAGATTCCAATTCTTGTAACTTTTGCGGTCAGCAATATTAAGAACACTTCGGTTGACAGTGGGGGAAATATTACCAGTGAAGGAAGTGAACCGGTAACTGCAAGGGGAGTCTGCTGGAGTGTCCAGCAGAACCCGACCATCGCCCACAAGGATAGTACAACCAATGACGGGAAAGGTCCCGGAAGTTTTCCCAGCACCATTACCGGCATGAAACAGGGTACCAATTATCACATCCGCGCCTATGCAACCAGCAGCGTAGGTACAGCATATGGGAATCAGGTGGTAGCTGCTCTTCCGGCAGTACTGCCCACAGTCACAACCTCCATGATTGTGGCAATTGATGCGGCCAGTGTCAAAACCGGCGGAGTCGTCACCAGCAATGGTGGTTCAAAGGTTATTACAAGGGGTGTGACGCTGAGTAACCGGCAGAACCCTATTGTAGACAACAAGTATCCCCTGGATGAAGGTGGCGTTGGCAGTTTTACCTTCTTAATCAAAGGACTGGATGCCGATTCCGTCTATTATTTGAGGGCCTATGCCACTAACAGCATTGGTACGGCTTACGGCAGCGAACTTGCCTTCACCTTGTCCAAATTGTTGCTGAAAGACGCTGATGGCAATTATTACCGTTATGTAACCATTGGTTCACAGGTGTGGATGGCTGATAATCTGAGGACTACCCGCTTCCGGGACAGTTCAGCGATCGCTATTGTAGACGGTTACACTTCCTGGAGTAACCTGATCACTCCAGGTGTGTGCTGGTACAACAACGATGAAGAGAGCCATAAAAAATCCTATGGTGCACTGTACAACTGGGCTACAGTCTCTTCCGGGAAATTGTGTCCAACAGGATGGCATGTTCCCTCCGATGCTGAGTGGAAAGTTTTGATAGACAGGTTGGGTGGTGAGACCGAAGCAGGTGGTAAGCTGAAGGAGACCTCCACCGTGAATTGGAGAATACCCAATACGGATGCGACCAATGAAACTGCTTTTAATGCCTTGCCCGGCGGATCCCGCTCCTCCACAGGAGAGTTCGGAAACTTGAACAGCTATGGCAATTGGTGGAGTTCAACCTCTGCCACCGGAAATGTTGCCTACTATCGTTACCTCTATTTTGGCAATGGAATCGCCACGAAAAGCTTCATCAGCCAAAAATACGGACTCTCGGTACGGTGTGTGAAAAACTAAGCTATTGTCTCAGAAGGGCAATTTTGTTAGCTCCACATTCCCTCCGGAGAGGATAATCCCGATTCTCTTCCCCGCAAATTTCTCCCTGTTTTCCAAAATTACCGCCAATGGAAGTGCGCTGGATGGCTCTACGATGATCTTCATTCGCTCCCAGATCATCCGCATGGCTGCAACAATCGATTCCTCAGAGGCGGTAACAATTTCATCTACATTTTGTTGAATCACTGCAAATGTAAGATCCCCCAGTGAAGTAAGCAGTCCATCTGCGATGGTGGCTGGATGCACGGATGGATAGATGCAACCATCCCGGAAAGAGCGAAAGGCATCATCAGCCCCTTTGGGTTCTGCAGCAATCACTTTGCATCCGGGCAGCAAGGCTTTGGTTACAATGGCCGTTCCCGACAACAAGCCGCCTCCTCCCACTGGACACAGGAGCATGTCTGCCGACCCAATCTCTTCCAGTAGTTCCAGTGCCGCAGTACCTTGACCGCATATCACCTTGAAATTGTTGTAGGGATGCACAACGGTCAATCCCAATTCGTCTGTAAGTTTTTTCAGCGTTGTTTCCCTTGCCTGCAGGGTAGGTTCACAGTAGGTAATGTTGGCACCATAACCGGCTACCGCGATTTTTTTTACCTCAGGGGCATTCGAGGGCATCACAATGTGTGCCTGTATCCCCCTCATCCTGGCAGCCAAGGCCAGCGCTGCGGCATGGTTGCCGGAAGAGTGCGTTCCTACTCCGGCTTGAGCGGCATCTTCACTCAATGAGAATACGGCATTCACGGCTCCCCTGAATTTAAAGGCTCCAACTTTCTGAAAATTCTCGCACTTGAAAAATAAGTCACATCCAACGATGCCATTGATACTTTTGCTGGTCAAAACCGGTGTCCGGTGAATAAATGGCTTGATTAGCGCATGCGCCTCAAGAATATCTGAAAATGTGGGCAGTAACATCCTGGGAAAGTTATGAGTTATAAGTTATGAGTTATAAGTAATGAGTTATGTGCGAATCCAGCATCGTGGCGTAAGTACTCTAGGCACTTTAGTTCATTTTAGTCACTTTAGGCACTTTCACCTGAAGACTATCCCCTTTCTGCACCTGTTTATTCTTGTATTCCGCAAACACCTCTTTCACCCTTTTCTCCACCTCATAGGTGCTGGCACTAAAAAGAAGATTGCTGAAGGCATTGAAGTAGACCATAAAATTGTCCAGCTCATCCCCGGTTAATCCAGTTAACCTTGCCGCAATCTCCTTGTTGTAAACGAGCGAAAAGAGTTGCCACTCCCTTTCTGTCCGGATGGCCGCAAGGGTATTGCGTTTCGACTTCTCCTCCTTGTTGAACTTGTAGTAAAGGTAGGAAGTAGGATGCGCAAGGGCAGTCAGGACACTTGGCTTTTTATCAAATTCTCCGCGCAATTCAGCAGGTGTCTGGCTCATCTTGGGATTACCTAACCCGAACAAATTGACCTTCGGCCCTTCGCCGGTAATTTCAACTCCCTCCAGCTGGTAGCGGATGGGAGCCAGGGTAACGGTATAGTTTTCGGTTGCCGTAATTTCGCTGACCGGCACCTTCTTGTCGAGGTACCCGATGGATCGGAAAGTGAGGGTGTCTGTCGGATCTGCCTGGAGCGAAAATTTCCCCTCCTTGTCGGTCATGGTCCCTCCCCTGACACGCTGGTTGATGACATTGGCATAAGGTACCACCAGGCCAGTCATATCATCCCTGACCTGCGCTGCAACTTTTATCATGTCTTCGGGAAAGTAAACCTGTGCGAATCCACTTGCAGCAAGGGTACAAGTTAAAATGCCGAGAAGTAACCACTTTTTAAATCTCATACAACAGAAAGTGCCTAAAGTGAACTAAAGTGCCTAGAGTGCCTAAAGTACTTAAGATATCCACACAATTCGCACATAGCTTATTTAATAGAGTAAAAAAGATGTTAAAAATTCAAAAGTCCACAGTCCACAGTCACCGTTTTCCCGTTTCTCTGTTTCCCCGTTTCAATTCTCTCCGTCATTCCAGCCCCTCCGTCATTTTTCCGTCCCTAAGTCTCTCAGTCCCTAAGTCTCTCAGTCCCTAAGTCCCTCAGTCCCTCCGTCATATCTTCTTCAGCCGCTCCATGGCTTTCAGCACATTTGCCCGTTCTGCAAAAGCAGAGAAACGGAAATAGCCTTCTCCCGACGGGCCAAATCCTGATCCCGGCGTACCAACCACATTGGCTTCACCGAGCAGCAGGTCAAAAAACTCCCAGGAGGTGAGTCCATTCTTGGTCTTCACCCATACATAAGGGGCATTGATCCCGCCAAATACCGTATAACCCTGCTCCTGGAGACTGTTGCGCATGATACGCGCATTCTCAAGGTAGTAATTGATGACAGCTTTCACCTCTTTGGCTCCCTCTTCCGAATAGATGGCTGCCGCTGCCTTTTGAACAGGATAGGAGACTCCGTTGAATTTCGTGGTATGCCTCCGCATCCACAATGGCTTGACGGGGTGTGGTTTGCCATCACTGTCATAGGCCATCAGTTCATCCGGGATCACCGTGAAGGCACAACGGGTGCCTGTAAAGCCGGCGGTCTTGGAAAAGCTTCTGAATTCTATTGCCACGCTTTTGGCTCCCTCAATTTCATAGATGGAATGGGGAATGGAAGGATCGGTGATAAATGCCTCGTAGGCTGCGTCATAGAAAATTATGCATTGATTTTTGGTGGCATAATCTACCCATTTCTGCAATACTTCCCTGGTTGCCACAGTCCCGGTAGGATTGTTTGGAAAACAGAGAAAAATAAGATCGGGACGTTCTGTTGGCAGTTCCGGAAGGAATCCGTTTTCTTCGGTGCAAGGCATGTAAATGATCCCGTCGAAATATCCATTCGACTGGCAACTGCCTGTTTTACCCGACATCACGGTAGTGTCAGCGTAAACCGGATATACCGGATCGCCGATGGCTATAATATTATCATTGCCAAATATTTCCTGAATATTGCCGGTGTCGCACTTGGATCCGTCAGAGACAAAGATTTCATCCGGAGAGAGCTGAACACCGCGTGCCAGGTAATCATTTTTTGCGATGGCTTCCCGCAGAAAGTCATAGCCCTGCTCGGGACCATATCCCTTGAAAGTAGCCAAAGATGCCATCTCCTCCACCCCCTCGTGAAATGCCTTGATAACTGCGGGTGTCAGTGGTTGGGTCACATCGCCGATGCCCATGCGGATAATCTCTTTGCCGGGATTTGCCTGTGCAAATTCCCTAACCCGCCGGCCGATTTCCGGAAACAGGTAGCCTGCTTTTAATTTCAGGTAATTTTCGTTGATTTTTGCCATATCTTGATTAAATCTTGCGCTTCAAAGATACGAAATAAATTTTTGGGTACTTTTAGAAGCTGTTTAAAATTGTTACACAGAGGATTTGTAACTCCACAATGAAATTGAAGATAGTTTTGAAATTGTCGCTTGCCGTAATATTACTTGAGGAAAAAATGAGGTGCACTGAGAGAAAATCGCTTGCGATTTTCCAACTCTGTTTGACTCTGGGGTTTCTCTCATGGATTTACCCAATTGCAGAAATTGCTTTAAATCATTTGTTTTTGATTAACAGACAGTTATACTCTGTGTTATAAATTTAAACAGTCTCATACGGCAAACCTTACAAATTGACAGTTATGGAGATGAATTTTTTTGTCAAAACGCATGGACTTGGAAACGAATACATTGTATTGGATCAGGCGGCCATTGATTTTGAAATGACCACTGAAAGGATTGTTCAGTTTTGCAACATCCATGTGGGCATTGGTTCTGACGGGATTTTACTGAAAGTCCCTACCGGGAAGGCCAATTTTGGATTGAGAATCCTCAACCCAGATGGTTCGGAAGCAGAGAAAAGCGGCAATGGACTCCGGATCTTCGCCAAGTACCTTTTTGATTATGGTTTTACCAACCTGAAAGAGTTTACCATCGATACCCTGGGCGGGGTGGTTACCGCACATGTGCTGGAACTCATCGATGGAAAGGCTTTTATGATCAGGGTGGATATAGGGAAGGCCAATTTTGCCTCTGCTGAAATACCCGTCACCTTTCCGAAACAAACCTGTTTCGATGAACCCCTGATAATTGCAGGAAAGGAGTTCAACATCCATTGCGTATCAGTCGGTAACCCTCACTGCGTCATTTTGAGGGAGCACCTGGAGGAGGCAGAAATAAGGGAGTTTGGCACCCATATTGAGAACCATCCCATGTTTCCCAACCGGATCAACGTACAGTTTGTGAAGGTACTCTCCCGTGATACGGTGGAGGCATTGATCTGGGAAAGAGGAGCCGGATTTACCCAGGCTTCCGGTAGCTCCTCCAGTGCGATCGCCGCAGTGCTGGTAAAGAAGGGACTCGTCGACAGGGCTATCACGGTTCGGATGCCGGGCGGTAGTTTGCAAATAACGGTGGATGAATCCTGGAATGTCCGTCTTACGGGCGAGGTGCGTGAAATTGCGAGCGGGATTCTCAGCAGGGAGCTGTTTTGGCAAGATTCGTGCAATTCGTTTTAATTCGTGCAATACTTTCTTAAATTTGCAGATTCAATTTTAAAAGATGAACGAGAAGAAAATTCCATTTACCAAAGAAGAGCTAAAGGCAATCACAGAAAAATATCCAACCCCCTTTCACCTGTACGATGAGCTGGGTATGCGCGAATATGCCAGGAAATTCGTAAAAGCATTCTCCTGGAATCCAGGGTTTAAAGAGTACTATGCAATCAAGTCTGCCCCAAACCCCTTTCTGATGAAAATCCTCAGGGAAGAAGGCTTTGGAATCGACTGCAGTTCAATGGCGGAACTGGTTCTTGCAGAAAAAGTAGGGATGCGCGGCGAAGAGATCATGTTCACCTCCAACGATACCCCGGCCTATGAATACCAAAAGGCCATTGAGCTGGGAGCCATCATCAACCTCGATGATTTCGGCCATATCAAATACCTTGAAGAGCAGGTGGGTCTGCCCGAGCTGGTTTGTTTCAGGTACAACCCGGGAGCCCTCAAGGAGGGAAATGCTATCATTGGCCATCCCGAGGAGGCAAAATATGGCTTTACCCGCGAACAGCTTTTCGAGGGTTATAAGATTTTACGCGACAAGGGAATCAAACGATTCGGTATTCATACCATGGTCGCTTCCAATGAATTGAATCCGGATTACTTCGTAGAGACTGCCCATATTTTGTTTGAACTCATCGTCGAACTCTACCAAACGCTGGGTATTCGCTTCGAATTTGCCAACCTGGGCGGTGGAATTGGAATTCCCTACAAGCCTGATCAACAGGCTGTTGATTTGGACAAGATGAGCGAAGGTATCCAGGCTGGGTACAATCAGTACATTGTGGCCAATAGCCTCGATCCGCTCAAGATCTATTTTGAATCCGGCCGGGCCATTACCGGTCCTTTTGGATTCCTGGTCTGCAAGGTGCTTCACATCAAAAATACCTACAAAAAGTATGCAGGATTGGATGCCTCTATGGCCAACCTGATGCGTCCAGCACTTTACGGATCCTACCACCATATTTCGGTGCTGGGCAGGGATGAAAATCCTTCCAAATTCATGTACGACGTAACAGGATCACTCTGTGAAAACAACGACAAATTTGCCATCAACCGGGTGCTTCCCAAGATGGAGCCAGGCGATCTGGTGGTGATTCACGATACCGGTGCCCATGGACATGCCATGGGATTCAATTACAATGGCAAGCTGCGTTCAGCAGAATTGCTCCGCCGTGAAAACGGGGAGGTAGTGGTCATTCGTCGTGCCGAGACACTCGATGACTACTTTGCGACCCTGAATTTTGGAACCCTTCCGAATTTTAAAGTTTAGATCGGATAATCCATCATTCAAACTATCTTGTCCGGAGGGCAATAATAGCAATAGAAAACAATTACAATCAAATCGATTGTCCCTTGGGACATTAATAGAGAATCTATTTATCCCCTGGGGGAAATCGGTTTTCATGATTTTCCGTTTCTATTGATATTTATCTCCTATGGAGAAGAAATGGTTGGAACCTTCAATTAAAATACATCGTGAAAGTTTGTGGTTTTAGTTTTGTCAAGAATGGGGTAAAGTTCGATTACCCGATCGTTGAGGCCATCACCTCCATTCTGCCTGTCTGTGACCATTTCATTGTGGCAGTAGGCGACTGCAATGACGGTACAAGAGAATTGATCGCATCCATCGGATCTGATAAAATCGAAATCATCGACACCATCTGGGATCCAGCCCTCAAAGAAAAGGGTCGGGTACTTGCCGCTGAAACCAACAAGGCCTTTGATGCCATCCCGGCAGCATACGATTGGTGCTTCTACATCCAGGCTGACGAGGTGGTACACGAAAAATACCTTCCGGTGATCCGAACAGCCATGGAAGAGCAGATCTCCAACAAGTCCGTTGATGGACTCATCTTCAATTACACCCATTTTTACGGTACCTATGATTACGTGGCAGATTCACGCCGTTGGTACCGCAGTGAGATTCGAATCATTCGCAACGATAAAAGAATTCGTTCCTGGAACGATGCGCAGGGATTCAGGTGGGAGGATGCGCGCAAATTGAAGGGGGTATTTGTAGGAGCTTCAGTCTACCATTACGGCTGGGTTCGTCCTCCAAAGCAGATGCAGGAGAAGGTGGACGAAAGCAAGAAGTACTGGCTGCCGGACTCCAAGCACATCCAGACCATCAACCAGAGTGCTGAGGAGTATGACTATGCTCAATCGATCGATAGCCTTACCCGCTTCAGGGAAAGCCATCCTGCAGTAATGCAGAAACGGTTGCAACAACTGAACTGGCATCCTGAACTATCGGAAAAGCGAAAGAAATTTACCGTAAGGTACTTCGTTCTCTACTGGTTTGAACAGCTATTCCATTACAGACCATTTGAGAACAAGCACTTTGTAGAGATCAATTAAAAGGATTGAGGGACTTAGAGACTGGAAGACTAAGGGAGCGCTTCAATTGAGATTTATGTGTATCCAATTGTTCAAGTAGGAACTGAATGCAAAAACACCCCACTCCCTAAGTCCCCAAGTCCCTAAGTCTCTTAGTCCGTATCAAATAATGCCAAAAAGAATATCTATGTATGCAAGCGACGATCTCAAAAAAGCCCTCGAAGTGCTCCGCCAGGGAGGAGTAATTCTCTACCCAACCGATACAGTTTGGGGAATCGGCTGCGATGCTACCAATCTCGAGGCGGTGAAACGGATTTACGAAATCAAACAGCGGGAGGATGCCAAAAGCATGTTGGTGTTGATGGAGAACCCCAACATGCTCAATTCTTATGTGCGGGAGGTTCCCGAAGTGGCCTGGCAACTGATCGAAGTGACCGACAAACCGTTGACCATCATCTATCCGGGGGCAAAAAATGTAGCCGCCAACCTCGTTGCGGCAGACGGATCTTTGGGAATCAGGGTGACAACAGAGTTATTCACAGAGCATCTCATTCAGCGTTTTCGACGCCCTATCGTATCTACTTCTGCCAACCTGTCGGGAAAGCCAACCCCACAGAACTTTGATGAGGTAGACGAAGAGATCAAATCGGCGGTTGATTATGTAGTGGAATACCGCCAGGAGGAGCGTAGCAAAAATACTCCCTCTTCTATTGTTAAATTGGGCGTTGGGGGAGAAATACAGATAATTAGGCCTTAGTTCTTTCCCTCCTTTACCTTTCCTGACCCCACAATGGTTGATTCAATGGCAGGATTTCCAACATAAGTCACATCTCCTGATCCGACAATTTTGCACTTTAGGTTGTCCAACGCATGAACAGAACAACTGGCAGACCCTGCTATGATTACATCTGCCAGTTTGCTCTTAAGTCCGGAAGCCGAGATGCTACCCGATCCGGAGAGGATCATTTTGAACTCTGAAACTGTTCCCTCGCCCGAAAGTTGGATCTTTCCCGATCCCGATAAGGTGGCCGAAAGTTTTTCAGCTTTTAGGTCTGAAAGCCTGATGACGCCACTTCCACCAACATAAAGGTCAAGTATTCTGGAGTTTATTGGTTCGTTCGCTACAATTGAACCGGAACCCGATTGGGAAAGTTCGTCGATCTGAGGCATGGAAATGGTAATTTCCACATCGCCCGGTGACCATTTGGAATCAAACCAGGCATCAGTTGGGTAGCGAATGGTTAATTTCCGTTTGACCACCTCCACCACCAGCTTATCGATGGTGGCCTGTTTTGCCGTTACGGTAACCGATTGAATGCTGTCCTGTTTCAGGATGAGTTTCGCATCGTTTTTGAGCGAGATCTCGGTGAATGCAGGAAGATCGTATTTTACAGTTTTTTGTGCGATGACCAATTGTGATGCGACAACACAAAGTGGTAAAAAGAGTGCAAGTCGAAGATTTTTCATCATGATTGTTATTGTTTGATTATCGTACTTCTTTATTAATTAATATCTGACCTTAAATAATTTGACCTAATTACGGGGATGCAATCCATCTGGCTGCTCATGGTTGTTTCTATGTTAGCGTAGACACTCATCTTCACCTCCCTATTCCCTAAGTCCCTAATTCCCTAAGTCTCTAAGTCCCTCAGTCTCTAAGTCCCTCAGTCCCTCAGTCTCTCAGTCTCTCAGTCAATCCAAGGCTTAGTAGCCCCTTCAAACATTTCAAACTTTCCTTTTTATTCCAAATACAACTCAATCAACCCCTCGGGACAATCCAGGTGCAGTTCTTTCTTCTCCTCATCAAATTGTAGGATAATATCTTCCGAGAAAGGAATCAATACTTCCTTCCCTTTGAAGTCAACCGTAAGAACAACATTTCCGGAAAAGTTGTCGGTCTGGGTGATTCGCCCCAATTTCCCCTGCTGCTGGTCGAAAACTGTAACCCCGATCAGTTCATCCATTGCTCCTTCATCCTCCTCTGGCTTGTCAACATCCTTGTGGAGGTAGATCTTGCATCCGCAGTAGGGGCGAACTTTCTCGATGGTGTCAAGATCATCAAAAGCGAGGGAGAGGGTGGTAGGAGTGCGAAAATTGATGCCCCCTTCCGAGACAAAAAAGGGCACTAGTCCGCCCTCCGCTTCAACCAAAAGGTAGTCGGAATCGGCCAGAAAATCGTCATAACCCTCGGCAATCTCCAGAATAACATCTCCTTTTAAGCCATGAGGCTTGAGGATGGTACCAACTGGGAAATGATCATTTATATCGAGAAGGTCCATGTTGGATTTATTTTATGAAGCTGTAAGGAGACTTTCTCTCTGTGTAACTCCGGGGTTTCTCTTGTAAAGATAATCAATGGTAGAAATATCAAATCGCACAATATTTTCGAATAATAGAAAATTTATTCTCTGTGTTATTTTTAACAAAAATAGCAAATAAAAAAGCGATGGTTGTGCACCATCGCTTTTATTCTTTAACCGGTTCGATCCGGTTCAAATGTTGGTTATACCTCAGTATTCTCCTCTGCAGCCTCAACTTCTGCTTCAGGAGTGGCAACCTCTTCTTCAACTGGGGCAGGGGCAGGGTTCTTTGCAGCAGCTGCGGCAGCATTGCGCTTGGCGATCTCTGCCAGACGTGCTTCGTTTACTTTTGCTTCGGCTTTTAACCTTGCCTTTTTCTCATCCAATTGGGTACTGGTAAGTTTCTCTTTGGAGGCTTGAACTTTGGCTGTTTTTTCCTTCATCCAGGCTTCAAATTTTACCTCTGCATCAGCTTCGCTGAAAGCTCCTTTTTTAGCACCTTCCAAAAGGTGTTTTTTCATCATCACCCCTTGCTGAGAAAGGATGGAACGGGTGGTATCTGTTGGCTGAGCGCCCTTGAAAAGCCAGTCGATGGCTTTGTCAAAGTCAAGATCGATGGTGGCAGGATTAGTGTTTGGATTGTAAGAACCGATCCTTTCAATAAACCTGCCATCTCGTGGCGCCCTGCTGTTTGCTACCACAATGTGGTAGTAGGCATGTTGCTTGCGGCCATGCCTGGCCAAACGAATCTTTACTGACATACAGTTTAACTCTTTTAATATTTATTAATAAAACGAGGGGCAAAGGTACAATATTTCTTCGAAATAAAAATTGTAGTTTTGTGTTCAAATATTTAGCGATGAAAAAACATTCACTGACAACCTTCACGGTAGTTTTATTTTTACTGGGTGCCATCACCTCCTGCAACAAGTCAGAAGTCACGCAAGAAGTTTTCGTTGATTCTTACATTCATTCCTACCCTGGCCTTACAGGTGCTCCTGTATATGCCATGATGCATACAGCCTACAGCTTCTCCATGATCAATAGCATTGGTGTCACTGGTTCCACGAGTCCGGCAAGTCAACTGGTGCCTTTTTCTCCGGATGGATTGTCATTCTACAACAAGCCTGATTCTGCAGCTTACAAGACGACAGTTCCAGCTGCAGAGACCTTTACCTACAATGTCATTTTCAGTGATGGTACCCTCGCCACAAGGTCCAATTCTACTGGCACCAAAGCAGTCGCACCGGTACAGCAACTTGCAGTGAATAAAACCCCGGCAGCTGCGCCTACCGACCTTACTTTAACCTGGAAGGCAGCCCCTAGCGCAGAAGCATACAAGGTTCGTATTTTTTACCAGGATCCGGCTATATCCTCGAAAACCCTGATTTATGAATCCAATTTTCTGGTTCCGAAGGACAATGCCACTGATTTATCTATCCCTTTTCCCCTGAATGGCTTAACGCTGTATGCTTTGACGGATTTGTTTTTTGAAGTCTCCGCCTTTATATTTGAGGAGGGCAAAGACACCTACCAGTCGGTTAGTATTGTTCAAATTAGATATTCGGACAAATAAATACAATTTCCCCATTTGAAAGGTGCCATTTTGGTGCCTTTTTTTTGCTTGCCATACACTTTTGATTATCTTTAAACCAATCGCTCCTGAAGTAGGGAGAATCTCTTTTTTTCTATCAGTCAACGTCTTCCACCCATGGTTCCTTTCACACATTTGCATGTTCACAGTCAATATTCGATTTTAGATGGTGCTGCCAGTGTAGGTGGCCTGGTTAGCAAGGCAAAAGGCGACGGAATGACGGCCCTGGCCCTGACTGACCATGGCAATATGTTTGGTATCAAGGATTTTCATGAAACGTGCAAGAAAAACGGGATCAAGCCAATTCTCGGTGTTGAGACCTATGTTGCGTCGAGAGGGATCCAGTTCAAGGACAAAAATGAGAAGGAGGACCGCTCCGGGGATCACCTGATCCTCCTGGCCAAGAATGACAAGGGTTACCGAAATTTGCTGAAACTTGTTACGGTAGCCAATACAGAAGGGATGTATTACAAACCCAGGATTGACAAGGATTTGCTCAGGAAACACAGTGAGGGGCTCATTGTTTCTACTGCCTGTCTGGGGGGTGAAGTGCCGCAATTGATCATGAAGGGTGACCTTTCGGGCGCCAAAGAGGTCATAGAATGGTACAAGTCAATTTTTGGGGATGATTTTTACCTGGAAGTACAACGTCATCCTGCTGCCGACCCCGAACAACGCAGGGAAGTCTACGACATGCAGGTAAGTGTCAACAAGGTTTTGATACAGTTGGCCCGGGAGCACCAGATCAAATTGATAGCTACCAACGATGTCCATTTTGTAAACCAGGAAGATGCAGATGCACATGATCTTTTGATCTGTCTAAATACGGGAAAGGATCTCGACGACCCAACCCGGATGAAATATACCAAGGAGGAGTGGCTCAAGAGTACGGCAGAAATGAATGCCCTGTTCGGTGATCTGCCTGATGTGCTGGCCAATACCCAGGAGATCGTCGATAAGGTGGAGTTTTTTGAGCTGAATGCCAAACCCATCATGCCTGCCTTCCCCATCCCTGAAAATTTTGCTACCATAGAGGAATACCGCATTAAATTTGGCGAGGATCATCTGAAAGAGGAGTTTGGGAAGGACTATGATCGGATGGGAGGTTACGAAAGTACCCTGAGGGTGAAGTTCGAATCCGATTACCTGGAGTCACTGGTGAAGAAGGGAGCCATCGAAAGATACGGCGAAACCATTGATCCGGATACCCAGGAGCGGATCAATTTCGAGTTGCACGTCATCAAAACCATGGGTTTTCCGGGATACTTCCTCATTGTGCAGGATTTTATCAATGCAGCAAGGCAAATGGGGGTGATTGTGGGTCCCGGTAGGGGCTCTGCCGCCGGATCTGTGGTTGCCTACACCACTGGTATTACCAACGTTGACCCCATCAAATACGAGCTGCTTTTCGAAAGATTTCTCAATCCGGACAGAATCTCCATGCCGGATATTGACATCGATTTTGACGACGATGGCCGGCAGTTGGTGCTCGACTGGGTAAAAGAGAAATATGGCCGCGAACGGGTGGCACATATCTGTACCTTTGGTACCATGGCTGCCAAGATGGCCATCCGGGACGTTGGAAGGGTGCTGCGCATTCCTCTGCCAGAAACCGACAGGATTGCAAAGCTGGTACCAGAGACCCCGAAAATTACACTAAAAGAGGCCTATGCAGCCAATCCATTGCTGGAGCGTGAAAAGAACTCCCTGAACCCGATGGTGGTGCAAATGCTAAAATTTGCCGGGACACTGGAGGGGTGTGTCAGACAATTCGGGGTACACGCCTGTGGTGTAATCATAGGCCGGGATCCGCTGGACATGCACATCCCTTTGATGCCCACCAAGGATGAGGACCTGCTGACCACCCAATACGATGGCCATTTTGTGGAATCGATCGGATTGATGAAGATGGACTTTTTGGGGCTCAAGACCCTTTCTATCATCAAGGAGTGTCTTGAAAACATCAAACTTACCAGGAAAATAGAGATCGACATCGACCGCCTTCCCATGGATGATGCCAAAACTTTTGAACTCTTCAGTGCAGCAGAGACTACCGCGATTTTCCAGTTCGAATCCGCCGGAATGAAAAAGTGGTTAAAATTGCTTCAATCCAACTGCTTCGAAGATCTGGTAGCAATGAATGCCTTGTACCGTCCCGGCCCGATGGAATACATTCCTTCCTACATCAACCGCAAGCATGGCCGTGAAGTGGTGGTTTACGATCATCCAATGATGGAAGCCTTTCTCAAGGATACCTATGGGATCACTGTCTACCAGGAGCAAGTGATGCTGCAAGCCCGGGCGCTTGCTAATTTTACGCGAGGTCAGTCTGATTCACTGCGGAAGGCAATGGGGAAAAAAGACCGCAAGATGATGGACGAACTCAAAGTACTCTTCAAAGAGGGTTGTAAAAAGAACCTGAAATTTGTGGAGGGATGCAAGGAGTTGGGCAAGGCCCCGGATACCCTGGCTGAAAAAATATGGAAAGACTGGGAAGCCTTTGCCTCCTATGCGTTTAACAAATCTCACTCAGTCTGCTATGCCTTCATTGCCTACCAAACCGGTTACCTGAAGGCCCATTATCCTTCTGAGTTCATGGCGGCAGTGCTGAGCTGCAACCTCTCAAATTCTGACAAGATCTCTCTTTTCATGGACGAATGCAACCACATGGGGATGAAGGTGCTGGGTCCTGATGTGAATGAGTCACGGGCCTCCTTCTTTGTCAACAAAAATGGGGCTTTGCGCTTCGGATTGACCGCCATCAAGGGAGTGGGGGCAGGAGCCGTCGCAGATATCCTGAAGGAGCGGGATTTGAATGGGGACTACAAAAGTATTTACGACCTGGTCGAACGGGTCAACCTTCAATCTACCAATAAAAAGAATCTGGAAGGATTGGCAACGGCCGGAGCCTTTGATAGTTTCCTGACCATGAACAGGGCTCAATTTTTTGCAGATACCGGGGAGGGAATCTCCTTCATTGAGGCACTGATCAAATACGGCAACAAAATTCAGGGTGAAAAGGGAGGATCCATGGCCAATCTTTTCGGAGATATCCAGCCCATCTCCATCAAATTGCCCGCTATACCAGTTGTACCTGAGTGGCCTACCATAGTCGCACTGGAAAAAGAGAAGAACCTCATCGGTATTTATCTCTCGGCCCACCCTCTGGATGATTACAAATTGGAAATCAGCAGCTACTGTACCAAGGGGGTCACCTTCTCAGAATTATCAGCCGATCTCCCTGCCTTTAAAAACCGGGACCTTGTGTTGGCGGGAATCGTTACGGAAGCCCAGGAGGGGATATCCAAGAATGGAAAAAACTTTGCAAGCATGGTACTTACCGACTACAACGGATCTCTTAAATTTATGCTTTTTGGCAATGATTATGTCTCCTTCAGCAAGTTTTGCAAGAAGGGTCTGTTCCTGATGATCCGCGGGAAGGTATCAGAACGGTGGGGCGGTGGAGAACTGGAATTCAAACCTGCTAAAATGGAACTGCTGGAAGAGTTGGCAGCCAAAGCCGCCAGCATCACGCTTGAAGTTCCTGTGGATAAAATAGATGAAGCGTCGATGCAGGAACTTGAAAATGTATTGCTTACCAATGCGGGTAGGACGACCCTGCGGTTTAATCTGATAGATTCCGAAACCGACACTCGTATTCAGATGTTTTCAAGAACCAGAAGCGTTACCGTAACACAGGAACTCAAAAGCTATTTACAAAAACAGACAGAAATAAATTTTAGTATAAATTAAATTTGTAATTTTATACCTTTGTGGAGGTAAAAAACTTGCTGTTATCTGCGCATCAAGCATAATTGACGAGGCAGTTATTTGGTTTGAACATTTGGCAACGAATTATTTAGTGTTAAAACAACATAATTTTAAAAGATATATCATGACAATAGAAGTTACAGATGCAAATTTTGAGGAGATTGTTCTTCAGTCGAACAAGCCTGTTTTGGTTGATTTCTGGGCCGAATGGTGTGGTCCTTGCAGAATGATCGGACCGCTTGTTAGTGAGCTTGCCAATGATTACAAAGACCGTGCGGTTATTACGAAAATGGATGTGGATTCCAATCCCGGAACGGCTGCCAGATTCGGTATCCGCAACATTCCAACCATCCTGTTTTTTAAAGGTGGTGACATTGCCGACAAGCAGGTTGGTGCTGTTCCCAAAACAATACTTGCTGCCAAAATAGATGCACTTCTCTAGCAGAGGTGATCTGTTAAAATGCACTGAAGTGCCCTGATCCATTCAGGGCATTTTTTTTATCTGATTGTTGTTTATTCCTTCCTTTGCCAGATGGATTTCAACTGAACAGTAAATAGGGGATCCCCCTAATGCGAAGTACTTAGTGAACCTCGGCATTGCTTCAGCTCAACTAAGTACTTGACCGGTGAGGTCTAGGTGGTATTCTTAGGTCTTATGTCAGGTAAAGCAGTAAATTGTAAAAGTCAAAAAACAATTTCCAGTTTTCCTGTCACAAATATAATTTGGTTCAATCTAGTATACTTCAGGATTGATCAAAAGGTGGTCTGGAATGAATGAGCGTACAATAGGGTTATTAAACGGTAATTACACCTTCCAAAAACATGGGTTATTCGAAAAGGAATGGTACAACGATTTCCACTCTTGTGCCTGGATGGGTGTTTCCGGGAGATTGCTCGCTGTACAATACATGGGTTTCTGTTTCGTACTTCCTGCTGAGTAGTTCCAGTCGTTTGCTTATAATACTTGTTCCAAGTTTTAAATGACTATCTGTATTGTTGCCATTCTTTCCGGCATTTGCAATGCCTATCCCGTTGTCTTCCACAATGATTTGAAGTGATTTTTCATCCTTTAGCCTGAATGAAATACAGATAAATCCCTTCTCCTCCAATTGCGATATACCATGCCAGACTGCATTCTCCACAAAGGGCTGTACAATCATGGCAGGGATAAATAGATCTTCAACAGCCAGACCATCCCTGTTTTCGATCAAATAGTCGAACTTGTTGCCCATACGCAATTTTTCGAGTTCCAGGTAATCCTTTAATCGGTCAATCTCCTCTTCGAGATTGATCATAGAACTACTTGTTGCTTTGAGGTTTTGACGGATCAGCCTGGCAAATTGGGAAAGATAGATTCCTGCTTCATTTGGTTGGTTTCGCAAAAGATAGTTCTGAATAGATCCGAGCACATTGAAAATAAAGTGCGGGTTCATCATTGCCTGTTGAGATTTTTGCTCCAGCAGTATGATTTGGTTCTCCATCTCACGACGCGACAATTCTATGTTCTTCTGTCTTAAAACAATAAGGAAGATGATTACTGCGATTATTAAAATCACAAAGAAATAAAACAACGGGTGCTGCCAGATGGTGGCATTTACAGAGATGCCAAATTCAACCGGCTCACTCCAGTTGGAAGCAGGTTTGCGCGCCCTTAGCTTAAAGGTATATTTTCCTTTGGGGAGGTTTTGCAAAACCACATTACTCCCCCTTACTTCGGTCCAATCTGCATCAGACCCTTCCAACTTGTACGAGTATATATTGGGACTGACTGAAAAATTGATACAGCTGAAGGAAATATTAACCCGTTGATTGGTACTTAGTGATATCTCTTTCTGATGAACCAAATTCTCCTGATCATTCACCTGAATAGCATTGAAATAAGGAATTGGTGAACGGACTATGTTACTTTCCAACTCATGGAAGGGCAGTATAGAAAGGCCGTCATCACTTGCAATATATAGCTTTTCATCCATGATTAGAATATCATGGATGAAATTGAAGTTGATATCGTAAAGATTCAATTCAATAGGTTTTTTTTGCAGAATATTCAATGGATTTTTACATACATATAGATTTCTTGAAGTTGCGATATATAGGGTAGAATCCTTGTAAACAAGGTGTTTGATAGCAAGATCTATAGGTTGTTTGAATTCAGATGAAATATTGTACAAACGTTTGTCAAAGAGTAAGAAGAGACTGTCACCTTCAATGTTAAATAATTCCGCACTATCATTCAGAACGAGATGGTCTGATGTTATTCTGTTGTTAAATGGAGCCAGCTCTGCAATTTCTTGTTTCGTTCCGGAATGATAGATGTAATTTTTTTTGGAATTGAAAATTAATTCATCCTTGGAGTTAAAATAGATATTGAATATTCTATCTCCGACCCTCTTGATGCTTGAGCTTTTAAATGGCTGATCTGTTTTGGTAAAGATTAAGTTAGTATGATAGAAAGTCAATATCTCATTCTTTTTCGGGTTGAAAATTATTTTATTAGCAAATATCGGTGAGAGTCGAATATTTCTAATTGATATGCTTTTCTCTGACTTATTATAATTGATTCCTTTTAATATATAGGGTAGCTTGCCGATCTCCCCAAGTAATAGTAGATTTTTATTGATCTGGACTATTTGATCAAATGATCTTTCAGAACGCTTAAAATCAGCCTTATGTAATATGCTGTCAATCAATAGGTAGAGTAGCTGGCCATTTGTACACCATATACTTTTGTCATCATGTCGGCACAACGCAAATATGCCGGAATTTTCGAATACCGAGCTTTCAAGGTGCTGTTGCTTATAAAATAAGGGGCTAATTTTATAAGCACCCTCCTTACTGGAACCAATCCAAATATTCTTTTCATGATCTTGAAATATTGAAACAGCATCTTTGATTTTAAGATAATAGAAAAGTTTGTCCTCCTTGTAGCAAAATACACCTTTATCAGCAGTTGAGATCCAGATAAAACCATTATCATCCTCTAATATAGAAGTGATAAACTTCGAAGCTGGACTGACCAGTGATTCAATCTTATCAAAAACAATATCATTGTTGAACCTTTTTACTTTTGAAACAACACTGTCCTTCTCCCTGACGAAAATATACTTTCGATTGTTTGAAGCAGTAATTACATCCTTGAATCTAAAAGAATCGTTCTGTAGCAGTGGTATTTTTGATTGTTGATCCATTTTGTAAAATCCGCCAACCGTCCATAAAAGGAAATCTCCATTGGCATCCTTTGACATGTATTTTACAGCTAGAGCCTCTGCATTACCTGAAGTAATTAGATTTTCAATCATCTTGCTAGGCAATTGGAATTTGTTTACATGATTTTGTCGATCAAGCGTATAAATTAGCCGATTTGGATGGGCATAGAAATAGATATTTTGTTCTTTATCTTCAAAGAGTTTGTTGAAATAATCATTGCTTTTAAGCGAATCGAGAAATGGTGTATTTTTCTCGTTATGGATGGTGTTGTTGTAAAAAAAGTTGAGTGATGCATTTGTATGAAAGAACCAAATTCTGCCAAAGGAGTCCTCTTCAATATTTATTACATCATTGCTGCTCAGTCCATCCTGCTTGCGGAAATAAGTGAAATTAGTCCCATCGTACCGCGAAACTCCTGCGTCGGTTGCAAACCAAATAAATTTCTTGCTATCCTGAAATATTTTGTTTATACCATTTGAGGGCAACCCGTCAGAGGTAGTGAAACGTTGCAAAAGCGGGTTCTGTGCAAGTAAAGTTATACTTTCAGTTAGTAGAATAAATAAGACAAAACAAAATTTCTTCATCAAGTTAGTCCAGTGATTTGGTAAGATGTTGAATTGCCTCCCTAAAATCATTCAGCCTCCTGCGAGAGATGTTCAAAGTAGTTCCGTCGTGTAATGTCACCATATTTCCCTGGTAACTGGAATAGGCTTTCAGGTAATTCAGGTTGATTAAAACCGATTTGTGGATCCGGAAGAATTCAGGTTGTTCGAGAATTTTCTCGAAATCCCCCAGTGTCCGGGTCGCAAGAATATTTTTTGATCCGTTGAGGTGCAAGAGGGTATAATTGCTGTCGGCTTCAAGATACACAATGTCTGATGTGTTAATTATTTGAAATCCAAATTGTTCGGAGACGGTTATCTTGGAAATGTTCTTTGATGTACGGCGAATGTTTTCATTGAGGTTATCCAATGATTCCTGGTAGATCTGCTTGTCGTGCAACCCGGCTTGCCGCTGTTCATGGTAATGGGATGCTTTGTTTACCGCTTCTACCAGATCCTGGGGTGAGACAGGTTTCAGCAGATAATCAATGGCACTCGCCTTGAGTGCCCGTAGCGCATATACTTCAAAGGCCGTAACAAAAATAATACTGTAATTTTCTTTGGGGATGGTAGTCAGAAAGGTGAAGCCATCTTCCTTCGGCATCGAAATGTCCAGAAAAATAAAGTCGATGAAGTGCTTTTTCAAAAGTTCTCGTCCCTCGGCGGCTGAAGAGGCAAGTGCCACAACTTCAACTTCTTTGCAAAACTGTGAAAGCAACAATTCCAGCACCTCGCGTACATTCCGCTCGTCATCTATGATAATGGCACGGTATTTTTTCATCCCTTTTGTGTCCGGTTTTTATTTGTGCAATGGAATACTCCAGTAGATTGCATCAGCCAGGTTGGTAGTTTTGAAATCGTGATTTATTCACTCAATCAAATATAGATAAATTATCAGGGATTACCATGTTTAATCGGGAAAATATTGATCCTTTTTTTAGGTAATGCCAATCATTTTAACCACTCCATGACCGCCACCACAGGGAAATGATCTGACAGTACCACTCTTTCACTTCGGTAGGAAATTGCCTTAAAACGGTTGCTGTGCAGGATATAGTCGATTCTAAAGAGGGGTAAAAACCCGTTGTAGGTATTTGATATGCCAAATCCGGCCTCTGAGAATGCATCATTCAGCTCTTTGCTTAAAGCGTGGTAGGTGTAGGAGAGTGGAGTATCGTTGAAGTCACCACAAACGATGATAGGGTAGGGGCACTTTTTTACATGGTCGGCTACCGTTCTTGCCTGCCTGGCCCGGAAAATAAAAGCGAGTTTCATTTTCCTGCTGATCATCTTTGCTTCTCGTAACTGTTGATCATTGGTTCCGGACTTTCCCGGATCTGTCAGGGAATAGTCTTCGGGAGTTATCCGGTAAGACTGTAAATGACAGTTGTATACCCTTACGATTTGCCCCGGTCGAACCCTGATATCCGAGTAGAGAACCATGTTGGCACTCTTCTCAAACCTTATTTCTCCCATGTTGACGATGGGGAATTTTGAGAGTGTCATAGGTCCCGCCGTGGAGATGGAATGGGCCAGATGGTAATGGGTTATCCCTGGCAGCGCTTCGCGGATCTTGTCAGGCGACAATCGTCCGCTTTTGAAGAGCCGAGTCTCCTGCAAACAAACAATATCGGCATTCTCTTTGCGAAGATATTCCAGTATCCTTGGTGATGTAGCCTGATTACGGATGTTTTCAATGGAGAAATGGTGAACATTGTAGGTGAGAATTTTCAATCCCTTTTCTGGTGAACCAAAATTTGGCAATGGTTGAATGAAATTGAAAAGGTGATGATAACCAACCAGTATTATTCCCAGGGAAAGGAGTAGTTTCTTCGATTTCAAAGAGGCATAGAAGAAAATAAAAAGCAGGTTGATGGCCAGCAGGTAAGGATAGAGAAAACCGAGGAAAGCTGCCGGCCAGAAACGGTCGGAAGGGACAAATGCTGCGAGGTAGACCAGTAACATAACTCCGGCAAAGAAGATATTTGCCATAAACCCGAACTTGGTAAGCAACTTGCCAGTTGCTCCTTTCTTCATCTTTTACCGCTCATCCTGAAAAGCGTCTCTTTTTCTGCAGCGGTTAATGCATCGTATCCGGTGGTGCTGATTTTGTCGAGGATCCGGTTGACCTCTTCCTGCTTTTCTTTTTTACTTTTGTTGTAACCATATTCACGGAAAGTACCTGAATTGTACTCTACCTTCAGCCTCCTTTTGGGTTTTGACCAGTTAAAAATCTGGTCAATGAACTTTTCGGACCGTGAAGAGAGGTCTACTCCCGATTTTAACAGTGTCATGTATAAGAAACCCCAACAAGCACCGCCGAGATGGGCAAAATTTCCTCCGGCATTGTCTCCCGTAAGGTTCACCAGATAGAGGATGATGGATACCAGGGCGATCCATTTGATTTTCACGGGGCCAATTAATATTATATGAATCAGATGGTTAGGCACATAAACAGCCGTGGCAATTACGATGGAAATTACCGAGGCAGAAGCACCCAGAAGTTGTGCAAATTCAATGTTTTTTTGAAAGTAGGGAAACAGGTTATAGGCTAGCATGAAGAAGAGTCCTCCGGCCAGGCCTCCAAATAGGTAAAGACACAACAATTTCCGGGAGGTGTGGTATTCGAGGAAGATGCGACCAAAAGAGTAAAGCCAAAGCAGATTGATCAACAGGTGCCAAAGGTCGAAATGCAGAGACATGTAAGTGAATAGCGTCCAGGGGCGTGTTAAGAACTGATTGAAAGAGGCAGGCAGTGAAACCCAATCCAGAAAAGTGGGATGCTCATTGCCTCCCAGTACCAAAATTACCGTAGTCAACCTCACAACGATCCACACCGCGATGTTGATGTAAATCAGCTTCGTCAGATAAGTCCCATGTAGGTAGGAAAGCTTTATCTCATCCGTTATCGCCATAAACGCGGAATTTCAACTTTTAAAACCCTTTGAATATTATAAATACCGCCTCTGCCCTATGCTCCCTGCTCCCTGCCCCAAGCTCCCTGCCCCAAGCTCCCTGCTCCATGCTCTCTGCTCCCTGCTCTCTACTCTCTGCTCCCTGCCATTCAATAAAAATTCTTCGAACTGGTATTCCAGTAGCGTATCAACAGATACCCGAACAACATCCCCCCCAAATGGGCGAAGTGGGCCACATTGCTGTTGGATTGGGTAAAGCCCAAATACAGTTCAATCAAACCATATCCAATGACAAAATATTTGGCCTTGATTGGTACAGGAGGGAAAAGCAGCATTAATTCAGTGTTGGGAAAAAGAACCCCAAAGGCCAGCAGAATACCAAATACTGCCCCAGAAGCACCAACTGTCGGAATATTGATCTTTTCTTCAAAAATCCTTTGGACAATCTCGGTCCCCTGTTGTGCATAGGCTGCATTGCCAGGTGCTTCAGACCATTTGTTGATGAAGTCATGTACCCAGGGGGCAGCATGTCCACCCAGATTGGCCTTGACAAAAGTGGAGAGTAACTCCGGAGAAGGAGTATTAACAAATGCCTCCACACTTTTGGAAACTTGCGACAGTTCCAGGTAATTCACGAATAGGTGGAGCGTGGCTGCACCAAGACCGGTAACCAGGAAGTAGATGATGAAACGTTTTGGACCCCATACCATTTCAAGAACTTTTCCAAACATGAACAGGGCAAACATGTTCATAAAGAGGTGCCAGAAATTGGCATGCATGAAAAGATGCGTGACCAGTTGGTAAGGTCTGAAATTTGGTGAACCGGGATAGTACAATCCCAGAATTTCAGTAAGATCCGTTCCGGTAGATTTCAGTGCCCAGGTGGCAACCAGCATGACCACATTGATCATAATCAGGTTCTTGACCACCGGGGGCATCGACAAGGGAGAGGAGGGACGGTATTGCATGGATAGAATTTTCAGATCATTTTATGCAAAAATAAGGATTCAGATGAGAAACACTAATCTTTGAACAGATTTTCGATCTCGGCTATTGGGATGATCGTTACAATTTTTTTACCGGTTGGAGAATATCCGGGCGACTGACAGGAAAAAAGCTGATTGAACAATCCACTCATCTCCTCCTGTTTCAGGGTAATTCCATAGTTGACCGCCGAGGATTGAGCAAGCACCAGGGCCAATTGCGACTTGATCTCCTCCATCAAATCTACCGGCCGGTCCATAAATGAGGCGACTACTGTTTCCACCAGTTCTTTGGCATCCAAATGGCTCAGTGCACCGGGTGTCCCATCTATGTAGAAATGGTGGTCTGCCTCTGGCCTGATTTCAAACCCCAATTGATGTAGCTCTTCCCTCAAGGCATTCAGAATCTCGGCATCAGCGGCATTCAGCTCCAGCACAGGGGGGAAGAGTTGACGCTGACTGGTCGCCAGGTGTGAGCTGAAGTTCTGCATGAAATTTTCATAAAGAATTCTGGAATGCGCTTCCCGCTGGTCGATAACCATTAATCCTGATTTTACCGGTGTAAGCAAATACCTGTTCTTTAATTGCAGAAAACTGGAGGTCTGATGAGGAGTTTCCTCTGAAATCGGAAATCGGGTCTGCCCGTTGATAAACTCTTCCTTTTGATGGGGAAACCCAAAATCAATACCCATCCCTCCGTCTCTCTGTCCTTCCGTCTCTCCGGTAGGTTTTCTCTCGGTACCCTGGTACAATTTTTCCCAATAGGCAGATTGATTGCTGTTTTTTGAAAAATCATTTCTGTTGGCGTAGTTATCCTGCTGAAAAGGATTGTAGTGACGGTTGATCTCAACTTCCGGAGCAGAGGGCATGCTTCCCCTTCCAGGGGGCATCGGAATCTCAATGGAACCCCGCTGATCGAAATCGATGGTAGGCATCAGGTTGTATTTGCCGATCGCTTCCCGGATACATGCACTTAAAATATGCCAGATCGCTTGCTCATCTTCAAATTTGATCTCTGTTTTAGTCGGATGGATGTTGATGTCGATGGTGGCTGGATCAACCTCCAGGTAAAGAAAATAGGAGGGAACAGCATCCGGTGGCAGGATCCGTTCATAGGCGTGCATCACTGCGCGGTGGAAAAATGGATGCTTCATGAACCTTCCGTTCACAAAGAAGAACTGCTCTCCAAAACTTTTCTTGGCAAACTTTGGCTGCCCGATAAAGCCGGAGAGCTTCACCAGGGTGGTCTCTGCCTCTACCGGGGTAAGACTTTGGTTGATTGCTTTGCCAAAGAGGCCTACAACTCTCTTTCGAAGGCTTTCTGCAGGAAGTTCATACACCGGTGCCTGGTTGTGGAAAAAAGAAAAAGCCAGTTCAGGATTGGCCAGGGCAATCCGCTGTACCTCTGTGATGATATTTTTTAACTCGTAACTGTTGGATTTCAAAAATTTACGCCGAGCAGGTACATTGAAAAAAAGATTTTTGACAGCAAAATTGGATCCCTCCGGACAATGATCGGTCTGTTGTTTCTGCAATACTGAACCCAGGATATGCAGATAACTTCCCAACTCTTCACCGCGCTGACGGGTTCTTAACTCCACATCTGCCACCGAGGCAATGGAAGCCAGGGCCTCCCCCCGGAAACCCATGGTCCGGATGGAAAAGAGGTCGCTTGCCTCCTTGATTTTGGAGGTAGCATGACGCTCAAACGACATGCGTGCATCTGTTGGCGACATCCCTTTGCCATTGTCAATCACCTGGATCAGTGTTCGGCCGGCATCCTTAACATGTACGATAATGGTATCACCACCTGCATCGATGGCATTCTCAACCAACTCCTTAATGACCGAGGCAGGTCTTTGAATAACCTCTCCGGCAGCAATCTGGTTGGCAACTGAGTCTGGTAAAAGATGGATGACGTCTGACACTCGATAGGAGATTGGTTAAAATGGCTGCAGAAAACTGCAGTTTTATCAGGCAAATATAGTGGATATTTCCGTGGCACCTCATTGGGAGGAAGTGCAAAAGTTTGGGTGAATGTGAGAAATTGCTGCCCCGATTATTTCTTTTTCTCCTTAAAATTCGGTATATTTAAGGGTAATGAACTGTTGTGATAAAACAGGAAGCCATGCTGGTAAAAACTTTTGGCAGTGCAGTGCACGGAATCGATGCAACCACGATAACCATCGAGGTAGATGTTTCGCGGGGAATTCGTTTTAATATGGTAGGGTTGGCAGATTTGGCCGTACGGGAGAGCCAGCAAAGAATTGATGCAGCATTGCGCTTCCATGGATTCAAGCTGCCGGGCAAAAAAACGGTGATCAACATGGCCCCGGCCGACATTCACAAAGAGGGTTCAGCCTACGATCTGCCCATCGCCATGGGGATATTGTCAGCCTCAGAGCAAATTGTGGCACCTGAAATTGATCGGTTTGTCATGATGGGAGAGCTATCGCTGGATGGAGGTCTGCAGGCCATCAAGGGAGTCTTGCCCATTGCTATACGTGCCAGGGAAGAGGGATTCACCGGATTAATCGTTCCACTGCAAAATGCCCGGGAGGCTGCCGTTGTCGACCGGCTCAAGATATTTGGGGTTGCCAACATTCGGGAGGTCATCGACTATTTCAATTGTGCCATTCCGCTCAAGCAAACTGTGATCGATACCCGTGAAGAGTTCAGCACCCGAAAGAACCACTTTGAGGTAGACTTCTCAGAGGTGAAGGGACAGGAAAATGTCAAGAGGGCCCTCGAAATTGCCGCCGCCGGAAGCCACAATTTGTTGATGATTGGCCCTCCGGGTGCAGGTAAAACTATGCTAGCCAAACGCATGCCAACGATTCTCCCTCCTTTTACGCTCAAGGAAGCGCTCGAAACTACCAAGATTCATTCCGTAGCAGGAAAGATAGAGAGTCAAACATCGCTGATGATCTGCCGGCCATTTCGTAGTCCGCACCATACAATTTCTGATGCGGCGCTTGTTGGAGGTGGAACGATCCCCCAGCCTGGAGAGATCTCATTGGCCCACAATGGTGTGCTATTCCTGGATGAACTTCCAGAATTCAAGCGATCTGTCCTTGAGGTGATGCGTCAACCACTCGAAGATCGGACAATTACCGTTTCAAGGGCAAAAAGCTCTGTAGAATTTCCCGCAAGCTTCATGTTGGTGGCTTCAATGAATCCCTGTCCCTGCGGCTTTTACAACCATCCTTCCAAAGCTTGTGTCTGTGCACCGGGTATCGTACAAAAATATCTTAACAGGATTTCGGGTCCCCTGCTCGACCGCATTGATATTCATCTGGAGGTCGTTCCTGTTCCCTTCAACAAAATCTCAGCCATGAGCTCAGGTGAATCCAGTGATACCATCCGGGCCAGAGTGATTGCTGCCAGGGAGATTCAACGCATCCGGTTTGAAGAGGCAGGTATCTATTGCAATGCACAGATGAGCACAAAATTGTTGCATTTGTACTGCAACCCTGACAGGGCAGGTGAGGCAATCCTGAAAAATGCGATGGAAAAACTGGGTCTTTCGGCACGAGCTTACGACAGAATCTTAAAAGTTGCAAGGACCATCGCAGATCTGGAAGGAGCTGAATCCATTCAGGCAGATCATTTGGGAGAAGCTATTCAATACAGAAGCCTCGACCGGGAGAGTTGGGGAGCGTAGAAAACTTATTTGCAATTGAACCAAATTAAGGGTATAATTGTAATAAGTTTAAAAAAATAGGCTATGGCAGACAAATTTTCAGACCCGATTGGACGATTGATGGGATTGCGGTACAAATCGCACCCCTGGCACGGTGTTCATATTGGAGACCATGCACCTGAAAAGGTAACCGCTTTTATTGAAGTAGTTCCGACAGATACCGTGAAATACGAAGTCGACAAGGATACCGGATACCTTAAAATCGACCGGCCCCAGCAATATTCAAATGTCTGCCCCGCTTTGTATGGCTTTATCCCACAAACTTACTGCGGTAAATTGGTGGGTGATTTGTGCTCCAAAAAAACCGGGAAAAAAGGGATCAAAGGAGATGGTGACCCGATTGATATCGTCGTATTGACGGAGAAGTCGATCCACCATGGCGATATTCTCGTCACGGCCAAACCCATTGGAGGATTAAGGATGATAGATGGAGATGAAGCGGATGATAAAATCATTGCGGTACTCAACAATGATTTTGTTTATGGCCATTTTACCTCATTGAACGATGTTCCCAAACACATCATCACCCGACTCAGGCACTATTTTCTCACCTACAAGGATATTCCTGGAGAAGAGGGGAATACGGTGATTGAGGCAATTTATGACCGCGACGAAGCCATAGAAGTCATTCAGACCTCTATCAAAGACTACAGCAACCGTTTCGACAACCTTAGCAGGATGCTTGTTATGGAAGATTAATGGTCTATGACCAGCAGGATAAGTTGCCTTATATTATCACATAGTCGATTTTCTCTGCACTCTGCACCATGCCCTCTGCCCATAAAAAAGGCGCCAATTCAGCGGCGCCTTTTTTATATCCAAAAATCTGGAGGTTACTCTGCACCCATATTCCAGTCAGAGCGATTCATGCGTTGGTAGGAACGGTACCTCCACTGTGCATTCTCCTCAGCAGCCTTAAATAGTTCATCCGCCTCTTTTGGGAACGACTTTTTCAGCGCAGTATACCGTACTTCTCCATTCAGGTATTCCTGGAATTTGCTCCAATCCGGCTCTTTTGAGTCGAGCTGGAATGGGTTCTTGCCTTCGTCTTCCAGTTGAGGATTGTAACGGTAGAGATGCCAATAGCCACATTCTACAGCCAATTTTTCCTCCTCCTGGGTACGTCCCATCGAACGCAAACCATGTGCAATACAAGGAGAATAGGCGATGATCAGCGATGGACCAGGATAGGCTTCTGCCTCACGGATGGTTTTCAAGTACTGAGCCTGGTTGGCACCCATGGCCACCTGCGCTACGTAAACATAACCATAGCTCATGGCAATCACGCCGAGGTCTTTCTTCCGGATACGTTTGCCTGAAGCGGCAAATTTGGCAACTGCACCAATTGGTGTAGACTTTGATGCTTGTCCTCCGGTGTTGGAGTACACTTCTGTGTCAAGAACCAGGATGTTGACATTTTGTCCGGCAGCCATAACATGATCCAAACCACCGTACCCGATGTCGTAAGCCCAGCCATCACCACCGAAGATCCATACCGATTTTTTGATCATGTATTGCTTCAGGGAAACAAGTTCCATGGCATATTTTTCATTTTTGCCGGTCAATGCGGCCAACACTTTCGCGGTAGCGGCTTCAGATCCTGCTGCATCTTCCCTGTTCTCCAACCATTCCTTGAAGGCTTCAGTCTCTTCAGCAGAAACACCCGCTGCCATGGCCGTATTCATGATTTCAGCGATACGGTCGCGGCTGAAAGAGATTCCTTCCGCCATACCAAAGCCATATTCGGCATTGTCTTCAAAGAGGGAGTTGGCCCATGCAGGTCCGTGTCCGCTCTCCTTGTTGCTGGTATAGGAGGTGGCAGGAGCTGAACCTCCATAAATGGAAGAACAACCAGTCGCATTGGCCACCATCATACGCTCACCGAAAAGTTGTGTAATCAGCTTGATATAAGGTGTTTCACCACATCCGGCACAGGCACCTGAGAATTCGAAGAGCGGTTGGGCAAACTGTGAATTCTTGATGTTCTTGTCTTTTTCAGCCAGTTTGTCCTTGTAGGTAACATATTTGTCGATGGCATTCCAGCGTGGTACATTCTCCAGCTGAGATTCCAGTGGTTTCATAATCAGGGCCTTCTCCTTGGATGGGCAGACGTCGGCACAGTTGCCGCAACCTGTACAGTCGTATGGAGAGACCTGGATACGGAATTGCAATCCTGCATATTGTTTACCATTGGCCTTCACGCCGGTAGTCCCTTCCGGGAGTTTAGCCATCTCCTCCTCACTGATCAGGAATGGACGGATGGCAGCGTGGGGACAAACATAGGAACACTGGTTGCACTGGATACAGTTGTTATCGATCCACTCTGGTACGTCGACAGCAATACCTCGTTTTTCGAAGGCAGTAGTTCCGGCCGGGAATGTTCCGTCTTCAATTCCCTTGAAGATGGAGACAGGAAGGTCATCTCCTTTTTGGGCGTTGATCACATCAACGGCCCTGCGGATGAAATCAGGACGGTCATCGTCGGCAACCTCTGCTTCGCCGGTAAGTTTTGCCCACTCTTTTGGCACTTCAATCTTCGTTACATTGTTTCCACCGGCATCCACCGCTGCGAAATTCATGTTGACGATCTGCTCGCCTTTCATGCCATAGGATTTCACAATAGCCTTTTTCATCTGATCAATGGCCAGTTCAAAAGGAATGACATTGGTGATTTTGAAGAAGGCCGCCTGCATGATGGTATTGGTACGGTTGCCCAATCCCAGGTCTACTGCCAGCTTTGTTCCGTTGATGGTGTAAAATTTGATCTCATTCTCGGCCAGATACTTCTTCATCGAGTTGGGGAGGCGTTTTTTTACCTCATCCTCTTCCCATATGGTGTTCAACAGGAAAGATCCTCCTTTTTTCAACCCTTTCAACACATCATAAAGATGGATGTAAGCCTGTACATGGCAAGCCACGAAGTCAGGGGTGGTGATCAAATAGGTAGAGCGGATCGGACTGTCGCCGAAACGAAGGTGGGATGCCGTAAAACCGCCAGATTTCTTGGAGTCATAGGCAAAATAGGCCTGACAATATTTATCCGTGGCAGAGCCGATAATCTTGATTGAGTTTTTGTTGGCACCTACGGTTCCATCTGAACCCAAACCATAAAATTTGGCTTCATAGATATCATCTGCCGAAACTTTGATTTCGGGCAGCAATGGAAGGGAAGTGAAGGTAACATCGTCAACAATACCGATGGTGAATTTGCCTTTGGGTTCCTTCATCTCCATGTTCTTGTAAACAGCAATGATCTGAGATGGAGTAACATCCTTGGATCCAAGTCCATAACGACCACCTACGATGATCGGGCAATTCTCCTTGCCATAGAATACGTCGCGAACATCCAGGTACAATGGATCACCATTGGCTCCCGGTTCCTTCGTACGGTCAAGAACCGTGATCTTTTTCACGGTAGAAGGCATCACATTGAAGAAATATTTGGTGGCAAACGGGCGGTAAAGGTGAACGCTTACCAATCCGTATTTGTTCCCTTGTGCATTCAGGTAGTCAATTACTTCGCGGATGGTCTCCGTTACAGATCCCATGGCAACGATGACGTTTTCGGCATCTTTGGCTCCATAATAGGTAAACGGGTGGTATTCCCTGCCGGTAATCTTGGTGATCTCCTGCATATAGGCCTCAACAACGTCAGGTACTGCATCGTAGAATGGATTGCATGCCTCCTTGGCCTGGAAAAAGATATCGGGATTCTGTGCGGTACCCCGGGTAACCGGATGTTCGGGATTCAAGGCCCTGTTGCGGAAAGAAGCCAATGCATCCTGATCGATCAGGGCAGCGATTTTCTCCTGATCCATGGGCTGGATCTTCTGAATCTCATGTGAGGTCCTGAATCCATCGAAGAAGTTGAGGAAAGGAACACGTGTTTTAAGCGTAGCCAGGTGGGCCACCCCGCTAAGATCCATGGTCTCCTGTACGGATCCCGAGGCAAGCATGGCAAAACCGGTTTGACGACAAGCGTAAACATCACTGTGGTCGCCGAAGATCGAAAGGGCATGTCCGGCCAGGGCACGTGCGCTAACATGGAAGACGGTCGGCAACAATTCACCGGCAATCTTGTACATGTTGGGGATCATCAGCAACAGTCCCTGTGAAGCAGTGTAGGTAGTTGTCAGCGCTCCTGACTGCAGTGAGCCGTGTACGGCGCCAGCAGCGCCCCCTTCACTCTGCATTTCTGTAATACGCATCTTCTGACCAAAAATATTTTTACGACCATTGGCCGACCATTCATCCACAACTTCAGCCATCGTGGAGGACGGAGTAATCGGATAAATACAGGCCACTTCGCTAAACATGTAGCTGATGTAAGAGGCTGCGTAGTTACCGTCGCATGTAATAAACTTCTTCTCTTTTGTCATTTGTTTTGCATTAATGAATTAATTTTCTCTTTATCTAAATTTTATATCTCTATTTATAAAGTGCCTAGAGTGCCTAGAGTGAACTAAAGTGCCTAAAGTATTTCGTCCACTTCCAAATTGTTCGTCTCTCCGTTTCTCCGTCTCTCTGTTTCTCCGTCTCTCTCAATAAAGGAACCCAAACAACCACAAGGGTATCACATTCCCTTCGCCGGTTTCGATCATGTCGGCAGCAGCAAAGCAATGCTCTCCCTCTGCCTGTGTGTATTTCCCTCCAACAATGAATTCATATTGATTGTTCACCCGGAAATCAAATTGTTTGGAGGATTTCACGGTATGCTGGTAACCAACCTGGTTGTAAAAGAAGGTGGTACGCAAATTTCGGTTGTTGATGTTATCGGGAGCGATGATGTGAAGTAGGTTGGTATTGTGCAGATATACAACTTCAGGCTTCTGTAGCTGTCCGTTGTTTCCATTTTCAAAAAGCAGATCGATCAGCCTTGCATCCTTCAGGTAGTTCAGGTAATTCAGAACCGTCGTACGGGAAGTCTCTATCTCGGCACTGATCTTGCTGACGTTGGGAGAGAATGGCATCTGTGCCCCAATTAGTTGCAGTAATTTTCGCAATTTGGGGAGGTATTTCAACTCGATCTGGTTGAGGTAAGTCACATCAATTTCCAGTGCCAGGTTGATATGCCGGAGCAAGCTCTCACTGTAAAATTCGTGGTTTCTGATAAAATAGGGATAGAAGCCACTTTTAAGGTATTCGGGGAAATAGGCCAAAGGCCGCACTTCCCGGATGATTTCGGGCACAATCTCCTTGTGACTTGCCAGGATATCGGTAAGCGAAAGTTTTCTGAAATTGCTGCCGGTCTTGAAATTCAAGAATTCCCGAAAGGAGAGACCCTCGAGGTGATAAATGTGGGCGATATCCTTCAGGTTGCCGTTGCCTTCAAATATGCGCAAAACCGGAGAGCTGCTGAAAATAAGCTGTAATTCAGGAAGTTCATCGTAACACTGCCGTAACTCATTCGACCATTCCGGATATTTGTGGATCTGATCGAGTACCAGCACTTTGCCCCCACGCTTGTAAAATTCGTCAGCGAAAGAGAAGATCCTGCGCTTTGAAAAATAGAAATCGTTGAGGTTTACGTAAAGGCAATCACGCGAATCACCATACTTTTCCCGAATAAAGTTGAGCAGAAAGGTGGTTTTGCCTACTCCACGAAACCCTTTGATGCCAATTACACGGGCGTTCCAGTCGATCTCATGGTAGAGTTCCCTGGCGATCCAACCGTCTCCGGCATTGACCAAAAGTTTGTGTGATTCGAAAAAATGCTCCACTTCAATTTGTATGAGGTACAAAAATAAGCAGAATTCACAGAATAATGTAATCTCTATGTGACAATTTACGCGAATGAGTGTTATTTATACTTTTTAAAAATAAAAGTGCCTAGAGTGAACTAAATTGACTAAAGTGTCTAGAGTACTTACGTTCCAATCAAGATTTTCTGCGATTTATGACGCACAATTATGCACTCCAAAATGAAAAAGTGCCTAAAGTTCGGAGACCCCAACTTTAGGCACTTTAGTTCACTCTAGTGCACTTTAGTCACTTCTTAATTGGAATTCATGGAGATGATAAACTCTTCGTTCGAATTAGTTTTGGAGAGTCTGTCGCGCACAAATTCCATGGCTTCCACCGAATTCATGCCATTGAGGAAATTGCGCAGTATCCATATTTTATCAAGCATAGCTTTCTCAAGCAGCAGGTCTTCGCGACGGGTGCTTGAGGCCAGGATGTCGACAGACGGGAATACCCTCCTGTTGGAAAGTTTGCGGTCGAGCTGCAACTCCATGTTGCCGGTTCCCTTGAACTCTTCGAAGATGACATCATCCATTTTGGATCCTGTATCTGTCAAAGCAGTCGCAAGTATGGTAAGTGATCCGCCCTCTTCAATGTTACGCGCTGCCCCGAAGAACCGTTTGGGCTTGTGCAGTGCATTGGCATCTACACCACCCGACAGTACCTTGCCGGATGCGGGAGCGACAGTATTGTATGCGCGCGCCAATCGGGTAATTGAATCCAGTAGGATTACCACATCATGGCCACATTCGACCAATCTTTTGGCTTTCTCGAGTACCATGTTGGCAATGCGGACATGACGCTCTGCTGGCTCATCGAAGGTGGAGGAGATGACCTCTGCGTTGACGCTTCTGGCCATGTCGGTTACCTCTTCAGGACGTTCATCAATCAGCAGGATAATCATATAGACTTCCGGATGGTTGGCCGCAATCGCATTGGCGATATCTTTCAAAAGCATCGTTTTGCCAGTTTTTGGCTGGGCGACGATCAGTCCACGTTGTCCTTTCCCAATAGGGGCAAACATGTCTACAACTCTGGAAGAAATGCTGCTGGATTTGCCTGCGATGTTGAACTTCTCGTCAGGGAAGAGGGGGGTAAGGTGTTCGAACGGAACCCTGTCGCGGATGTATTCCGGACTACGGCCATTGATCTCCACAACTTTTACGAGGGGGAAATATTTTTCACCCTCTTTGGGAGGACGAATTATGCCATGCACCGTGTCCCCGGTTTTCAAACCAAAGAGTTTGATTTGTGACTGTGAAACATAGATGTCATCCGGTGAGGTAAGGTAGTTGTAATCTGATGAACGAAGGAATCCATATCCCTCCTGCATGATCTCCAGTACACCCGTCTGGTTGATCACTCCTTCAAAATCGTACGCTTTTTCAGCTTCTTTGGCCTCTGCTGGCTTTTGCTGGGTAGGTTGCTGCCCATTGCCATTTTTGGGAGGGAAAGATGGGTTGGAAGGGTTGGACGAAAACTCTTTTTTCTGGATGTTTTTAATAATGGGCGCCCTTTTCTCCTCAGGACGGGCCTCAGTAACCTCTCCTTCCGGTTTTACCAGTGCTCCTTCTTCAATTTCCGGAGACTCTTCAGGAGCGGTAATTACAGAGCTGACAGAAAGTATGGCAGATTCGCTGCGCAAAACTCTGGGCCTGCGTTCTTTGTGATTGACCGATTCTTTTTTAGCTTTTTCCCCTTTGTGGTGGAAGGGCTTTGATGCTGGTGCCTGTTCTGCCGGAGTTTCATTGTTTGGAGCAGTAGAAGACTCTTTTCCCAGAGCAGGGGTAACCTGGTCTTGTTCAGCAACGGGAAGCAGAGGTGCTTCAGCAATGGCAGCATCTCCGGTTTTTTTGACAATGCGAATTATTTTCTTTTCGGAAGGTGCCTTCATGTCCACTTTTACCTTGGGAGGTTTGGGGGCAGGCCTTTCGGATGGTGCAGTTTTCTTTTCAGGCGTTTTTACAACAGAATCCCTAATGGCCTGCGTGTCAAGGATAATGTAAATAAGGTCTTGTTTTTTGAAAGACTCGATGCGCTTAATATTTAGTTCTTTGCCTATTTCGCGCAATTCCGGCAAGAGTTTCTTGCTCAGTTCAAGGATGTCGTACATGATTTTTGTTGATTTGTAATCAAAACAGATGTTGCAATAAACAACAAGTTGCTTAAGATTTTTATACTATAATAAAATAACTTAGGAAGAGATAACAGGGATATTTTGAAGATACTGTGTCAGATCGCTAATCTTAATCCGTCGCAAATGTAACCATAAGATTTTAATTCACAAAAATGATTCACTTGAAAAATGAATTTTTGGATGATTATGGGCAGAAAAATGAGATTTTGTTGTAACTAGAAAGCGTTTATTCAGGTGGATTTTTTAAAAAATGGCAAATTTGAGTTAAAAAATGGACGAAGATGCTTGTTTTTTATTTCCATCTGGTTTTTATTGTAAAAAATCCATAAAAAAATATAAAACATAATTTTTAGTCATTCTGTTCGCTTTTGGCTCAACCGTGTTTACGAAGTTAACTAAATGTATTTTTTGTGTTTTATATTGGTCAGGAATGCATGGATATAATAGTTAAATTATTGACTGTCTGATGAAATAATTGTTTTAATATTTCCAATCCTCCTTTTTTTGAAGTAATATTGTTGTAATCTCAATTGTCAAAATTGTCAGTTTTTAGACTGTAATTGGTGCTTCTTATTTTTATTGCCGGAGCGGTTCAAAAGTTAACTTATGAGACAGCTCAGGATTATCAAACAAGTTACCAACAGGGAGGCTGCATCTTTGGATAAATACCTCCTGGAAATTGGTAAGATCAGACTACTTAGTAGTGAAGATGAAATCTATTTGGCACAACAAATCAGGGATGGTAGCCACCTGGCACTTGATGCCTTGGTTAAATCCAACCTGAGGTTTGTTATTTCGGTAGCCAAGCAGTACCAAAACCAAGGTCTTCCGCTCTCCGACCTGATCAATGAGGGGAACCTTGGATTGATCAAGGCTGCACAAAAGTTCGATGCAACGAAAGGATTCAAATTTATCTCCTATGCGGTCTGGTGGATAAGGCAGGCGATCCTGCAAGCCTTGGCGGAACAGGCCAGATTGGTGAAGTTGCCACAAAACAAAGTGGGAACTTTTAACCGGATCAACCGTGTTTTTTCCAGGTTGGAACAGGAGTTTCAAAGGGATCCAACTGCAGAAGAGATTGCTGAAATTCTGAAAATGAATGTATTTTTGGTAGATCAGTCCTTGCAAAGTTCAGGGTTTCATCTGTCTCTGGACGCCCCTCTTTTTGGTGATGAGGAAAATGAAAACAGTCAGTATGATTTATATAAAAATGAATTTTCACCCAGTCCCGACAATGACTTGTTAGAAACATCCCTTAAAATTGAGATTGAACGACTGTTGTGCAAATTGGATTGCCGCGAGGCAGCCATTCTCTCCTCCTTCTACGGATTAAATGGAAAGCAGGCTCTTGCACTTGATGAAATAAGTATCAAATTTGGATTAACCCGCGAACGGGTTAGGCAGATCAGAGACAATAGTATCAGAAAATTAAAGAACATCCAATTTCTAACAATTTTAAAACCTTTCCTCGGCTAACATCTAAATTAAACAGGCTATATTTGTTCTTCCAAATAATACCTGTAGTGAAACGATTGATTGCACCCTCACTTTTAGCGGCTGACTTTACAAAACTTGGTGAAGAGATCCGAATGGTCAATGAGAGCCAGGCAGACTGGATTCATTGTGATGTCATGGATGGGAACTTTGTCCCCAACATCTCATTTGGGCTTCCTGTCATTGCGCAAATAAAGAAAATTGCAGAGAAGCCTGTCGATGTTCACCTGATGATCACCGATCCTGACAGATACCTGGAACGTTTCAAAGAGGCTGGTGCAGATATCCTTACTGTCCACTATGAAGCTTGCCCTCATCTTCACCGGACCGTTGGGGCCATCCGTGAACTGGGGATGAAAGCCGGTGTTGCACTCAATCCGCACACCCCGGTGCAGATGCTGATTGATATCATGCGCGATGTCGACATGGTACTGCTGATGTCTGTTAATCCTGGGTTTGGAGGACAAAAATTTATTCAGGGTAGTTACAAGAGATTGGCAACACTTCGTCAGATGGTCAACACCCTTTCACCCGATTGCTTGATTCAGGTGGATGGAGGGGTCAATCTGGATACAGGCAGGCAACTCTTTTTGACAGGCGCTGATGTACTGGTAGCAGGTAATTTTGTCTTCTCAGCACCAGATCCCAAGGCAACCATTGCGGCTTTGAAGAATTGCTGAATTGTTCTATCTTTGCCTCCCCATGGGGCTGACCGGTTTTGACAGCGGGCAGAAGAGGTATGTAAGCATGCCGGGCATTGAGTTTTGGCCCGTAAATCTTAAGACTCAAACAATTAGTTGGCGCAGATAACTACGCTCTTGCCGCTTAATCAACCAAAGGTTGATCTGCTAATCCGGTATTAGATACTGGAGCGAGACATCTCCCGGGTGCCATGTCCTGAAGCGGCCCGACCCGGAGGTGCAGATAAATCGGGAATAGTCAGGGGATTACTCCGCTTCCCTGGCGAAACAACTGGAGTTAAGATGACAGTCGGTGGCCTCGAGCCAGTTGTCGTTCGAAAATCAAATCAAGGCTAAGCATGGAGAAAGCGTATTGCTTCCTCGTTTGGACAGGGGTTCGACTCCCCTCAGCTCCACTTTTTCAAAAAGCAAGTCAAAGCAAACCCCCGTAAATGCCACATTTACAGGGGTTTTTTGTTTTACCACTCCTGCAACAAAAGGCAATTAAATGCACCTTTAAAGGTGGCAAAAAGGGACCACTCACTTTTTTCTGAATTGCCACCTTTTAGGCGCGTATTGCGCTGTAATGCAGTGTTTTGCGTTTCTAATTCTTTCATATGCAAACTACTTTTATAAACAAAAAATTAAAGGAAATTCGTATGAAAAAGCAGGAAACATTCTCAATTCGGTTCTTCGTCAGAAAAAGCAGGGGTGTAAAAGAAGGTCAATCCCCCATTTCTTTAAGGGTTACGGTAAATTCAGAACGAGTGGAGCTTTCTTTGGGTAAAAGTGATCTCTATGCAATAATTATTCATTTTTATGTTGGTGCGATGGAATATACGATAAGTACTAAATTACATCCTTTCAATCTCATTTTCCTCCTTGCAATATTCAACAGTTGATTCTGGATTTGTCTTATGCCACGAAAGTCAAACGAGTGTAAAATTTACTTCGAAGTGATCAACGAGAGTAAATAATTACTAAATTTACCCTTGTTTTTATGACAGGTGTAAAATTTACCTTTGAGTTATGACCATTTTCAAAAAAGAGATTCCCTTCAATGATTTGCCATTGCTTCCTCCAAAAGTAGAATTGGAAACAAAACAAGTCCTACTCAAAACAATTTCTGCAAGCAGGGCATTGGCTCAACTAAACGGAGCACTGATAAATCTCCCAAATCCAAGGTTATTCCTTGACACAATCCATTTGCAGGAGGCCAAGGCAAGCTCGGAAATTGAAAATATCATCACTACCAATGATGACTTATACAAATCTGTGGTTGCAGAAAAAAGGTTTGAGAATCCGGCAACGAAAGAAGTATTAAGTTACAAGGAAGCACTTTGGGCTGGACTTGAAAGATTAGAGTCAAGACCTTTTATAACAACGAACCTTTGCGTAGAAATAGTCCAATGCATCAAACAGAATTCTGCTGGTATCAGGGTTACTCCAGGGACGACACTAGCGAATAACCAGGGTGAAATCATCTATACACCACCTTCCGGTGAAAACATCATTCGGGAAAAACTTGCCAACCTTGAAAAATTCATTAATCAAGATGACACATTGGACCCATTGATAAAAATGGCTTTAATGCATTATCAATTTGAAGCGATTCATCCATTTGCAGATGGTAATGGCAGGACCGGAAGGATTCTTCTGCTTTTGTATCTGAAAATGGAAAGATTGTTGGATATTCCTGCTATTTACCTCAGTGAATATATCATCAAAAATAAAATTGAGTATTATAAGAAACTAAGGAATGTAACAGAAAAACAGGATTGGGAGAGCTATATCCTTTACATGCTTGATATGATTGAAAAGACAGCACAGAAAGGTTTGGTCAGGTTAGAGAAAGTGATGTCCTTAATGGAAAAAATGGCAGAAGAGATCAAAACGGTACTCCCAAAAGCATATTCCAAAGATTTACTGGAAATCATCTTCAAGCTTCCTTACACCAAACGTCAATTTCTGATTGATGCCGGATTAGGAACCCCCAAAACTGTTGGCAATTATCTTATTTCTTTAGAGGAGAAGGGATTCCTGAAATCTGTCAGATTAGGGAAAGAGAAATTGTATTTGAATCACCAACTAATGGAATTATTGGAAGGCGATTAATGAAGGAAATTGAATGATTTTTTTATTACTTTAACAGTGCAAATGGAAGCAATCTGATACTCAAAATGTTATATTTTGAGGTGGCAATTCGGGAATTTGAAGAAATTTTGAAAATGTAAATAGCTGACAATTAATCGGATAACCGTAAGGTTCCGTTCCCCTCAGCTCCACTTTTTCAAAAAGCAAGTCAAAGCAAACCCCCGGTAAATTTATTTTGCCGGGGTTTGCTTTTTAAGGTAAACAATGGTTCAGAATCTGTGAAAAAGAGATATAAGTGGTGAAAAACAGTTATTTTACAAGCATCTTTGTGAAATACAGGTATTGAAATAAAAAAAATACCTGATCGAAACCAGGTATTTTTTGATTTCAGTTCCAGTAAGTAGCTTATTTTTTTGCTGGCAGAAAGATTACATCCACCACATCGGCAGTTTTAAAGAATCCTGCAGCAAACTTTTTCACATCAGCTACCGTGACACTCGCCAGTATTTTTTCGAAATTTTCAGGTGCATCAGAATTGATGTTGTTCTGGTAAAAATCGGCCAGGGTACCCATCCAGTAACTGTTGTGCAATTTACTCTGTTCGCGGTCCTTCAACATGTTTTTTACCACCTTGTCAAGGTCTTCCGCAGTTGGGCCATTCGCAACAACCTTGTCAATTTCGCGGTAGAGTATCGATTTCAGATGGGCTGAACGTTCAGGTTCCGCATCAAACATCAACTCCAGGCTTTTCTCCGCCTTGGGGTAATGTACCTTGCTGGAAGATACACTCACTCCGTAGGTGCCACCCTCCTTTTCGCGGATCTCCTCCGTATAACGCAATCTAAGTATGCCATTGAGAATATCCATGGTCAAATTGGATTTCGCATTGTAAGCATCCTCCTTTTTGTAATTGACAATGACAGTCGCCTTGTTGACCTGCATGGGGATAGAAATCTCACGGGTCGTCTTTCCTTTTGGTCCCAGCATGTTGTTGTCTACCCATTTCTCGGTACGCGGTTTATCTGTCAGTGAACCGATGTACTTCTCTACCAAAGGCTTCACCTTTTCTTCCTCCAGATTTCCTACAATGAAGAAGGTGAAATCCCCTGCGTCCGTTATCCGGTCACGGTAAATCTTTTCCATCTGTTCGAGCGAGAGTTCGTTGATCAGTGCCGGAGTCATCAGCTTGGTCCTTGGATGATTGCAAGTCAATATGAGCGTCAGGGAGTCACCCATTACCTTTTGCGGATTGTTGGACAAGTTGGCTACCATGCCGGCATAGCGTCCCTTCAGTGCTTCGTAGGCCTCCTTGTCGAACCTTGGTTTTTCAAACTGCAAATAAAGCAGTTGCATCATGGTTTCAAAATCTTTTGGGGCTGCAGATCCTGAAAAGGATTCATTCAGCTTGGTAAGGCCAACCCCAAGGTTGACAGTCTTGCCTGTCAACATCTTCTTCAGGGTGGTAGCATCGAATTCACCAACACCAAACATCCCCATGAATTGCGGCATCATCATCCCGGAAGCCAGTTGGTCGACGGTCAAGAGGGAATTTCCACCCGGACTGATGGCCCGAATCATGACATTGTCTTTTTCATAATCCGCCAGGCGGTATACGACTTTGACATTGTTGGCTAGAGTCCATTCCACTGCCTTGAACTGAGGCAGAGGTGTCGTTTTGACAATTTTTGATCCTTTCAGCTCCTTGTCAATCAAGCTGGAACTAACCTTGGTGTCTTCGTAGGGTTTAATATCCGAATTTTCAACCTCTTTCAGGATGGCAAGTGCCTCTGGTTCTGACAATAATTTTGCATTCTCCTTGTCAGGTCCCATCACGATGATCACCCTGTTTTCGGGAACGATATATTTTTTAGCCTTCGCTGAAAGCTCTTCAACGGTAATGGTTGGTACCAGTTTCTGAACGGCAGCCCAGTCGAAATCGATGGAGGTGAGTGGTTCGTTGGTCAAATAGTGACTCTGAATATCACCCACATAGTCATCGTTGCGAATCTTGTCGCGCTGTTTCCAGCGACTTTCAATCCGGTTCAGCATATTGGATTTAGCACGTTCCACCTCTCCCGGGGTAAATCCAAAGCGTTTAACCCGTTCCGCTTCCGTATAGATGGCCCTTAAGGCTACATCTTCCTGGTCAGGCTTGGCTGACGTGGAAATTGACATGGCATTGTATCCCCTCACAAATCCGCCAAAACCGACACTTCCGCTCACAAATGGAGGGACTCCTTTTTGAAGCATTTCAGCAATCCTGTCACCCATCATGCTGTTAAATAATTGGTTGGCATATTGGTCGCGGTAGTAGGCCATCTCTTTTTCCGCTGGTTTTGGTGCCTCATGCTTGATGTAGATATTGACTGAATACTGTGAAGATTCCTTGTCTTTTATCTGCACGAAGTAGGTTTCTTTGTGGTAGGGTACAAGGTGCTCACCCCGGGGTTTTGCATTTTCCACAGCAGGAATAGTGGCATATTTCGCCTGGATTGATTTTTCTACTTCATCAACATTGATGTCTCCAACCACGGCAATACATTGTAGATCTGTGCGGTACCAATCATGGTAGAATTTACGCAGGGTATCGTACTTGAAGTGTTTGATGATGGCAGAATCGCCGATCACATCACGAACAGCGTACTTTGAATCTTTAAACAGTACCGGAAACATAGCGCGCTGCATCCGGAATTGTGCATTGCGGCGGGTTCTCCACTCCTCCGTGATGACTCCCCGTTCGGAATCAATCTCCTTCTCTGTGAGCAAGAGGTAGTGTGACCAGTCATGCAAAACCAATAAGCAGGTATCCACCAGTCCAGGGTGGGTAACCGGCACATCGCTCAGGTTGTAGACAGTCTCGCTGAAGGAGGTATAGGCATTGATGTTTTTGCCAAACGCAACTCCATGCTTCTCAAGGGTATTGATAATTCCCTTGTCCGGAAAGTTTTTGGTTCCGTTGAACGCCATGTGCTCAAGGAAGTGGGCAAGACCATTCTGGCTATCCTCTTCCAGCAATGCACCAACATTCTGAATGATGTAAAAACTGGCCCGCTCCTTGGGCTCTTCGTTGTGCTTGATGTAGTAGGTCATCCCATTCGGCAATTTGCCGATGCGAAAGGAGGGATCTGGTGCAATGGGCTGTGCCTGAGAGGTAAAAGAACCTGCAATCAACAACAGCGCAAGTGAACAAAAAACCAAAAAGTAATTTTCTTTTCTCATTTTAGAATAATTTATTTCAACGATCGGCATTTAGGAACCTATTTTTCAGAACAAATTTAAACTTTAATACCCCCTGTTTTCAAGTGTAAATTCCTTATAAGTCTTTAAAAAATAAAATTCATTACAGTTCTCAGGGATCTATCTCATGGGTATATGATATAATTTTTAACGGTCGCATGCAATCTAAGATCAACGAAGCCAATAGCCAGCTATTCATTTGCGGTTGATGTGAATATTTGTTCATGGCTATTTCATTTCACTGAAAAGAGGTTAGGTTTTCATCATTCCTTCGGTCCTGTAGCAGCGTAGCTGTTCTTTTTTTAATGGTTGGTACGTATTTCCATGCAAAGGTTACCCTTTTGAAAGAAAGAATTCGGTTTGGCAGGAAATTTTTTGTTATTTCCCGAAGTTACGGTCCTTGAATCAGTAGTCAAATCTGTTTACAGAATCTCACAACACCCAAATCCCAAATGATTCTTCTCTCCAAATCCGAGATAATACCCGGCTCTCAGCAATTGCGGATCTGCCTGCAATCTGAAGCGCAACTGGTAGCCAATCAGCTTGTTTTGGCCCGGATTGCCGGATTGAAGTGTGATTCCTTTCTGTGTCACCGGAGACCTGAGTTTGAATTTTCCAGCCAACGGATCGTGGGGGTGGTCGAAACCATTCACCATTTTGAATTTTTTGTGCAGATCGCTGTAAAAAACAGTACTGTAGCCGGGTGTCTCTGGAGAGAGAAACAACTCATTCTTTCGACCCTGCATCTTCATGGCAAGGTGGAGCGGGGAGAGTGTTTTGAAAGTCATCTTATCGGTAAAAACGGGTTCAGGTAGCAGCTCTATGTTTTCGACGGCAATAGAGACCTGCGAGATACGGTCTCCCAGGATAAAGCGGGTATCCCCGAAGTTCTCCTTGACCAGGGGTATCATCCCTTCATCCGGAAGGGTGGAAAACAACAGGCCGATTTTTTCACTTTGGATAGAGAGTCTGTCACCTTCAATCTTCCGGTCAGGAACCATAAGGTTTGAAAAGACAAAGTTTCGGAATGGCTTGTCCGGGGAGAGCAATCCGGCTGAGACCAGGTAATTGGAAAGTTTGCCCTCCGGACGGTTGACCATGCGGTAAAACCAGGCACCCAACTCATACTGGTAATTCACTGGCAAAATATTGCGGAGTGGATCGACCAGTTTAAGGGTAAGTTTGTAGCGCATCTTTCTATGTTAATAAATTGCTAAAGGTAGGAAAGATTGGCCAATTGATGTAAGTATTTTCGATTTTGGATTTTCGATTTTGGAACCCGCTCAATCTCGAATGCTGGCTAAAATAGGCTATTACCTTATACAAATTTGGTTGGGCATACAAATCTATAAGGTTCACATTCCAAAATCCAAAATCGAAAATTAATTCTGGAAAGTACTGACCCCGTTGGTAGCCACGGCTCTGTCCACCTTCTTGATCATTCCCTGCAAAGCACTGCCGGGTCCCACCTCCGTGAAGTTGTCGGCTCCATCGGCAAGCATGTTGACGACGGTTTGGGTCCAGCGGACCGGCGCTGTCAATTGGGCAATAAGATTGGCTTTTATTGCTTCAGGATCAGTAACTGAAGCTGCAGTAACATTTTGGTAAATGGGGCAAATGGGTGCCTTGAAAGCTGTGGCATTGATGGCTTCCGCCAGTTCGGTTCGGGCAGGTTCCATCAGGGGAGAGTGGAATGCACCTCCAACGTTGAGCCTGAGTGCCCGTTTGGCCCCAAGTTCAGTGAGGCGGACGCAGGCCTTGTCGACTCCTTCGATCGAACCGGAGATCACCAGCTGACCCGGGCAGTTGTAATTGGCGGGTACGACCACCTCTTCTATTTCTGCACAGACCTGTTCGACAACGGCATCCTCCACACCCAGGATGGCCGCCATGGTGGAAGGAGCGACTTCGCAAGCCTTCTGCATGGCCATTGCTCTCTTTGAGACCAACAGCAACCCGTCTTCAAACGAGAGTGCGTTGGCAGCTACCAAAGCGGAGAATTCTCCGAGGGAGTGTCCGGCAACCATTTCAGGCTGGAATGCTTCCCCCATGGTTTTGGCCAGCAAAACGGAGTGAAGGAAGATCGCCGGTTGGGTAACTCGGGTCTGTTTTAGTTCTTCATCGGTTCCTGCGAACATGATGTCAGTAATGTTGAAGCCCAGGATCTCGTTGGCTTTTTCAAATAGCTCTTTGGCAGCCGGGGAGTTGTCGTAAAGATCTTTCCCCATTCCTACAAACTGGGCACCCTGTCCCGGGAATACATATGCTTTCATCCGAATATAATTTGTTTTTTAATTGTCGGATGGAACTCGCATATGAGATATTCATCCTTGTAAGTGTTCAACGAACATGCTCGTTTCATAATAAAAAAAATTCAAATTCAGGGTGCAAAGATAAGAATCTCCTGAATTGTTCATAGTTGATTGAGCTATTTCAAAATATTGCTCCTTCCATCCGAAATGGGATTTACCTATTTTTTGAGCAGACTACCACAGACGGCTCTGTGTGTTGCATCTGTTTTCTACAATTATACCGCCACTACGTGGCTGGATTTGAGGAGATGCAAAATCGAAGCCATAAAAAATAAAGGTTCAACAAAAAAATAAATTTAAAGGAGACGTTGCATGCAACGTCTGTACTGGCTCATTTCCCACCTTCTCCTCGTCTCTCAGTCCCTTAGTCCCTCAGTCATTCTTCCGTCTTCCCCTCGTCCCTCAGTCATTCCAGTCCCTCCGTCATTTATCCGTCGTCCGCTCGTCCTTCCTACGACAGTTTCGAGCTGATCAACCTTATGAACTCCTCCCGGGTTGCCACCTTTTCGAAGGCCCCCGTAAAATCGGAAGTGGTGGTAACGGAGTTTTGCTTCTCGATTCCCCGCATGCACATGCACATGTGTTTGGCTTCAATGACCACCGCTACCCCCAGTGGTGATAGGGTATGCTGAATGCACTCCTTGATTTGCAGGGTGAGTCGCTCCTGAACCTGCAGCCGTCGCGAGTAGGCTTCCACCACCCTGGCAATCTTGCTCAACCCGGTGATGTAACCGTTCGGAATATAGGCGACATGGGCTTTGCCGAAAAATGGTAGCATGTGGTGTTCACAGAGGGAGTAAATCTCAATGTCCTTGACGATTACCATCTGGCGATAATCCTCCTTGAACATGGCCGAACGCAGGATCTCTTCAGGATCCATGCTGTATCCCTGGGTCATGAACTGCATTGCCTTGGCAATTCTAAGTGGCGACTTGTCCAGCCCTTCACGGGTTGGATCTTCCCCAATCAGCTCCAGTATCTGTCGGTAATGGTCGGCCATTTTGGTAACCGTCTCCTTGGGATAGTGCTCTATTTTCTGGTAGCCGTCTGCTTTTTTTCTGTGTAATGAGAATTGCATACAATACTTTTTTAGCGTTTCCGTTTCTAAAAGCCAAATCTTCAGCAGGGTTAGTTCTCAGAAAGGTTTTATGTTTTTTTTAATTAAACTTGATACAAATAAACAACTTTTATTAACTTTTTTCGCCAAAACAAGTATGAATGTTAGTTGGCTGTTCAAATTAGAGTTTGGAAATTTTACATTTGCACCGCTAAATTTATTAGACCTGTTTTGCCGAATGAGAATATTGTTTGTTGGAGCCACCTGTTTTGAACTTTACCAGTTTTTTGAGAACCTTGTCGAGGTAGAGGGAGAAGGGAAAAATATTTTCCACTACAAATGGTATGATCTGGAGATTGACCTGCTTATACCAGGAATCGGCATGACATTTACCGCTTATCACCTTACCCGGGCACTCTATACCACCCCTTACGATTTGGTTATCAACGCAGGTATTGCTGGAAGTTTTCGCGACGAACTTTCCATTGGGACGGTAGTCAACGTAAAAAGCGAGCAGATTTGTGACCTGGGTATTGAGGAGGGAAATTCGGTACTCTCACTTTTTGATGCCGGATTTATGGAGAGGGATCAGTTCCCTTTCGAAAATGGAAGGATGGTAAATCCCAATCATTACAAGGAGTTGGAACTTGCTTCGGTAGATGGTTTGACGGGGAATATCAGCCATGGCACCCCGGAAAGTATTGCCAAAATTTCCAGCGGTTTTGATCCTGATGTGGAATCGATGGAGGGAGCGGCTGTCTTTTATGTTTGCCTGCACGAAAAGGTGCCTTTTTTGGAAATAAGGGCCATCTCCAATTATGTAGAGTCGAGGGATACTGCAAAGTGGGATATTCCGATGGCCATCGAGAATCTTACCGACGAACTTTTCCGATTCCTGCGTAAATTTGCCAAAATCAAACAGCTCTCCTGATGAGGCTCACCCTGGGTTTCTCTACCTGCCCCAACGACACTTTTATCTTTGATGCCATGGTCAATGGGCGGATCGACACCGAAGGTCTTCGCTTTGAGCTCCTGTTGGCAGATGTGGAGGAGTTGAACCGATTGGCATTCAAGTCCTCCATAGATATCACCAAAGTAAGTTATCATGCATTTGCTTATCTGTCAGGGGTTTATCAGCTGTTGACCGCCGGGAGTGCCCTGGGATTTGGCAACGGTCCGCTGCTGATCAGTAAACACAAAATTTATCCCGATGAACTGGAAGGACTCAGGATTGCCATTCCTGGTAAGTACACTACGGCCAATCTGCTGCTTTCCCTCGCATATCCAAACCTGAAACTGAAGAGTGAATACCTTTTCTCCGATATTGAGGAGGTGGTACTGTCGGGGGAAGCTGATGCAGGGGTGATCATCCATGAAAACAGGTTTACCTACCAATCCAGGGGATTGAAGAAGATAGTTGATCTTGGAGAACAGTGGGAATCTCAAACAGGAATGCCCATTCCGCTGGGGGGAATTATCCTGAAACGCGATCTGCCAGGGGAGATCCGGCTCAAAGTGAACCGCGTGCTTCGTCGCAGCGTGGAATATGCCCTTCAAAACCCCAACGATTCACTTCCATTCGTTAGGCTGCATGCCCAAGCCATGGAGGAAGAGGTCATGCGCAACCACATCCAGCTTTATGTCAACAACTTCTCGGTAGATTTGGGGGAGAAAGGCAGGGAAGCCATTGCGACGCTTTATGCCAGGGGAGCTGAGAAACAAATTTTCCCGCCCCTCCAACCGGATTGGCTTCTTCCATTGGAAGCTTGATGGCACCTTCCATAAAAATCCTTAAGAAATCTGATTTCTTTGACGTAATTTTGCGGAAAGAACTACCTGCCAATGAAAAGGTCGCGCAAAGCACGCAAGGCAACGCAAAGTTAAAAACACCATTTCTGGCGCCTCCTTTGCATGCTCTGCAAAACAAATGAGTAGTTTTGTTTATAGGGATTCAGGGACATGGAAAAACTGCACAGACTCTACCGCGATAATCTCAATGCAATCATTGTCACACTGGCCATTCACCTGGTTGTGATGGTAGCCTTGCTGTTTGCCGAACTGAGGAACAGTATGGAGATCCCGGAAGAGGCCCTGTTTTTGGATATGGTATCTGAAGCGGTCAAATTGCCGGATCCCGAAAAAGACCCACTGGATCAGGGGGAGCATTCACTGGCTTCCAGCAATGGCAGGGGTGCCAACAACTCCAATCGTGCCGTGAACCTGAATGACCAGTCTGGTCGCTCCAGCGGGGATCCTTTTTTCGACAGGGAGTATGCCAAAGAGGTGGCGGAGGCAAAAAAGCTGGCCAGTGACGTCAACAAAAACCTCTCCCGCGAAATTCCCAAAATTGGCGACATCCCCATGCCAGTGGCCAGTACGGAAGGTATGACCCGCGAGGAGGCCAAACGTTCCACCTTCAAGGGGAAATCGAACATTCGGTACAAACTGGGTAACCGCTACCATCTTCAGCTGCCGATTCCGGTCTACCTGGCCCATGGTGGAGGTGAGGTGGTGGTCGATATCCTGGTCGACAGGAGCGGAGCGGTGCTTAGCGCCACACCCCGAACAAATTCCGGCACGGATGATCCGATGATGCTCGCCTATGCCAAACAGGCAGCCGAGAAGACCCTCTTCAATTCAGACAATTCCGCCCCTGAAAAAGAGCGGGGGACCATCACCTATCTATTTGTAGCTCAATGATAATAAACTATAAACTCAACAATTATGGCAGTTAAAATATATCTGGTAGAAGGAATGACCTGCAAACATTGCATTGCACGTGTCGAGAAGGGGATCAGCGGGATCCCTGGTGTGGAGGAGGTAGTCGGAGACCTTGCCACCGGTCAGGTAAGTGTAGAGGGAAACTCGGTTACCATGGAGATGGTAAAGTTGGCAGTGGAAGATGCCGGCTACAAATTCAAGGGTGTTGGGAATGGACCAGTTCCCGGTTCTGACCACTGGCTCAGCTGATTCATTGCCAATTTGGCCTGTCTTATCAGGAAATTGCTGACATTATTACTTCTTTATCAGTAAGTTAATGACATTTTGTCGGGGTTCGGTTTGTGGCAAATGTTTTGTTTGTATGTTAATATTCAAAAGGAAACATTTAAAACATCAGCTATGAACTTCAACAATTTTACCATCAAAGCCCAGGAGGCAGTACAGCAGGCGGTTCAAATCACTGCCGGAAATAACCAACAATCGGTTGAGACCGAGCACCTGATGAAGGGTTTGTTGACAGAAGCTGAAAATGTGACGGCTTTCCTGTTGCAAAAAACAGGGGTCAACACAGGTTTTTTTACCAAAGAGCTTGACCGCATCATTGGTGGTTTCCCAAAAGTAACGGGCGGTGAACCTTTTCTGTCTACCGGAGCCAATGCGACGGTTCAGAAAGCCATCTCCCTCTCCCAAAAGATGGGGGATAAATTTGTCTCGGTAGAGCATTTGTTGCTGGCTTTGCTCGAAACGGGGGATGTGGTCAGCAAGCTCATGAAGGAGCAAGGGGTCGACCGGAAAGGGCTGGAAGAGGCCATCCGCGAACTGCGGAAAGGTTCCAAAGTTGAGAGCCAGACGGCCGAAGATACCTTCAACTCACTCAACCGCTTTGCCGTCAACCTCAACGATGCGGCGCGTTCGGGGAAACTCGATCCCGTGATCGGGCGTGACGAGGAGATCCGCAGGGTTTTGCAAATTCTCTCCCGCAGAACCAAAAACAATCCAATTCTGGTAGGGGAGCCCGGTACGGGGAAAACCGCTATTGCGGAGGGTCTGGCACAGCGGATCGTCCGGGGGGATGTACCCGAAAACCTCCAAAGCAAGCAACTTTTTTCATTGGATATGGGTGCCCTGGTAGCCGGAGCCAAATACAAGGGCGAATTCGAGGAGCGGCTGAAGTCGGTCATTCAGGAGGTAGTGCAGGCTGAAGGAGAGGTGATCCTTTTCATCGATGAAATCCACACGCTGGTGGGGGCTGGCAAGGGTGAGGGAGCCATGGATGCCGCCAACATCCTCAAACCGGCTTTGGCAAGGGGTGATCTTCGGGCGGTAGGGGCTACCACGCTGGGTGAATACCAGAAATATTTCGAAAAGGACAAAGCGCTGGAACGCCGTTTCCAGCTGGTGATGGTGGATGAACCGGATACCCAGTCGGCCATCTCCATCCTTCGCGGATTGAAAGAGCGATACGAGAACCACCACAAGGTCAGGATCATGGACGATGCCATCATCGCAGCGGTAGAGTTGTCACAGCGATACATCACCGACCGGTTCCTGCCTGACAAGGCCATTGACCTTATGGACGAGGCAGCGGCAAAGCTTCGCATGGAGATGAACTCCCTGCCGGAAGAGCTGGATGAGATCGAACGCAGGTTGACCCAACTGGAGATCGAGCGGGCGGCCATTCAGCGGGAAAATGACAAGACCAAGCTTTCACGATTGGAGGAGGAGATTGCCAACCTCAAGGAGGAGCAACGGAAATTCAGGGCAACCTGGCAGGCAGAAAAAGAGCTGATTGATGGAATTCAAACGAAGCGGCAAGAGATCGAGGAGCTGAAGGTGCAGGCTTCGCAGGCTGAAAGACAGGGAAACTATGGTCTGGTGGCCGAAATTCGGTACGGCAGAATCAAAGAGGCAGAGTCTGCCATTGACACCCTGCAGGAACAGTTGAACGTCAAACAACAGCACCAGCCACTCATCAAGGAGGAGGTGGATGCGGAGGATATTGCCGGGGTGGTGGCACGCTGGACCGGTATTCCTGTCTCAAGGATGCTTCAGAGTGAGCGGGAAAAACTGATACACCTGGAAGATGAGTTGCACAAAAGAGTAATTGGTCAGGAAGAGGCCATTGCTGCCGTTTCGGATGCGGTGCGCCGCTCAAGGGCAGGATTGCAGGACGAGAAACGGCCCATCGGCTCCTTTATTTTCCTCGGAACAACGGGTGTCGGCAAGACAGAGTTGGCCAAGGCGCTGGCGGAATACCTCTTCGACGATGAAAACATGCTCACCCGTATCGATATGTCGGAATACCAGGAGAAATTTTCAGTTACCCGGCTGATCGGATCGCCTCCCGGTTACGTTGGTTACGACGAGGGGGGACAGCTGACGGAGGCGGTGCGCAGGAAACCCTACTCCGTGCTACTTTTTGACGAGATAGAGAAGGCCCATCCTGACGTTTTCAACGTGCTGCTGCAAGTGCTGGACGATGGGCGGCTTACCGACAACAAGGGGAGAACCGTCAACTTCAAAAACACCATCATCATCATGACCTCCAACCTTGGATCACACCTGATCCGCGAGCGGACCGAACTGATGACGGATGCCAACCGTACCCAAAAGATGGAAGATTTGCAGGGGGATCTGATGGAGCTGTTGAAACAGACCATCCGGCCTGAATTCCTCAACCGCATCGATGAGATCATTGTCTTTGCACCATTGAACCGGGAAGAGATCCGGCAGATTGTACAACTGCAGTTTGAGATGGTAAGCGACCGCCTGAAGCGTTCGGGTTACCGGGCTACGATGACTGAAGCGGCCATCGACTGGATCGCAGAAGCTGGATTTGATCCCCAATTCGGGGCACGTCCCGTCAAACGGATGATGCAGAAGTATCTGCTCAACGACCTCTCCAAGGAGATCCTGGCAGGCAGGATTGAAAAGGAAAGGGAGATTGTGGTGGATGTTGTGGAGGGACGGCTGGTTTTCCGGTAGAATTGTCTTTTTTGCTGTCTGCAAAAGGAGGGGTGAAGAATGACGGAAAAATGACGGAGAGGTATTATGTTTGAAAAATGATACATAAGCTAAAGTTTATTAAATTAAGCTTTGAAAGGAGTATTAATTTAAAACAGAAGCTTATGCGAACTAAAGTTAATGAGAATTTATTCAATGGACAACGCTTTTATGTTGGCA
>CAMCBW010000033.1 GCA_945873105.1 Tangfeifania diversioriginum
AGCGTAGCCACCACGGTTACCTTCACGGTCACAGGTACTGCCACCGAGGGTACTGACTACGCTGCCATCGGCACGACGGTAGTTATCCCTGCAAATACAACCAGCATTACGGTTCCTGTGACGGTAACGGACGACAATATTGTAGAGACGGGTGGTGAGAGCGTTGTAGTGACCCTTGTGAGCACCAATACGGCAGTCACGGTAGCAGCGGCCAATGCAGCCACTGTGATGATAAGTGACGATGACTTCCCGCCAGTGGCTGTTGCCGATGCAGTATCTACCCTGGAAGATACCCCTGTAACCTTTAATGTCACAGCCAACGATTCGGACGTCAATGGAAATATGGATGTCAGTACAGTAGATCTGGATCCTGCCACAGCAGGAATCCAAAGGACATGGATTGCACCAGGTCAGGGTAATTATAGTGTAAATGCCCTTGGTGTTGTGACATTCATGCCTGCACCGAACTACTTCGGAACTACCACCCCAGTCAACTACACAGTGACGGATAGTAGCCCTGCGACCTCGAATATAGCTACCATCACAGTTGTCGTTATATCTGTGAATGATTTGCCAGTTGCGGTTAATGATGTTATTTCTGTCAATGAAGATACCTCGATCATAGATGCAAGTGTAGTGGACAATGATATCCTGAGTGGTGATGGTGGTAATGGCTGGACACTGGTGGGTGAGAATGGAGGAGCAGCACATGGTACTGTAACGATGGACGCAAGTGGTACCTATACCTATACGCCAAATGCCAATTACTTCGGTACGGATCTCTTCCGCTACAGCTTGTGTGACGGACCGGTACCAGTGGATTGTTCTGTCGCAACTGTTACGATAACAATTGTATCGGTCAATGAGGTGCCTGTTGCAGTCAACGATGCGGTATCCACACCGGAAGATACACCTGTGACCTTTAGTGTCATTGCAAATGATGTGGATGTCGATGGCACGATCGATGGTGCTACGATAGATTTGGATCCAGCCACCCCAGGTCAGCAGACGACCTTCACGGTAGTGGGTCAGGGAACCTATGTTGTTAATAACAGTGGTGAAGTAACCTTTACACCAGTGTTGAACTACAACGGTATCAACACCCCGATTAACTACACCGTAAATGACAATGAGGGAGCGACCTCCAATGTTGCCACGATCACGGTTACGGTTACACCTGTTAATGATGCTCCTGAAGCTGTGAACAATGTGCTGTCAACTTTGGAAGACACGCCGGTTACGATCGATGTTACTGCCAATGATACTGATGTAGACGGTACGATTGATGTTGCTACGGTTGATTTGGATCCTGCCACACCTGGCCGCCAGACCACCTTCACGGTAGCAGGTCAGGGAACCTATACAGTTAGTGATGCAGGTATTGTCACCTTCACTCCGGCGCTGAACTTCAACGGTGTTACCACGCCGGTTAGTTACACGGTGAATGACAACAACGGGGCAACATCGAACATCGCTACCATCACCATCGCTGTGACTACGGTCAATGATCCGCCGGTTGCTGAGAATGATGCAGTAACTACCCTGGAAGATACTCCGGTTACCTTTGATGTTACGGCCAATGATACTGATGTAGACGGCACCGTTGATGTCGCAACTGTTGACCTTGATCCGGCTAAGCCTGGTCGCCAGACGACCTTCACGGTAGTGGGTCAGGGAACCTTTACGGTGAACAACCTTGGTCAGGTTACCTTCACACCGCTACTGAACTACAATGGGGTTACCACTCCGATCAATTACACGGTGGATGATAATCAGGGGGCAACTTCCAACCTTGGCAAGATCACGGTGACAGTTACGCCGGTTAACGATGTACCGGTGGCTACAAATGATGATATTTCTACCCTTGAAGATACATCCGTTGCAATTCCTGTCACCACCAACGACAGGGATGTAGATGGCACAATTGATGTAACCTCCGTTGATCTGGATCCAGCCACACCTGGTCAGCAAACGACCTTCACGGTAGCTGGGGAAGGTACCTATACAGTTGACGCACTAGGAGTAGTTACCTATACTCCTGAGCAGGACTACAACGGCGTTGCCACTTCTGTTGACTATACCGTAAACGACAACAACGGTGCCACTTCAAACGTAGCTAGAATTTCAGTCACAGTAATTCCTGTGAACGATGCTCCTTCCTTTGTCGGACTTGGTGATCAAAGTGTATGTGGTAATGCAAATAGCCAGGTAATCTCCAACTGGGCGGGACAAATTGGTGTTGGTCCTGCCAACGAAACTGGACAGACATGGCTGTTTGAAGTGAGCAACAACAATAATTCGCTCTTCTCTGTGGAGCCTTGGATCGATACAAACGGGAATCTGTTCTTCTCCCCGGCACTCAATCAGTCCGGTGTTGCAACAGTTACTGTAAGGTTGAAAGACAATGGTGGTACACTCAATGGCGGTATAAATACTTCCGGGGCTCAAACCTTTACCATTACCGTACACAAGCTACCTGAGCCTCCGATTGCTGAGCCAATCCAGAACTTCTGTGGCAGTGCTACGCTGAATGACTTGAAAGCTACGGCTCCTGCAGGTTCAACCTTGCGCTGGTACGCTGTTGGATACGGTGGAGAACCAATGACAGGATCACCCGCCTTGGCGATAGCAACTTCCTACTATGCCGAATCCGTTAGTGAACTGACCGGTTGTGCCAATCCTACCAGGACACCTGTATTGGTGATGATTTATGAGGAACCTGCCGCTCCGCTGGGTAGTGCCTTGCAGGAATTCTGCAAATCTGAAGCTGCAACCATTGCAAACTTGATGGTTACCGGTGCCAATATCAAATGGTACGATGCTGCTACCGGCGGAAATGAACTGCTTACCTCGTCACTGCTCGTCGACGGAATGAAATATTATGCCTCACAAAAACTGACGCTTTGTGAATCAACGGCAAGATTGGCAGTGACAGCTTCTATCCAGGATTGCCATCCTACCGAATGCAATGATTTGGCTGCGGTATACGGAACCGTGAAGAATGGGGCCACTCCTTTGGCCAATGTACCGGTAGTACTGGTGCCGCAGGGAGATGCCGGCTCAACGACAGATGGTGCCATTATGAAAATAACCGGGGCGGATGGTGCTTACCGTTTCGACAACATCCTGCCAGGAAATTATCTGGTACAGGTACTCGATGCAAATCTTAACAGCGCAAGGAATCTGTTCAATATCAACTCAAGTCTCTTCTTCGTAACACTCAAGATTTGTGACAATATAGAGCACAATTATACTTATGGACCTACAACCACCCCAGTAATCGGAGATTTCGTCTGGCTGGATATCAACAACAACCAACTGCAGGATGAATGGTTCGATGCAAACGACGACAACAAGGTGACCAAAAATATTCCGAATGCCAGTGGTGCGATTGATCTGAACAAGTGGGAATGGATCGACCTTAACAACGATGGCAGCTGGGATGGACCACAAAACGAAGGTGAGCTCAACAGGTGCGGATTTGGCCAAAATGTCACGCCAAATGTATTGGTGACTGGTCCGAATGGATTCTCTGTCAATGTTATTGTGAGTATCGATGGCCACTACAGGACTCGTCCGAAGGAATTTGGAGAATACAAGGCTGATCTGATCGTTAACCAGCCATTGATTGATGCTGCAGCGAAACTGTTCGAAACTGGTCTCTGCAAGGTGCTCTCATCGGCAACGAAATTAGCTTCCCTCAACAGTAACCTGGTGGCTGCCGCAGGCAACAAACTGGTGTACGATTGGATGGAGAGTATCGGCACAACCAAGGGATCTGTAACGGCTGAAAAACCATATAACTTTGATCTTGACCTGGCTATCTTTGGCAAGGCCATCAACAAACCACCAGTCGTATCTGATCAGTCCAGGACCATCGAGCAAAATCAGACTTTGTCCTTCACAGCGAACGACTTTGAATCAAAATTTGCCGATCCGGATTTGAATGATCTGCTAAGAATTAAGATTGTATCTCTGCCGCTCAATGGAACACTGATGCTGAATGATCTTGTCGTAAGAGTTGATCAGGTGATACAGTATGCAGATTTAACCAGGCTTACCTTTGTGCCGGATAACAATTTTATTGGTGAAACATCCTTCAGGTGGAACGGATCAGATGGTGCCGACTATGCTGTGAATCCTGCATTCTTCTACATTACTATTAATCCTCCGGTAGTGAAGATTCCTGAAGGATTCTCTCCAAACGGGGACGGTATCAATGACAATTTTGTCATCGAAGGTGCTGAAAAATATATTGTCACCTTGCGGATCTTCAACAGGTGGAACAACAAGGTGTATGAAAGTACTCACTATCAAAATGATTGGGATGGTTCATCGAATGTAGGTCTGTATGTAAGCAATCTGTTGCCGGGTGGAACCTATTTTTATACTGTCGATTTCAACAACGGAGAGAAACCAAAAGTTGGTTATCTAACATTAAAAAGGTAGAATTGGATGATAAAAAGGATAATCGTAGTTTCTCTTTTCCTTTCTCTCACAGCAAAGGTTTTTGCGCAGCAGGATCCCATGTATTCCCAATATGTTTTCAACGGAATGCTGATCAATCCTGCCTATGCGGGTACCCGTGAGGTGGTGAATGCAGTTGCCTTGTACCGGAACCAATGGGTCAATGTCCCAGGTGCTCCCAAGACGGGTGTTTTTTCCATCGACTCACCTGTCAGAAATCAGAAAGTAGGGGTGGGGTTGAATCTTGTGGTCGACAAGATTGGGGTAACCAGCCATACCGGTTTCTCGGGCATCTATTCCTACAAACTCTATTTTAACAAAAGTACCCTCTCTTTTGGACTTCAGGGCGGAGTTGGTTTTTACAATTCCAACAATACAGATGTTAACCTTGGTGACGGTACAGCAGTGGATCCTGCCTTTATGACGGATTATCACATGGTATTGCCAAACTTTAGCATTGGTACCTATTACCACTCCGACCGGTTTTATGCAGGATTTTCAGTGATGGATATCCTTGGCAACACCATACAGGGGAAGCTATATCCAAACGTATCCAATGATTTGTCAATTAATATAGTAAGTCACTTTTTCCTGACATCCGGATACCTGTTTGATCTTACCCCCAACGTGAGATTTCAGCCCTCTTTTTTGATAAAGTATGTGGCTGGGGCACCTGTAGAAGGCGATATTACTGCCATCGTATCTTTTTATGATCTGCTCTCTTTTGGTGTTTCGTGGCGAAGCAATGCCTCGCTCGATGCGCTGACCCAGGTTAAAATCAACCAAAGTCTGAGCTTGGGCTATTCCTATGAATATACGACGAACGAATTGACAAGCTTCACCAGCGGCTCGCATGAGATTGTACTGCGTTATCAAATTGCAGGACGGAATCAGCGATTTGTCTCTCCCAGATATTTTTAAGAATACATTTGAATAGCAAGCACTGTTTACATCGCAGTGCTTGCTTTTTTATCCCTCCTGCTTTTCTACCTCCTTTTCCTGATCCCTCATTGGTCGGTTCCCGATGCTTTTGTTCAGGATTCCTACAAACCATAGTTATTAACAAAATCGCCATTTTGAGGTGTTGATAACTAATGCCTTAAATCTCAATTTGTCATTGCGAGGCTCAAAATCAATGATGTACTTTGCTTGTAAATGATGACTATTCAGTTGATTAGGAAATGACTTGATTCATCATCAAAGCAATATTTGATCAATTAAATTCCCGTTTTTGAAAGGGGAAAAGATGATTTTGGTAGATTAAAATATTGATAATTAGACTATTACAATCCTATTTCTGAAAGAATTTGTTTTGTAAGTGTAGTAGCTGGTTGAACGCGGGGTTCATTGAATGGTAAAGGGTATTAATAGCGGATTAGAATGAGAAAGTTGGACGGAAAGGCATTTATTACTCTACTGATTCTTAGTGTATTGACATTTATTGGCCATGCTCAGGAAGGGGATGGAAGAATTTTTAACGACTCCACCCTTAAAATGAACGCCATAAAGGCAAATACCCTTCGAAGTGATTTCGGGCCTGCCGTTGTTGGCGATTCGCTCTATTTTACCTCTTACAGCGACAAGGTTTTGGGCCATCCGGATGATAAACTGCGAAAAAAAGCCTTTTATGACCTGTATTGGGCAAGAATTGACAAGGAGGGAAACACCACCAGCAATCGCGCACCCCTGGTAGAGTTCCTGACAAGATACCACGACGGTCCGGTTGCCTACTGCCAGAAAACCGGAGAGCTCTTTGTTACCCAATCTGACAACATTGAGGCAGCGCTCCTTAAAAAGATGTTCACCCGCGATACCATCCGTCTTAGAATCGTTGTCGTCAAGCGGGTAAACGGGAAATGGACCTCATTTACCAATTTCCCTTACAACAACAAGGCCTATTCCGTTGGTCATCCTGCGATATCCGTTACCGGAGATACTTTGATTTTTTCGAGCGACAGACATGGTGGTTTTGGTGAGACGGACCTCTACTGCTCCATTCGCAAGAATGGGAAATGGGGAAACCCATTCAACATGGGATCACAAATCAATACCTCTGGCAAGGAGGAATTTCCATTTATCTACCAGGGCAAAAACGGCACTTCCCACTTGATATTTGCCTCTACAGGAAGATTTGGTTTGGGAGGTCTGGACATATACTACACCAAATTCCCATACAAGGATGAGCGAATTGAGCATTTCGATGCACCCATCAACTCGAAATACGATGATTTTGACATGGAGATCAGGCCCGATGTCGACAATGGGTTCATGACCTCCAATCGTCCGGGGAGGGGTAGTGATGATATCTATCAATTCTCCTTTAAGAGATTGGCGAAATCTGCTGTTCCTGCTTCTGTTCCTTATTCTCCGGTAAGGGAGTTGTATGTCTACAATTCAAAAACTAATCAGCCTATTCCTGGAACTGTTATCGTCTCCTGTGATTCTACGACTTACTCCACAGACGAAGAGGGAAAGGTGGATAGCCTGTCAAGTTATAAGAACAGTTGTGAAGTGCTGGCAACAAGGTATGGTTACGAAGACCGCAGGAAAAAGCTGATCACCAAAGTCTTGAAGCAGGGTGAGATCAACAGGGATACGATCTGGATGGATCCGATCATGGGAAAGATCATTTTGTACAGTGTTTACTATGATTTTAACCGGTGGAATATATTGCCTGAAGCAGCGCGCGAACTGGATAAGCTGGTTGAATTTCTGAAGGAAAATCCTGATTTCAAGGTTCAGTTGAGCTCACACACGGATAGTCGCGGCAATGCGGCCTACAACTTGTGGTTGTCGCAGAAGCGTGCCATGTCAGCCGTCAGTTACATTACCTCACACGGAATAAGGGCAGGTAGGATTACCGGCAGGGGTTATGGGGAGACACAACTGTTGAACCGTTGTGAGGATGGAGCACTTTGCACCCCCCAGGAGCATCGGCAGAATAGGCGAACCGAGATCTATATCCCTGAATTTGGAAAGTCGCTTGAGGTGCCGCAAACCGAAGGCCAATATTCCGGACAAAGTGGAGAATCCTCCTCCAGCAGCCGTTACAGCAATTCAACCTACACTGCTTCTGAAAGTTCCTCATCAAGGAGAGGCAGTTCAAGGGACTATTATGTGGTACTTAATTCATTCCTCTCCAAATCAAATGCTGAAAAGTTCCTGATGACCGTGAAGAGAAGCGGAATCCAGGCTCAAATAGTTTCGGAGAATGAATATTATCGGATTGGAATTAAGAAGAACTCGTTTGGAGCTGCCATGGATGCCAGGAATCAATTAAGAAGTGAGTTTGCTGATTGCTGGATCTTGTAGCCTTCCACGATAGAAACCCATCTGACCATATTTTGATTATTTGCCGTAGTTTTCCGGTATCGTAGTGACTGAAATTCTCCGTGCTGACAATGGTTGTTCTTATGTCCATAAAATGCAGTCCGCGTACTCCATCTATCCTTATTTTTTTATCTTTGTAGATAGACCTGTCCATGACCCGTTAATGCTAAGGGTCAGTGGATATTTATGATGCTCCAACTAATATTGCCCTATGAACCAACTTTTTAGACGAAAATCTGTAACTATTCTTTTGGCAGAAGCCAGTACGGATGAGCACAAATTCAACCGTGCCTTAACAGCAAAGAACCTGATTACCCTTGGTATTGGAGCAATTATTGGGACCGGAATCTTTGTCTTGACGGGTACAGCTGCTGCAAATTATGCAGGTCCTTCGATTATGCTCTCTTTTATTTTTTCGGCTTTGGGTTGTGTTTTTGCCGGTCTTTGTTACGCTGAGTTCGCATCCATGATCCCCATCGCGGGAAGTGCCTATACCTATGCCTATGCTACCCTGGGTGAATTCCTTGCCTGGATCATCGGCTGGGATCTGATCCTGGAGTATCTGTTTGCCTCTTCAACCGTTGCGGTAGGATGGTCGGGCTATTTTGTCAGTTTCCTGAAGGATTTCAACATCGTCATTCCACAGGCACTTTGCTCTGCCCCCTTCAACCATGTCATTGGCCAGGGGTGGGAGCGAACCGGAAGTATTCTGAACTTTCCCGCTGTAGCCCTGGTGCTTCTCATTACCGTGCTCTTGGTGGTGGGAATTCGGGAATCCAGCAGGTTTAACAATGTGATTGTTGTAATTAAACTCACTGTGATTCTGCTTTTTATCGGATTTGGAATGTCCTATATCAACGTTGACAACTGGACCCCTTTCATTCCTGAAAATACGGGTAAGTTTGGTGCATTTGGGATTTCAGGTATCTTCACCGGTGCCGGAGTGATCTTTTTTGCCTACATCGGTTTCGACGCCCTCTCTACAGCTGCCCAGGAGACCAAAAATCCGGCGCGCGACATGCCCATCGGGATACTCTGGTCGCTGGTGATTTGTACGGTTCTGTATGTGGCAGTGGCAGCAGTGATGACAGGTATGGTAAACTACAAGGAGCTCAATGTATCTGCTCCAATAGCCCTAGCCATCGACAGTGCCGGAGATTCCCTGGTCTGGTTGAGACCTTTTGTCAAAGTCGGGGCACTGGCTGGTTTAAGTTCAGTCGTTTTGGTGATGTTGATGGCCCAGCCTAGGATCTTCTATACGATGGCCAAGGATGGACTCTTGCCTCCGGCCTTCACGGTAGTGCACAAGAAATACAAAACCCCCTACATTACAACCATTGTAACCGGGGCAATTGCCGCATTGATTGCCGGACTTTTCCCCATCGCAGTGCTGGGTGAACTTGTTTCAATTGGGACATTGCTTGCCTTTGTAATCGTCTGTGCCGGAATTATTATACTACGGAAAACAGATCCCGATGCCGTAAGACCCTTTAAAACCCCGTTTGTACCCTTGTTTCCGATTCTTGGAATCGTGATCTGTTTGGCACAGATGATTGCGCTTCCACTAGATACCTGGATGCGGTTGCTGATCTGGATGGCGCTTGGCATGGGGATCTATTTTTTATATGGGAAAAGAAGAAGCAAAATATTTGTCAATCAATCAAACAAGATCTAAAATGAGAAACATTACAAAATGGCTGTTACCGGTCATGTTCTTACTAATTGCCGTTGCTTGTGGTAAAACCACTACAGAAACACCCCCTCCCGTTGTCGTCAAGGATACAACAGTACCATCCATTGCGTTGGTCGACCCAACTGCTGGCAAAAGCTATGTACTGGGGGCTGCTTTGCACCTGCAAATGGATCTTGGAGACAATGTTGAGCTTAAATCCTACAAGGTGGTGATCGCCAAGAGCCTGAAGGGAGTGGTCACCTCCGACTGGGCCTTCTCCAATACATGGCCCATTGCTGCCGGCAAAAAAACGTTGGCAGTCAACCACAACGAAATTACAGTGCCTCTGACCGTAACCGGAAACCAAACTACAACGGGTAACTATGACCTGACAATTACCTGTTACGATGCCTCCAACAACGAAACATCAAAAACAGTGACCATCGCACTCACGAAGTGAGAAGGTTAAAGGTTAAAGGATAAAGTGTAAAGGTTAAAGGATAAAGTAGAGAACAGCCTTGATGTATAAAATTCAAGACGAGAACGTTCTTATACTTTAACCTTTACACTTTAACCTTTATCCTTTACACTTTAACCTTTACCCTTTACACTTTACCCTTTACCCTTTACCCTTTTTCAACCCCAATTCACTTCCCTTTTCCAGCATAAACCGGTAGGCCTCCTCGTAGTTGTTACCGATGACCCCGTCCAGTATGGCCTCTTTGATGGCTGATTTGATCAGTCCAATCTCTTTGCACGGCTGTAAACCAAAGACTTCCATGATCAACTCTCCGGTTGCCGGAGGTTGAAAATTGCGAACGGCATCTTTTTCCTCTATTTCCTTTAGTTTTTCACGAACCAGTTGGAAATTGGCCAGGTATTTTATCACCTTCTCCTCATTTTTGGAGGTAATGTCAGCTTCGCAAAGGGTCATCAACTCATCGATATCGTCTCCGGCATCAAAGAGTAACCGCCTGACCGCCGAATCCGTCACCTCCTCCTCTGAAAGCACGATGGGCCGCATGTGAAGCAAAACCATTTTCTGGACAAATCTCATCTTTTCATTGAGGGGTAGCTTGAGCCGATCGAACAGTTTGGGCACCATCTTCTCTCCCACAAAATTGTGGGCATGAAAGGTCCATCCCAAGGCTGGGGAGTACCTTTTCGTGACAGGCTTTGCCACATCGTGCAACAATGCCGACCATCTTAACCATAGATTGTCTGTGTTTACACTGATACGATCTACCACCTCCAGGGTGTGGTAGAAATTATCCTTGTGGTAAACTCCATTGATACTCTCCCTCCCTTTCAGATTTTGGATTTCAGGCAGGATTAGCTTAAGCAATCCGCTAGTTTCCAGTAATTTAAATCCAATAGAGGGTTTATCGGAGAGAAGGATCTTGTTGATTTCATCCGTTATCCGTTCTTTGGATACGATGTTGATTCGTTCAGCCTGGTGGGAAATTGCAGCAAAAGTCTCCTCCTCAATCCGGAAGTTGAGTTGGGTGGCAAATCGTATGGCACGCATCATTCGAAGCGGATCGTCGGAGAAGGTTACGTTGGGATCGAGTGGGGTGCGAATCAGTTTTGCTTCAAGATCCCCGAGGCCATCGAACGGATCAATCAGATCGCCAAATCGTGCGCGGTTCAGGCAAAGAGCCAGCGTGTTCATCGTAAAATCGCGGCGATTCTGATCATCTTCCAAAGTCCCGTCTTCCACAATCGGTTTTCTGCTGTCGAGACGGTAAGACTCTTTCCTGGTTCCAACAAATTCAAAATCTACCTCTTTTTCGCGAAACATGGCTGTTCCAAAATTTTTGAAGACTGTCACCTTTAATTTTGGATGAATTGCCATGGCGACCTTTCTCGCCAACCCGATCCCGCTGCCGACCGTTACAATGTCAATGTCGTAATGTGTTTTACCACGGTACAGCAATATATCACGGACGAAACCCCCAATGACATAGGTTTCAAGACCCTCTTCATCCGAGATATCCCTGATAAGTGCGAAGGTCGGATGCTCAAGATGCTCCTTTAGATTGAGTATTGCTGACATTTTAGATTATATCTATTTCATTTATAGGCTACAACTCAGGTTTGATGGTCTCGAGTTTCATCCCCCTGGAGCCCTTGATGAGCAAAAGATACCCTGAAAGGGTCTCCTCTTTGAGTCTGTCGGAAAGCACTGTTGAATTTTCGTAGCATCGAAAATATGCGGGTAAATTGCAACTTGAATAATTGGGCCCGGTAAGCAATACCAAATCAAGTTCCAGCGTAGCCAAATAGTCCACGATTTTTTGATGTTCCTCCTGTGCGTACCTGCCTAATTCAAGCATATCCCCCAAAATTACCCCTTTCTTGGGAGCCTGTAGCGAGGCGAAATTCTCAAGGGCTGCCCTGGTACTGGAAGGATTGGCATTGTAGGCATCCATCAACAATCGGTTGCGCGCCGTCACCACCATTTGTGACCGGTTGTTTTCAGGCTGATAACCTTCAATGGCTGCTGCAATTTCAATGGGATCTATCCCGAAATGCAGGCCAATAGTGGCGGCTGCCAGTGCATTTTCAAGATTGTAACTTCCAACCAGGTTGGTTTTGATGTAAAGCCATCCTTTGGGAAACAGGGCTTTGAAAACAAGAAACGGATCTGTACCCACGATCTCACCCTCCAAACCGTCATCGTTTTTTAAAACCGTATATCCAACAGCCTTTACCGCCCCGATTCTTTTGGTTAGCAAAGGATTGCTCTGGTTGATGAAAACAGTTCCGCTATGGTGTTCAAGAAACCGGTACAATTCGGTCTTGGTCTGAATTACCCCTTCAAATGAGCCGAATCCCTCCAGATGGGCACTGCCGACATTGGTAATCAATCCACAATCCGGCAAGGCGATCCTGCAAAGCTCGTCTATTTCACCCGGGTGGTTGGCCCCCATCTCAATGACACCGAATTCAGTATCTGTAGTTAACCGGAGCAAGGTGAGGGGTACCCCGATGTGGTTGTTCAGGTTTCCACGCGTAGCTACCAGATTGAATTTTTTTGCAAGCACCGCGGCAGTAAGCTCCTTGGTCGTAGTCTTTCCATTCGTTCCGGTGATGGCAAGGATAGGGACGCCCATGCGTTGGCGGTGCAGGCGGGCCAAATCCTGCAAGGTCTGCAGGACATTCTCAACCAGGAGGATTTTTGGATGTACGGCAAAAGCGTTGTCATCCACTATGGCATAGGAGGCACCTTTTTCAATTGCCGTCAGGGCAAAAAGATTCCCGTTGAAACTATCTCCCTTTAGGGCAAAGAAAATAGTATCCGGTTCAATGTTTCGACTGTCGGTTGTAACCTTTGGATGGCTTAGGAAAATCTGATAAATTGCTTCTAACTTCATGGGAAGGTTAAAAAAAACCTCATCCAAAGATGAGGTTTCATGCATTATCTTGGCTCCGCATCACCCAGTTTCGTCATGGCGCACCTAAAGCCAATATCATTGGTCGATTTCTTTTCATCGAGAAACCTTCGGGTTCCAGGACTCAGCCAGTAGGGCCTGTCTTTCCAGCTTCCACCCTTGTAAACTCTGGTATGATCAGTGATTCTTGGGATATAGTTGTCCTTTAAGGCAGGATACATCGCTTCTGAGCCTGAAGTCTTGAGCGAATCAGGATTGTTTTTCCACAATCCCTCTTCCAAATTGGATTGGAAATCTCCGTCTTTGAAATTAGTGAAGTTGGCTACAGTATCCTTTACCATCTCCCCAAATTGATTGCGTACAAAATTTCCCAGGGAGTCTTTCTTGAAATTGGTATAAACACTTCCTCTCAAGGGTTGAAATTCATTGAATTCCTGGAAAGAGGTAGGCCTGTAAACGTCTTGTACCCACTCATTTACATTGCCTGCCATGCAATAAAGACCATGATCATTCGGTTCAAACGAGGTAACCGGGGCTGTAATGGCAAATCCGTCATTCAAAGTTCCTGCAACTCCCATGTAATCACCACGCCCCCTGACACTGTTGGCCAAAAATAAACCCCTGGATTTTTTGTCCGTAGAGCGAATGTGATTTCCATCCCAGGGATAAATACGACGGTCTGAGACAACCTCTTCATCGGTATTGCCAATCAGTGCAACAGCACTGTACTCCCATTCTGCCTCAGTGGGCAGACGGTACCTTTGCAATACAATCCCATCCGACATGCTTGTTCTTCTGGTTGCCCCATCTCTGCCCAGGTCCTTTAAAGGTCTTTTGCCTTCGGTGCCGTTGTACAGTCCGTTCAGATAACTGTCTGATGAAAATACATTTTGGTTCCGCTGGGTAGTATCTTCTGCAAGAATTTGATCCTTGATCAATATCCGTTCGTTCACCCGGTCTGTTCTCCATTTGCAGTAATTTGTTGCTTGAATCCAACTTACACCAACAACAGGATATTCTGCATAGGCTGCATGACGCAGGTAATTTTCAAGAAAGGGCTCGTTGTAGGCCAGCTCGTTCCTCCACACCAGCGTATCAGGAAGTGCAGCATCAAAGACTTCAGGATTATTTGGGTAGACACGGCGTAACCAATAAAGATATTCCCGCCAGTCAACATTCCGGATTTCGGTTTCATCCATGTAAAAGGAGGAGACCGTTACACGTCGCAAGGTATTGTTGCTATCGTAGATTACATCCTGCTCAACCCGCCCCATCGGATAGGTACCCCCCTGAATATAAATAAGCCCGGGCCCGGTTTGCTCAGAATAATTGGAGTTGTATTCAAAACCCCCGTTTTTGGGATTGTTGTAATCCCATCCAGTGGTAGATGATTTTGATTTTTTAGATGGGACTAAGCTACATGAAGCAACCAGAAGACTGATAGACAGCAATATAACTGAATAAAATTTCATAGGTCGATATATTTTTAATTTTCGCAGCCGAATTTTCTGAAAGCCTTCTGCAAGTTGGAACAGTCTGGCTTCATGACTCGTATCTGTTTGTTATACCCTTATTTTTTATTAAAATCTTGGTGTCAAAAACCCGATTCACACCTTAGCCACAAATATATTGCAAAATAATGAAAACTGTATCCATTTTTCATCATTCAACACCACAATAAACCTCGTTTTTTTTAAATTTGTTCACGAGTCAGCGCTGAATGATTAAATCTAATCCCTGTTTAATCGTACATTTTCATGTAAGGAGGTTGCAATCTTTGGAAAAAACGTCAGTCAAAAATGTTTAATTGCTTCTTTCACAAATCTATATTGCTTTTCTTTGTGGTGTGTCTGCCCTTTGTGGTCACTTCCCAGACGAGTATAAATAGATCCCTTTTCGCCGCAGGTAAATGGGCGAAGATTGAAACTACCGCCACAGGAATACATAAAATAGAATACACCTGGTTAAAAAGTGCAGGATTTGCACATCCCGAAAATGTCAGAATTTTTGGGAGCCGAAACATCGCCCTGTCTCGGTGGAATACCTCTGGCGGAGAAAATAGTCCTGTTCAGATTCCGGTACATAAAACAAGGGATGCTGGAGGGAATGATGCCCTCCTTTTTTATGTAGAAGGGGAGGTTCAATGGCATTACAATAAAGTCTCCAGGCACTATTATCCTGTCAGAAACCAGTCAGCAAGAGGTAAATCCTGGTTTTTCCTGACGGAGGATACAGGATTTGAACTTTCCGTTCAGGTTGCCGCTCCCGTCCTGGGGAAACCCGATGCTACCGTAACTGCCTATGATGATTTTGCCTTGTGGGAAGAGGAGAATATCAATCTGATAGAATCGGGTTCGGCTTGGTTTACTTCACTTATCGGTGGAGGACAAATCCTGAAGAAAACCTTTTCATTACAGGATCGTATTGAAAATGCGCCTGTGGAGGTGATGGTCAGAGCGGCTGGCAGAAGTACACTACCAACCACTCTTGAACTTTCAATAAACAATTTAGCTTCCGGGCGCATACTGTTCCACCCCGTTCAACCGGCAACAGAGACGGATTTCGCCGCCATCGATTCTACAAGGATTGGTCAGGTTCTGGCTGGGAATGACCTCTCCCTTGTACTCAAATACAACGGCAGTTCTGCTGACCAAAGTTGGCTGGATTTTGCCACATTACAGATTCGGAGAAACCTGGTCTACAGAGGATTGCCACTGGTTTTCAGGGAAGGAGGAGGTGTCGGTTTTGGCAAGATTCAGGAATTCAGAATCTTAGGTGGCTTGCCTGGTTTGCAGTTGTGGGAGATTACCAACCCTTTCTCGCCAAAAAGGATCAATTACCAACTCCTTGGCAGCCAGATTTCTTTCAGTTGCAACAACGATACCTTACGAACTTTTCTGCTTTTTGATCCGGGTGGAACATTCCCCGGCGTCACCAAAACAGGAGAGGTAAAGAATTTTTCCTTGAGAGAAAGTTCTGTATCACAGTATCTTATTGTTGCTCCTGCTGATTTTGTTCCCCAGGCAGAGAGACTTGCCAAGTTCCATCGTCAGGTCAACGGATTAGCTGTTTCAGTAGTACCGGTAGAGGCCATCTTCCAGGAGTTCTCAGGTGGATATCCGGACATTTCGGCTTTGCGCAATTATTTCCGTTTTCTTTACCAGCAAAAACCGGGGGCCGATGGAACAGGGCTGAAGTACCTGCTGTTATTTGGGAAAGGTACTTTTGATCCGGTCCATGATCCGGGAGAGGGTAATCCCAACTGGATTCCGACCTGGCAATCGGCAAATTCGGTTAATCCGGTAAATTCCTACCTCTCCGACGATTTTTTCGGCCGTTTGGATCCGGGGGAAGGGGAGGAGATTGGGGATCTTGACCTCTGTATTGGTAGGATCCCAGCCGTCGACATTGCCGAAGCCACCATTGCAGTGGATAAAATTGTTCATTACCATGATGCTTTAACTTTGGGGGAATGGCGCAACAACATCTGCTTTATCGGGGATGACGAAGACAATAATCTTCATGTGAATGATTCAGAGAAACTTGCTGACTTGCTAAACAGTACTCATCCTGAATACAATACCAGCAAAATCTACTTTGATGCTTACCCGCAGGTGGTGACCCCGGAAGAGAGATACCCCGAAGTCACTGCGGCCATCCGGCGTTCTGTCCAAACCGGGAATTTGATATTGAATTACATTGGTCATGCCAGTGAAGATGGTCTTGCCCACGAAAGGGTCTTAACCAACAAGGATATCGATACCTGGACCAACAAGGACCGTCTTCCACTCTTCGTTACTGCTACCTGCGAATTTAGCAGGTGGGACATGACCGTCAAGCGCTCTGCCGGAGAACACCTATTGTTCCATCCCGCGGGTGGTTCAATTGCCCTCTTTTCAACCACCAGGTTGGTCTATTCAGCATCAAATTTTGAACTGAACAAAAGTTTTTTCACCCATCTTCTCGACAAGAATGAACAAGGTCAATTCCTCCGGTTGGGTGATTTGATCCGGAAAATCAAGAATGAAAACGGAGCGAGCATCAATACGGCTAAATTCTGCCTGGTAGGCGATCCTGCCCTAAGGTTGAATTATCCTGAAAATCAGGCGAGAAATACGGAAATTAACCATCAGCCGGTGGGACAGTTCAGTGGGGTGCTCTCTCCTTCCCAGGTGGTGACCATTTCAGGGGAAGTATTGGATGGGAAGGGAATTAAAATGGCGCAGTACAACGGAACACTGACCGCCCAGGTCATGGATCAGCCAGTAAAAGTATCCACATCCGGGAATGGGGGATTACCTCCATTTGGTTACAAGTTGCAGGAGAGTACCTTGTTCAAAGGGAATGTGCCGGTAAAAAATGGACTCTTTTCCTACACTTTTGTCGTACCCAAAGATGTGAATTTCAACAAGGAGGCCGGGTTGATCCGCTATTACTTTACCAACGGTGCAACGGATGGGAATGGATCTACTGCAAACATACATTTCAATGGTACCGAAGTTGTGCCAACCAGCGACAACAAGGGACCAGTAATCCGCCTCTATCTTGAAAATGAAGGTTTCAGGGAGGGTGGAACAGTCTCCGTCAACCCATTGCTGATGGTTTACCTTTCAGATGAGAGTGGCATCAATACCTCCGGAATAGGCATCGGACATAACATTACCATCGAATTGGATGGACTTGCTTCCAGCAGGGTGAATCTGAACGGATATTACAGGAGTGATGCGGCTACCTGGAAAAGCGGGTTCTTGCTCTATGCCCTCTCTTCCCTTGGCAAAGGCAAACATACCCTCACATTCAAGGTATGGGACAACCTCAATAACTCCTCGCTCCTGCAGGTCGTTTTTTGGGTGAGTGATGAATTGCAATTTACAAATATGTTCAATTACCCAAATCCATTTTCCGGCCTTACGCGGTTTGTTATCCGCCACAACAGGTATGATGAGCCTATGAAGGTGGATCTGGAGGTGATGGATTTTATTGGTAGAGTCCTGCACAGGGATCACCAGCTACTTCCTTCGCGCGGGTATGAGGTTACTGATCTTTATTGGAATCCATTGAATTACGGAGCTTTACCGGCAAGCGGGATTTACCCCTACCGGATAACCCTGACAGATCAGGCAGGTCAAAAAAAGAGCAGGACGGGAAAGTTGTTGTTTAAAAAATGAGGTTGCCCTTTTGGAGCAACCTCTTCAACATGACGGTGTGATCGGAGATCTTGCAGTATATAAATCAAACTATCAATCTGTGGTTGGTATCAATTAATGGTGGGCAATTGGGTATTCAACGCCATCTGCAATGGCCAGAACATAGCCGTTTGTTTGAATGGAGCCCAACAGCAATAAGCCTGTCAAATGCGGAGCAGCCATTGAGGTTCCGTTGACGGAAGAGTAACCTCCTCCAATGTTGGTTGAATTGATATCTACACCAGGTGCACAAAAATCTACAGTCGCTTTTCCGAAATTGGAGAATGTGGCCAGTTTGTTGTTTTTATCCATGGCTGATACGGTGTAGATATTGTCCCCATTGACCCTGGCAGGCGATGCGGATACCGTGGCTCCATTGTTTCCGGCGGCTATGACAAAAATGATTCCCTTTTTGGAGGCCATCAAAACTGCATTGTCAATTTCAGCGGAGGTTCCAACTTCAAAACTTATGTTGACGACATCTCCTGCCTTTGCATTTTCACCTGCATATTTTATTCCTTCTACCATCGCTGAGATGGTGCCATTGCCGTTCTTGTCCAGAACCCTTACAGATACAAGTTTCGCACCGGCAGCAACTCCTACAATTCCTATGCCATTGCCTTTGATGGCTCCAATGATGCCAGCTACATGGGTCCCATGTCCAAATTCATCCATAGGAGAAGAATTTCCTTTTACGAAAGAAATGGAACGTGAGAAATCAATGTTCAAATCAGGATGGGTCATGTCAATTCCTGAATCGATGATCCAGGCCGTTTTGTCAGAAGCAGTGATTCCTCCACCGACACGGGCAACACCCCAGGGAACAATCTCTGCGGATGCTGCAAGAGCTGCATTCGCGGCGTTTGTTGTTGCATTTGAACTGTTTTCGTTGAGGGATACTAAACTATTTTCTTCGCTGCATCCGATCATCATCAGAATTGAAAGTGCGAAAGCGGCGTTTATGATTTGATTTTTCATGACTGGAATGGTGTTTTACTTCGGTAGTAAATGTATCCCAGTGGGCTCCCGCAGGCAGTAGGGAGAAGTGAGTAACGAACTTCAAATAGGCTGATTTACAGGTAGTAAAATCATTCAGTTGGTGTAAGTGCAGACCGAAAATGCATGTAAGGGAATTCACTACAAGGAACTTTTCCAACTGTTGTATGATGCAGTAAATGAAGGGGATGGTAGTTTTTTGGCAGTTTGTGACAGTAAGGTTAATTGGGACTTAGGTTTATCTGAAGCAGGAAATGCCAATTAATTGGTAGAAATACCCGACATCGTTTTTTCTATCCACTCCTTGAAAAGGTGATGTAATCAGACACTCGTGCACCAAAGATTTTGCAGCATCCGATCCTTAATGTACCTTTACCATAACTTTAGATCACTTTATTCACTTTAGATCACTTTAGTCACTTTCTTTTTCAAACTTGTAAAATGAACCTACGCATCGGTCTCGGTTATGATGTCCATCAGTTGGCTCCGGGGGAGGAACTTTGGTTGGGTGGGATTCTTGTTCCGCACGACAAGGGAACAGTCGCTCATTCTGATGGAGATGTATTGTTGCATGCCATTTGTGATGCACTTTTGGGCGCTGCCGGATTGCGGGATATTGGGTACCACTTTCCGGATACAGATCCCGCTTTCAAAAACATTGACAGCAAGAAATTGCTGACAGCAGTGAATCAGCTGTTGCTTGACAAGGGATACAGCCTGGTGAACCTTGATGCTACCATCTCAGCACAGAAACCCAAATTAAAGGATTGGATACCAGCCATGGAAACAGTAATTGGCGAGCTGATGGGATGTGCCACAGAGGTGATAAACATCAAGGCAACTACCACCGAGAGGCTGGGATTTGAAGGGAGGGAAGAGGGGATCTCTGTGCAGGCGATTGTATTGATTCAAAAAAATGAGTAAGATGGCCGATTCAATCTATCTGGCTATAAATTAACAAATTATTAACAGACAGTACATCTATAATTGTCATTTTCCGACTAATCTTGTGTAATTTCACAAGGATATATTAGACCAATATTAAAAAAAACAATAGTATGAGCAAAACAGCATGGATTGTAATCGGAGTCATCTTATTGGCTCTTTTTTTCGGAATCAGTTGGGGTATTAAAACCGGGAACAACATGGTCACCATGGAAGAAGGGGTATCGGCATCCTGGTCACAGGTAGAAAATGTCTACCAACGCAGGGCAGACCTTATTCCAAATCTTGTCAATACAGTAAAAGGCTATGCAGCACATGAAAGTGAGACTTTAACTGCAGTGGTAGAGGCAAGGGCCAAGGCTACTTCAGTTACCGTTGACCCAACCAAATTAAACGCGGCATCGATACAGCAGTTTCAAGAGGCCCAGGGAGGACTCTCTTCCGCATTGGCAAGATTGATGGTAGTGGTTGAAAAGTACCCTGACTTGAAAGCCAACGAGAATTTTCTAAATCTTCAGGCACAATTGGAAGGAACAGAAAACAGAATCACGGTGGAGCGTCAAAAGTTCAACCAGTCTGCTCAAGCGTTCAATACCTACATTCGACTCTTCCCTCAAACCATCATTGCCTCCATGCGAAACTTTGAGAAGAAAGCCTATTTCGAAGCCGAAAAAGGGGCAAACAAGGCTCCCAAAGTTGAATTTTAACCCAACGCTAATTCCAGTAATTGGATGAGTAAAGCAAAATTTCTCTCCAGAGAGGAGGAGCAACAAGTGATCGAGGCCATCCGTTCTGCTGAGCAGGAAACAGGTGGAGAAATTCGCCTCCACATCGAGGCACATTGCAACGGCAACGTCCTCGATCGTGCGGCCTGGCTCTTCAAGTCCCTGAAAATGCATGAGACCGAACTGAGAAACGGGGTGTTGATTTATCTCTCTACCGAGGATCGGAAATTTGCCATTATCGGGGATGCCGGAATCAATGCAGTAGTTCCAGCCGGGTTTTGGGATGACGTTAAGGATTTGATGGTGGGTAAATTCACCAAAGGGGAATTGGTCGGCGGTTTTGTTGTTGGTATTGAAAGAGTCGGGGAAAAACTCAAAGCTTTCTTCCCCTGCAAAAAGGATGATACCAATGAACTCTCTGACGAAATATCATACGGTAAATAACCATGAAGAATTTTTTGAACAATAGGATAAAGTTCCAGCTTTTACTCATTTTATCCCTTTTTCTGGTCAGTTTTGGCACAATGGCAGCTGACGAATTTCCGGCACGTCCCGAACCCCAAAGATTGGTAAACGATTTTGCCGGATTACTCTCGGGACAGCAGGTAGCTGAGCTTGAGCAAAAACTGGATGAATTTAACCGGAAAACCTCTACCCAAATCGCCATTGTCATTGTAATAGATCTGTTCGGTTACGAAAAAGGAGATTATACTTTCAAATTGGCGGAGAAGTGGGGAATTGGACAAAAGGGCAAGAACAACGGCATCCTGATCATGGTCAAGCCAAAGTCCGACAATGGTGAAACCGGTAAGGTCTTTATCGCGGTTGGCTACGGGCTGGAAGGTGCTGTACCGGATATTACGGCGCGCAAAACGATTATTTCAGAAGAGATATTGCCGAACTTCAAGGTGAATGATTATTATACCGGACTCGATCGGGCCACAACAGTGCTAATGGCATTGACTGCCGGAGAATTCACCGCAGATCAATACGACAAAAGGGTCGAGAAGAAATCAGCACTCCCGGGATTCGGTCTGCTGTTGGTAATATTCGTAATTTTCATGCTCTTTAACCGAAATCACTATCGTACAGTGGGTTCGCACGGCGGTGGTGGTAGTCTCCTGGGGTCACTTTGGCTCCTCAGCATGTTGGGTGGGGGCAGAGGCCATGGCGGCGGTTCCTGGAGCGACTTCTCCGGAGGTGGCGGCTCCTCAGGCGGCTTCGGAGGTTTTGGTGGCGGTAGCTTCGGCGGCGGCGGTGCAGGTGGCGAGTGGTAGAAGTATAGAATATAAGAAATAGGTGAAAGCCTGTTTTTTGGCAAGTAGATTTCTGATCTGCCAGCTAAAAAACAGGCTTTTGTATTCTTTTTTTAGGCGCTTTTGCTGTAAATTTATGGTAATAGCATTCCCCAATTTTTACGGATGGTTGGGATTCTTTACCAATGTGATGGAAGTACCTGTAATTCAAAAGAAAATATGTGAGATAAGAGGTCAAAAAGTCATGCTGGACTATGATCTGGCGGCTCTCTACGAGGTTGAAACAAAAGTATTGAAGCAGGCTGTAAAACGGAATATTGATCGTTTTCCTTCGGACTTTATGTTTGAGTTGACCAAAGAAGAGCATCAATCTCTAAGGTCACATATTGTGACCTTAGAGATTGGGCGGGGCAAACATAGTAAGTATTTCTCCTATGCCTTTACTGAACAGGGAGTTGCGATGTTATCAGGTGTATTGAAGAGTCCCAAAGCGTTGCAGGTAAATATTATGATCATGAGGGCATTTGTGCTGATAAGACAATTTGCATTGACAAACGATGAGTTAACTTTAAAACTTAACGAACTTGAAATCAAGTTTAACAAGCAGTTCAAAGACGTCTATGATGCAATTAATTTCCTGTTGCAAAAGGACAAACAGATTACCGCCCTGCATCAGCGAGAAAGAATTGGGTATAAGCCATAAAAAAAGCCCCATTCCGGAGCTTTTTTTTATAAGATAGTGAGGTTATTAATTCTCTTCAGCCTGTGGGGTGGCAATATCTTTGTCGACCAATATTCTACCGCAATATTCGCAAACGATGATCTTCTTGCGGGAGGCGATATCCAACTGGCGCTGTGGCGGGATCTTGTTGAAACAACCTCCGCAGGCATCGCGCTGAACCGTTACCACGGACAGTCCGTTGCGGGCATTCTTCCTGATCTTGTTGAAAGCAGTAACCAAACGCTCTTCGATCATGACGGAGATCTTGGCAGTCTTGGCTTTGAGCAACTCCTCTTCCACTGCTGTCTCTGCTGTAATCTCTTCCAGCTCCTTTTTCTTGCGAACCAGGTCATCCTCCCGCTCTTTCAGCAACAGGTTCGAAGCATCGAGTAACTCCCCTTTGGTCTTTACGTCAATGGAATATTCTTTGATCCTTTTCTCAGCCAATTCAATTTCAAGCGTCTGGAACTCCATCTCTTTCGATATGGCATCGAATTCGCGGTTGTTGCGTACATTCTCTTGCTGGGCTTTGTAATGATCGATCTTGGCCTTGGAATCCTTGATCTCAATTTTTTTGTTGGCCACTGCGGTATTGAGGTTTTTGATCTCGTCCTGCAGGTTGGAGAGCCTGGTCTTTAGACCAACGATCTCATCCTCCAGGTCCTGAACCTCAAGGGGTAACTCACCACGCAGCGTGTTGATTTTATCGATTTCTGAAACAACAGTTTGTAGTTCATAGAGCATTTTCAATTTTTCCTGAACTGAAACCTCTTTGCCTTCGGTTGTTTTGTTAATTTCTAACGACATATCCAGAATATTATTATTTTATTTTGACCTCAAAAGTAAGAAACCGGGTTGGTTTTTACATCCGATAAACGGAGTGCAAATGTAGGGAATTTTTTTAAAACTATCTCTTTTAAAACCTCTTTCGTAAATTGTTCGCTCTCATAATGTCCAATATCTGCCAATACGATTCTTTTGTCGGCCTCAAAAAAGTCGTGGTACTTGAAATCAGCCGAGAGAAAGAGTTCAGCACCCGCAGAAATCGCCTTGCCGGTGAGAAAGCTGCCGGAACCACCACACACGGCAATCTTACTGATCTTCCTGTTCAGAAGAGGGGTGTGCCGGATCACCTGACAGCCAAAAATCTCCTTCATCCTGCCAAGAAAATCGAGCTCATCACAGGCGGCCGGCAACGTTCCAACCATTCCGGCTCCTACCGTTGGGAGATCGTTTTCAAGAGGTAACAGATCGTAGGCAACCTCCTCATAGGGATGTGAAACCATCAGCGCTTCCACTACAGCTGGGGTGAGGTGCCTGGGCAAAATGACCTCCAGCCTCTCTTCAGGTTCAGCATGCAGCTTACCCTTCGATCCGACAAATGGGGCGCTAAATTCATTTCCCCGAAAAGTACCTGAGCCAGATGAACTGAAGCTGCATTGGTCATAATTTCCGATCGTACCGGCACCAGCCGAAAACAAGGCACTTCTCACCAATTCAAGGTGGTGGTGCGGAACGTAGGTGGCCAGTTTAAGTAACTGGTTTTTCACAGGTGAGAGAATTCTGCAATTTTCGAGACCTATTTTTTCACAGATTTTAGCGTTGACACCCCCGGATATACTGTCCAGATTGGTATGAGCGGCATAGATTGCCAAGTCATTTTTGATCGCCTGGATCAGGCATCGCTCCACCTCATTGTTCCCTGTAATGCGTTTGATCGCTTTAAATATCAGGGGATGATGGCAGATGATAAGCTTGCATCCTAATTTGATGGCCTCCTGAACAACCGCTTCAGTGACATCCAATGTGATCAGCGCAGATTCAATCTCCCAGTTTTTGTCTCCGGTTACAAGTCCAGCATTGTCATAGGATTCCTGGTAAGGGAGCGGAGCAATATTTTCAATATGGTGGATAAGGTCTTTGAGGAGCATCAATCTTTTTTTATTGGTCTTCGTTGTCAACATTTGTGACCTGCTGCGCCACAGTTTCCACTTCTCTCTTCCTAGAGGATTTCCTTGATTTCGACCAGGTACTGCCTGATCTCCTGAAGCTTTTGGACAATCTCGTAGTTGTGCTCAACTTCGTCCTTGTTCTCCTTGATTTTGGCCTTTGCCCCCTTCAGGGTTAGCCCACGCTCTTTAACAAGGTGATTGATCAGGGCAAGGTGGTTGATGTCCTCCTGTGTATAAAAACGATTCCCCTTCTTGTTTTTAAATGGCTTGATCGTGTCAAATTCCTTTTCCCAGAATCGTAAGGCAGAGGGAGCAAGATTGAACTTCTCGGCTACTTCACTGATCGAAAAGTAGAGTTTTTCAGATTTAGGTGCTTTGAATACCACGGTGTTCAATTTTAAGTTTAATCAAAACTTTGCCCTGTATTGGAGGAGATGGAGATCATCTTCTCATATTCCAACGGATTAAGATCCTGGAAGTAATAATTTTGCGGATTTACCTTCTGCCCGTTTTTCATTACTTCATAGTGCAGGTGAGGTGCTGTCGATGCGCCTGAACTTCCTACAAAACCAATTACATCGCCCCTGTTGACAGATTGGCCAACCTTGACATTGAGCCTTGAAAGATGACCATACAAGGTTTCGTAACCATAACCATGATCCACCACAATGGTATTCCCATATCCGGCATTTCTTCCAACTTCCTTGACAATCCCATTTCCGGTAACAAATATATCGGTACCAACCGGAGCTGTAAAATCCATCCCATAATGGAACCTTGGTATGCGGTAAATAGGATGCATCCGCATCCCCCAGCCAGACGCTGTTCTTTTGAGGTCTCTGTTTGACACAGGCATGATGGAGGGAATACTTGACAGCATCTTCTCCTTCCCAAGGGCCATCTTGATAACCTCATCATAGGATTTGGATTGAACGTATACCTGTTTGGAGAGCACATCCAATTTTTTTGCCACCGATATAATCAGCTCGGAATTGTCCATACTTTCCAATTTGGTGTACCTGTTGCTCCCGCCAAACCCCGCCATCCTGACAGAGGAGGGTATCGGATTCGCTTCGAAAATCACCCGGTAAATGTTGTCGTCTCGCATCTGGATATCTTCCAGAGCGGCTGAAATCTTCTCAATGTCCTTGTTCATCAGGTTGTACTGTGACAACAACTGCTCATTCTCCCTTTTTAACTGTTTTGTGACCGGAGTCTCAAAAAATTGGAGGAAAATAAAAAAGAAGATAATCCCCGATACAATGCCCGTCGACAAATAGCCAAGTGCCTTTTTGACAAGGGAACGAACATTGCGCTCGATCTTGTCAAAGCTTAAAGTATCCGGATTAAATCTGTAATTAATACCCATTTAAAACAATTTATTTTGAAGCGAAGTAGGCCAAAATTAACGAAATAATCTAATTTTGCAACGATTTTGACCCCTCCCAATGAATTTAACCTGGGCAAAATTAGTTTATTTAAGGGCAAATGGTCGATTTGGATAGGATGTCACTTGCCATTTAATTCTTTTTAACACAATTCAATGATGGATTCGAAACAGATACGTGAAGCATTTTTGGACTTTTTTGCCTCCAAAGCACACCAGATCGTCCCCTCTGCCCCCATGGTGGTAAAGAACGATCCAACCCTCATGTTTACAAATGCGGGGATGAACCAGTTCAAGGATATCTTTCTAGGCAACGCCCCTGTAAAGAGTCCAAGGATCGCTGATACCCAAAAGTGTTTGCGCGTATCCGGTAAGCACAACGACCTCGAAGAGGTCGGACACGATACCTACCATCATACCATGTTCGAAATGCTTGGGAATTGGTCTTTTGGCGATTACTTCAAGGAAGAAGCCATCGACTGGGCCTGGGAATTACTGGTGGGTAGGTTCAATATTCCTGTTGACAGGCTTTACACTACTGTTTTTGAAGGGGATGCGAAAGATGGTGTAGCACTTGATGCCGAAGCGTTGGCTCTCTGGAAAAAATACCTTCCGGAGGACCAAATCCTCTTCGGCAACAAAAAGGATAATTTCTGGGAGATGGGTGACAGTGGCCCCTGTGGCCCCTGCTCTGAAATTCATGTGGACATCCGCAGTGACGAAGAGCGTTCCAAAATCAGCGGAAGGGAAATGGTCAATCAGAGCCATCCGCAGGTTATTGAGATCTGGAACCTGGTTTTTATCCAGTTCAACCGGAAGGCCAACGGACAGTTGGAGGAGCTACCTGCCAAACACGTAGATACAGGAATGGGCTTCGAACGGCTCTGTATGGTGCTTCAACAAAAACAATCCAATTACGACACCGACGTTTTTCAGCCTGTTATCACAGAGCTGGGCTTTCTTGCCGGGAAGAAGTACGGTGAAAATGAGAAGTCAGACATCGCCATGCGGGTCATCGCCGACCATATCCGGGCCATTGCCTTTGCCATCACTGATGGACAACTTCCTTCCAACAACAAGGCCGGCTATGTCATCCGCCGGATCCTGCGCCGGGCAGTACGTTACGGCTATACCTTCCTGGGTTTCAGAAAACCATTCATGCACCAGCTGATCAAGGTGTTGGTAGAGCAGATGGGTGGGGCTTTCCCCGAACTCAACAAGCAGCAGGAGTTGGTCACCAAGGTGATCCGTGAAGAGGAGGACTCCTTTCTCAGGACCCTGGAGACAGGAATCCGCATGCTTGAAAATATTATGTCAGTAGCCAGCAAGAAGAACCAAACAGAGATCAGCGGCAATGTTGCTTTTGAACTTTATGATACCTATGGCTTTCCGCTCGACCTGACCGAACTGATACTCCGGGAAGAGTCCTTTACCGTGAACCGGGATGAATTCGAAAAGGCCATGGAGGAGCAGAAAAACCGTTCCAGAAACGCAACCCAACTCGAAACAGGTGACTGGATCGAAATTCGTCCCTCCATCGAAAGTGAATTTGTAGGGTATGACCAAACTACATCAGAACTTAAAATTTGTCGTTACCGGAAGGTAAAGGATAAAAAGGGGGAATATGTGCAGCTGGTTTTTGACAAAAGCCCATTCTATGCAGAGTCAGGGGGCCAAATCGGAGATACAGGCTGGATCGAAGCCGACGGGGTGAAGTTGGAGATCTTTGATACAGTCAAAGAGAATGGTCTGACCGTGCATTTGGTCAAAACACTTCCTGCGGATCCTTCTGCCACATTTACAGGCTTTGTGAACAATGACAATCAACGGGCCACGGCCGGAAACCATACTGCAACCCACTTGCTGGACCATGCATTGCGGGAGATACTGGGCACTCACATCGAACAAAAAGGCTCCCTGGTAACACCGGATTCGTTGAGGTTCGACTTCTCTCATTTTCAAAAGGTATCTGAAGAGGAGTTGGAGAAAATAGAAAAAAGAGTCAATGAATTGATCCGGCAAAATGCCTTGAGGGAGGAGCACCGCGAAATGCCCATGACTGAGGCGGAGAAGCTTGGCGCGATTGCCCTATTCGGCGAAAAATATGGCGACCATGTCAGGGTGATCAAGTTCGGTGATTCCATCGAATTGTGCGGAGGCATCCACGTGGGTGCCACCGGTGAGATTGGCCAGTTTGTCATCCTCTCTGAGGGTTCCATCTCTGCCGGTGTAAGAAGGATTGAGGCCATCACAGGAGGCAAAGCTGAAGAGTTTTTGCGCCACAAGTTGAAGACTACCAAGGAACTGGCATACCTACTTAACAATCCCGGAGATTTAAAGGTGGCTGTTGAACAGTTGCTGCAGAAAGTAAGTGCGCTGAACAGCCAGGTGGATGCCTTTAAAAAGGAGGCAGCATCCGGTTTGAAAAAAGAGTTGCTGAAACAGGTGGTTCATCTCAACGGAATCAACTTCCTGGCCAGTAGACTACCGGTTGATGATGCCGGAATTATCAAGGACCTCGCTTTTCAGCTTAAGGGTGAAGTAGAAAACCTCTTCCTGGTATTTGCAGCAGAAATTGATGGGAAAGCCTCTGTACATGTAATGATTGCAGACAATCTGGTCAAGGAAAAGGGATTGCATGCTGGTAATATTGTACGGGAATTGGCAAAACTGGTGGATGGTGGCGGAGGGGGGCAACCCTTTTATGCCAGTGCAGGCGGCAAAAACCCCAAAGGTATTGCAGAACTTCTGGTGAAAGCCAAGGAGTATATTAAAGGATAGGCAAGTTTTAAAAGAATCCTTGCAGACAAATGCGGGAAGAGGCAAAGAGATATTCGTGTATTATCTCTTTGCCTCTTCCCGCATTTACGAGATAGATTTTCATTGGTGCCCCGAAAAATCCACCATCACATTCGAAAGGTTCATTCTAAATAATTGCTAAACAGGGATATTTTGCGGATACCTTGTTCATTCATGTTCAAAAACGTGGTTGCCGGTTATCAATAATATTTATTTTTAGCGCAAAAATATAGCATGGAGCCAACACGTACTTTCGAACTATTGGATTATTGTCTCAAGAATAACTCCCGTGAAGATGCAGTCGCAGGAAAACAGGGAACCGAGTGGGTTACCTACAGTACTGCGCAGTTGTACCGTAATGCTGAGTTGGTGGCATTGGGTTTACTCTCTCTGGGGATTCAAAAGGGCGACAGGGTCTCCACCGTTAGTGGAAACAGGCCGGAGTGGAGTTTTGTGGATTTTGCACTTTCCATGGCCGGAGCCGTGCATGTTCCTGTTTATCCAACGATTAGCGAAGAGGAGTACAGTTACATCTTCAAACACGCAGAAATTCGCTTCCTGTTTATTTCCGACGAGAAGTTGTTCAACAAACTGGCACCGGTAGTGGCAGAGGTCGAGAGCATGGAAAAGGTCTTTACCTTCAACGATGTTCCGGGTGCAGACAACCTTTCACTGCTCATGGCACTGGGAGAGAAAAACGAAGAGTCCCTTCGGCCAAAACTTGAAGAGATCAAGAAAAATATCAAGGAGGAGGAGATGGTAACCATGATCTATACCAGTGGTACCACCGGCATTCCAAAAGGGGTGATGCTCTCACACCGAAACCTTGTCTCCAATTTTAAAACCTGTGCTACCCATTTCTCACTTGGTTTGGGGCACCGTTCGATCTCATTTTTACCCTTGTGTCATATTTTTGAGCGTACAGTTAATTATGTATTCATGTACCGTGGCATCGGGATCTACTACGTTGAAAGTCTTCCCCAGATTGTCCAGTCAATCAAGGAGGTAAAACCACATATTTTTACGGCAGTTCCCAGACTGATGGAGAGCGTCTACGACGGTATTATGGCCAAAGGGAAACTGCTGACAGGCATCAAGTTTAAACTCTTCTTCTGGGCGGTGGACCTTGGCAAGGATTTTGATTTCAACAAAAAGGTGGGAGTCATCAAGCGGATCAAGCTTGCCATTGCGGACAAGCTGATCTACTCCAAATGGCGAGCTGGTCTGGGAGGAAATATACAGTTGATAGTTTCGGGCGGAGCATTGCTGCAATCCAGGATTGCCAGGGTTTTTAGTGCTGCAAAATTGACGGTTCTCGAAGGTTATGGACTGACCGAAACATCCCCGGTCATAGCAGTGAGCAATGCGGTTACCGGTGAGATCAAGATTGGAACCAATGGCCCGGTAATCAAAGGAGTAGAGGTTAAGATTGCTGAGGATGGAGAGATTCTGGCCAAAGGGCCAAACCTGATGATGGGGTACTACAAGGAGCCCGGTCTCACAGCCGAGGTGATCGATGCCGATGGTTGGTTTCATACCGGTGACGTAGGGAAGTTGGATGAAGGTAAATACCTGAAGATTACTGACCGGAAGAAAGAGATCTTTAAGTTGTCTGGAGGTAAATATATTGCACCTCAATTGATTGAAAATAAATTGAAAGAGTCGGTGCTGATTGAACAAGCATGCGTCATTGGAAACCACGAAAAATTTGCCAGTGCCCTCATCTCTCCCAATTTCGTCTACCTGCACGAATGTTGTCCGGAGAACAAGATCCTGTTCAAGGACAACGCCGACCTGATTACACAACCAAGGGTCATTGAGATGATTCAGGCCGAAGTCAGGGAGGTTAACAAGACCCTGGGTCTGCACGAAGAGATCAAGCGATTCAGGTTGGTTTCAGACTCCTGGTCGGCCCAGAGCGGGGAGCTTTCCCAAACCCTGAAATTAAAGAGAAAAGTCATTGAGGAAAAGTACAGCGACCTGATCGAAGAAATTTTTGCCTCTTCCAGAGAGGATTGATACGAAAAAGTATAATTTTGACCAGTTATTCTTCGGAATTACACTTTTCGAATTAAATCGTTGGTTCTTTCATGGATAAAATCTTAATAACGGGGGCTACTGGAAATATCGGACTTTCAACCGTGCGTTATCTCCTTAACCAAAAAGAACAAGATTACCAGGTAGTTGCTGCTGTCAGGAATCTCAATCATCCTGATATCATCGGTGATGACAACGAAAAGATCCCAAAAGCGCAGTTGGTTAAGTTTGAGTTTGACGAACCTGCCACCTACAAGGCAGCCTTGAAGGGGGTTACCAAATTGTTGCTGATCCGGCCGAACCAGGTTTCAGATGTCTCCAAGCATATCTTTCCATTTTTGGACCAGGTCGAAAAATCGGAGGTTAAGCACATTGTATTTGTATCGATTGTAGGCGCTGAACGAAACCGGGTTTTTGCCAACCATCGGATTGAAACCCATCTGAAGAAGATGAAAATTCCGCATACGATCGTTCGTCCTTCCCTCTACATGCAGAACCTGATTACCTTGCATGGAGCAGAGATAAGGTTGCACGACCATCTCTACATCCCAGCAGGTGCAGGAATGGTGAATTACATTGATGCCAGGGATGTGGCACAGGTAGCGGCAGAACTGCTCACAAAGCCGGGTCACGAAGGCAAGGAATATGAAATTACAGGTCAGGAGCCTATGGATTTCTACAAGATTGCAGGAATGTTTACCAATGAGTTGGGTCGAGAGATCAAATATGCCAGGCCACTCACCATCAAATTCATCCGGCAGAAAATGGGGGAGAAGAAACATTTGCCCTTTATTGTCACGCTTTCACTGCTTTACGGAGCCGCAAGAAATGGGAAAATGGGACATACATCCACCGTATTCAAAGAAATAACAGGTTCGGAACCAAGAAGTTTGGCAGACTTTATCCATGAATACCGAAAAGTGTGGGAAAAGTAATGGTGAAAACCTGTAAAAATATCGAGGAAACTTTGGCTGGAAAGATTTATTAATTATCTTTGCACCGCAATTAAATAAGGTGCCATAGCTCAGTTGGTAGAGCAACGGACTGAAAATCCGTGTGTCCCTAGTTCGATTCTTGGTGGCACCACGAAAGGGTAAAGAGCAATCTTTACCCTTTCTCTTTTTTGCCTATCTTTGCCGACCTGATTGTTTCGAATGGAATATACATCAACGATTTTATCCAATGGGATCCGGCTGATTCACCTGTCAGTCGACTCACCCGTGGCGCACTGCGGGGTGCTGATCAATACCGGTTCAAGGGACGAAACTCCCGCAGAACAGGGAATGGCGCATTTCATCGAGCATACGATTTTCAAGGGTACTGTCAAACGAAAAGCCTACCATATCATCAGCAGGCTGGAAGATGTAGGCGGGGAGATGAATGCCTATACCTCCAAGGAGGAGACTGCCATCCATGCCTCCTTCCTCTGCGAGTATTACGAACGTACCATTGAGCTTTTTAGTGATATTTTGATAGACAGCACTTTCCCTGAAAAGGAGCTGAAAAAGGAGCAGGAGGTAATTGTGGATGAAATCAACTCCTACAACGATACCCCAGCAGAACTGATTTTTGATGAATTTGAAGAGTTGATTTACGAAGGTCACCCGATGGGGAGAAGCATCCTTGGCACCCCCGAACTGGTCAGGAGTTTTCAGGCTACCGACATCCGGCGCTTCATTGCCGCCAATTACCATACCGACCAGATGGTCATCTGCTCGGTTGGCAATATACCTGCCAGGAAATTTTTCCACCTGGCTGCCCGCTATTTCGAGCGGCTCTCCTCCAATTACCGCGAAAAATTGCGCACAAGCTTCTCCGCCTACCATCCCAAACAGCGTGTGGTAGAGAAAGGTACTTTTCAGGCGCATTGTATCCTGGGGGGTGAGGCATTTGATGTTTACCATCCCGACAGGTTACCGCTTGTCTTGCTGAACAGCATATTGGGAGGGCAGTCGGGAAATTCGCGGTTAAACCTGAGTTTGCGCGAAAGAAACGGAATTGCCTACAACCTCGAATCTTCCTATACGGCCTACTCGGATACCGGTACGCTTACCATCTATTTCGGTACCGATCCCGAGAATCTCGAACGGGCATTGATGCTGATCGACAAGGAGATCAAACTGTTGCAAAACAAGTCGCTCGGCGGTCTGCAGCTGAACAAGGCCCGCAAGCAGCTGATCGGGCAGCTGGCCATGTCGCAGGAGAACCACGAAGACCTGATGCTGGCAATCGGGAAGAGTATGCTGGTTTTCAACAAGGTGGAAAGTTTGAAGGATATCTACAAGAAGATTGAGGAGATATCAGGTTCTCAACTGATGGAGGTTGCCAACCGGCTCCTCTTACCAGGAAATCTCTCCAGGCTGATTTACCAATGATGAAGATTGATCAGCAACTTGAGCATTACATCCTCTCCCACACGGTAGAGGAGGATCCGCTGCTTCAGCGGCTTTACCGCGAAACCTGCCTCAAACTGGTCAACGGCCGCATGTGTTCAGGGCACCTGCAGGGAAGCATCCTAACCCTCTTCAGCAAGTTGCTGGCTCCCCAAAGAGTTCTTGAGATCGGTACCTATACAGGTTATTCAGCCATCTGCCTGGCAAAGGGAATGCCTATCGGCGGAAAGCTCCACACCATAGAGATCAACGACGAACTCGAGGAGTTTGCCGCCAGGTATTTCAGGGAATCGGGTCTCAGGGATCGGATCATCCAGCACATTGGCGATGCAACAGCTATCCTGCCTCAACTGAACGAAAGCTTTGACCTTGCCTTTCTGGATGCCGACAAGCGGCAGTACCTGGCGCACTATGCGCAGATTTTGCCAAAGATGAACCAGGGTGGATTGATCATTGCCGACAATACCCTTTGGGGGGGCAAAGTGGTTGGGAAAGTCTCCCGGAACGATGAACAAACGCTGGCCATCCTGGCCTTCAACGATTTTGTTAAAAATGATTCCCGCGTTGAGGTTACTATTCTCCCAATCCGGGATGGGATGACACTACTGCGCAAAATCTAAACCATGAAGGGCTGGAAGACCTTCATGGTTTGAACACCCAACAAATTGAATTATTTCAATTTATTTCCACCTATTTCTTCTTTATTTTCCTGTTAATGGCGTAACTTATAATAGCTTAATAAGAGTTACCCATGAAGGAAGAATTTCTCCATTTTCTATGGAAGAACCGGATGTTTGAACCGGAGAGGCCGGTTACTTCCGAAGGCGAATCCATCGAAATTGTCTCTGTTGGCAGACACAACATCCATGCCGGACCCGATTTCTTTGATGCAAGGGTGAAGATTGGCAAGACGCTGTGGGCCGGAAATGTCGAGATCCACCTGCGAGCCTCCGACTGGAACAGGCACGGCCACCAGTCTGATCCCCGGTACCGCAATACAATTTTGCACGTGGTGGCAGAAAATGACCTGGTGATTTACAACCTCACGGGAGCGACCATCCCAACCATCGAAATAGGATGGCCCCTTTGGATTGAATACAACTACCAGGCCTTGCTGCAAAAACACGATTGGGTCAATTGCGCCTCACAACTTTACAAAATTGATCCCTTCAGAATCAGGTTCTTTCTGAATGGAATGGCCATCGACAGGCTCCAGCAAAAAATTGGCGCCATCGATCAACTACTCGAAGAGTCGAAGGGTGACTGGAGTGAGACCTTTTATCGTTTTTTGGCAAGGAGTTTTGGTTTCCGGCAAAATGGGGATCCCTTCGAAATGCTGGCCCGTTCCCTCCCGCTGGCGTTGCTGCAAAAACACAAGGACCAGCTTTTTCAATTGGAAGCACTTCTTTTCGGCCAGTCAGGATTGTGCCACGAATTGCTATTGCCGGAGGAGTATCCCCTTTCGTTGAGAAACGAGTACGAGTTTCTGGCCGGGAAATATGCCCTTCGCCCAATTGCCGGTCATCTGTGGAAATTCATGCGTATGCACCCCCTGAACTTTCCAACCATTCGTCTGGCACAATTTGCAGGAGTAATTCACACCTGTCCGACCCTTTTTTCGACGGTCATCAGGTTGGAAAAGGTGGAGGATTACCGCAGGATGTTCCGTGTGGATACATCCCCCTTTTGGGACCAGCACTATACCTTCCTGAAACCATCCGTTAACCAGCGGAAAGGGATGGGGGAGGACTCCTTTCAACTCATCCTGGTCAATGTACTGGTGCCATTCCTCTTCCTTTACGGCGAAAGAACCAACAAACCGGAGCTGAAGGAGCGCGCACTGAGGATCATGGAAGAGTTGCCGGCCGAGAACAATACACTCCTCCGCCACTGGGCTACCGCCGGCATAGCGGCTGCCAATGCCCTCGAGTCGCAGGCACTCATTCATCTCCACCATGCCTACTGTGAACCCAAAAGATGCCTGGAGTGCACGATTGGGCAGCGGATTATTCTTCATGGGGAATAGCAGAACAAGTGCCTAGAGTATTTAAAGTGCCTAGAGTGCCTAAAGTATTTAGAGTGACTAGAGTTTTTAGATTCATCAAAATACGATGGTTAATTAGTAAATTAATATTTAAAAAAATGAACAACAAAGATTTTGGAAAGCAATTTGAAATTAGGACTAGGAAATTCGCCATCAGCATTATTAGGATGTCAGGGAAATTGCCTGATACAACAGAAGGCCGGGTTGTTAGAAACCAGGTAACAAAATCAGGAACAAGTATCGGTGCAAATTATAGGGAAGCAAACAGATCCAGAAGTAAGGCAGATTTTGTTAATAAAATTTTAATTTGTGAGAGCGAAGCTAGCGAAACCCTTTATTGGCTTGAAATTATTAGTGATTTAGATTGGAGTCCTGCTGAGAAAATTCAAAATATAGTTATAGAAGCGTCTGAAATTCTAGCTATTCTTACCTCTATTGACCGAAATCTGAAAAATTAATGCTTTAATAGGAGTATATTGTGGTAACAAGTTTTGATTCATCTGGTTTTTTGTGTTGATTGAATTTAAATGGATTGTTCTGGTCTAATTAAGTACTTTAGGCACTTTAAATACTTTAGACACTCTAGGCACTTTCTTGGCGCAAATAAAAGACTGAAAGCCACTTGTACATCTGAAGTTATTTCCTTAACTTCGCCCCCAAATTAATACCGAACCGTTGCGATCGAACACGAATCCTGCGGAGCGGTGATTGTACCATCAATAAAACAATTTATCATGTATTTGAATCCTGAGATTAAAAAGACATTTTTTGAGAAGTATGGCAAGAGTGATACCGATACCGGCACCTCCGAAGGACAGATTGCCCTTTTCTCTTTCCGCATCAACCACCTGACAGAGCACCTGAAAGCCAACAAAAAGGATTTTAGCACCCAACGTGCACTCATCCAGATGGTTGGAAAGCGTCGTTCCTTGCTCGATTACCTGAAACGCAAAGACATTGAGCGCTACCGTACCATCATCAAAGAATTAAATCTTCGTAAATAAGCGAACAACCTCAAAAGGCAATTTTCGGATTGCCTTTTTTGCATCTTTTAATTCTGTTCACCCCTTTTTTATAGCATAACAATTTAATTGGTTGCGATATATGTACAAAGTTATTAACAAGACGATTGATTTGGGCGATGGTCGCTCAATCCAGATCGAAACCGGCAAACTGGCCAAACAGGCCGACGGTGCAGTTGTAGTCAAAATGGGTGATACCATGTTGCTGGCTACTGTTGTTTCGGCAAACGAAGCAGCAGCTAATGTTGATTTCATGCCACTCTCCGTTGATTACCGCGAGAAATTCTCTGCTGCAGGCAGATTTCCTGGTGGTTTCATGAAGAGGGAAGCACGTCCTTCGGACGATGAAATTCTGATTGCCCGCCTGGTCGACCGTGCGCTGCGTCCCCTTTTCCCGGATGATTACCATGCTGAGACTGCGGTAATGATCACACTGATCTCTTCCGGCAAAAACGAAATGCCCGATTCATTGGCAGGATTGGCTGCTTCTGCAGCAATTGCTGTATCAAATATTCCATTCAACGGCCCGATCTCTGAGGTTCGTGTAGCCCGCATCAAAGGTGCTTTTGTGCTCAACCCATCTGCCGAGCAGCTGGCTGAAGCAGACATCGACATCATGGTCGGTGCTTCTTACGACAACATCATGATGGTGGAAGGTGAAATGGATGAGGTTTCTGAAGCAGAAATGCTCGAAGCCATCAAAATTGCACATGACAACATCAAGATCCACTGCAAGATCCAGGAAGAATTGGCGGCTGAAGTGGGTGTGGTCAAACGTACCTATTGCCACGAAGAGAACGATGAGACCCTTCGTGAAGAGATCTGGAAGGCCACCTACGACAAGGTATATGCTGTTGCCCGCTCCCTGATCAACGACAAGCACCTGCGTTACGACTCCTTTGCCAAAATCAAGGAGGAGTTTACAGCAGCTTACAGCGAAGGGAAAGAGGCCGGCGAAGTCAACAAGACATTGATTGGAAAATATTACCACGATGTGGAGAAAGAGGCCATGCGCCGCATGATCCTCGACGAGGGAGTTCGTCTCGACGGACGTTCTACCACCCAAATCCGTGCCATCTGGGGCGAGGTAGATTACCTGCCGGGATCTCACGGATCCTCCATCTTCACCCGCGGAGAGACGCAATCACTCAGCAGTGTTACCCTTGGGACCAAGATGGATGAGAAAATCATTGACAACGTTACTTTCAAGGGCAAGGAACGCTTCCTGCTCCATTACAACTTCCCTCCTTTCAGCACAGGAGAAGCCAAAACGCCCAGGGGTCTCTCCCGTCGTGAGATCGGCCACGGCAATTTGGCCCACCGTGCCCTGAAACGGATGATTCCGGAAGGTTTCCCCTACATTGTGCGCATCGTATCAGATATTTTGGAATCCAACGGATCCTCCTCCATGGCTACGGTATGTGCCGGAACGATGGCTTTGCTGGATGCCGGTGTTGCCATGAAACGCCCTGTCTCAGGAATCGCCATGGGTCTGATCACCGACAAGAAATCGGATAAATTTGCAGTCCTGTCAGACATCCTTGGGGACGAAGATCACCTGGGAGACATGGACTTCAAGGTAACCGGTACAGAAAAAGGGATCACTGCCACGCAGATGGACATCAAAGTCGACGGTTTATCTTACGAAGTACTTTCCAAAGCATTGCAGCAGGCCAAAGAGGGCCGCGAGCACATCCTTGGAAAAGTGCTGGAGGTGATCAGCATTCCGCGTGAAGACTACAAGCCAAATGTTCCGCGTATTGTGAAAATGACCATCCCGAAAGATATGATCGGACCGGTCATTGGTCCTGGCGGAAAGATTATCCAGCAGATTCAGGCCGATACGAAAGCAACCATCGCGATCGAAGAGATCGACGACATGGGCTACGTAGAGATCAGTGCTCCGGACAAATCATCCATCGATGCAGCTGTTGCACGCATCCGCGCCATCGTTGCCCTGCCTGAACCAGGCGAAGTATACGAGGGTAAGGTGAAGTCAATCGTTCAGTTCGGGGCTTTTGTTGAGATCATGCCAGGCAAAGAGGGTCTGTTGCATGTCTCAGAATTTGACTGGAAAAGGATCGAAAAGCCGGAAGATGTGCTCAGCGTAGGTGATATCGTCAAGGTTAAGTTGCTTGAGGTCGAACAACGTACCGGCAAACTGAAACTCTCCATGAAAGCTCTGATGCCAAAACCGGAAGGTTTTGTCGAAAGAGAGCAGGGCAGGGGAGACCGTGACCATGGTCGCGGCGACAGGGACCACGGACGTGGCGACAGGGATCATGGACGCGGCGACAGGGCTCCATTCCAGGGAGAGGAGCGTAAAGCACCCACCCACAGCCACTCACTCCGCAAACCAAACCAGGAATAAAAAATTTCCACCATAGTTCAAATGCCCGCCATTAGCGGGCATTTTTATTTTTACATTTAGGGAGTCAAAGTAGTATTTTAGAGCGGAACGATGAATCTTGATTTTCTGGTTGTTGAGGGAAATATAGGTGCCGGCAAAACGACTTTTGCCAAAATGCTGGGAGAGGAATTCGATGCCAGGCTGATCCTGGAACGGTTTGCAGAGAATCCATTTCTGCCCAAATTTTACGCCGATCCTGAAAAATATTCCTTCCCGCTGGAACTCTCCTTTTTGGCCGAAAGATATGGCCAGCTGACAAGGGAGCTGGCCAACCGGGAGCTGTTTCAGCAGCATACCATTGCAGATTACTATTTCATGAAATCCCTCATTTTTGCGCAAAATACGCTGGCCACCGATGAGTACAACCTTTACCGCAATTTTTTTGACATCATTTACGAACGGCTGCCAAAACCGGATCTTTTTGTCTACCTGCACCTGCCTGAGGAGCGGTTGCTGGAGAATATCCGCCACAGGGGCAGGGATTATGAAAGTACCATTGATGCAGTCTACCTGAAGAAAATTAGGGAGGGTTATTTTACCTTTTTTGCCCAGCAAAACGATTTCCCGGTATTGATCGTGGATACATCAGCATTGGATTTTGTTGCGCACCCCCAGCACTACACAATGCTCAGGGATCTGGTATCGCAGCCTGTTGACTGGAAAGGGATAAGACGAGAAATTTTACCTGCTGAACCCTAACAATTCACAGCTTTTCCCTCTTTTTTTTAAATGAAAAGTTGTACTTTCGTGACCTTGATTCCAGCATATCAATGGCTACTATTATTTATTTTTTAAGCTCTTTTTTATGAAGAAAGTTAGTTTGATGATGTCCCTCCTTTTTGCAATGAGTGCATTCCTGATGATCGGATGCTCCCCGTTGAAAAAGATGCAAAAAAATGCCGCATTGATTAATTATTCAGTAATACCGGAGGTACTGGAGACACACGGCGGAAATGTAGAGGCAACCATTCAGAGTCAATTCCCGGAGAAATATTTTGCCCCGAAGGTCACACTGACGGTTATGCCTGTACTCAAATATTTTGGTGGTGAAACAGCTTACACTCCCTATGTTTTACAAGGAGAAAAGGTGAAGGCAAACAACAAGGTGATCCCCAACAAGGCGGGTGGCAGCAACACCTTCAAAGGAACCATTCCTTACAACAAAGAGATGTTGAATGCAGACCTTGAACTTCGTATCCAGGGATCTATGGGCAATTCCTCCGTCAGTTTTAAAACCATTACCGTTGCCAAGGGGGTGATCGCTACTTCAACATTGGTTGACAATAGTCCGCTGCCAATCCATGGAGTTCAAAAGAGATCGAATAGTTCCGGTATCTATGACCCAACGGTCGACAAATACCAGCGAATAGTGCCGGATTCCTACATGGCAGATCTTGTCTACCTGATCAACAGTTCTGACATCAGGGCACAGGAGCTGACCAAAGCCGAGATAGCTCATTTGAACAAATACATCGAAGAGGCCTATAAAGCTGAAAACAAGGAGCTGAAAAATGTGGAAGTCTCTGCCTATGCTTCACCGGATGGTGCATTGGACCTGAATTCACAACTGGCAGGGAAGCGGGAAGGTTCAGCCTCCGGTGTGATCGAGAAGGACCTGCAAAAGAACAGAATCAAAGCTGATATTACCTCGAAGAACACCCCAGAGGATTGGGAAGGTTTCAAAGCATTGATGGAGAAATCCAATATCCAGGACAAGGATTTGATTCTTAGGGTACTGGCCATGTATTCCGATCCCGAAGTACGTGAAAGGGAAGTTAAAAACCTCTCCTCCGCTTTCACCAAAGTTTCTGATGAGATCCTCCCACAGCTTCGGCGTGCGAAAATTACCGCAAACGTCAACCTGATCGGCAAGACGGATGCAGAGATTGCCCGACTGGCTGATTCAGATCCTTCCAGGCTGAATCAGGCTGAATTGCTTTATGCCGCTTCGATAACCAACGATCCTGCCAGGCAAAAAGCCATCTACGCCAGTTTTGCCAAAACCTACCCGGATGATTGGAGGGGTTTTAACAACGTTGGATACATGGAGATGAGCGAAGGCAATTTGGAAGCAGCAGCAACCAACTTTCAGAAGGCCGACCAGCTGGATCCCAAGAATCCGGTAATTCAAAACAATTTGGGTTGCGTCGCACTGAAAAATGGCGAATGGCTAAAAGCAGAAGAGCTCTTTGGTGCAGCCACCGGTGCAGGCAAGGAGGTTCGGGAGAATTTGGGTATCCTGAAGATCAAACAGGGAGATTACGATACCGCTGTAAAGTACCTGGGGGAAGAATCTTCCAGCTATGCCAACCGTGGTTTGGCCCAACTGTTGAACGGCGACAATACCGGCGCACTGAATACATTGAACTCGGCACCTGTAGAATCCGGACGCATTGCCTACCTAAAGGCTATTGTGTATGCCCGTGCAGGCAAAACCAGCCAGATGTACGAGGCGCTTGTCAACTCCATCCGGAAAGATCCGGCCTACAAGATCATTGCTGAAAATGATCTTGAATTTGCCAAATACTCAGGCGATCAGAATTTCAAGCTGCTGTTCAAATAGGAGATAATTGAAAATATCAGATTAAGAAAGGCATCCAGCGGGATGCCTTTCTTGGTAATGTTGAATATATATGCATTTAAATTCTGATATAGCAAGATTTAAAAATTCCTATCTTTGAAAAAAACACAAAGATGACAACAGTTGCCGGAACATACTTTAATGGTCATTTAAAACTCGAACGAGTTGTTAATACTGAAAGGCCAGTGAAAGTGACAGTTACGTTTGACGAAGAAGTAAAAGATAGCCTTCAGGTATCAGATTTTTCATTTCTTGAGGTTCAGGAGATATTGAAGGATTACAAAGGATCCTTTTCAGATGAGGTTGTTGAGGAGCGACGTAAAGCATTATGAATGTTTTCTTTGATACATCATCTCTTTTTAAACTCTACCACAGAGAAGAAGGTACTGATGCATTAATGGAATTGTTTGATAGTGCTGGTATCGAAATACTTTATCTGGCAGAAATTACCAGAGTTGAATTTAGCTCTGTTGTTTGGAAAAAATGCAGAAAGAATGAGATAGATGAAAATCTGGCTAAACTGTTATTTGTTAAATTTGAGAAGGATGCAGAGAAATTCACGTTTATAAAGGAAGATTCTTCCCTGAAAATATCGGCGCAAGAGTTGATAGGCAAACATTGGAGAATGGGGTTGAGAACGTTGGATGCATTACAGCTGACATCTGCCTTGCGTGTTAAGCATAAGATAAACCTATTCCTAACGGCCGATAATGTACTATCACAAATAGCAAAGATTGAAGGATTTGTCACGCAGTGATATTCCAATGATAATTGTCCAAAGGGACTTAGAAAATACATACCCTAAAATCAATTTAAAAAAATCCTTTAAAATCTTTGGACAATCCAATTAAATCACTTTTCTTTGTGTCCTACATTGCTATGACACTAAGCCTCCGAAATATGATTGCTATTGAGAAATTGTCTTTTCATTACAAAAAGCAGCCTCCGTTTTTTGAAGATCTATCCTATAACCAGGAGTTTGGCAGCATTGTCGGACTCCTTGGCAAGAACGGTGCGGGCAAAACAACACTTTTGAACCTGCTGGCAGGATTGCTTCAGCCACAAGCCGGAACCTTGAAAGTCGCCGGGTTTACTCCTTTCGACCGGATGCCTGATTACCTGGGCGATCTGTTCATGGTGCCGGAAGAGTTTCATTTTCCGCAGGTTTCGATCAACCTCTACCTTAGGGCGACTACCTCCCTTTATCCCAATTTCGATGTAGAGAAACTGGAGAGCATCCTTAAGGAATTCGAACTGGACCGTAAAAGTATGATCCACAAATTGTCGCAGGGACAGCGCAAGAAATTCCTGATTGCCTTTGCCCTGGCTACCAACTGCAAACTGTTGATTCTGGATGAACCTACCAACGGACTGGATATCCCCTCCAAAAGCATCTTCCGCAAGGTGCTGGTCGGCTCGGTCACAGAGGAACAACTGGTACTGATCTCGACCCACCAGGTAAAGGATATCGAGACGATCCTTGACACTGTGGTTGTTTTGGACCAGGGGAATATCATCTTCAAAGAGTCGCTGGAGAACATCGCGCAGCAGTGGCAATTTAAGCATGTTGTTTCGTTGACTGGTGTTGAGGATGCAATATACAGCGAGAAATATCCGGGAGGATACAAGGTGATTGTTCCAGCTTCCGGAGAGGAGGAATCGGAGGTAGACCTGGAACTCCTCTTTAAAGCAATTATTAGTTTGAAAGATTTAAAATCAGTGGCTTATGAGAACCAATAATTTCTTCGACCTGGATCGTTTTTTCGGATTGCTGAAGCAGGATCTGCTGTTTAACTACAAGTTCTATTTGACGTTTATCGTTGGAATGAGCATCGGTATTTACCTTGTCAGCTATTTGATGATCCGAAGTTTAAGCGCTGGGATTCTTTCGGCGAACTATCTTCTATACAATATGTTGTTTGGCGCAATAATGGTCTTTGTCGGAATGTCCTTTCCGGCATTTAGAGATCAGAAGAAAACCAGCTTTTATCTCCTGGTACCAGGATCAGCCTTTGAAAAACTATTGGTCCAGTTTGTTATACGGTTTGTTTTTTTTATTCCCCTGGCGTTGATATTGTTGAGGTTAGCTATTTTTCTTGCTGTAGCCTCCATGGTGCCTGATCCAAAAACGGGTTTTGATCCCCTTTTTGTGGCGGATTTTAGCTATTCCGAGCTATTCTCATGGTCAGCAGGTACAAAAAGCAATCCTCTGCGCGACCTGGCCTATCTGTTTTTCGCTTTTGCCGGTTCCGTTTATTTTAAAAGGTTTGCAGTGGTCAAAACGTTAGGGGTGATGGTTATTCTTCCGGTGACTTTATTCCTGATTATTAAGCTTGCCGGCGGACCAACTTACTCGACTAAAATTGTTTCGGAATATTTGAGCGGAGAGAACTTCTATTTAGCTATGTCACCCATGTTTATTGGCCTTTTGTTGTTGAGTTTACCTTTGGCCTATCTCAAACTGAAAGAAAAGGAACTCTAAAATGGATTTTAAATCTTCCAAAGGAATATTTCTTCAGATTGCGGATAACCTCTGCCACCAGATACTGGAGGGAGAACTGAAGCCAGGTGACAGGGTCCCCTCTGTGCGGAACCTGGCGGCAGAATTTGAAGTGAACCGCAATACCGTGATGCGCACCTACACCAATTTGCAGGAGGCCGGCATCTTTGACAACAAACGTGGAATCGGCTTCTTCATCGCTGAAAATGCGGTAGAGTTGGTAAGGGCTGGGGAGAAAATGGAATTCTATAACCATGAGCTGCCTGAGTTTATCTCGAAGATTAAGCTGCTCAAACTAACTCCACAAGATTTAGCCGATTTACTAACAGCCATTCATAACAACGATCAAAATGAAAAAAAGTAACTTCTTAGTTTTTCTTTTCGCAATCGTTCTTTTAAGCGGACCTTTTATCCTTAAAAAGCCGACTTATCGATTAAGTGCATCTGGAAGCAATAAAGTGTTCTCGACACAAAAAGTTGACCACTTTTCGGTAATTGTTGCTCAGCCGGGCAGTAAAGTTAGCGTTAGGGCTCCTTATCCTGTAGTGGAGTATCCTACCTTCAGTTCTAGCAGAGACAAAAGATTTTATCTGCCTCCTTCTTATGTTATTCGTGGCGATACACTATTTGTTTCTGCTTGTTCTAACGAAAGTGAATATAGTGGAGATACCTTCTTTTGTAAAAGAATTAGAAGTATAGTTGGAATGGGAAAATCAGATATTCATTTATCTTACCTACTGGCAGATACCTTGAATATAAAACTCAATTACTCAAAATTGTTTGCTGACTTCGATACCAGAAATAAATTCCTTAAACAGATAAATATCCGGGCTGATAGCTCAAAGATTGATATGAGAGCTGTTGCTTTTGAGGATATAAATCTTCAATTAAACAGATCACATCTAAAACTGGAGACATCATTTGTAAAGAGTAAAGTGCAAGGAACCCTAAAAAACTATTCAGGATTGTACATAACGGGGCGGCCCCCCAAAGTGGCAATCTTTAAAGATGAAACCAGCTATTCCCCTTTGTAAAACTGAACTGATGCTGAAGGATGTCTAAATTCGATTGATTATTTGTACTTTTAAAGGCAATCAAAGTGTACCTCCTTAAAAATCCTGCATCATGACGCTACTGATGGTACTATCCACTACCCTGATCACCCTCGCCCTGCTCTTCTATTCCATTGGCGTCTGGGCCGAGCGAATAGCGAAGTATTTGAAAGGCTGGCACCTTTATGCATTTTGGGCAGGGTTTGTGTGCGATGTCGCAGGAACAATAGCCATGGGAAAGCTCTCTTCCAATCCTTTCGATCTGAATGATATCCATACCCTTACCGGACAGGTAGCCCTTTGGCTGATGTTGACCCATGCCATCTGGGCAACCGTGGTGGTGAAGAAGGGAAAAGAGAAGCAGCGTGCCGAATTCCATACCTACAGCCTGATGGTCTGGATGATCTGGCTGATTCCATACCTGGGAGGCATGTGGATGGGAATGACAAAATAGCGGGGTTTCGCCCCAAAAACAGACGACGTGAAGTTTTGCTCCACGTCGTTTTGCATTTACAGCTATTTTAGTCGCGCTATTTCTTGGCTCCGGTGTTGATCTTCAGTGGAGTGTATAGTGGACAGTACCCTACCAAGCTGGTAAGGACAAATACGGCCGACAAAATCAGCAGTACAATGGCCAATGTTCCATCAATGACCTTGGCGTAATACAAACCTGCCACGACCAACGCTATGACGATCCGGATCAGTCTGTCAATGGTACCCATGTTCTTTTTCATTTTGTGTAGTTTAATGATAAAATCTGACAATCAGCTTTTTGATGCATACGTAGCATTGGCTTCTATGTTTCCTTCTGTAGGTAACTTTGACCGAATTCCCTCCATCGGATTGTGGTTGTTAACCCTGTCCTTTACCACCAGTGTGGTTACAGCCACCTTGGATTTCTGGCTAAAAATCATGTCATGCCCGACACACAAACCCATGGAGATATTGAGCTCAGTGTTATTATCCTTTAAGTATTCAGCCTGCCCCGAAGGATTGCACATGATGCTGGTACCCTCACCGCCCAGCATCTCCTTCTTCTGGATCCGGCCGCATTTGCAGTCGACACTGAATACTTCAAAATCTTCCCCCAGAAATTGTCCAACGGCCGCTGCCTCCCTCGGCATGGATACACAATGTGCTATTCCGATTCTTTTCAAACCAGCTCTTTTGGCATAATTCCGGATCTCTTCCAGTCGGTTGGATCCCCGAACATAGGCATCTTCCGCAAAAGACATGACAGCCAGAGAGTCGTTGTCGTATAATTTATGCATTCTTGTGATTTTAAAGTTTGTATTTTAAACTACCATTTGGACAGACAGCAACGCACTGCAAACATTTGGAGCAAGTATAACTGCTGCCTGGTTCTGTCAATCCCGGCTTGTAGAGACTGTATTTCTGCGGTTCCATGGCTACGATGTAGCACTGTTTGTCACACTTGCCACAGGTAAGGCAACTATCTTCTTTCAATCGGATGCGAAACAAGGAGAATTTGTTCAGATACCCTGAGATCCAGGCGATCGGGCATCCAACCTTGTGGTATTGGTACATCTGCCTTACTTTACCATCCGGACTCAGGCTCATCATGATCTCCATCACCAGTCCCATCGGGCAGACCCACCTGCAGAACACCTTGCCAAATATCACCCCGAGTACGATTCCTCCGAGAAGAACATACCATAAAGAGAGATGCAGCTGACTAATTGCCAGGTAGAGTAATATGCCCAATGTGGTGAGAAGATATAAGCGAGTACTTACAAGTAGTTTTAAGATTTTGTTCATCATCGATTATTCTGAGAAGATAAATCCGGAAAAATGCCGGAAGATGCCAATTTTGGTCACTTTTGCATAAGTTCCCCAACCTCTTTTCATCCAGTGACCAAAAAATGGCATGGGAATAATGAAGGATCTATTGGTATTTCTGAAAACAAAGGCAGCTCCATTACCTGTATCCATTACACACAGAATATTGGGGGATTCGTGGTAATGTTTTTTATGGGTTGAACCCATTTCGGTGGCAATAATATTGTGCGCAGCATTTCTTCCCATCAGTTCTGCCACATGACCTTGCTTGGCAATCCATTCAGGACCTTCCATGGCTGAAATATCGCCAATTGCATAGACATCCTTCAACCCTTTTACCTGGCAATATGTGTCAATTTGAACAAATCCAGCCTCCGTTAAGGGCAAATCACTGTTCAGCAAAACATGGTGGCCACTTGAAGCAGGAATAAACAATGTAACATCTGATTCTAGTTTTGAACCATCTTCAAATAATACGGACCCTTGCTGAAATTCAGTAATTTTCTTTCCAAATCGCTTTTCAATCTTAAACATACTGAACATCTTATTCAACATGGGTAAGGCGTTTTGTCCCATTCGGGCACCGGGCTCTTCCATGGGTGCGAAAAAAATCAGTTCAAAATTCTGTCTGATCTTCTTCTTATTTAGCAAGTGATGGATGTTGAACATCAGTTCGAAGGCTGGTCCTCCCCGAACGGCTGACTTATCTTTAGGATTTCCACCAAATCCAATGGCAATTGTACCGCGGCCTTTCCGGATTAATGAATCAATTTCGTCGCGAATAGCCACTGATACTTCAGGCTTTCCACATATTGACAAGGTATGCTCTATTCCTTTGTGTTTCATTTTGTCTGCACCAAAGGCAACCACCAGATAGTCGTAATCAAGCGTCTGATTTTCGCAAACCACTTGGTAATCAGCTGCTTTAATCTCTTTAACTGTGTCAATTATAACTTCGAATGGATATTTCTTCTTTATCCTTGATAGCGGAACCTTTACATCATTAAACTCTTTGATGCGTACAGGTACCCAAATTGATATAGGATAGAGGTAAAGGTAATCACGCTCCGAAACCAGGGTGACAGAGAATTTCTTGCTTTTTTGCAGTTCAATGGCAGTTTGAATCCCTGCGAATCCACCACCCAGAATTAATACATGCTTCATAAAATTTTTATTTATTTCTAACTATTTCTACCATCTCCCTATTTTACCGCATTCATCTCCTTCAGCAAAAACTCTTTCGATTTGATCCCCACGAACCTGTTGATCTCTTTCCCGTCCCTGAACAGGATCATGGTGGGGATACTCCGGATGTTGTATTGGGAGGCTACCGTCCGGGCAATCTCAACGTTTACCTTGCCTACGCTTTTGTTGTCTGTGAGTGCTGCCGATACCTCGTTCAATACAGGTGCCATCATTTTACAGGGGGCACACCAGGATGCCCAAAAATCCACCAGTATCACCCCTTTTTTGATCTGTTGGTTGAAATTCTGGTCGGTCAGTTGCTTGATTTTCTGGTGATCTGACACCACCGGCATGTTTTTGATCTTTCGAACGGTGTAATAGAGGTAGGCAGCAAAGGCGGCAAGCGCAATTCCTATGGTCGCAATAATTTGTATCATAACTTGTTCAATTTGTTTTTATCCAGCAAGGCTCTTAGCTGGGGTGTTGTTAATATGTCAGTAGTGGCATCCGCTATCCTCCCTTTCTTGAAGTAGATGGCAACGGGCAGTTCTTTCAATGTTTCAATTTCAGGCAGCTGACGGACGGATTGCAATTCAGGATGGTCAAATTCCATGTCACAGAACTGTACCTGACGGTACTCTTTTTCCAGTGTTTCCGCAATCCTGTACGCTGTGACACACCTTGGATCCATGCGTCCGCATACCACCAGTACATCACTCTTTTCAAGGAGCAGCTGTCCAAGATCAAGGGCGGATTCCAAATGGTATAAATTGGTATAAAGCATGTCAGAAATATGTAAAATGTTACCTGACAAAGGTAGGCAGTTGTAGAAAGCCTGGATGAAATATGGTTGGGAGCTGGATAACTATCCGGTTGAAATTGGACAACTTTTTTGTTGAAATAAACTAACTTAGCAGTTTAAATTCAGCTGAACATCACATGAGACCCATCCTTGAATCCGAACAGGAGTTTATTTGCAACATCCAGGCCCCCTGTTTCCAATCGCTGTCACCCGAAGAGGTAGAGCTTGTGAGGGCCAGTAAAACGCAGGTGTTGTTTCGCAAGGGAGATCATCTTTCCAAGCAGGGAGCCTTTGCCTCCTATGCATTGTTTGTCATCAATGGTTTGGCCGTGCAATACATAGAAGGGGAGCATTCGAAGAATTACAACCTGAGGATCATTCAGCCAGGTGAATTTGTCGGACTATCTGCTGTATTCAACAAAAATACCTTCAATTACTCCTCAGTTGCCATTACGGATTGTCAGGTTTACCTGGTGGAAAAGGCAGCCATTGTCACCGTCGTTCAGCAAAACGGAGCTTTCGGATTCAACCTGATCAAGCGCTATTGCGAGCAAAACAGCAACCTTTTCGACAACCTGCGTCATTTGCTTTTCAAACAAATGCATGGCCGGATCGCCAATGCCCTTCTATACATCGATGAGTTGAAAGGGGCAAATCCATCTGTTTTTCAACTGCTATCGCGAAAAGATCTTGCCGACTTTGCAGCCATTTCCACCGAGAGTTGCGTGAAATTGTTAAAGAGTTTCGAGAAGGATGGATTCATAGAACTGCTGGAGAAAGACATTGTAGTCATCAACCACAGCGGCTTAACTGAAATCAGCAAAAAGGGATAACTGATTTTTAAATGACAGATCAAGAGATCATTGGGCAGATATTACAGGGTGACCTAAACAGGTACAAGCTACTTGTTGAACGTTACCAGTCCATTGTGTTTCGTACCTGCATGGGCTTTTTGCACAACAAGGAAGATGCAGATGACCTTACCCAGGATATTTTCATTCAGACTTACCAAACATTGTCGGCGTACAAAGGGGAGGCCTCTTTCTCTACCTGGATTTACCGTATCACCGTTAATGCTTCCCTGAACAAATTGAGGAAGTCCTCGAAGAATCCGTTTCTGCAGCGCCTCGAAAATGTATTTGGAAGTGAAAAGGGCAAGGAATATAATTTTCCGGTTTCAGATGCTGAAAATCCTGAGACACTGATCATTCAGGCAGAAAGGAATGAATGGGTGGAAAAGGCGCTGAACAGTCTGCCTGAGAAACAGCGAACGGCCATCGTACTGAGCAAGTACGACGATTTGTCCCAGCGGGAGATTGCCGTGATTATGGAAACCACAGAAGGAGCAGTGGAAGCACTGATCCAGAGGGCCAAAGCGAATCTCCGCGAAAAATTATCCGCTCTTTCGAAAAAAAAGAAGAATTGACCGTAGGAAAAAAATAAGTTTTGTTTCTAACCAATAAACTCGATTAAAATGAACTGTCAGTTATGCCAAAAAGAATCAGATGCGTACCACTCGGGCAACTTGTCCGAAGGGTTGCGGATGCAGGTTGAAATGCACCTGGAGCACTGTAGGGATTGTTCCGAAAGCTTTCAGCTGTGGGCCATTGCCGATGTGGTAATGGAGGCTGAAAAGGCAGTTAAGTCCAATCCGTTTCTTGTCACCCGGATCATGGCCGGTATTGAGGAGATGGAACACGAAGGTGCAACCAGGCTTAGGATTCCTGCCTATCAGAAGGTGCTGAAACCTATCCTGATAAGTGCTTCACTCGCAGCGGCTATTTTCATTGGCGTTTTTGTCGGTAGTACGTACCTTCCAACAGGAACAGTCCAAAGAATCCCGGTCGAACTCTCCTACATGAATGACGCGGCCCTTGAATCAGTCGACTTGTATTCTCAACTTTAAATCTGTTAAACATGAAGCTGGAAAACAAAAATTCGGTGATGTTCTGGGCGATTGTGGTACTTGCAGTGATGAATATCACCACAATTCTTACGATCGTCTATTCCAGGTATCGGGCTGTTGAGTCAGTAGCATTGGTGGGCACCAGCGAGCAACAGACAGAAGAGGAGGCAGAGAAATTCAGCGGTCGCTATTTTCGCGACCAATTGAACCTGAGCAGTGAGCAAATGCAGCAATTCAAGGAGATAAACCCTGTTTTCAGGCCAAAAGCAAGGAGTATCACCATCGAATTGGCTGAAAAGCGAAGGATGATGCTGGTTGAGATGGCTGCCGCCAAAACTGACACTGCCAGATTAAATGAACTCTCTGATTCTATCGGTCAGCTGCACAGCGACCTGAAGCGGTTTACCTACCAGTATTATCTGGAGATCAAGGCTATCTGCGACCAGGAGCAGCAAAAAAAGCTCGTACAGATTTTTGGAGAGATGTTTGCAACCGATTCTCCACTGGGATCCTCAGGGAAGGGCGGTCAGCGCGGATGGCAGCAGGGCAGACGGTTCAGCAATTGAGATGAAATGAACAATTAAAATTTTAAGGTATGAAAACAAAACTTTTTTTAACCGGAATAGCACTGATAGCTATCACCTCCTTCGCCATTGCGCAGGATCCGGTAACAACACAGGGACAGGGCAATGGCAGAGGCCGTTGCAATGGAACGGGACAGGGCGCATCATTTGTGGATGCCAACAAAGATGGCAAATGTGACAATTTTGGGACTCAAAGTTCCAGGGCAGCAGGAAACAGAGGCCGTGGAGCCTGCAATGGGACCGGTCAAGGCCGGGGTCAAGGTAAGGGCCAAGGCAAGGGTCAAGGCAAAGGCAGAAATTTTGTGGATGCCAACAAAAATGGGGCTTGCGACACTTTTGAAGCCCAATCAAACAAGTAGTTTCACGTTATTTCTTTTGGGTGCATCTACCGCACGACATCTACCAGTAATTTTTTAAAGCATTAAATAACAGTGGTTTATTGATAGAATTGAACTACTTCTGCGATAGCTGTGCCCTTTTACAATCATTTCAATTCCAAAAAACAAGATTAAAAACATCAATCATGAAAACAAAAACTTTCGTATCAACGTTGGCCATCGTAGCAGCCATGACCATACTTGGCGCATGCTCAGATGGAGTTACCGGGGCTGTCGATCCTGCCAATGCAGCAGCAGTGTCACCCGACCTGAAAAGTGCCACCGTGCCTGAAGCCGCTATTTTAACTGGCGCAATCGCAGATGTTCCAATTACTGCCTGCGTTGTTACCGGTACTGTCAATGAAGCAGAAACTGCCGGTTTGCTGTTTATGCGGGAAGAGGAGAAGTTGGCACGTGATGTATATGCTTACCTATATGCCAAATACAAATTGCCGGTATTCCTGAACATTTCAAAAAGTGAAAATGCGCATGTCTCAGCCATCCTGAGGTTAATGACCGGATTCGGCATTGCAGACAACAGTTCAAACACCGCAGGTGTCTATGTCAATCCCCAATTGACAGATTTGTACAAACAACTCATTACGATGGGAAATCTTTCGGTTAACGATGCCTTGAAAGTTGGCGTATTGATCGAGCAAACCGACATCACCGACCTTCAAAAGGAGTTACTATCGGTACAGAATAGCGCTATTAAAACAGTATATACTAATTTAATGGCAGGTTCCAATGCACATTTGAAGGCATTTACATGGAACTTGAAAATAAGGGGAATCATTTACCCATGATTTTGAGAAAAATTTTAAATCAATTGCATTTTGTAACAAGGTTGCCGGTGGAGAATTCCACCGGTAACTTAAAATCAAACCAGAATAGCTAAAACATTTTTTTATTATGAAACAGAAATTTTCCTGGAAGAGTTTTGTAAGCTTTTCCCTCGCATGGTCATTTTTAATCATCCTGATTTCAGGAATCGTACTCTACATTGCGCCTCCCGGCAGGGTTTCCAACTGGACCAACTGGATGCTTTTGGGATTTACCAAAGCAGGTTGGCAAGCCATTCACACCATTTTTTCCTACACCTTTGTCGTTCTTTCTATCTTTCATCTCTTCTCTTTTAACTGGAAGGTGTTTTTGTATTACTTTACCTCCAAAGCAGCACAGGGCATCAACAAAAAGAAGGAATTGCTTGTCTCCGCTGGTTTAATAGCAATAATCTTCGTGGGTACCCATTTTAATCTTCAACCTTTCAAGGCTGTGATGGACTTTGGCGAATGGACCACAGAAAGCTGGGAAGTAAAGGAGGAACAGGCACCCATCCCTCATGCAGAAATACTGACAATCAGAGAGTTGTCCGGTAAATATGTAAAAATGTCGCCAGATAGTATTTTGTTGCTAATCAGAGGAAAAGGGTTGAAGGCAGACAGCGTTGGTCAGACAATCCAAAAAATAGGCGAACTTAACAACCTGACGCCCACCAAAGTTTATTCGATCATCATGCCGGAAACCCATACCAGCGGTGTCACTACCGAAGGCAAACCTCAAATCCAGGGATTGGGAAGGAAAACGGTCAGCGATCTTGCAAAGGATCTGGGTAAGGATGTCAATGTAGTGCTGGATATATTGCAAACCAACAACATCACGGCAAAACCGGAGGATAAAATAAAGGAGATTGCTGAAAAGACTGGCAAGACCCCGACGGAGATTTTAAAGATAATCGAGCAATGATTAGAATAGTTGGTCTTTCGAAAAAAAAACCGTAGGAAAAGACCAGGTTTTGTTTCTAACCTTTAAAATAAATTATTTAAATATTAAGGAAATGAAAAGAAAATTTTTGCTTTTGTCAGTGGTTTTTCTGGGAGTTCTTTCTCTCACTAGCTCATGCCAAAAAACCGATGTCGTTGCCAATACTTCCGTAACTTCCCAGATTATTGATTTGCCGCAGGAACCCTTGAATGCGGATGAATCAGGCAGCCTTTTGCTGCTAAGGGAAGAGGAGAAACTTGCAAGGGATGTATATACAGCCTTGTATGTGAAATGGGGAACAAGTGTCTTTCTAAATATTTCAAGCAGCGAACAACAACATACTGATGCGATTTTGACATTACTGAATAAATATGGACTTAAAGATCCGGTAGGTAATAATGGCCCCGGCGTCTTTACCAACCCGGATTTACAGATTTTGTATACGAAATTGGTTTCGCAAGGTAGTGTCTCCGTTCTCGATGCCCTCAAAGTTGGCGCAACCATTGAGGACCTGGATATTTTTGATTTGGAAAAAGCGTTGCTAAAATCAGACAATCAGGATATTAAGCTTGTTTACGATTTGCTTTTGCAGGGGAGCCGGAACCACATGCGTTCATTTTACGGACAGATAATAGGCTTAGAAAGTACTTATTCGGCCCAATTCATTACCCAATCGGAATTGGTTGCTATTGTTACAAGCCCAAATGAGAAGGGTCGTTCGTGGTAAAATCTAATAAGGAACTCAATTTCATCTTTATCCAACGAAATAAATAAAAAAACTCATCAAATGATAAAAAAGATAATTGTAATATTCTCAATGCTAATATTATCAGTTGGGAATATCCTGGCCTGTGAAGTGACATTTAGTATTTCTGGTGAACAGAAAGCATCCTACCGTGTGGGCGAAGAATTTATTATTGAAGTTAAGGTAGTATATACACATAGAAAATGTGAGATTGAACTTTCAGATACAAAATTTAAATATGAGGGGCTTAAAATACTTGGGGCAACTCCCTGGAAAGAAAAAGCTCCGGCTACTTTTGTCCGCCAAATTAAGGTTATGGTAATTGAAGATTCTTTGGCTGAAGCAAATATGTTTTTGACACTTTCGAGAACATGCAGCAAGGAAGGCGTTTTGGGTTCAATAAAAGTTAATAAATCTCTAAGCCAACCTAATGTTAGCCAAAATATTTCCAGATAACTGTGCAACTGATACTTGTAATCAGATTGCCACGCCAGGGAGTTCCGAAACAGCACGTCTGCTTATTCTTTTTTTTGTTGTTGGTATGCTTACAATCTGGCTGTACAAGAAATATAAAAATAAAACCTATTTGGTTGGAGGAAGCGTTGCTTTAGTTTTACTCTCAATGTTATTTGTTCACACATTAGATAAGCAACGTGAACTCTGGGAAGTAAAAATTTCACCAATCGTTGGCACGATTTCCCATGTCGCTACTAACGATGAGTTCTTGACATCCCCTGGCGATTTTGAAAAAGTTTCCAATAAAGATTCACTCAAAAGTCGGACTATAAACTTAGCGACTAGTCTTTTACAAAAAAAGACAAATGATGAATTTGTATCTTCAGATGAAAAAATTGCACCTGCTAAAGATGAATTTGCTTCGGCTACTGACGAATTTACATCCATTGATTCAATTTCTACATTATCCGAAATTGGAACTACAAAAAGCGGAAAGAGTCCTGCTTCAGAATATAGTTTGATCTATCTGCTGGCAATCCTGTTTTCTTTATTAATCATGATCAGTTATTTGATTAAATATCCGAATTTCAGGAAAACCAGGGGCCTATTTCTAATTGCCACTGTTGCCTATCTTGGCTTTTACAAACAAGGCTGTCCATGCATGATTCTCAGTTTTCAAAATACTGTTTTGGCAGCATTGGGTTCACCTGTTGAATGGATTTCGATGGTCTGGTTTTTGGGATTGCTTCCTTTGACCTACTTCTTTGGAAAAATTTGGTGTGGATGGTTATGTCATTTGGGAGCACTTCAGGATTTCCTCTTCCAATCGCCCAAACTTGAAATTTTGAAAAGCATACGTACTCAAAATATTCTTCGAACTACCCGAATTGTTTTGTTGGTAACGCTTATAACTCAGTTAATTATTACCCGATCAAACCTTTACATTCATTACGATCCGTTTAAGGTGGCCTTTAACTTGTTTTCGAGCAACACCGCAGGATATGTTCTGTTGGCACTTCTTTTGATTTCATCAGTACTGATCTATCGTCCTTTCTGCCGCGCTGTTTGTCCGGTGGGTGTGATACTGGGATGGATTTCACTAATTCCTGGAGCCCGTCAATTATCCAAAAAAGATACCTGTGCCGATTGCGTTTCATGCAGTAAAACCTGCCAGTCAAAAGCAATGATCTACGAAAATAAAATGAGCCGGTTGGAGTTGCAGGACTGTATCCTTTGTGGGGAATGCATGGATAGTTGTAAAAAGAAATCACTTTATGTTGTTAACATAATAAACACAAAATAGATGAAAAAAATATTTCTAACGCAAACATTGATACTGCTATCTATTTTGCAGTCTGTCGCGCAATGGGAATGTCCAAGCCAGTTAGCCGCAAATCTGAACCAGGTTGGGAAAAGTAAATTGTACTGGGGTAGCGAATTGACTCTGGGCGGAGGCCATCTGCAAAATAACTGGATTGGAAATGGAATGGGAATCATTGGACTCGACAGGTCGACCGCTAAATCAACCTTTTATGCCGAGGGAGGAATAAAATATTGGAATCGCTATGACATAAGTGCATCCAATGATTATGATAACAGTCATCTGGGCTTACGAGAATTGTACTACCAATACAAGGGAATTCCGGGTTCCCTCACCCTTGGTATTCAATCAACTCGTCTCGACGATGATTTCTTAATGAACGAACGAATATTAGGAACCAACCTGAAACTTACGGAAGGGAAATGGTCATTGAATGTTGTAGCAGGATCGGTAACCAAGGATTTTGCCAGAAACGGAACATTCTGTAATGTAGGCTATATCTACGACATCTTTCCAGAAAAGGAACGCGCAATCCTGGGTAACACAATCGGCCAAACCAACATGGCATCTTTTAGCATAAAATTCAAGCCTCAAAAATTGACAAGCAAAGCATCAAAAACATCTGACGGTGAATTCTCAACCAACGAATTTTCGGAAGGACTAGGGCAAGAGGCCGCTAAAAAAGTTGATAAACTAAAAATAGAATCTTTAGGTGCAATAGCTTATCATGAGTTTGGAACCTGGATACCTCAGAAATTCTTAACAACAGGATTGTTCGCTCAGGTTGAGTGGGGCAAAAACTGGATGCTAAAACCCGAAGTTTTGTTTCAGGCAGCCCCCGAAAATAAGGCCATAATTTATAGTCTGAAAATTGAAAAAGTGTTGGCATGGGAAAACAGTAAAACGAGCATCAACTTTCGCTACCTGGGAAAGACCAACCTCGATGACAATGCACATGTATTGAACTCGTTCAGCAACATTTTTGCAGGTGATATCATTCGACTTGATGCCATTGATTTACCGTTTATTCAGGCTGGGATCAAACACTCATTGCCTAAAAGTAAGATTCATTTTAAATCTCAATTTTCCAGTCAGTTAAATGGTGATTCAATGAAAGAGCTCGACTTTGAAATTGGTAAAAAGGTCGGTAAAAACCTTCAAATAAATGTAATCAGCGGTGTTTTACGCAGCAATTTACTGAGCGATGATGCCTTTATGGGCAGAATTGAATTCAGGTACTATTTTTAAAGTGTGCAGATAAATATTTTATTATCATTTCGTTATGAATAAGAGCCAATTGACCCGCAGGTTTTTTCTTCAGAAATCAATGCAAGCCGGCTTACTTTTAGTTGCTGCTCCTGTAATCCATGCTTGCAAAGAAGGATTATATTCCGAACTGATGGTGGATTCCCAAAAATGCAACGGCTGTGGCGTATGCTTGAAATCGTGTTATTATGATGCAATCCTCCTGCCCGAACTTACCCGGTATTCAATTGATGCTCAAAATTGCATCGACTGTGGAATCTGTGAGGCTGTGTGCAAACAAAAGGCCATTTCGGTTGCATCTGTAGATTATTTTATCAAGCCGGCTAATTGCACCAAGTGTGGCAAATGTTTACCTGTTTGTGATACTGATGCGCTCATTATAGGGACAAATTCAGTAAAGTACAGCATTACAAGTTCATGTGTTGGTTGCGGTCTATGCGTAACAGCATGCAAAAGTGAGGGTAACGCAATAAGCTTTTCCGTTCCAAATTATTCGGTAACCTCATCCCGATGCCATTCCTGTATTTTAAATTGTTCTTCAGTCTGTCCGGTTAAAGCAATAACCTTAGAAGGTAAAAGAGCAAAAATAAATACCAGCTTATGTACCAAATGCGGCAAGTGCCTGCCTGCTTGTCCTTATAGTGCAATTAATCCTGCACAGGTAACTTTAGACCAAGCCAAGTGCACCAAATGTGGAAAGTGCCTGGACGTTTGCACCTATAACAGCGTCAAAAAGGATGGAACAGTATCATCTGATCTTCCATACATCTCCCTTGAAAAATGCACCCGATGTGGAAAATGTTTACCCATATGTCCTGAAAAAGCCATTTACAACGTTAATCCTGAGAAATCTTACGACCCAATTCTGGATCAATCACTTTGCAACAGTTGCGGAGATTGTTTCAAGGTATGTAATGATGATGCGATTGTCAGGGAATTATTTGCCGCACAAATTGATAAGCAGAAATGTTATAAATGCGGCAAATGTGAAACAGATTGTCCTGAAAATGCAATTTATTAATTGTGACGAATACCCATTTGTTTGAAATTTTAATTATATTGTGCACTATATCGTGTTGATCCCAATCAAACCACTCCATTTCAGATAATTTTAGAGCCATATCCTATCAACGGATTGTACGGATTGCAATCTTTCGCCTATGGACAGGCTTTATTCAATAAGGGTTTCAGTGGCAATTCAAGCATTCCTCCCCGCTCAAACTTTTGTGTCGGCAGACAGGAAAGTAGCCAGCAATCCCTTACTTCGTATAGCTTCAACCGATATTACCAATGCTAAAAAAAAGTATCAACAGAAAGTTCATCATTTTAAACAAACCTTACTATGGACATGCCAGACAAAACCAAAGAAGAACTCATTATTGAGTTGCAGGCCTTAAAGTAGGAGAACTCTGAATTAAAGGCATTACACGATGAAATTTTTGCTGAGTATAGGCCGGAAGATTTTCTATTGCAACAAACCCGTGAAAATTATGAATTTTTTTTTAACACAATCAATGATTTTCTTTTTGTTTTAGACGAACAAGGGAATATTATTCATACAAATAGTGCTGTAATTGACCGCTTGGGGTATACAAGGGAAGAATTATCCGGTCTATCGGTTCTTATGGTTCATCTTACTGATCGGCGAGTTGAAGCAGGACACATACTTGGAGAAATGCTGAAAGGAATTACAGAGTTTTGTCCTGTACCCATTGTTACCAAATCAGGAATTCAAATTCCAGTTGAAACCAGAGTCGCTTCTGGAATATGGGATGGCAAACCTGCAATTTTTGGAGTTACAAAAGATATTTCAAAAGTTAAACTGTCAGAAGAAAAGTTTTCGAAAGTATTTTACCTCAATCCATCCGTTTGTGGTTTAAGTGATTTAGATACCGGAGAATATGTAGAGGTGAATGATCAATTTTACTCATTATTTGGGTTCGATAAGAACGAAGTAATTGGCAAAACACCCACTGATTTAGGAATATTAACAGCAGAAACTTTAAATGCAGTCAAGCTTAAAGCCGATAATAATGGAAATGTAACTAATGTTGAAGCCAATTTAAAAGCCAGGAATGGCGATATTAAACATGTGTTGTTGTCAGCAGAAAATATTTATGTACAAGATAAAAAATACAGATTTACTGTTGTTCACGACATAACAGAACTTAAACAGGCACAAGATAAAATAAGGCATCAAGCGGGATTGATATCCTGTTTACTTGATTCAATCCCAGACATCATTTTTTACAAGGATAACGAAGGCGTTTTTCTCGGTTGCAACCCGCCATTTGCTGAATTTGTCGGGCTATCAAGGGGTGAAATTGTCGGAAAGACTGACTACGACCTCTTCGATAAAGAAATCGCAGACTTTTTCAGGAAACAAGACAAATCAATGCTTGAAGCGTGCAAATCAAAGCGAAATGAGGAATGGATTACTTATCCTGATGGCAGGAAAATACTGCTGGATACCCATAAGACTCCCTATTGGGGACCAGACGGAACGCTGATTGGTTTGATCGGCATCAGCCGAGACATCACCGAGCGTAAACATGCGGAGGATGAGATTAGGCTAAAAAACAATGAACTGTTAAAATTAAACTTTGAAAAAGACAAATTCTTTTCCATCATTGGCCACGACCTCAAAAGCCCTTTCAACTCCATTATCGGCTTTAGTGAACTTTTGGTGGAGCAAATTAAGAATAAGGACATTGAAGGAATTGATGAGTATGCCAATATTATTTTAAAATCGTCGAACAAAGCGATGGATTTATTGCTGAACCTGATGGAATGGTCGCATTCGCAATCCGGCAGGATGGTATTCAATCCGGAGTATTTCGATATGGTGACGTGTTTTAATAAAATAACTCTTTTGTATGATGACATTGCCGGGCAAAAATCAATCACCATCAAAAATATTTTACCACATCATGCTTCTGTCTTTGCTGATAATGCAATGATAAATACAGTAGTAAGAAACTTGATTTCCAATGCTATCAAATTCACGATGCCAGGCGGAGAGATCACCGTTTCGGTAACGGAAAAACAAAATGAGATCATCTTTTCCGTAAGCGATAGCGGTGTTGGCATATCAAAAAGCAGCATCGAAAAATTATTCCGGATAGACCAATGCTACTCAGCAACCGGTACCAATGAGGAGACAGGAACCGGACTGGGGCTGATCCTTTGCAAGGAATTTGTGGAGAAACACAATGGGAAAATTTGGGTCGAGAGTGAGGAAAGAAAAGGTTCAACATTCTATTTCACCTTGCCATACAATGCCTAACCTCAAGAAAAAAATATGGTTGAAAATGCCGTTTCGTCAGCCACCGAAAATCATGATAATTCAGCAGTTTCGGGACTAAAAATACTTATTGCCGAAGATGATAAAACATCAAAAATAGACAGGTAAACGACAGAATATAAACCACATGACTATAACAAAGGACTGCCCCTTTATCTACCCTCCCAATTTCCATTTTCTGGACTGGGACACCCACGCCAGTTCGCCAATAAGGATTAATCAATTTCAGTATTTTATGAATCGGGTTTGGGTGATCGGGAAGAAACTCAATATTTCGTCATCATTGAATTTGATTTTTGGAAGCGGAGATCTCTATTCTGGATGGCTGAACAGAGATTCGACCAAGTATTTTGAACTATCAGGCATCAAATACACCGATGCAGTTTTATCGACTGCCATCTGGTCAAACTTTGGAAATTTCGCTCCGGGTTTGGAATTAAATGTTGGGGATGTAAATGGTTCCAAATTTGCACAAATGTCTGCATGGATTACCTATTATCCGCTGGCGAATACAAAGCTCTACATAACACCTCGTGTTTATTTTAAAACCGGGACCGAAACAGCCAGTCTTGGTTGGAATGCCTTGGGTGTCTCAGGTGGGATTCAGCTTGGGAAAGTTCATTTGAATGGTCAGTACCTGTTGGGTAACATGGAGAATTTTGTTGAATCTGCCGGGTATGTTATCTCCAATTTCCCGGGAAAATCAGAGAGCAAATTCACGGGCAGCCTCTACTTCCATTTGGGAAAAAAATCTCAGTTGGTTTTTAGGTATATCAACCAGAATGTGATCGAGCAATACCAGGTATACAAGGAAGGAGAGAAATTTAATTCTCTGGAATATAATTATTTAAAGCAAACTATAACAACAGGAATATCATGGAATTTTTAAAAAAGAGTATTGGAACAATAGCATTTCTTTTGGTGGTAAATGGTACATTTTCGCAAGGTAACCAGGTCGCTCTAATGGCAGCCTTTTCAAAAAGTTATTCACTGGAAAAGAACGGAGATTTTTCCGCTTCACTCGATCCACTCAAAAAAGTGTACGATGAAACCTCCTATGAGTTAAATCTTAGATTGGGTTGGCTAAACTACAATGCCGGTTTATTTGATCAATCGGTTATTTTTTACAGTCGGGCGCAAAAATTGAAACCCTATTCTGAAGAGGCAAGATTTGGTTATATCCTGCCTTTGGCAGCACTTGGCAAATGGAATGAGGTAATAAAGTTGTACGAGCAAATTCTCGAAGTCAATCCCAATAACTCAGTAGCTCTTTACAGATTGGGCCTGGTTTATTATGGCAGGAAAGACTATGTCAAGGCAAATATCCTGTTGAAAAAAGTAGTTGATTTGTACCCTTTTGGCTACGATGGGTTACTATTGTTGGGTTGGACATCTTATTTTCAGGGAAACATCAATGAGGCGAAGGTGTTATTCAACAAGGTTAATTTGTACAATCCGGGAGACAAGTCTGCCAACGAAGGACTTGCATTAATCAAATAGCGCCAATGAAACGCTTCCCTTTGCCCGACCTATTAAAAGGATTTGCCGTCTTTTTAATTGTCCCGGTTCATGTATTGGAGAAGTTTATTGACTATCCTGGCCGGGAAAGTACATTTGGCAAAATACTGTTGATCCTTGGCGGACCCATCGCTGTTCCAGTATTTATGATGGTAATGGGGTACTTTGTTGCTTGCAGCCGGAAAAGTTTGCTTATGAACCTGACCAGAGGAATATTCATCTTCCTGGTAGGTATTTTCCTGAATATTGGGCTAAATTTTCACTTACTACTGAAAATTTATGATGATAACTGGAATTTGGATCCTTTGCAAGCAATTTTTAGTGTAGACATATTCTTGTTGGCAGGATTAAGTATCATTGTGCTTTCTGTATTGAAAGTTGTGAAGTACGGACAACTTGGGGTGATTGTCGGCCTGATTCTCTTTGTTAGCGGTACAACTTTTTATTTTAATGAAATACTGATGGTTACAGATCGAAATTACATTCTGCCATTTATAGGCGGCAAATATTCATGGTCCTATTTCCCTCTTTTCCCGTGGTTAACCTATCCATTGATAGGCTTTTTGATCCACAAGCTTGAATTTGATACAAGGGAATTTATTCAGCGTTATAAAAAGATCTCCTTGGTATTATTGTTAGTCATACTGACTTTGGTTATGGTGTTTTCCCAATTTGGCCTCGAGACTACTTTAAATCTCCCCGAATATTATCACCATGGATTTTCCTTTGTTCTTTGGACTTTAGGTGTAGATATCCTATGGATGACTGCTCTTTGGTACCTGATTTTGAAGTTTAATGACTTTTTCCCCATTGTATTTTTAAGATGGCTTGGGCAAAATATTACGGCAATTTATGTCATCCAATGGCTGATAATTGGGAATATAGCTACTGCCATTTATCAGTCACAAGAGCTCACCAAATTTTGGTATTGGAGTGGATCTATTTTCCTCCTGACTTTGACAATTACCTATTTGTATCAAAAAGCGAAAGTGTTCTTTCAACATTCTAATTATAAGATGATTAATTAATTTTTTGCCTGTGCGTTAGCGTGATAAGGCTTCATTTATTTCTTAATAAATTTGAATGTTAAATAAACAATTTTGATGAGATTTTAGAGTTATTTTTTTGCAATTTTAACAGTGGTAATCCTTAATAAGTTTCCCATGAGATTAGGTTTAATTTTTCTTTTCTTGCTTACTTACAGTTGTATCAACAGCAATCAAGCCAAAACTTTTCAAATTTCAGTAGAACCACTAGAGATTAAAGGATTGAATGGAGTTCAAGCCTTTTCTTTCGGAAAATTTGATGGAAAGTGGCTGATTATAGGGGGGAGGTCGGATGGGTTACACCGCCGGCAGCCTTGGGCTACCTTCGATGAAGAGGGCCAAAGCAAACTGTTGACCGTCGTAGATCCGGTTGCAAAAAAAACATGGTCTGCCTCCATGGAAAACTTGCCGGCTGCGCTCCGGGAGCAGTTGTGTTCGACCAATATGGAGTCTTACCAGGAGGGTGAAACGCTCTATCTGGTTGGAGGTTATGGCTACAGCAAGCTGGCCGGGGATCATGTTACTTATCCGAACCTAACTGCCATTGATGTGCCCAAAGCGATAGCAGCAATTGTCAACGGAACCCCTATCGACGCTTGCTTCAGGCAAATTGTGGATGAACAGTTTGCGGTGACGGGCGGCTACCTTAACAAAGTCTACCATACCTTCTACCTAACGGGTGGACAGCGATTTGAAGGGAGATACAACCCGATGGGTCATGCATCCTATACCCAAACCTACACCAATTCCATACGTAAATTCAGGATTACAGACGATGGAAGGAATATTGCCATCACCCATCTGACCACAATTACTGATACCACGAACTTGCACCGGCGTGATTTCAATGTGGTTCCACAAATGATGCCGGATGGGCAAGAGGGTTTGACCGCCTTTTCAGGGGTGTTTCAGCCACATGCCGACCTGCCTTATCTGAATTGCGTCAACATTGATTCTGCGGCATATGTTGTAAACAATGAATTCAAACAATATTACAACCAATACCATTGTGCCCATGTCCCAATGTTTAGCAGCAAGACAAAGGAGATGCACACCATTTTCTTCGGAGGAATATCCCAATTTTACGATAGTGCAGGAGTACTGATGCAGCACGATGATGTACCGTTTGTTCGAACCATCGCACGTGTAACCAGGGACCAGGAGGGTAAAATGACCGAATACAAAATGGAGGAGGAGATGCCTGGACTGTTGGGAGCAAGTTCGGAGTTCATTCCGGCAGATCACCTGCCTGAATACCCGAATGGGGTGTTAAAATCGGATGAATTAAAGGGTGATTCCACGCTGATCGGTTATATCTATGGTGGTATCAACAGTACAAAACCAAATATCTTCTGGAGCAACAATGGTCACCAAAGCAGCGCAAGCAGTGCTATTTATAAGGTTTTTCTCGTGAGACATTGAAGTACAAGAATAAAATAGCCATCCGTTTGTCTAAAGGTTGATCTCATGTCCCGTGTAATTGTAAAAAAGATGGGCCTTGCATTGGCCGCTCATTTCGGCATATCTTTCGACTCCGGTACAATGGCAAACTCCAATGGATTGTGGATTTAACTGTTTGAAGTACTCCATGGTTTGATCGAATTGTCCTTGGGAGCTGTTTTTGAGGTGAAATCCTCCCAGGATCAATCCAACAGGCAATTTGAAAAGGTCTGTCGCGGTGTGGCAAATGTTGGTAATACCCCGGTGGGAACAGGCCGTGATGATATTTATCCGGTTGCCCGACTTCAAAGCCAGAAACAGTTCGTCGGTGAAATCATCCTGAATCAACTGGTGGTTTTCTTCTTTGTACAATCCCCTGAAATGGGTGTCGTTTGGATCTTTTACCAGAATTTCAGGTACCAGGAATACATTTGTTGCGATCTCCATCATGCTATCGACATAGTGGATCCTTTCGCGGAGCAATCCACCGGGGGGCAGTGTACCGATAAATCGGTTGTTTGTTTTGTATTTTGGCGTAAAAACATCCCTTTTGACCAGTACCCTGGCTTTGCTGTTGATTTTAAGGAAAGGATATAGCCCTCCGGTATGGTCGTAATGGCCATGAGAGAGGACCAGGGTATCAATCTCTGCTATATTTATGCCAATTTTTTTGGCATTGGAGAGGAATAGGTCACTCTGGCCGGTGTCAAATAGAATCTTTTGGTTTTCTGACTCAATATAAATGGACAGGCCGTGTTCAGCAGACAATCCTTGCTGATAGACCAGATTTTCGATTAAGGTAATGATCTTCATATTGGCAGGAGCGTAGGATAATTTCAGTTTCTTGGTATCTTGGCTTTAAGGCTTTAAATCGGAAATCCACAGATTGATTTTCCCCAATAGTTTGCACCTGGGGCAAGGCGGTTCGACCCCGATGATCAGTATTCTATTCAGACATAAATCTTTGTTAAATTATTGGAATCTAAGAAGCTGTTTAAAATTATTACACAGAGTATTTATGACTCCTTGATTAAACTGATCATGTCATTGAAATTGTTGCTTTGTGCAAAATTTACAAGAGAAAAAATGAGGTACACAGAGAGAAAATCGCTTGCGATTTTCCAACTCTGTGAAACTCCGGGGTTTCTCTAAAGAAAATTCAAAATAGCAGAAATTTCTATTTGCTCTCTGGTTTCGAAAAATAGTTAGATATTCTCTGTGTTATAAATT
>CAMCBW010000034.1 GCA_945873105.1 Tangfeifania diversioriginum
AGGGCATCGAAGTCGGTTTTGGCCACCAGCTTGCGGATATCTTTTTCTACCGAAGGAACCCGGACTGCATTCTTGGCTGCCTTGAGCCCCTTTTTGAGGGCACCCTCTTCCACGTCGCAGAGATAGGCCACCTCCACCCCCGGAATGGCACCAAACTGCTCCACATGGTAGGCACCGCGGCTGTTCACCCCCATCACGGCTACCACCACCTTGTTGCTGGGGGCATTCTTCCCGAACAGCGGGAAATTCAATATAGTTAGTCCTGAAGCTGTTGCCAATGCGTTGTTTTTCAGAAATTTCCTTCTTTCCATGGTAATAAGATTAACAGAGATTTATCCACCCAAGATAGCAATTTATTTCTTAACTTCGTTCAGGCCAAACAATTATCCAGGTGAAAAACAATTCCTTCAATGAAATGAAAAACAACTCCTTGCATTTGATCACCCTTCTGGCTTGCATTTCGTTTTGCCAGGTTTCAGCCCAGCCAACTGGGTCGGTTGCTTCAGCCGAAAAATTGATCTCAAGAATCAATCTGTCGGCCAGGGGATTGGAAAAGGTAAAAGAGTTTTCAGATCAGCCTGCGCAAGCTTCCAGACTCCTTCTGGATTATTATCGCTCCAGAACCTTTGTCAAGCATCCTGTGGATCGGAGAATGAGAGCAAAATCATTGGGCAATGGTGCAAGTCCCGACGAGATCCGAACGGCCGACAATGCCATGAAGCATATCTTTACCGGACAATCTGCCTACCCTCCCTATTTTTGCGGGGAAGATATCAACTGGGGTACCCGTCCGGTTCCCGACAACGAATGGGTGTGGCAGCTCAACCGAATGAATTTTTGGAACGCTATGGCCAGTGCCTACTGGCACACCGGGGATGAGAAATATGCCAAAGAGTGGTGTGCCCAGCTGGTGGACTGGACCATCAAAAATCCCAATGACAAGGAGCATAGCTATGCCTGGCGATCGATAGAAACCGGAATCCGGGGGAACCGGTGGACAGCTCTGTTCCAATATTTTCTGGATTCTCCCCATTTTACCCCGGAAGTTCTGGTCGCCTTTCTGAACAGTTGTTACGATCACGCAGAATTCCTGATGACCAAATATAGTTCAAAAAGCAACTGGGGATTGATGGAGGCTGAGGGGATGGCTTTCATTGCGCTCATCTTTCCTGAAATGAAGAATTCCGATAAGTGGCTGACAGAGGCAGTCCGGAGGCTGAACAATGAGATTGACCTTCAGGTTTATCCCGACGGACAGCAGCGGGAATTGGCCATGGGGTACCACCTTGGCTGCATTGAATGGTTTATACGAACCTATGACCTTGCATTCACCAATGGTAAAACTGATTTCTTCCCCGCTTCTTATGTGACCAAAGTTCAGAAGATGTGTGAGGTTCCGATGAAGTTGTGTCATCCGGATGGGACAAATGCCCAGTTTGGGGATGGCTGGGCCGGAAGAGCTGGCCAGCACCGTAAAAAATTTCAGGAGTGGGCAGAGCGGTTCAGAAGGGAGGATTTCCTCTTCCTTGCCACCGCGGGCAAAGAGGGAAGAAGGCCTGATTCTACAGCCTACGCGTTGCCTTACAGTGGTTTGTATTCGATGCGTAGCTCGTGGGATCAGGATGCCATCTGCATGGTTTTGAAGTGTGGCCCGGATGGTGGAGGCCATTGCCAACCAGACAATGGAACCTTTGAGCTCTCTGCCGGGGGTAGAAACCTGATGCCTGACGCAGGCAGCTACATTTACAGCGGGGATCCCGTCAATCGCAATTGGTTCAGACAGACCAAGATCCACCAGACACTGACTTTGAATGGAAGCAATTCAAAATACGCACCTAAACAACTCCTCTGGAAACCGGGGATACACAATGATCTGCTGGTAGTTGAAAACAAGAGCTACGACAACCTTACCCACCGGAGGTCGGTCTTCTTTGTCGACAAGCGCTTTTTTGTACTTGTAGACGAGGCAATCGGAAGTGCGGTCGGCGATGTAGCACTTCATTTTCAGCTTGCTCCCGGGAAAGCCATTTTTGATCCAAAGTCATGGAGGGTAACCTCCGATTTCTCAGATGGCTACAATGTGATGGTCGAAACCACTGCTCAAAAGGGTTTGGAAATGGAGGAAGAGGAGGGGCAGGTTTCGTTCCTCTATACCAAAAAGGAGCCAAGACCTGCCTTCAGCTACCGGATCAAAAAAACCGCTGACCAGGGAAATGTCCGTTTGATCACCCTGGTGGTTCCCTATGAGAATCAGACGCCAAAGATCAACGTCACGGTAGTGGGAAATACCGAAATTGGTGGATCAAAGTTGCAACTTGAAATAGATGAAAATGGCAAGAAGCAATTCATTGGTTATACATTGTAATAATATCTGCCTTATGAGAAAAGTCCTGTTGATGGCGATTGCCGCTCTGCTGGCAAGCACTCTTACCGCTCAGCAATTTGAATCCGCCTGGCCTGTTTTAAAGCACTATGACCAGGAGCACCTCTTGAACATTGCCCTTCCGATCGGAGGGATCGGAACTGGAACAGTTTCACTGGGGGGCAGGGGAGAGTTGCGTGACTGGCAAATCATGAACAAACCAGCCATCGGATACAGCACCGTAACTACCGGCAACAATGCTCCATTCTTCTCCATCTTTGTTCAGCCGAAGGAGGGGAGGGCAGTTACCCGGGCACTGATCGGGCCCTTGCATCCGACAGAATATACTCATTATGAGGGGCGTTCCATTAACCAGCACGGCTATCCACGGTTTGCCAACGCCAGTTTTGATGTAGCCTATCCTGTAGGCGTGGTCCACTTGTCTGACCAGGGCATGCCGGTAAAAGTCGATATAACGGGTTACAACCCCTTGGTGCCCGGAGATGCCGATGCCAGCGGATTACCGGTGGCGGTACTCACCTATGAGGTCACCAACCTGACAGACCAGCCAATTGAAGTCTCTGTTTGCGGCACCATGCGAAACTTTGTCGGGCAGGATGGCAGCAAAATGCGGCGCGACTGGAAGGGGGATTTCATCCCTTTTGGTGCCAAAAATAACAGGAATGTTTTTAAGTCAGCGAATGGGATCAGTGGGATTTTCATGAATTCAGACAGTATTTCTGGTACGGATGCGGCTTTTGGATCGATTGCCCTGACCACCCCGGAAGGCTCCCGGATCAGCTACCGCAGATCCTCCGAACCCAACCATTGGGAGCGCTCCACCCTCGATTTTTGGGACGATTTCAGTGCCGATGGTGAATTGACAGACAAGGCAGTGGTGGCTGACCACAATCCGATGGCCTCTCTGGCGGTGAAGAAATCCATTGCACCAGGTGGGAAAGAGAGCTTCCGGTTTTTCCTTACCTGGAATTTTCCAAACAGGTATGGCTGGTCGAAGGAGCCTGTCGGAAATTATTACAGTGAAAAATACCTGGATGCCTGGGATGCAGCACAAAAGATTGTACCTGAAATACCTGCACTGGAACAAAAAACCAGGCTGTTTCTGAATGCTTTCCTTTCCTCTACCTTGCCTGAGGTGGTAAAGGAGGCCGCTCTTTTCAACTTGAGTACCCTGCGGTCACAGACGGTTTTCAGGATCAAAAGTGGCCACATGATGGGGTGGGAAGGGGTGATGGATGAGTTTGGATCGTGCCAGGGCTCCTGTACCCATGTTTGGAACTACGAGGTGGCCACACCCTTTCTTTTTGGTGACCTTGCCCGCACGATGCGGGATGTAGAGTTCAATTATGCCCTTGATTCGACGGGTTTGATGAGTTTCAGGGCCGGTTTGCCCCTGTCGAAAGCCAGTGCATCCAAAATTGCCGCGGCAGATGGGCAGATGGGCTGTATCCTGAAAATATACCGTGAGTGGCAATTGTCGGGAGACCATGCTTTCCTGGCCAATAATTGGAGCAATGTGAAGAAGGCGCTCTCATTTGCCTGGATCAAGGGTGGTTGGGATGGAGACCAGGATGGGGTGATGGAGGGTTGCCAGCACAACACCATGGATGTGGAATATTTCGGCCCAAATCCCCAGATGGAGTTTTGGTACCTGGGGGCGCTGCGGGCAGGGCAGGAGATGGCTAAACACATGAAGGACAAGGTTTTTGAGAAGCGATGTGCTGAATTGTTCGTGAATGGCAGCAAATGGACGGATCAGCATCTTTTCAACGGGGAGTATTACATCCAGAAGATCGTAACCCCGGCTTCGAAGGCATTGGTGGCCAAAGGTTTGATGGCAGGAATGGGGACCAGGGATATCTCCAATCCAGATTTCCAGCTGGGGGAAGGTTGTCTGGTTGATCAGCTGGTGGGGCAATACATGGCCCATATTTGTGGTTTGGGTTACCTGGCAGATCGTCAAAATATCCAGACTACGATGCAAACTATCATGAAATACAACTATGTGCCAGATTTCTCCCCTTTGTTCAACAACATGCGGTCGTATGTCATGGGGAACGAAAGCGGACTGATCATGGCCAGCTGGCCAAATGGACGGCTGAAGGTGCCGTTTCCCTATTTTTCGGAAGCCATGACCGGTTTCGAGTACACCGCAGCTGTTGGTATGATCTATGAAAATCAAACCGAAAATGGATTGAAATGTATCAAAAGCATCCGTGACCGGTTTGATGGGTTGAAACGCAATCCTTTTGACGAACCCGAATGCGGCCACCATTATGCGAGGGCGATGGCAAGCTGGGCAGCGGTAATTGCACTGGCTGAGTTCCAATATTCGGGTGTCAGCCAAAGTATGACTTTCACCTCCAAACCAGGCAGGTACTTTTGGAGCAACGGTTCTGCCTGGGGTTTGTGCCAGGTCACTCCGGAAGGTTCAACGATTGAGGTACTCAGCGGGGATCTGTTTTTGAAAAGTTTTGCGTTGAAGGGAATGGAGACCAGTAAATTTAAACCTTTGCACCTCACTGCAGGAGCCAGGCATACCTTCCGGTAACCGGGATCCATGCTCAAAGGAGTTCGTTGGCACGCAGTGCAATTATAACTATTTTTTGATGGTCAGCCGGTTCTCTACCATCCGGTTGTTGTATTGTTGCAGGAATGCCTTGAACCGTTTGAAATGACCTTCCACCACCGTGTCACCTGTTGCGGCAAGGTTTTTCTCGTATTTGGCATCCTCCTTGAAACGGTAGGCTGCCAGTAGGTTTTTGCCGTCCGACTGCAACAGGTAGTCCCCTTCCATAAATTGGTAGTAGCCATTGACGTAATTCACGACGAAGGGCTGATTGTCAGGATGAAACCGGTCGTTCCCAAAGGCAAAATAGGGAGCATCGTATTTCAGGTATCCCAGTACTGTGGGAAAAATATCGATCTGTTGCATCAGGGTTGGATCCATTCCGATCAGCTCGCTGTCGGGATGGTGGAAGATCACCGGGATCGAAAATAGTCCGGTGGTGCTGATGTACTCCTTGTGGTCGCTGGAGGGAAGCGAGTGGTCGGCTGTCAATACAAACAATGTATTTTTGTACCAGGGTTTCCCGGAGGCCATGCGGAAGAATTCCCGCAAGGAGTAGTCACTGTATTCAATGCACTTGTAAAGGGGATTTGGCCCCCCCTTGAAGGTCTGCTCATATTTTTTTGGCAGCACATAGGGATGATGGGAGGAGAGGGTAAATACGGATGCCAGGAAGGGCTCCTTCAACTGATCAAAGTTATTGGCACAGTATTCCAGAAACAGCTCATCCGGGATACCCCAGAAACCATCTGAATCCTCTTTCCGTCCATACTCATTCTGTCCGAAATACTTGGGAATGGAGAGCATATTGGTGATGGCATCAAACCCCATGGATCCATTGGGTGCCCCATGAAAGAAGCCGGTATCGTAACCTTTCTTCTTCAGTGTTGCAGCAAGGCCCTCCATCTCGTTGAGCGAATAGCGTGACAAAACAAAAGGCTGGACCAGCGAAGGTACACCTGCCACCACCGAAGGAATGGCATCAATGGATTTAACACCGTTGGCAAAGGAGTATTGCCAGGTATAACTTACCTGAATCAGCGAATCAAGAAATGGCGTATATCCCTTGTAATGACCTCCTTCCAAATCTTTGTTCAACGCTCCAATGGCCTCTTTGGTAAAGCTTTCCAAGATGAGGACTACGATGTTCATTGGTTTAAATCCTCCGGCAGGATATCCCTCATGGATCGGGGTATAGATGCTTTCGGCCTCTTTTTCGTCAAAAAACTCCACCATTTCGAAGGTTTTGGCACTGATGGTCCGGATGATTGAAAACGGAGTATTCAGAACAATGGCCGATTCAATCGGTTTGTGTACCTTCTCAATGGCATTGCTGATGGTGATGGGGCGGGTGGTACCTGTAAAGCCTCCCCTTATTCCGGCCACTGTAAGTCCGGCAAACAGCACAAGTGTTCCGGCTGACAGGGAGTAGAACAGGACATTTGACCGTTTTGGTATGTTCTCCCTGTGGTCTGAATAGATCCACGCCAGGAAGAGCAGCATCCCGACAAAGATGAGCACCAGATACCAATATTGGGCAAACCCTACCAATACAATCTTCCACAAATTGGACTCATTTTTGAATTCACTGAAGATGCTGAAATCAGTCCGTCGGAGGATGTACCTGAAATAGACGATGTCTACCAGATTGGTTGCCAGTGCAAGGGCATTGGTTCCCAGGAAGAGTATTTTAAGAGATTTTTTAAAGCCTGACCGGTATTTAATCCGGGAAGGAATTAGCATCAGCAAAATGAAGAGGCTATTGACGTACAGCAGGGCGGTGAGGTCAAATTTTAGTCCGGATATTAGCAGTTCCACCAAATGGTTGAAGGGCATCTCAGGAAAGTAGCTCCTGTTGAAAAGGTAGAACAGGATACGCTGGACAGAGAAGAGCAGGTAGACCATTGACAATCTCCAAATCAACATCAGCAAGATGTTCTTCTCTTTGGGCAGTAAATCCTTCAATTTCATCGTCAGCACTTGTCCGGTATTTCTGCAGCCAAAACTACTTAATTTTTGCAATGGTTGTTGTGGATTGAACCAAAGGACAGATGGACCGCAACTATAAATTGATTACCTTTAGAGATCTGCTTGCTGGGATATAATTGCGTTATGAGGAAATTGAATTTGTTGCTTCACCTGTTTTTACCGCTTGTGGTGAAGATTCCCTGGTCGGGATATTGGGTCATGTCGACCTACATCGCAGCCCAGGTTTTGATTATGCTTGGATTGCTGGTGGAGGCGAACCATGAGCCATCGAATGAAAAATAGCTACAGAATAACCGTTTGCAGACTCACTGGAAGAGTGTGTTCACAAAAAAAAGAGTCGCCCGGACAGGCGACTCTTCTATTTTATATTTGTCTCTTGCTGATTATGCCCGGCTTCTGAAACCTTTAATAATTCAACCGGCTTTTGATGCCAACTTCATTTCGCTGTTTTTCCATGGGTCGGAAGACATAGACCACACCATATTCAGTGGCACGTTCTCTCTTGATCTCTTCGGGGTAGGAGGAAAAATACTCTTCCACTTCATTCCAGATGTCGAGGATAATTTCATCGGCCTCGGCACGCATACCTGAGACCTTTTGGGTCCAGCGGGCGGTGTTACTCTGAAGCGTCTTCTGAAAGTGATAGGCATCCACAAACTGGTCAAATTTAACTTTCACTACTGCGATGGAGGGATTGTACAGCGGATTTCCTCCATGAAGTACCCTTTGGTGTTCTCCTTCAATCATTTTTTTGCCCCACTCCAACAGTTCAGATTCCAGAATCAGGGAGGGAGATTTCTTATCTCCGACCATCCCGTAATAGTTGCGAACCTCGGCCTTCATGTCACCCCTTTGGATCGAAAAATTGAGGATTTGAATGAAATGGGAGAGGTAGATTCTTGCTTTTCTGGCTGTTTCGAGGTAAGCTCGGCTGTTTTTATCTTGTTGTGACCTTGCCAGCTTGTGGTGGATAAGGTTTGTCTCAAAACCAGGAAAAAAATTGCGCAACCGATTGAGCGTTCCGGCAGAAAATGCGAGATCCTCAACCGGCTTCTTTTGACCCATCAAAATTGCTGTATTGATGGCTCTTAGTCTTGCCTGGTCTGTATTAGGTAGTCTTCTATAGGGCATCGTTTCGGTTTAATGGAAGCATCTCCACGTATCGAGGCGAAGGTAAAGATTATCAAAAAAAAATTTCAGAAACCACGCAACCAATAAACAGGAGTTATTAACTATCTTCTGTTAATAACAACAGTCGCTGCCCGGGGGTAGCGACTGTTGATTTTCAGTCATTTGCAGCGATTGCTTGTCAGAAATGGCTGAAGTTTTCGGATTCAAAATACTTTTAAACCCTTAAATTCCTGTATATTACATCAATCAGCCAATTTTGCCGATAGGTATTCACGGTTAAGCCGCGCGATGTGTGCGATGGAGATGCTTTTCGGGCAGGCCAGTTCACAACCTCCGGTGTTGGTACAGCCACCAAAGCCAAGTTCATCCATTTTGGCAACCATGGCTTTTGCACGTTTCTTTGCTTCAATTTTTCCTTGTGGCAACTTTGCGAATTGTGATACCTTGGCGGCAACAAACAACATGGCAGAGGAGTTTTTGCAGGTTGCGACACAGGCACCGCAACCAATGCATGCTGCGGCATCCATGGCCTCTTCGGCATCATCCTGTCCGATCAGTATCACATTTCCGTCGGGGACCCCGCCGGTGTTGACAGAGACATATCCGCCTGCCTGCTGGATCTTTTCAAAGGCGGTGCGGTCAACCATCACATCTTTGATGACCGGGAAAGCAGCAGCCCTCCAGGGTTCTACAACGATGGTCTGCCCTTCGTGGAATTTGCGCATGTGGAGCTGGCAGGTGGTTACCTCCGTATCCGGACCGTGTGCGTGTCCGTTGATGTACATCGAACACATCCCACAGATTCCTTCCCGGCAATCGTGGTCAAAGGCAATCGGATCTTTTCCTTCCAGTATCAGTTTGTCGTTGAGGATGTCGATCATTTCCAGGAAAGAGGTGCCCTGCGACACGTTCTCAACCTGGTAGGTTTCGAAACCTCCTTTGGCTTTCGGACTATTCTGTCTCCAGACCTTCACGTATATTTTATTGAGAATTATATCAGCCATTTTGTTGGATTTTTTCTTCAATTATTTATAACTCCTTTGGGTAAGCTGGATGGTCTCGAAGGTAAGTTCCTCCTTGTGGAGAACGGGTGCTTCATCTACGCCCCTGAACTCCCATGCAGCTACATAGGCAAAATTATCATCGTCGCGTTTGGCTTCACCCTCTTCGGTGGCCGACTCTTCACGGAAATGGCCGCCACACGACTCATTTCTGTTGAGGGCATCGCGGGCAAGCAGTTCTCCAAGTTCGAGAAAATCTGCAACACGACCGGCTTTTTCCAGTTCAGGATTTACATTTTTGAGTTCTCCGGGAACCAGCAGGTCGGAATAAAATGCCTTCCTCAGTTTCTGGATCTCCTCAATGGCCGTCTTCAATCCGGCTTCGTTCCGCGACATTCCAACATGATCCCAAAGGATAGTTCCCAGTTTTTTGTGGAAATGGTCAACAGGGGTCTTCCCTTTGATGTTGAATAATTTCTCCAGCCGGCCTACTACTGCCTTTTCAGCAGCTTCAAACTCCGGCAGATTGGTGTTGATCTTCGGAACCATGATCTCTCCGCCAAGGTAATCCCCAATGGTGTAAGGAAGTACGAAATATCCATCGGCCAGTCCCTGCATCAGGGCAGAGGCTCCCAGCCGGTTGGCTCCGTGATCCGAAAAGTTGGCTTCGCCAAGGGAATAGAGACCTGGGATGGAGGTCATCAGGTTGTAATCGACCCAGGTACCGCCCATGGTATAGTGGATGGCAGGATAGATCTGCATGGGTTCCTTGTAGGGATCCACATCTGTAATTTTTTCATACATCTGGAAGAGGTTGCCGTACCGCTTGGCGATGGTGTCGCGGCCAAGTCTTTGAATGGCATATTTAAAATCGAGAAATACAGCCATTCCCTCCTTGTTTACGCCAAAGCCGGCATCGCAGCGCTCTTTGGCTGCCCGGGATGCCACATCACGCGGGACGAGGTTTCCATAGGAAGGATACCTGCGCTCCAGGTAAAAGTCGCGATCCTCATCAACAATATCATTGGGTTTGATCTCTCCTTTTCTCAGTTTCGCTGCGTCCTCCTTTTTCCGGGGTACCCAAACACGGCCATCGTTGCGCAAAGACTCCGACATCAGCGTAAGTTTGGATTGCTGCGATCCGTGAACTGGGATGCAGGTGGGGTGAATCTGTACGTAACAGGGATTGGCGAAATAGGCCCCCTTCTTGTAGGCTACCCATGATGCGGAGGCATTGCAACCCATCGCGTTGGTAGAGAGAAAGAAAACATTTCCGTATCCTCCGGTTGCCAGAACCACTGCATGGGCACCAAACCGCTTCACCTCGCCGGTTACCATGTCCCGTGCGATGATGCCACGCGCTTTTCCGTCGACCACTACGACGTCCATCATTTCGTGACGGGTGTGCATTTTTACAGTCCCCTCATTGATTTGCCGGTTCAAAGCCGAATAGGCTCCCAGCAACAACTGTTGGCCTGTCTGACCGCGGGCGTAAAAAGTACGGCTGACCAGTACTCCCCCAAAAGACCGGTTGGACAATGTTCCACCGTATTCGCGGGCAAACGGAACACCTTGTGCCACACATTGGTCGATGATGTTGGGAGAGACCTCTGCCAAACGGTGAACGTTGGCTTCGCGTGCACGGTAGTCGCCACCCTTGATGGTGTCATAAAATAATCGGTAGACAGAATCGTTGTCGTTCTGGTAATTCTTGGCCGCATTGATGCCACCCTGGGCAGCGATGGAGTGTGCCCTTCTGGGACTATCCTGGTAACAGAATGCCGTTACATTGTAACCCAGTTCCGCAAGGGAAGCTGCTGCAGATGCACCGGCCAAACCTGTGCCTACTACAATTACATCCAATTTGCGCTTGTTGGCCGGACTGACAACTTTGATCTTTGCCTTGTGGTTTGACCATTTTTCGGCAATAGGTCCGGATGGTATTTTTGAATTCAGGTCGCTCATATCTTGGAAACTTTGAATTTCATTTTAGAATTTGATCATGAAGTAAATGGGTATGTAGGCAAATCCTGCGGCAAATACAACCCCGATGGCGACTGCCAAAAATTTCAGCCTTTTCAGCCAGATCTGGTTACTGAAGCCGATGGTCTGGAATGCACTCCAGAAACCATGACTGATGTGCAGACCAACCAGAATGCCACCGATCATGTAAAGTACATTGTACAGCGGATTCATAAACAGGTTGCTTACCAGGGCATAGGCATTGTGCATCTCCACACCGCCCACATTGACACTGGTTAGCAATGGATCACCCGTAAATTTCATCTTGATCCAGAAATTGACCAGGTGTATTACCAGGAAAACCAATACCATTGCCCCCAAAATAAACATGTTCTTGGCAGGAGCCCACCAGCTTAGCAACTGGTCGCCGTACGCATACTTTTGGGGCCGGGCACGCATGTTTTCGAGGGTGATCCAGGCCGACCAGATGATGTGGACCACAAATCCAACTGCAAGCACTGGCTCCATGATTTTGATCAATGGATTTGTTGCCATAAAATGGGCAGCAAGGTTGAATAGATTTCCGGAATCATCGAACGTCAAAAACAGGTTCAAAGTGAGGTGGATGCAGAGAAATGAGATCAGAAAGAGACCCGTGATGCTCATTAATAATTTACGCCCGATGGAGGCGCTCATGAAACTGCTCATAAAAACTTGTATTAATTAATATTGAAGAATACTCCATTTTAACATCGTCCAAAATTAAAGGTTGATGCTTGGTAAAACAAATTGCGGATGGATAAAGATATAATTTATATTCTTTCTATGCATAGCCGGGAGGTTACAGATACACCCTTTTCATCGGGGCTTTGTTGTAGAATGCATACGGTTCATGCATTGCAATCGAGTTGCATGACATTTTTAAAGCGTTAAAAATCGTAAAATAAATTTTCTTACTGTTACCTTTTTGTACTTCCGACCGTTCAAGTGGAAGTAATGCAATTAGATACAAGTATGAAAAATTATATGCTCCTGCTTTCCTTGTTTTTTGTGGTCTCTGTTTCGGCCCAGAAGCCGGCTGCTACCATCAAGGGAAGGATTTACAATGCCAAAAACAATGAACCTGTTGAGTTTGCCACAGTGGTCATCCAAAATACGGTAAATGGCACCAACAGTGATTTGGAAGGGAACTTCCTTTTGAAGGATGTGGCTCCCGGATTTTACCAGTTAAAGGTATCGGCCATCGGTTTCAAAACCTATATCTCTGAGACATTCAGGATTACCCTGGCAGCTGGTGCCACCATCAACATTCCCCTGGAGGAGGATGATGTTCAGCTGGATGAGATCGTTGTTCGTCCCAATTTCTTCCCCAAAAGGGAGGAGAGTCCAACTTCCCTGCGCACCATTGGGATTGACGAAATTGAAAAAAATCCAGGCGGAAACCGCGACATCACCAAGGTGATACAATCTTTTCCGGGAGTCTCCTCTGCTGCATCGTTCAGAAATGATGTGATTGTCCGGGGGGGTGGTCCGAGTGAAAACAAATTCTACCTCGACGGGGTTGAGATTCCTAATCTGAACCACTTTGCGACCCAGGGTGCTTCTGGCGGACCTGCCGGGATCATCAATGTCGATTTTGTAAGGGAGGTGAATTTCTTCTCCGGTGCTTTCCCTTCTGCCCGTGGCAACGCAATGAGTTCTGTACTCGAATTTACCCAGAAGAATGCCAACACCGAAAAGCCAAAGTTCAGGGCCACCATCGGGGCTTCGGACCTAGCCTTCTCCTCTGAGGGGCCGCTTTCATCCAATACAACCTATCTTGCATCAGTCAGAAGGTCTTACCTGCAACTTTTGTTTAGTGCACTGAAGCTTCCCTTCCTGCCGACTTACAACGATTTTCAATTTAAAGTTAAAACGAAGATCAATGACAAGACAGAACTTTCCTTCATCGGGTTGGGCGCATTGGACAATTCAGAGCTCAACCTTGAAGCCAATGAGACAGAGGAGCAACGCTTTATTCTGAGTTATCTTCCCGAAAACAATCAATGGAATTACACCCTTGGCGTCGTATTGAAACATTACAATGCCTCCGGTTACAATACCTATGTTGTAAGCCACAATACGCTCAACAACCAGCAAATCAAGTACCAGGATAACATCAAGGATCCAGCCAACCTTATTCTGGATTATGACTCCCGTGAAAGTGAATCTAAATTCAGGTTTGAACACTACTACCTTTCCAAAACCAAATACAAAATTACCTATGGAGCTGATCTTCAATATGCAAAGTATTACAACAATACTTACCAGGAAGTCTATGCAAACGGGAATGCTCAGCCATTCCAATATTTGTCGAACCTTGATTTTGTTAAATACGGTTTTTTTGGTCAGGTTTCGAGGGAGGTATTTGACCAGCGACTGAAGTTGTCGCTGGGCCTGAGAGGCGATGGAAACAGCTTCTCCTCAAAAATGGCCAATCCACTGAGCAATCTTTCGCCGAGGGCCTCTGCCAGTTACCAGTTGGGAGGAAGAACCTCCCTGAACGTCAATGCCGGAAGATACAGGCAACTACCTGCCTACACCACCTTGGGTTTCCGCAACAGCACAGGGGTGTTGGTAAACAAGGAGAATGGGGTGCAGATGATCGGAGCCAACCACCTGGTGGCGGGAATCGATTTCCGTCCAAACAGTACCACCCAATTGTCGCTGGAGGGGTTTTACAAGGGATATGACCATTACCCTTTTTCGGTAAGGGATTCCGTTTCGCTTGCCAGCAAGGGTGCCGATTTTGAAGTTTTCGGGAATGAAGAGGTAACCTCATCCAGCAAAGGCCGCGCATACGGGGCAGAGATTTTGGCCCGTTACAAAGATCTTTTTGGGTTTAAGGGTGTCATGACTTATACCTATGTGAGGAGTGAATTTACGGATATCAGGGGTGAGTATATCCCCTCAGCGTGGGACAACCGCCACCTTTTCACAGTAACGGCTACACGTTCCCTTAAAAGGAATTGGGATTTGGGTTTCAAATGGAGGTTTATTGGAGGTTCACCCTACACTCCCTGGGACATGGATAAATCTTCTATTAAAACGGCCTGGGATGCGCAGGGCAGGGGATATCTCGATTACGGCAAATTCAACAAGGAGCGTCTTGGCGCATTTCAGCAATTGGATCTTCGGATAGATAAGGCATACTATTACAAAAACTGGTCCATGATGTTCTATTTCGACGTACAGAACGCCTACAATTTCCAGTATGACAATCCGCCAACCCTCTTGCTTCAAACCGATAACGATGGGAAGCCGCAGACGGATCCCAACGATGCCTCAAGGTATTTGCTCAAGACCATTGCCTCTACCTCAGGGACGATTTTACCCACCATTGGCATAATGATCGAATTCTAGTGCAATTTTGAAATCTCCTAAAATTTCCTTAACTTGTGAATAATGAGGAGGTCAAGAACCAATTCTCCAATTGTTTTCACCCATTTACAACAGGGCTAACAGACTTTGTTGAACATTAAATGATTTAAATACTTGGAAGTTAGGTTTTGATTTTCGTTACTTTGCAAAGTTTTTAAAAAGTCACTGGTCATTTATGTTCGCATTATGGAAGAAAATCTGGTTATCGTTGAGTCTCCTGCCAAGGCAAAAACTATTGAGAAATTTTTGGGCAAAGATTATCTTGTCAAATCCAGTTTCGGTCACATCCGCGATCTGGACAAGAAGGATTTTGGCGTAGACCTCAACAACCGGTATCAACCCAACTACATTGTTTCGGAAGACAAGAAAAAGGTGGTAGCCGATTTGAAAAAAGTGGCCAAAACTGCCAAAACCATCTGGATCGCCTCGGACGAGGACCGTGAAGGAGAGGCAATTGCCTGGCACCTGATGGAGGTTTTGAAGTTGAATCCCGATACGACCAAACGGATTGTTTTCCATGAAATTACAAAGGATGCCATCCAGCATGCGATCGCAAATCCCCGTCACCTGGACAAAAATCTGGTGGATGCGCAGCAGGCTCGGAGAATTTTGGACCGTCTTGTTGGTTTTGAGATCTCCCCGGTATTGTGGAAAAAGGTTAAACCCTCCCTCTCCGCTGGCCGTGTTCAGTCGGTAGCGGTTCGGTTGATCGTTGAAAGGGAGCGGGAGATTACCAGTACAGATTCGGTTCCCTATTTTAAGGTGACTGCACTTTTTGTTGTGCCAGAGAAATCCGGTAAGCTTACTTTGCTCAAAGCAGAATGTTCTGAGCGGTTTGAAAAGGAGGGGGAAGCGTCCAGCTTTCTTCAGAAATGCAGCAAGGCTGAGTTTGTGATTGGGGACATCGTGACCAAACCTGCCAAGAAATCTCCGGCACCTCCTTTCACCACCTCTACCCTTCAACAGGAGGCCAGCAGGAAGATGGGATTCCCTGTTTCACTTACCATGTCTGTGGCACAGCGTCTTTATGAAGCCGGTAAGATTACCTACATGCGTACAGATTCAACCAATCTTTCGCAGTCGGCACTGAATGGTGCCAAAAAGAAGATCATTGAGACCTACGGAGAAGAATACCTTAAGATACGACATTACAAAACAAATGCCAAAGGTGCCCAGGAGGCACATGAGGCCATACGTCCTACCAATTTTTTTGAAGAGGAGGTCGATGGATCGGCCCAGGAACAGAAATTGTACAGCCTGATCTGGAAAAGGACACTGGCCTCCCAGATGGCTGATGCGGAATTGGAGCGTACCAATGTAACCATCAAAGTTTCCAATGCGACTGAGCGTTTTCTGGCCACGGGCGAAGTGCTTAAATTTGATGGTTTCCTGGGTGTTTACCTTGAATCAAGTGATGATGAAAATCTCACGGATGAAGAGAAGGGATTGCTTCCCCCTCTGGCCGTGCATCAGAAACTGGAACCTGAATCGATCATGGCATTGCAGCGTTTTACATTAAAACCGCCACGTTACACAGAGGCAAGCCTGGTCAAGAAACTGGAAGAGCTGGGCATTGGCCGGCCTTCTACCTACGCACCGACCATTACCACCATTCAGCAAAGAGATTATGTGGTCAAGGAGGACCGTCCGGGAACTGAAAGGCAATATGTCAAAATGGTTTTGAGAGCAGGGAGTATCAAACATGAAGTGAAAACAGAAGTTGCTGGTACTGAAAAGTCCAAACTTTTTCCCACTGATATCGGATTGGTCGTCAATGATTTTCTGATGAAGCATTTCGAACCGATTGTCGATTTCAATTTTACTGCCTCTGTGGAGAAGCAGTTTGATGAGATCGCGGAAGGGGTGCTGGTATGGCAGGAGATGATCGATGATTTTTATCTTCCATTCCACCGCCAGATCGTAGATGCCCTTGCGAATTCAGAGCGTGCCAGGGGAGAGCGGCTTTTGGGAGTGGATCCTGCATCCGGCAAAAATGTGACGGCAAAAATTGGTCGGTTTGGTCCCTTTATACAGTTGGGTGAGACGTCCGAAGATGGAAGTGAAAAACCTGTTTTTGCCAGTCTCCAACAAGGACAAAGTATTGAGACCATAACACTTGAGCAGGGGTTGAAACTGTTTGACCTTCCCCGGGAACTAGGAGAGTTTGAAGGCAAGAAGGTGACGGTCGGAATTGGGAAATTTGGTCCATATGTAAAACATGATTCCAATTTTGCCTCCCTGAAAAAGGGGGTAGATGACCCTTATACCGTGGTGATTGGCAGGGCCATTGAACTGATCGTAGAACGGCGGGAAAAGATCTCAAACTCGCTGTTGAAGAGTTTTAATGAGGATCCTGAAATCAAGGTATTGCAGGGGAGATGGGGCCCCTACATCTCCTACAAGAAACAAAATATCAAGCTCAAAAAAGGGATTACCCTGGAGCAGCTCACCTATCCGGTTTGCAAGGAGGTGGTGGATGCTGAGTATAAAAAGCCCAAACAGAAAAAGTCCAAATAGAAATTATTGCCCAAGGGAGTAATATTGCTGAAAGTTTTTTATATTGTCGGTAAAACCAGAACACATGTTGAAGGAGCTTATTACCCCAGTGAGATCGTTACCGGTAGTTAAAAAATTCATTGGAGATCAGGACAGTCTGGGTACTGCGCTAAAAAATTCAGTTTGGGATGAATCTGATCTCCCGGATGTTGCCATTGTGGGAATTGCTGATGACAGGCTCTCCTCCGCCTACTCCTACGGTGCTTCACCCGATGCCATTCGTGAGAAGTTATACAGGCTTACCGGGTTTTCGGCTCCTTTCCGGTTGGTGGACCTTGGAAATATCAAAACAGGTACGGAAGTGAGTGATACTTTCGCTGCTGTACGTGTGGTGGCTGAGGAGTTGTCAGCACTCGGTGTTCCTTTGTTGATACTGGGGGGCAACCAGAGTTATACCGTTCCACTGCTGGAAGGCATGGAAAAGAAAGAGACCGTATTGACGCTGGTGGATGATCGCCTTGACAATCTTTCGCTGGATGACAGTCCGGCAGATGACCTCTTCCTCCACAACCTCTCCACTGAAACAATTGTCAATGCCATGGGTGTGCAGTCGTTCTTTGTTGCACCCGACTCCAGGGAAACCTTTGCTGCGGAGTTCAAAGGATCCCTCTTGACCCTGGGGGAGTTGAGAAATGGTCTGGAGGAGATGGAACCCTTTCTGCGGGAGAGCGATTTGGTAAGCTTTGATTTTGGTTCTCTCAAGCTTTGCGAAGCCCCTGGTCAAACCAGGGTATCCCCCAATGGTCTTACCGGGGAAGAGGCATGCCAGTTGGCCTGGTATTCGGGAATTTCAACCAGCCCGGGTTGGTTTGCACTTTTTGGCTACACTCCCGGTAGGGATCCTGAAGGGATTGGAGCCATGATGGCGGCCCAAATTTGTTGGTATTTCCTCAATGGCAGATCCAGAAGAATCGATGACATCCCTCAGGATGAGGCTATTGATTTTTTGCATTTCATCGTTCCAATTGAGGGAATTCCTGAACCTGTCACTTTCCTCAAGCATCCGGTATCCAAAAGATGGTGGATGGAGGTGCCCTCTCCGGATTGCGAATTCTTCCCTCACAGGATCCCTTGTTCAAAAAGGGATTACCGCCTTGCATGCAAGAACGAGATTCCCGATCGGTGGTGGACCTCTTTTAACAGGAGTTGCTGAATGAAGCCCCTATACCATCTGGCTCCGGTGAATGACGGTGGCAGCTTGAAGGCTGCGCTCATCCGAAAACGTCAATATTTTTCAAAATTTTTGAAGAATGAATTCCGGCAGATGAAAATTAGTCTGGTTTTGCTGGTTTTACTAAATATATGTACTTTTACCGCGAATGGCCAGCAGGATCCACAGGTAAGTCAGCACATGTTCAACCATTTGATGGTAAATCCGGGGTTTGCTGGTAATTCAGGAGAGATCAACCTGATGTTGCTCAACAGGCAACAGTGGGTTGGGTTTCCGGGGGCGCCTGTGACCTCTGTATTCCAGACGGATGGGGCGCTTAAATTGATAGGTGATCGTGATGGATTGGGTTTCACGGTAGTGAAGGATGCCATAGGATATGAAAGCAATGTCACCTTTGGCATAAACTATGCTTACCGGTTCAAACTTGGGTCAGGCCATCTGGGATGCGGATTTTCAGCAGGAATGATGAACAAAAACCTCACTCCCGGCTGGACGGCAACTCCCGGCGGAGATTTGGTTGACGGCTCGGATCCGTCGTTGCCAAAACAGGAGGTGAACGGAGTTTTGACAGATTTTGGGGCAGGACTATTTTACAGACATCAAAAGTATTATCTTGCGATTTCATCCACCCATCTGAATCAACCATCGTTTGATTTTGAAGAGACTGGACACTATTCGCTGAGAAGACATTATTACCTAACCGGGGGATACAACAAAGAGATGGCGGATGACCGTTTTCTTGTCCAACCTTCGTTCTTTGTGAAGAGTGATGGTAGCACTTCTCAGGTAGATCTTGATCTTTTACTGCGTTACAATAAGAGATTTTGGGGTGGCATCGGGTACAGGATCAAAGACGCGGTAGTGGTTTTTTTGGGCTTTGAGATGCTAAACGGATTGAAAATAGGGTATTCTTACGATCTGAATACCTCTGTAATATCGAGCTATAATACTGGTTCTCATGAACTTTTTGTGTCGTATGCTGTTCTGTTAAATAAAAATAGAGGTCAAAAAACCAAAAGTGTAAGGTTTTTATAACTTTGGAATGAAAAAATAGTGGTTCACAAGATATGAGTCGAATGATAAAACGATTGTTTGCTTATGGCGGCCTGGCAGTAATGCTGCTGGTTTCGGGATGTCACAATGGCGGGAATGGTGAATTGGTTGGTGTTCAGAAAAGGGGTAAATACCTTGAACCTACCCCCCAGGGAATGGTATTGATTCCTGGCCGTAGTTTCAACATGGGAGCTTCTGACCAGGACATTACCGGTACACCAACTCCCTCGCGTACCGTTGACCTGGCTACATTCTGGATGGACGATACAGAAATTACCAACAATGAGTACCGTCAGTTTGTTTATTGGGTGCGTGATTCAATTGCCAGGGATTTGTTGTCTCAAAAATTTCCCGAATTCAAGCCAACCACTACCCGTAAAGGGGATCCCATCAATCCACCGATCCTGGATTGGGGAGTAAAGCTCAACTGGAGGGATGTGGATTACATACCGGATTTGGAACAGCTGTATTACGATCAGGCAGATCGGATTTTCGGTAAAAAGGAGTTGGATGTAAGGAAGCTGAACTACAATTATTATTGGGTAGACCTTCAGCAGGCGGCGCGCCGTGAAAATGCCTACGACTATTCCAAGCAGAGTTATACCGGAAACATAGTTGATCTCAACGGAAAGATTGCCCCCATTCAGAACAGGACAAATTTTGTGATGAGCGACATGGTCAATATTTATCCGGATACACTGGTGTGGATCCGTGATTTTACCTACGCCTTCAATGAACCCTGGGCCAAAATGTATTTCTCCCATCCTGGTTTCGATGACTATCCCGTGGTCGGTGTCAGTTGGAAACAGGCAAAGGCCTTCTGCATGTGGAGAACCAACTTCAAGAACAAGAGTCTCTCCGACAAGGGAGATTATTCGGTACAGGATTATCGCTTGCCTTCTGAAGCGGAGTGGGAGCTTGCGGCCAGGGGCGGTCTGGATAATTCGATGTATCCCTGGGGAGGGTATTATACCCGCTCAAAAACAGGATGCTTTCTGGCAAACTTTAAACCCATGCGCGGGAATTATAGCGATGATGGTGGAAAAGCCTCCATCAAGGTGGCCACTTACGAGCCCAACGGTTATGGCTTGTATGACATGGCTGGAAATGTGGCGGAATGGACCATCACTGCCTACGATGAGTCGACCTACAATTTTATGCACGACATGAATCCCAACTTTGAATACAATGCAGTGTCAGATGATCCGCCTACGATGAAACGGAAAGTGATCAGGGGAGGTTCCTGGAAAGACATCTCTTTTTACATTCAGGTTGGAACCCGGACTTTTGAATACCAGGATACGACCAAATCATATGTTGGTTTCAGGTGCGTACGCTCTTCCATTGGCGATGATTTTTAAACATAACTTATAACAACACCACTCATGTCTATTTCAAAGGAAAACAAACTTAGGGATAAAGAGGAATCTAATGATCATGGATTGATATCACCCAAGCTTCAAAATTTCATCTTTAGTTTTGGAGCAGCTATTGTAGTTTTTGGTGCATTGTGTAAAGTTTATCACGTCCCGAATTTGGGATGGATGTTGGGTGCGGGTCTGGCAATCGAGGTATTTGTTTTTATTATATCTGCATTTCAGCCTGTGTATGTGCCTCCAAGAGAGTTCGACTGGTCGAAAGTCTATCCTGAATTGGACGAGGAAAAATCAGATATCCCGGCACGATATACCAAAAGCAGTGGTTCCGGTGTGGGAGATTTGTTCGAAAAGGCAGATATCTCTCCAGAATTGTTGGCCAAACTTAAAAATGGAATCCAGGATCTTACCAACACCGCCAAAGGTCTTTCTGAAATTTCAAGTGCCACCCTGGCTACCGAGTTGTATGTGAAAGATTTGGGAAATGCATCGAGGTCCTTGAGCTCCTTTTCTGAAGTCAACAACAAGGCGACCCATTCGGTAGAGCGGTCACTCGGGAGTTTGATAGAGAGCTACGAGCACTCATCTCAACTGATCTCCAGCTCTTCAAAGGAGATGGCGCATACTTTCGCCGAATCAACAAAAAAAATCAATCATCAGCTCACCTCTACCAGCGAGAAACTATCCTCCTCCTACAAAGAGTTCACCGAATCGGTTCACAAAGACTTTTCGGTCATTACCGAGAATTCCAAATCCTACTCCGGAGAGATTTCCAAGCTTAATTCCAACCTTGCTTCGCTGAACTCATCCTATGAGCTTCACCTTCAAAATGTTAAAAAACTGGCCGATACCTCTTCAAAAAGTGTCACAGACCAGGCAGGTTTGCAGCAAATGGTGAACCAAACCATGGAGGAGGCAAAAAAGTACCAGCAGCAAACCGAGCTAATGAACAAGAATCTGGAAGCATTGAATCAGGTTTATGGCAACATGTTGGGTGCAATGAGTATCAAACGTTAATAAACCTCCAACCCCATGGGATCAATAGGCGCACCGGAAACGCCCCGGCAAAAGATGATCATGCTGATGTACCTCGTGTTGACGGCGATGTTGGCATTGAACGTGGACAAGAAAGTGTTGGATGCCTTCTCTTTGGTCAACGATGGCTTTATGAGTACCATTGAGAATTTCAACCAAAAAAACGAAAGTGTTTATACCGAATTCAACAATGCAGCCCAGGAGAATCCTGAAAAGGTAGGCGATCTCAACCGTCAGGTTAATTCAATTAAACAACATACGGATTCTTTGTACAACTATATCACAAGTCTCAAGGAGATGCTGGTAAAGAAGGCCGATGGTCCTGATGGCCGTCTGGACAGCATTCTGCTCAAGGAGGATCTGAACGTATCGGGAGAGTTGATGATTGCCAAGGGAAATGGAATGAAACTCAAGTCAGCAATCAATGAATACCGTGAGTTTTTGCTGAAGACTTTTGATCCTTCGGATACAGCCAATATTTCGGCAATTCATAAATACCTCGATACCAATGATCCAACAGTAGCATCGGGAATCAAGCCATCTTGGGAGGTTAGTAAATTTGAAGGCTATCCGTTGATGGTCGTCATTACCCTCATGTCGAAAATGCAAAGCGACATCCGTAACAGTGAGTCGGATGCCATCAACTATTTGTATTCGCAAATAGATGCCTCCTCCTTCAAGTTTAATGCACTGAAGGCGCAAGTGGTTCCAAAATCGAGTTATGTTCTGCAAGGGGATGTTTACGAAGCAAGGGTTTTTATTTCAGCGATAGATACCACCGCAGTACCTGAAATCCTAGTCAATGGGAGCAAGCTTCCCATTCTGCCTGGTGAAAATGCCGGGATCTACAAGGCAACCGCCAATGCCGAAGGTACCTTTAAATGGAAAGGGGTGATTAATTTCAAGAATCCCAATGGTGTGATTATTCCCTATCCTTTTGAACAGGAGTACCAGGTAGCGAAACCTTCCATGACCGTTTCACCTACCAGGATGAATGTACTCTATGCAGGATTGCCAAATCCGGTTTCAATTTCGGTGCCGGGAATCTCTTCAAGGGATATTTCAGTAACCATGACCAATGGCCGCATTGAAAAAACGGCCGACGGATTCATGGCTTATCCTGAAAAAATTGGGGTGAAAGCATTGATATCGGTTTCTGCCACTGTGGACAAAGTTGTCAAGTCAATGGGATCAATTGAGTTCCGTGTAAAAAAGGTACCTAATCCTGTGGCTACCGTCGCTGGCAAATATGAAGGTTTGATCTCCAGAAATGAACTGGTGGCTGAAGAGGGAGTATATGCAGAGATTCCTGATTTTGATTTTGAGATGAAATTCCAGGTACTCTCTTTTGTTGTTTCCTCATCAAAAGGGGGATTTGTATATGAAAAGGCAACCAATGGTGCACGCTTCTCAAAAGACCAGAAGGATATGTTCAATGGATTGAGTCGCGGGAATCGTCTGAACATCGACAACATTGTCGTAAAAGGAGAGGATGGATTTACAAGGACATTACCACCTATCAGCTTTAAAATTAATTAAGCAATGAAGACAAAAGTATTTTTCTTACTGATATTTTTTACTGGCTTCTTTTGTTTTGGAACCGTGATGGGGCAAAGCGCTGAGGAGATGTTCAAAGACCGGAGCGGTGGAGCATATGCTAAAAAAATCACCATCGAGCGGAAACCGGCATCGCTTCCTGGCGTTAGAGAAGCAGATGTCACCTGGTCAAAGACCGTATGGAGGATGATCGATCTTCGCGAAAAGAGGAACCAGCATCTCTATTTTCCAACCAAAGAGGTACAAGGTAGAAATAGCTTGATCAACGTACTTCTCAAGGGAATAAAAGACAATGTTTTTGTCTCTTTTGAAGCCCCGATTCAGGATGAGAATGAGTTTTCCAAACCTATCAGTTACGATCAGGTAAAAGCACAATTTGGTGCCGGAAGTAAAACGATCAACAGGAGGAATTTTGAAACTGGCCAGATGGAGGAGGTAACCATCCAGCAAGATATTCACATAGACGAAGTTAAGCAGTTAATTATTAAAGAGGTGTGGTATTTCGACAAACAGAAATCTACCTTGCAGGTACGAATATTGGGTATTTGTCCGATTCGTTTGTATTATCGGGATGAGGATAAGGAGCAGGAGGACCTGCAACGGAAAAAACTGTTTTGGGTTTGGTATCCGGATGTAAGGCCACTGCTGGCAAAGAATGAGTCGCTTAATCCATTGAATGGTGCAAGAAGCCTGAGCTTTGATGATCTTTTCCTGATGAGGCATTTCGACGGGTACATCGTCAAGGAGGAGAACGTTTACGACAACCGTGCCATTTTGGACTACGCCTCCTATGAATATGCATCCCAGGAATCTGAGCGGATCAAGAGTGCCATTTTCAACTATGAACAAGATTTGTGGGAGTACTAAAGAAGGATAAAGGATAAAGGTAAAAGGATAAAGTAAAGGACGCCGCAATGTTGATTTGCGGCGTCTTTTTTTACCTGGGAGCACAATCAATTCAGCTCGAACGCCACTTTAGCCTTTTAACTTTAGCCTTTAGCCTTCCTTAGTTGCCTTTCCCAAACAGCGATTTTACCAGTTTCTCCACACGTTCGATCTGGTGGATCTTTATTTCGAATCGGGAGAAGTCCACCCCCTTGTTGTATTTTGAGATGTAGATCTCTTTAAATCCCAGTTTCTGGGCCTCTGCAATGCGTTGCTCTACTCTTCCAACCGGCCGGATCTCCCCGGTTAAGCCAATCTCTCCCGAAAAGGCGATGCCTTTGTCGATGGCCAGGTCAAAGTTGGAGGAGAGGATGGCACAAATGACAGATAGATCCATGGCCGGATCATCCACACGCAGACCTCCAGCAATGTTGAGAAAAACATCTTTGACCATCAGTTTGAACCCGGCCCTCTTCTCCAGAACCGCCAAAAGCATGTTCATTCTTCTAAGATCGAACCCGGTGGCCGAGCGTTGGGGTGTACCGTATGCAGCGGAGCCTACCAATGCCTGAACTTCGATCAGAAAGGAGCGCATTCCCTCAATGGCAGCAGCAGTGGAGGTGCCGCTCAATCCTTCGTTGTGTGAGGAGAGCAGCATCTCTGAAGGATTACTCACTTCTCTCAATCCGGATTGTTGCATCTCATAGATACCCAGTTCTGAAGTTGATCCAAATCTGTTCTTGACAGATCGGATGATCCTGTAAAGGTGGTTTCTGTCTCCCTCGAACTGCAATACAGTATCTACGATGTGTTCCAGGACCTTGGGTCCCGCAAGACTTCCCTCCTTGTTGATGTGGCCGATCAGGATTACCGCAATATTTCGTGACTTTGCCAGCTTCATGACTGCGATGGTGCACTCCCGGATCTGCGTGACACTGCCGGCAGTAGATTCAATGGCTTCACTGCTGACCGTTTGAATGGAATCTATGATTACCAGGTCAGGCGACTCCCTGTCAATGTGCAGAAGGATCGATTCCAGAATCGTTTCACACAGGAAAAGACAGGAAGGATTCACATCCTGCAGCCGCTCTGCCCGCATTTTCAATTGCTGAAGGCTCTCCTCTCCTGAGATGTAGAGCACCTTTCTCTTTTTCAATTGTAAGGCAATCTGAAGCACCAGCGTGGATTTTCCGATACCTGGCTCTCCCCCCAGCAGGATCAGTCCGCCGGGCACCATTCCACCGCCCAGTACCCTGTTGAACTCCGTGTTGGCAGTATCGATACGGGGCAACTCCAGCAGGTCAATCTCATCGAGGGTGACAGGTCTGGAACTACTGGCAGATGCCAATACCGAATTTGAATTTTTGGCAGGAAGGGAGAGCTCTTCCTGGAAGGTGTTCCATTCGCCGCAAGAAGAGCAGTGACCGATCCATTTTGGAGAGGAATAGCCACAATTCTGGCAAACGAAAGATGTTTTTGATTTAGCCAATTGGTATTATATCAGCCTGTTGGTTTCAGTATCCGGAAAAATAATGGAAGGAACAAAGGATTTCGCCTCCTCAAAATCAATGGTGGCATAGGATACAATGATCACTACGTCTCCAACAGCTACCTTGCGGGCTGCAGGTCCATTCAGAATGATGTCGCCAGAAGCTCTTTTGCCACGTATGACATAGGTTTCAAACCGCTCTCCATTGTTGATGTTGACAATCTGAACCTTTTCATTCTCGATCAGATTGGCAGCGTTCATCAGCTCTTCATCGATGGTAACGCTTCCAATGTACTGAAGATCAGCACCGGTTACGGTTACTCTGTGTATTTTTGACTTGCAAATTTCTATGTACATCTGACAAGGGTTATTTATCAAAAATTACGTTGTCTATCAACCGGACGGCACCGGCAAAAACGGCAATGCAACCCACTTTTGTACCTGGTTCTTCCCAGGAATTTACAGGTTCGAGGGTATGTTCATTGACGATTTCAAAATATTCAGCCTGGAGCAAACCAACTGAATTGATTTTTCCAACCACCCTCTCCGCCACCTCCGCGGGTGTGAAGGAGACGGAATCAAGGATTGCCTCCTGGAGGATAAGGTAGATCTGTGGGGCCACTGCACGATGCTCCCTGGTCAGCAGGCTGTTTCGGGAGCTCATGGCCAGACCATCCGCTTCCCTGACGATATCGCAGGGAATGATTGCTGTGTCAAGCTGCAATAACTGGCACATTTTTAGGATGATCGAATATTGCTGGAAATCCTTTCTCCCAAAGTAGGCACGGTCGGGGGATACAATGTCAAACAATTTGCTGACGACTTGTGCCACCCCGTTGAAATGACCCGGTCGGAATTTCCCTTCCATGACACGTTCCAAAGAACCAAAATCAAATTTTCGTTGGTCAGGTTCGGGGTACATCTCTTCCGGTTCAGGCGCGAAAACATAATCGCAGGGACAAGAGGCCAGCAGCGTCAGGTCTGTGTCCAGTGTTCTCGGGTAATTCTTAAGGTCTTTGGGGTCGTTAAACTGGGTAGGATTGACAAAGATGGAAACGACAACCCTTTCATTTTCAGCCCCGGCTCTTCGTACAAGCGAGAGGTGACCCTCGTGCAAGGCTCCCATGGTGGGCACAAAACCAACAGTGAGCTTGTTGGACCGATCCCCACCAAGTACTTCCTGCAACTGCTTAATTGTTTTGAAAAGCTTCATTTTTAGCTTGAAATCAATGGGCAAAGTTAAGGAAAAATAAAGTGCCTAGAGTATTTAAAGTGCCTAAAGTGCCTAAAGTTTTAGTACTCAAAGTCGGGAGTTCAAAAGTACTTTAGGCACTCTTGTTCACTCTAGGCACTCTAGGCACTTCTTCTGCTTTCACTTAGTTTAACTATTGGCTTCCTGAAAATGGTTGAAAGTTGCGGAAATTTTATATATTTTTGCAAAACATTTTAAGTTACAGAAATGGAAAAGAAGAAGGTTCTATTTATCTCACAGGAAATCACACCTTATCTGCCTGAATCAGAGATTGCTGAGATTGGAAGATATCTGCCGCAGGGGATACAGGAACGGGGGAAAGAGATCCGTACCTTCATGCCACGTTTCGGGAATGTAAATGAAAGAAGGAACCAGCTCCACGAGGTGATTCGATTGTCAGGTATGAATCTGATCATCAACGACAACGACCACCCCCTGATCATAAAGGTAGCCTCCATTCAGGCGGCCAGGATGCAAGTCTATTTTATTGACAACGAGGATTACTTTCAACGGAAATATTCGCTTCGGGATGAAAACAATGTGGAGTTTGATGACAATGACGAACGGGCCATTTTCTTCGCCCGTGGCGTACTCGAAACGGTGATCAAGCTCCGTTGGTCACCGGATATCATCCATTGCCATGGTTGGTTTACCGGAATGGTCCCCCTGTTTGTCAAGAAGACCTACAAGGACAATCCACTTTTTGCCAATACGAGGATCGTTTATTCTGTCTACAATGACCAGTTCGATACTCCGCTTAACAACGAGATGGCCAGGAAAATTTCGGAAGATGGGATCAATATGGAGGACATTGCCATCATCAATGAGCCTACTTTCGAGAATTACACCAAACTGGCCCTCGCCAATTCTGATGCAGTCATCAAAGGAAGTGAAGTAATCAATGCCAATATTGAGCAGCACATCAAAGCTTCAGGAATGCAATACCTCGACTATCAGCCGAAAGAGGGTTACATCGATTCCTATTTCGATTTTTACAATAAAATTTTTTAATTTGCGCCGTTTTTACTAAAAGTTGATTCCATTGAAAAATCGATATATTGCCGCACCAACCCTTGTATGGGTCTTCATGATAGTCTCTTTTCTGTTGGCAGGTTGCGACTACGGGGATGAAAGTTTGGGAAAAAATCTGATCCCCGGAAGTTACTCCGTTTACTCCCGCAACCATACAGATTCTCTATCCATTCAGTCATTTACCTTTACCGACGAGAAGATCCGGGTGGATCATCCGGCCTACAACTACGTAGGCAGTTTTAATGATCCGCTTTTTGGCAGGACAGACGGCAGTTTTGCCGCTCAGTTCCGTCTGGCCTCGAACCCGGATTATGATCCTACCTCCCAACTTGATTCGCTGGTGCTGAGGCTCTCCTATAAAAGGATTTATGGCGATACGGCAACAGTACAGACCTTGAAAGTGTATGAATTGGCCGGTGATATGGATTATGAAGCCAAGTATTTGTCCTCCTTTCAGCTGAAATCGCTTGCCGCTCCCTCCCCGATCGGTTCCGCAAGTTTTATTCCAAAATTCAGGACCGATTCGGCGCAGACTGATACAACCATACAATACATCCGTTTTAAACTGGATCCGGCACTTGGCAACCGCTTGTTGAAACTGGATTCGCTGAAAATGATTTCCAACGAAGAGTTTTTGAAATATTTCAAGGGACTCTATGTGGAAGCAGCCCCGTCCGGGCGGAAAGGTACGCTGGTTGGCCTGAGCGCAGCCGGCTCGGGGATCGGTTTGTATTACCATACGGCTACGAAGGATTCACTCTTCTTCTCGTACAATGTCTCTTCCAATTCTGCAAATGTTGCAGCCTTTTCTCACGACTACAGCAAAAGTATTTTCCGGCCTTATCTCAACCAGGAGTTGATTGAAGATACGCTTGTATTTGTGCAGCCTACCGGTGGAACCAAGGTTAAAATCAATATTCCCTCCCTGAACAAATGGAAGGACTCGACCCAGTATGTCATCAGCAAAGCCTCTCTGGTCTTCTTTGCCGACACCCTGGTATCCGACTTCAGGCGTTACCAGATTCCCTACAGTTTGTACTTGAAATTTATGGACAGTACCGGTACTGAGGTTTTTCCCAAAGACAGCAATCTCTCTTCCTCCTACTACGGCGGATATTATGATGCCACCTCTGCCAGTTATTCTTTTAACATCACACGCCACCTTGAACAGATCATCAAACGGGAGGTTGAGACAACCAGTTTCTTCCTGGTTCCTTCCGATAGGCATGGATCTCCCTACAGGGTAGTGCTGAAAGGGGCGAAGAGTTCGAAGCCCATGCGGTTGATTATAAAATACTCCAGGTATCAATAAGTAGCGCTAGTGCAGGGGATTTTGGGCATAGCCCAGTTTCCGCTTCGACCCAATCAGCGGCCAGGATCAACTTAAATATAACGAACAGTGGAAAAGAGGGTTTGGCATAATTTTGTTTTGGTATGGATACCTTTGATTCTGGTCTATGCCTGTGCCAACATGGGAATGCCCAAAGGAGGGCCCAAGGACAAATCCGCTCCGGTAATTGTGAAGAGTGATCCTGCACCAAACCAGCTGAACTACAAGGAAAACAAGATCCGGATTACTTTCAACGAATTTATCATTCCCGATGAACTAAACGATAAATTTATTGTCTCTCCACCCACCACAAAAAAACCACTTTTCAAGACCAAGGGCAAGACCTTTATCGTCGATCTGAATGAAAAGTTGCTTCCAAACACTACTTACTCCCTGGATTTCAAGGATGGCATTGTTGACAACAACGAAAAGAACAAATACAGGGATCTGCGACTGGCATTTTCAACCGGTCCGACTTTGGATTCCTTGAGGATCGTAGGATTTGTGCGGGATGCTTTTACACTCGAACCCATGAAAGGCTGCTATGTACTGCTTTACAGGGGAAATTCAGACACGCTGATCTACAAAACCCGGCCTGATTTCGTAGGTAAAACCAATACCTTGGGTTTCTTTGCCATCTCAAACTTGCCTGCAGACAGCTTCAGATTGTATGCTATGAGCGACATCGACAATAACCTGAAATACACAGCAGGAGTTGATTCCATCGCATTCCTGGCTGGAAGGATCAAACCTACTGCTGAATTTCAACCACAGCGGGATACGCTGGTAAGCGGTTCAGATACATTGGTTGTATTGGGGAAAACCCGGTTTTACCCCGATCCGGTCAATTTCTCACTTTTCTTTGAGAAGGGCTTTGACCTGAGCCTCGACAAATACGAACGGATCAGTCGAAAGGCTGTAAATTTAACATTTACCGGTTCTACAGCCGACACTTTCAATGTCGAGTTGCTCAATTTCCAGCCGAAGGGTAACTGGAACCTGATTGAGAAATCAAGGAATTCGGATACACTGAGGATTTGGATCACAGATTCTCTGGTTTACAAGCGCGACACACTGGCCCTCAAACTCTCTTACCTCCAGCAAGATTCCCTGGGGGCATTTTATACCACAAAAGATACGGTAAAGCTCTACCTGCCCGAGGAACTGGCAAACAAATCAGAAAAAAACAGACACAAGGAGCGGAAAAAAATAGTGGTGGAACCCAAAAGCGTGGAGCTTACCTCCAACCTGGGAAGCATTCTTGATCCCTACCGGGATATTGCAGTCGAATCACCGGAGCCCATTGCCTCCTTCGATAGCACAAAGGTTAAACTGTTTGTCAGGCAGGATACCACCTATGTTGAAATTGAGCCGAGAATCAGGCCCGATTCGACCAATGGACGAAGGTTCAGGGTCTCTTATCCCTGGGCATTTGATTCCAATTACAGACTCACGATAGATTCCACCGCCCTGGTAACCATCTATGGACTGTATGCTAAGACTTTCAAAACTGATTTTAAAACGCAGGAGGAGGAGCATTACGGCAAAATTGTTTTCTCTGTCAGCAATGTGAAGGGGCCTACGCTGATTCAGATTCTGGACAATGGAAAGGAGGAGAAACCGGTAAAGGAGCTTCGGATCGACAAAGACCAGGTGGTCACCATCCCCTTCCTGGATCCTAAAAAGTACCTGATGAAGGCCGTCTTCGACCGGAACAACAATGGGAAGTGGGATTCGGGAAGCCTGGATGATCAAATAGAACCTGAAGAGGTTTGTTATTACCTGGGAGTCATCAAAGTCCGTTCCAACTGGGATAGCCAGGATAACTGGACCTTACCAAATCCGCTCACTTTTAGAAAGATCATTGTTGATGCAGAATTGGAGGCTGAAAAGCTGGTCAAAAAGAAAAAGGGTCCCCCAAAGAAATCATCACTTTTTTAATCAATACAATTTACATTATGGCTAGTATCAAGCAACTAAAAAAGGAGGTAGCATTTTTATCTTCACAGATGATCGGTGATTGCATCGATTTCGTACAGACTTTCAATGGCAAGGAGCTGGAGGCGATGGCCGTTATTGATGAAGTCGTATTGCTCCACAACAGTACCATTGACAAAATCAACAATCCGGATGGGAAGGACAATCCCAAACTGGTAAAAGGGTATTACCAGCTTTGTAAGAAAGATTATGTGGCAGGAATCAATGAAGCCTACCAGAAGCTGGAGAATTTGGTAAAGTAAAAAAAAAGGATGAGTTTCGCTCATCCTTTTTTTTTGCCTTTAATCGACACTCACCAACTTATCTTTGCTGTGGATCGTTTTCACAGCCTCAATCAGGGTATTGTCTATGGTACTGATGACCACATAGAATCCCTCTTCACCAATGATGTTCCGGGCGATGTAAGCCATTAGCTGGGTCTCTATGATATTACCGGAAAGCCTGATCCCCTCCTCATTGGAAGGAACGCCATTTTTTACCGCATATTGCAGGAAATCATTGAAGATGGATCTGCTGCGCAGCAACTTCATGAACTCGGCTCCGCTCTTGAGATTCGACAACTCTGAACGGTGCTTGTCTGCATAGTCAAAGGCATACTGGTAGACGAGCCCCTTTTGCATCAACTTGAAAAGGTAGGTGGAGTTTCCGGTGGTATCGGCCGGTACAAAGATGTCGGGCATGATACCTCCGCCTCCATAGACCACCCGTTTCAACCTTGTAAAATACTTTGCGGTATCTGTCAAATGGATACTGTCTTTCTGTCCGAATTCTCCATGCGTAAAACGCCTGGTGATGTCTGCGTAGTAATCGTCCGTCCCTTTGGTGTATGATTTTTGAATACAACGCCCGGATGGGGTGTAATACCTGGCAACGGTGAGCCGTATGGCTGAACCATCGTAAAATGGGATCTGTTCCTGAACCAGTCCTTTCCCAAAAGTTCTCCTGCCCAGGATGGTACCCCGGTCGTTGTCCTGCACTGCTCCGGCAAATATCTCACTGGCCGAAGCTGAAAATTCATCCACAAGAATCAACACCTTTTTGCCAAAATACTTGCCGCGTTGCTCCGACTTGAACTCTCGTTTCGGTTGCGTCCGGCCTGCAGTATAGACAATTAATTCATTCTTGTCCAACAGTTCATTGACCATTCGGATGACGGCACTCAGATAGCCACCGGGATTTCCCCGGAGATCGATGATCAGCTTGTCAGCACCGCCATTGTCCAGCTTTGCCATGGCAGCCATGAACTCCTCATAGGTCTTTTCTGCAAACCTACCTATTTTCACGTAGCCAGTTTGATTGTCGAGCATGTAGGAGACATCAATGCTGTTGATAGGGATATCTCCGCGGGTAATGTTGAAAGTAAGCAGATCAGGTAACCCTTTGCGCCATACACCCACACTCACTTTGGTGCCTTTGGGCCCGCGCAGCTTTTTGAATACCGTCTCATTCTTGATGCTTTTGCCGACCATGGAGGAATCGTCCACCCTGACGATCCTGTCACCGGCGCGAATGCCCAGTTTCTGGGAGGGACCTCCGGAGATAACATCGATCACCATGACCGTGTCGTTCTGAATCGAAAACTGGACCCCGATTCCGCCAAAATTACCGGTCATCTCTTCCGTGACCCCCTGCATCTCTTTGGCAGGGATGTAGGTGGTGTGCGGATCGAGTTGTTTCAATACCTCAGGAATCACATCCTCAATGATTTTTGCGGTATTGACAGTATCCACATAATTCCCTTCTACCAGGTCAATCACCCTGTCCAGCTTGCTTTTACTGTTTATCTGAGCAGGCAGTATGGCAGAAAGTTTGCGGTTTTGCAGTTTGATCCCCAACCAAACCCCGAAAATAAGCGTTACTGCCAGTATCAGTGGCAGCCAGGTTGATAATTTTCTATTGTTGTTTTCCATCTAACAAATTGTATCCTTTGTGTTTTACTTCGATTTATATTGGTACGGTTTTCACAGTTTTAGTTACAGCAAATGGTTCTTAATGTTACCTGCCCCAACTTTCCCGGTTCTGTGACTTTTGTCTCTCCCCCCAATTTCAGTCTCCCCGTCCCTCAGTCCCTCAGTCTCCCCGTCTCTCCGTCTCTCCGTCTCTCCGTCCCTCCGTCATCCCCTTCTATGTTGTAATCCAAATTTTCAGAGTACTATTTATTGATTAAAAAATATTCTGTTATTTTCCACAACAATAATTCAGTGCCAGTTATCTTTGTCTTTTGTAAAGACGAAGAGGAAACAGGCACTGCTGGGGAGCAACCTGACAGCAATACTCTTTACGGATATACTGCAAGGAGGGAGGCTTTCAAGTCTTCCTTTTTCTTTTGCAGGTATCCTTTTATTGCTAAGAAAACCCAAAGGTAATGTTCTCAGCAAATGATCATTAATTTCCTATAAAAACAACCTTCTATCAGTAGACAAATTAATGCTACATTTCCCTTTTCAGTTCCTATAAGTTAAAGTGCCGCATTCTCATCGAGCAGACTAAGGCTGCATGGGGACGATAGCGGTCACTTTGATATATCTATTGTTTTTAAGGATTCATTTAACAACTCCCGTAACATATTCCCTTTCATTTTTAAGAACGTAATATATTCTATTCAATACTTTTCTTGCGATTCTTGTAATAGCCTGATTTGGCTCCATTCGCTTAATATAGCTGTGATAACTCATCATAAGGGCAGGATCAAGTCTTGCAGCCAGCCAGGAGCTTTCAATCAAGGCACTCTTTAATGCGTCTTGACCACGGAAAGTCATCTCACCATCATTATCCTTTTCGCCTGAAGAATGACGGTTGGGGACCAAACCGACAAAACCGGCAAGATGATCGGTATCTTCAAACCGCTTTATTGTTTCTATCCCTGTCAAAAAAATAATGGCAGTTATCAGTCCAATACCCGGAATAGTCATCAACAGTGCAGTGTTTCTTAAATACTTCTCACTTAGTGCCAAAAGCCTTACCTGACGAGTGACTTCCAGAAGATGTGCCCTTTGTTGCTCTACTTCCCGTATCAAAATTTTAAACGCCTGCATGCCGGATTCATATTCTGTGACAACTTCCTGATTGAGCCATTTCATAAAACGTTTGGACCAATGGGTGCCTGATTTCTCAAATTCTGGCGGATAAGCAATCCCATAGAAGTACAGAAAAGATTTTATCCTATGCTTATTTCTGGATAAATCCTTCACCAATGTTGACCGCATCCGAACCAAAGATCTATCTTCTATTGTGAATGGATCTGGTACGTATATGGGCCTCAAATCACCACTTCTCAATGAACGTGCAAGTTTCCTGCTGTCAGTCGGATCATCTTTTTGCAAATGTTCCTTTTGTGTTGTTGGAACATCTGCCGGATTGACAATTATATTATCTATTCCCATTGCCTTTAAATTGTAATGAGCCTTAAACCCAGAGAAGCCAGCCTCATAAACTGAATGATAGGCTCCGCCAGGAAAATTTCGATTCAAATAATTGTACAAAGTTGCTGCACTGGCAGGCTGTGTAAACGTTTTGTGAGACAATGTTTCCGTAAAAATAGAAACAGTCCAACTCTTCAAATGAACATCAATTCCTACATAGAAATTTTGACCTTCAAAATTTAATTCTGTTCTTTGTGTCTGCATAAGTCTTTGAGTTTTATTGTTTAATCCGAAAATCAAATATAATACTCTATAGGCTTATGCATCTTTTGCCTAAATGCTAATTACAAACATAGGGACTCATCTGACAATCTGTACCACCTCAATTTTTGCCCGTTCCAGCAATTCAATGCCATCGTTCATGTGGTATTGTTCAGAGAAGACGACCCTGACAATGCCTGCCTGAATGATCAGTTTGGCACACTCGATGCAGGGGGAGGAGGTTACATACAGGGTCGCTCCATCACTGCTGTTGTGTGACTTGGCGATTTTTGTAATGGCGTTGGCTTCGGCATGGAGGACATAGGGCTTGGTCTTATTGTCATCATCTTCGCAGATATTTTCAAACCCGGAGGGAGTACCGTTGTAACCATCCGAGATGATCATCTTGTTCTTGATCAGCAGAGCACCGACCTGCCTGCGTTTGCAATAGGAATTCTCGGCCCAGATGGCGGCCATTTTGAGGTAACGCTCATCCAGCTTCAATTGCTTGCTATCCTGATTTTTATGCATCCACTTATTGTTGAGTTAACTATTTTGGATTTTGGATTTTCGATTTTGGAATGGACATCGTTCTAACGTTGTAAAAATTAACTCAGACTTAGAATCCAGGATTACTAATTACAGTTTTTCGGAGTCCAGTCAATTGAAAATCCAAAATCCAAAATCGAAAATTACCTTGTTCGTTTCTCCAGTTTCCGTGGATCAATGTACATATCCCGGGAGAACTGCACCTTGTCCCTGGATCCAAAGATAGCCCGGGCATTGGACAGACTGCTGGCTCCAACGAGGGACTGGGATTTTAATCCTTTGATCACGTCGAGGGTACTCTTCAGCATGGCTTCATTTTCATCCCCAAATGGCAGCAGGCTCCCTACATCCTCCTTGGCGGTGTAATCCGGGGTCAACCCGTCCACAAAATCTGAAACACCCAATGAATTGGCATATTTGGCCACAATGGGCTGCATGGCATACTTGTGGGTGGTTACCAATTTGTCGCTGCTGTCGTAATCCTTGAGGGTCAGGGATGCAACATATTTCCCGTAGGTGTTGCTTCCGATCACCTTGACATTCATGTAGGGTTTTAAACCATTGATCAGCAATTCGCTGGCTGAGGCAGATTCCTTGGAAACAATGAAATAGACATCGGACAATCCCAGCGAATTGATCGGCGTATTGGTCGTAGTACCCGACACCGTAGTCGAGATTTTATCTGCGAAATTGCTGTTGAAAAAGCTATCCCCATAGGTGCTGGTGATGTAGGGGGTTAAGATTCCGTTGTAGACGCTTTTTGTAAACAATTTGGTGGTATTTGTGGTGTAGATCATGCTGGCAAGGTAGATGGCTGTCTGAACGGAACCTCCCCCGTTGTATCGCAGGTCCATTACCAGTTTATTTACCCCGGCTGTCTTGAATTGTTGAAATACGGTATTCAGCTGAAGATCAAAATCTGAAGTAAAGCCATTGTAAACCAGGTAGCCAACCTTGTTGGTACCGACCGTAAGCACTTTGCTGAAATAGACTGGGTTTTCCTGCAGTTCGACAGCTGTCAGTGCCGTGGTTTTTCCGGTTGGTGTCACCACCCCATTGACCAATTTGCCGAAGGTCAGGGTAAACGCCTCCTTGTTGACCAGATTGGCCGTATAGTTGGCATCAGTCAACTGCACTCCGTCTACCTTGTAAAAAATATCTCCACGCTGTATCCCTGCCTTGTCTGCCGGCGAATCCTTCAGTACATACCTGACTACGCCAATCAGATCAGCGGAGGAGGAGCTCAGGTAGTACAATTTGAAATCATACCCCATCGTTTTGGAGATACCGGCAATCCAGTTGTCGATGATGGTATAGTCTTTCACGATAAAGGACCATTTGTCGACCACATTGTATTGGTAAAGCAAACCATTGAAGAGTTTCTCAGGGTCGGTGTATTTGTTTAGAAAAGCATTCAGACTATCCTTGTGCTGTTTGTAATTGGCACTCGTGGCGGTAAGCGGTTGATAGTAGGTATTGGTCAGATTGGCAATTTTGTCGTTCCAAAGGTAATAATCGTGCATGCTCGACCAGACAAAATGGTTCACCTCCGGTGCTTCCGGAATGACAACCGGTCTGTCAGGATCGGTTGGATCCTCTGTCTTTGGCAGTAGCGCCTCTTTTCTGCATTGTACGAAAATGGCAACGACCATCAACAACAACAAAATCCGGTTCAATTGATACCTCTTCATATACTTGAATTTTAACTTGAATGACAAAAATACGATATTAAAGAAACTGCCGATGCTGTCCCGGTTAATTTTAATCCCATTTAAGGCAATTTCAGCATATTTAACTCTTCTGTAAGAACGACATTGGGCTGCAAAAGGTTTCCTTTGACTCCTTTGTCCTGCCAGATTTTAACACAAATTTTGTGCCATTGTAACTTTTGGCGCCCTTGATCGTCTTATTTCTAAAAATCGGTAACCGACAATGACCATTGGCGAATACAACAGTGCAGTAGACAGCTGGGCCGATGCCCTCTACAGATATATCGTGAAGAATACAGGAGCCGTGCCATCGGCCAGGGACATTGTGCAGGATTGCTACGAAAAGCTTTGGTTGCACCGCGACCATGTAGATCCGTTAAAGGTCAAATCCTGGTTGTTTACCACCGCACACCATACCATGATCGATGGAATCCGCAGATCCCGCAGGGAGAGCCTTACCGAATCACACAAATTGCCGGATAGAGCCATCGACCATGGATACAGCGACCTGCAGGAGGTGCTGCACCAGGCCATCAATCAACTCTCCGAAGTACAGAAATCCGTGTTGTTGTTGCGGGATTTTGAGGGTTATTCCTACCGGGAAATCGGGGATATTACAGGTCTCTCCGAGGCACAGGTCAAAGTCTACATCTACCGCTCCAGGATTTTCCTGAAAAATTACATTGGAACCATTGATGCCGTATTATGATGATTACCAGAGAAAATTACGAAATATGGTTCCTCGATTACCTGGAGGAGCGGCTCACACCCGAGGAGGAGGAGCTGGTGCGTTTGTTTGTGCTGGACCATCCCGACCTTGCCGAAGAGCTGGAGGCTTTTGTTCCGCTCCTCACCTCCGATGAAAAGTTGGTCTATCCATACAAGGAGCAGCTGAAGCGTTCGCCCTTCGAAGAGGAGACCTACCTCGAACACCAGCTGATCGCTGCGATGGAGGGAGATCTGGAAGAGCAGGAGCAGCTGAAACTGGACCAATGGCTGGCCACCAGTCCGGAACACCGTGATATGGCTCAATTGCTTTACAAATGCAGGCTAAAGTCAGATCCGACCATCCTCTTTCCTCACAAGGGGCAATTGAAGAAAAAAGCAACCCTGACCGGCATTTTCAGCAGAATCGCCGCTGCTGCTGCGGTTTTACTGCTGGCCTTTTTACTTTATGATCCCCGGGAAAAGGGAGTAGCGCCAGCAGTGAATCCTGCGGCAGAACTATCCGTCAGGCTTCCGGAAGGACACAAGGCTACATCCCCTGCGGTACAGGCCAATCCACCCGTGATGGTTGCCTCGAATCGGGCACAGGGCGAAAAGCGCAATGCAACACCGAAGAGCGAATATCAGGCAAAAATATTTGTTGCAGAAGCGGCACTGCTTCCTGACCGACCACAGGAGGTACTCCATCCCATGCAGCCCAAAATAGCAGAGGTTTCCTTGTTCTTAACCTTGAACGACGAACTTGAACCCTTGAAGGCAAAGGGACAATCCCTTCTAACCAACCATGAAATGCCCATCTCCGACTATCTTAAAGGCAAAGCAAAGGAGTTGAGTACCCTGGATGATCATGAACTGATCAGTCGCAACAAGGTTGTCATTGCTGGTCTGAGGTTCATGGCCAAATTAACAGGCAAAAACCTGACCGGCAAAAAAGGGGAGGATGGCCGCCTTCGAACCATCTCCTTCAATACCCAGCTTCTGGCAGTCTCCATCCCGGTTAACCGGTCGCTGTAACTTTTGGGAGGGGCTATCCGTCTTAAGGAGAAAATGACGGAGGGACGGAAAGACGGAAAATGACGGAGAGAGTGTGGACTTCCGACTTCCGACTAGAATAAAACAACATCTCAAACAATTAAAACATGAAAACAATTTATCTTCTTATCTGCATTTTGGTGATTTTGGGGTTAAGTTCCCGTGCGCAGGATACCGTCCGCGTCCGCGTCATGGGGAAAAATATGGTTACGGTGGTGGAGGATGGCCGCAAGACGGATGTGAAGATTGGCGACAACACGATCGACATCCACGATAACGACAAGGATACCGTAAAGATAAGGGTTGGGCGTAAGGCTGTTGTAATTGCAGAAGGCAAGCATGGCTCTTCCATCAAGTACGACAAACTGGATGATGAGGAGTACAAGCACTGGACCGGCCATTCTCCGAAATTCAAAGGGCACTGGTCCTTCTTCGAAATGGGGGTTAACTCATTTGCCAATGTGGATTATACAGGGCAACCTGTACCGAACTACATGGATATCAACCACAACAAATCGTTGGAGGTGAACATCAATCTTTTCAAACTGGATTTCGGATTACAGAAGCACAAAAACAATTTTGGTTTTGTAACCGGACTTGGACTCAATTTCAACGATTATCGTTTCAGCAACGAATTCACCCTCAAAAATCAGGATGGTTATGTGGTTCCGGTTCCCATCACCGACCAAAACCTCTCGAAGACAAAATTGTCGACCGGCTATCTGACGGTACCGCTTTTGCTGGAGCTCCACGCCGGAAAATCCGGACTGTGGATGTCGGCGGGGGTCATCGGAGGACTCAAGATGGGATCCCACACCAAGGTGAAGGTTGGCGGAACCAAGTACAAGGACCGCGACGACTTCAACATCAGTCCGTTTCGCGCGGGTGCCACTGCACGTCTGGGCTACAAGGGGGTCAACCTTTTCGGCACCTACTACTTTACCGAATTCTTCAGGGAGGGACGCGGTCCGGCGATGAACCCATTTACGATCGGGATCGGGTTCATTGGCTGGTAAAAAAATCAATGCAAAAAGGGCTGGTTTCCAGCCCTTTTTGCATTGATTTTTAGGAGAGGTTATATTATTCAGACTGATCGTGTTTCAGTTTATAGGCTGAGATGCTGGCCGCTTCAAACAAGACATCCTTCAGGTCAGGGATGGCAGCATTCAAATCATAGCCCCAGCTCTTTTTCCATGCCCCGGTCTTGGTGTCGGTCTTGGTGGATTTAAAATCCAGTTCAACGAAGTTTTTAAAATAGGCAGACCAAACAATTCTGGATTCTCCCTTGGCAGGAATCATATCGATCACGAAGGAACGACGGTCACCACCAAACCCTAACTGGTATTCCCCCTTGTAGATCAAAATGCGGCAGGTAAGCACCACACCTGCATCGGCTCCTGCTTCCTGTACCAGCTTCTGAAGTGGTGCATTGCGTTCCAATGCATTTTTCTTGCGGACATCTCCGCGGGTCATCAGACTTCCAGCGGAGGAAATGTTGTTGATGGCATCGGGTTCTATCCATTTTGACTTCAATGGGGTCGTAACCCAGCAGTTTTTACCGAAATTGCCCAACTTTCCGTCCCATTCTCCATAATTGACAGAGGCATAAGAGGGAGTTTTCATTACATCTTCCAGTTTTACGACCTGATATCCTTCCGATTCAATCCCCTTGTAGATGGATTCCAGAATGCCGTTTGCCAAAATATCGTAATCGCCATAGGGAATTCCAGCCAATCCTTGCTCCTCCCGGTCGGCTACACCATCCGCAAAACCTACCGCAACAGACATACCTAAAACAGCAATCTTCTTAACTTCCTTGTACAACGCCTGGTCGTTTTTTGGATTGTTCATCGACATATGGATGTTCTGCTGGGCATTGGCAATGTGCGAGGGACTGTGTTCAACTTCCTTCTTGATAAAAGATTTTTTGTCGGAATCTGACTTACCGGATAGTCCCTTCAATGGAGAACCTGCATAGGTGGAAAATACTGCACCGACCAGCATGAGCAAAACCAGCGTCTTGGAAAGATTCATGATGAATGGTTTAAGGTTGAAAATGTGAGGATTGTTTTTTCAAACTTACGTAATTATACAGCGGAAACTTTCTGTGAAAATGGCTTTTTAGTACACCTTTCCATAAAGTAGGACAAATAAGGACTCCTGCAAATGGCCCGCTCGCTCCTAATTTTTGCTTAACTGGAGAAATTCAGTGGGAGTCTGTCCTGTGTGCTTTTTAAAGGCACGGTAGAAGGCAGATTTGGTGTTGAATCCGGCATGCAGTCCAATGGCTTCTATCGTCATTCGCTTCGAACTCTCTGAGGAGAGGAGGATTTTGGCCTCTTCAATGCGGTACGAATTGATTAGTTCAAAAAAATTCTTGTGGAAACGGGTGTTGATCGTCAGGGAAATATTGTGTGAGCAAGCATTTATTTCGTTGGAAAGCCTGGTTAGGTTGATGGCCGGATCGAGGAATATTTTGCGCTCTTCGAACAACTGCAATATTTTGCGGTAATTCTCCTCCATCTCCATCTCTGCCAGTTTGAATTTCCCATTTCCCCTGGCCATTTCTAGGTGCAATGCCTTGTTTTCCTTGCAAAGCGGCTCCTGGTATTGATGGTATTTTTCCAGTTGGGTGATATCTTCCATCAGGTTGCAGAATTGTTCCTGACTGAGAATGGCACTTTGCGAAAAGGCATAATAGACGATGTAGACATAGATGGTATTAATGATCACCGGAATAAAAAAATACTCTACGACCGGAGTTTGAAAGGTAGCGTAGGCAATGGTCAGCAAAATATTGAGGATGGCAAGCAGCCAGACAAAATGCTGGAGGTATTTCAGTTTTACCCGTTCGGTGTCTGAAAAGAAATCGTTTGCAACCTTGGCATATTTCCGGATCTGAAGCAAGGCAACTACCAGATAGGCCAGCATGATCAGTACAAACAGATTGCTGTATATCATCATTTGCTCCGGATAGTTGCCATTTGTTAGCCCCTGCAGGTATTCAACCTGCAGGTTGAATGGCAACCGATAGAACTGCAGGCAGTAGAAGAGATCAAGCAATACAAGTCCCAGGGATAAGAAATTCAGGAGGGTGATGTATTTAAACTTCCTGCCTGTAAGTACATTGGTGTAAGCCAACACCAGGGGGGCATAAAGAACGGCAGTTCCCTGAAAGAAAAAATAGACGAATGGAAACTGAAATATCAGATCTGAAAGAATGAAAATATTGTTGATGAAGTTCAGTCCGGGATTGATGACTACCAGGGCCAGTAGTTTATTGGCCAGGGAATTGTCTTTTCTGAAGAATAGGATTGTAAAAAGGACAACAAGGTTGAAGATGGTAAACCCGTTAAAATAGAGGAAGAATGCATTCATTGGTAACAGCTTTTCTGGATGGCACTAATGGCTTTTATGATCCGTTCTTAGCAGAATGATTCTTTAAAAATAAAAAAAATGAATGTGAAAATCCAATAAAATCGTTTGATTTTGTTGGATTCAATAAAAAAAGAGCGGGACTGAAATTTCAGCCCCGCTCTTTTTACAATGGTATATTTCCGTGCTTTTTCAGCGGATTGGTCTTGTGCTTGTTCTGGGCCATCTCGAGGGCCTGGATCAGTTTGATTCGGGTGTGTCGCGGCAGGATCACCTCGTCGATGTAACCCAACTCCGCGGCCTTGTAGGGGTTGGAGAAGGTTTCGCGGTAGTTTTCCACTGCTGCAGCCCGCTGCTCAGGATCGAGCTTGTCCTTGTTGATGATCCTTACGGCGCCATCAGCACCCATCACGGCAATCTCTGCGGATGGGTAGGCGTAGTTGATGTCGCCGCCAATGTGCTTGCTGCTCATCACATCGTAGGCACCCCCATAAGCCTTCCGGGTGATCATGGTAATCTTCGGAACGGTGGCTTCAGCGAATGCGTAAAGAAGTTTCGCCCCGTGGCGGATGATGCCGCCAAACTCCTGGACGGTTCCCGGCAGGAACCCCGGTACATCCACGAAGGTGATCAACGGGATGTTGAAGGCATCGCAGAAACGCACGAAGCGTGCGGCCTTTACCGATGAGTTGATGTCGAGCACTCCTGCCAGGTAGGCGGGTTGGTTGGCCACAATGCCCACGCTGCGACCGCCCATCCGGGCAAAGCCGATCAGGATATTGGGGGCATAGGCCGGCTGTATCTCGAGGAAGTTGCGGTTGTCGACCACCAGGGAGATCAGTTCGTGCATGTCGTAGGGCTTGTTGGGATCATCCGGTATCAGCTGGTCCAGCTCCGGCTCCTCGCGGTGGATGTCGTCGAGGTTGGGTACAAACGGCGGGTCTTCCATGTTGTTGGAAGGCAGGTAGCCGAAAAGCTCCCGGATCATCAGCATGGCATGTTCGTCGTCATCGGCAGTGAGGTGGGTGACCCCACTCTTGCTGCCGTGGGTCACCGAGCCACCCAGCTCCTCCTTGGTCACCTCTTCGTGGGTCACCTCCTTGACTACATCCGGACCGGTAACGAACATGTAACTGGACTCCTTCACCATCACAATAAAGTCGGTGATTGCAGGAGAGTAGACAGCGCCACCGGCACAGGGGCCAAGGATGGCAGAGATCTGCGGTATCACACCCGAACTCATCACATTGCGGTAGAAGATGTCGGCATATCCGGCGAGGCTCTGCACCCCTTCCTGTATGCGTGCTCCCCCCGAGTCATTCAGACCAATTACAGGGGCACCCATGTTCATGGCCAAATCCATGATCTTGATGATCTTGTCTGCATTGGTCCGGCTCATCGTTCCGCCGAAAACTGTGAAATCCTGAGCGAAGATGTAGACCAGCCTGCCATCAATCTTGCCATAGCCTGTCACCACCCCATCGCCGGAGATGATGCTCTTTTCCATGTCAAAGTCGTGGCTGCGGTGCACCACAAACTTGTCGAACTCCACAAAAGTATCGTGATCTACCAGGTCGAAAATACGTTCCCTGGCAGTCTTTCTTCCGGCAGCATGCTGCTTGTCGATGCGACCCTGGCCGCCTCCCAGCTCTGCTGCAAGATTTCTTTTTTCAAGTTCTTTAAACTTATCTGTCATACCTTTTTAAATATTTTATCACTTCTTTTTAACATCCTTACCAATCACGATCATCAGTTGGTTCCCATCGACCGTATCACCCTCCTTGACGGCCACTTTGGAAACCACTCCATCGCACCCGGCTTTGTATTCACTCTCCATTTTCATGGCAGAAAGAACCACCACCGTCTGGCCTTTTTCAACATGATCGCCCTTGCGGACCAATACCTTTACAACCTTTCCGGGCATGGGAGACTTGATGGTATCTGTGGTGCCATCACCGTCTGCCTTTTTCCTCTTCTGCATGTAGCGGGCTTCCGCATCATTCACGCTGACATCAAACCCGAAATAGATGGTATTCACGCGGTAAACCTTTGGATCATCCGTTCGGATCACCTCTACATTGTAGGATTTTCCTTCACTAAGAATGGAATACTCCTCCCCGCTTACCTTGTCGATGTCTACTTCGTAAATTTTGTCGTCTACCGAGATTGTCACCAGGTTTCCTTTGCGGTGGATCTCCTTGACGATGGCATTCCGGTCATTTAACTTTAATTCAAGTTGCAACATAACTGATATATAGTATCTTAATATTTTTGATGGTTAGCTTTAGATTAATCAGATGAACAAATTGATTTCACCAATGAACCCCCTTCTACCACAAATTACCGCCTTCGGCTTCGCTCAGGGACCGAACTTACTTTTAACTGTATTGACGTATTTCGAACCGCCTTCGGCTTCGCTCAGGGACCGTCCCTTTTTTCTCTATTTCTCAGTTTCCCTGTTTCCCTGTTTCGCCGCCATTCCAGTCCCTCAGTCTCCCAGTCCCTCAGTCTCCCAGTCCCTCAGTCTCCCAGTCCCTTAGTCTCCCGGTCCCTTAGTCTCCCGGTCCCTTAGTCCCCAAGTCTCATCATCCGCTCTTCAGAGCCGCAGCATTCCTGCCCGGCGCCCAAGGTTTTTCCACCCTTTCAGGCTGCTCAGTGCCCGTTCGTGGGGGGATATTTTTTTGACCACCTGCAGTCGGCTGGCATGTTCGAAGAAGGCAGCAATGAGGGCGATATCTTCACAATGCTTGTCACAATTGACTTTGCTGTTGAGAAACTCCTCATTTTTCTCGATAAAATGGGTATTGTAGGTGCCATTTCTGAAATCGGGAGTCTCCATAATCTTGAGCAGATATTTGATGGAGGTCTTCACACCCGATATTTTGTATTCGTACAAGGCACGCCGCATCCGCTCAATCACCTCTTCCCTGGTGCGACCCCAGATGATCAGTTTGCTGATCATCGGATCATAGTAAATCGGGATGGTATAGCCCTCGTGGATGTACCCGTCGCACCTGACACCCAGTCCCATTGGCTCTGTGATGTGGGTGATCTTACCAGGATTGGGCATGAAATTGTTGTCGGTATCTTCGGCATAAATCCGGCACTCCATGGAGTGACCGTTCATTTTAAGATCCTTCTGTTTGAAGGGGAGCGGAAATCCCTCGGCCACGCGGATCTGCTCCCTGACGAGGTCCACTCCAACCACCCTTTCGGTGATGGGGTGTTCCACCTGCAGACGGGTATTCATTTCCAGAAAATAGAAGTTCAATGCATCATCGACGATGAACTCGATGGTTCCGGCCCCCTCGTAGTTGGCAGCCTTGGCAGCGGCAACAGCACAGGCACCCATCTTCTCCCTGACCTCCGGCGTCATAATGGGGGAGGGGGTCTCTTCGATCACTTTTTGGTGGCGGCGCTGTACCGAGCACTCCCGTTCAAACAGGTGTACGGCATCCCCGTATCTGTCGGCCAGTACCTGGAATTCGATGTGGTGGGGCGATTCGATGTATTTCTCAATGTAGAGCCGATCATCCCCGAATGCAGTTTTGGCCTCTGATTTGGCGCTGCGGATGGCGGGTTTGATCTCCTCTTCCTTCCTGACCAGTCGCATCCCTTTCCCACCACCTCCGGCAGAGGCTTTGATCATGACAGGAAGTCCGATGCCGAGAATGATGCGGATGGCCTCTTCCTCGTCTGCAATCTTCTCGGTGGTGCCAGGGACAACAGGGACACCGGCTGCAATCATCCTTTTCCGGGCACTGATTTTGTCCCCCATGGCTTCGATGGATTCGGCGGAAGGACCAATGAATTTAATGCCTGCTTCGGTACATTTTCTGGCAAATTGTGAATTTTCAGAGAGAAATCCATAGCCGGGATGGATCGCATCAGCCCCCGATTTTCGGGCAACATCCAGTATTTTGTCCATCCTGAGGTAACTCTCTGAAGAGGCGCTGGGACCAATGTGATAGGCTTCTGTTGCATAGCGAACATGTAACGAAGAGCGATCGGCATCGCTGTATACGGCTACTGTCTCGATTCCCATTTCCCGGCAGGAGCGCATGATCCGGACTGCAATCTCACCGCGGTTGGCGACCAGAATTTTTTTAATCCCGACAGGACTGTATGTTTTTCCCATAAATACCGTTAAAATTTTTCCGGGGTAAAAATATTTATTTATCCAGATGTATGTATAAAAGTCGATTTCCGATCGGCTCTTTTCCACCTCTTTCTACGACAAAAAGGATATTTTGGTACATTTTTAACAGTTTTTAGACCCAGATGTATAAAAATTCGGGGAAAAACGTTAAGAAAGAGACGGGGAAACGGGGAAACGGAGACGGAGAAATGACGGAGGGACTGAAATGACGGAGAGAGCGCAGGGGCGAGCCTGTGTGGTCGTACTTGAAGATGGTTGAAATATTGAAACGGGGAAACGGAGAAACGGGGAAACGGGGAAACGGAGACGGAAAAATGACGGAGGGACGGAAATGACGGAGAGAGAGCAGGGGCGAGCCTGTGTGGTCGTACTTCAAGATGATTGGGAAATATTGAAACGGAGAAACGGAGACGGAGAAATGACGGAGAGACGAAAATGACGGAGAGAGAGCAGGGGCGAGCCTGTGTGGTCGTACTTGAAGATGGTTGGGAAATATTGAAACGGAGAAACGGAGACGGAGAAATGACGGAGGGACTGAAATGACGGAGAGAGCGCAGGGGCGAGCCTGTGTGGTCGTACTTGAAGATGGTTGGGAAATACTGAAACGGAGAAACGGAGACGAAGAAATGACGGAGGGAAGTGAGGACGAGAGGAAGAAAAGGGATGGAGAGGTGGGACGGATAAGCAGAGTGCGCTCTTTTCTGTTAATCCGTATAATTTGTGTAATCTGTGGTAGTAGGGGACTCATTTGTGAAATCAGGTAGTTTATCTGTGGAATCTCTGGAAATCATTCCAAAATATGTAGTAATTTAGCTTTAAATAATCTTTTTATTATGAGACTCTTGTTGATCAGCAACTCCACCATGCCGGGAGAACCCTACCTGAGCTATCCGATGCCGGAGATAGCTAAATTCCTTGGAAATGAGCCGCTTAAAATCCTGTTTGTGCCCTATGCCGCGGTTACCTTCTCCTTCGATACCTACGAGGAAAAGGTACAGGAGCGCTTCCATGCCCTGAATCACTCCCTGGTAAGTATTCACAAATCTGACGATCCGGAAGCGGCCATCCTGGCGGCTGATGCCATCGTCATTGGCGGGGGAAACACCTGGCAACTGGTGCGCAAGATGAATGATTTGGGACTCTTCCCGCTGATCCGTCAGCGTGTAATGGCCGGTATCCCCTTTGTCGGTTGGAGTGCCGGTTCCAATGTAGCCTGTCCCACCTTGAGGACCACCAACGATATGCCGATCATCGACCCAAAAGGATTTGACTGCCTCGGACTCGTTCCTTTTCAGATCAATCCGCATTACCTCGATAAGAATCCGGAAGGGCATGGCGGCGAGACCCGTGAACAGCGAATCGAGGAGTTCATTGAGATCAATCCCGAAGTTATGGTCGTTGGTTTGCGCGAAGGGACCATGCTGAAGCTGGAAGGAAGCCAGCTTTCGCTCATTGGCTCAAGACCCCTGCGCATCTTTAAGAAAGGGGAGGTTCCGTCAGAGCGGAGTGCGGGTGATGACTTGTGCTACCTTTTGAACTGTTAATAAGTTGGTGGTATACATCCAAGGTTTGAAAAATACCATTCCTGATATCAAATTTTTTGGCTACAGTAGCACTCAAAGCAATGGCTTCCTCCCGGTAGTAAGCTGAATGGTCCATAAATTCATCCAAGATTGCCAGCAACCGATCGGGAACAGGTGGAGAGGCTTCCAGGGAGACAAAGTTGGAATAGCTGAGTTCCTCGAAATTGTCTCTGGTGACAATCGGTCCAAGGTGGTTCCATTTGATGGAGAGGGCAGGAATACCGATGCTAAGGCTCTCTCCGACCACCCTTCCTACCCCCATTACCAGGTGGGCATTGGACAAACTGGAAGATACTTCATCCACATATCCCTCACAAACAATGGAGTCGACCCAGGGCGGAGCATGGTGGTTGCCAAGAATCCTGCCAATTTTTTCAGAGCCGCATCCATCACCTACCAGGTGGAAGGTCGATCCCGGGTGTTTCATCAGAAATCGTGGCCAAACATTCAGGATGATGTCGGTGAGCAGGTTCGCATGTCTTTGGTCCTGCCTGCTCACATAGAAAAGGTTGAAGGCAGGGGAAAGGTTTTTTTTGGACTCAGGGCTTACTGGAATCTTGAAAAAGTTTGGCAGGAAGTAGAGTTTGTTGCTTAGTTTTGGGTTACGGGAATGTATGTCGTAGCTATTCCTGCTGATCACGATAATTCCATCGAGGTATTTTTTTACAAAGCCACTTCGGATGTCATGGGAGGCCGTTCCGTGAACCGTTCCGGCTACTCTTGTCCCGGTAAAAAGTCCGGCCAGTGTGGCCAGCCAGATGGGGAGACGCTGATGGGCGTGCAGGAGTTCAATCTGTTCCTTCCTGATAAGCAGCAGAAGTCTGAATAACAAGGGCACCATGTTCCAGTCCGAAATCTTTGCCGGCAGGTAGACCACTTTCGGGGAGAGCCGCTTTATCTGCCTGCCGGAACCCGAGAAAAGCCAAACCTGTTCGCCATTTTCTACCAACTCATTGGCCAGTTCACAGACATGGTTCTCCGCTCCTCCAAAGTCAAAATTTTTGACAACAAGTAATATCTTCATTCGATGGGATCCCTTTTTTTTCTAAAGATAAAATAAAATGTGGAGGCAATTGGGTGTGAAGTTTTAAGAGGGACTGCCATTCAAGAAATTGAGCCAATAATTTGATAATTGATAATATATTGTTTACCTTTATCTACTCACCTGTTTAATAGGTGGTAAAGTAAAAATATTCCTAATACTTAAATTTTGACGCTATGAAAAAAACTCTTTTTACACTGGTATTACTTTGTATGGCAGTGGTTTCGTTTGGGGGAATTTTTGACCTTGGAGTGAAGGCAGGTATGAACTCATCAAAATTTACCCTGAAACAATCTATCGATGATCTAAAAGCAGATGCGAAAGCCGGATACGAATATGGTGCATTCATGAGAGTGGGTGGAAAGCATCTCTATTTCCAGCCTGAAGTGAATTTTGTGACAAAAAATTCAACGGCCTCCTTTACCACAACTTCAGGAACTTCGACCACAACAACCATAAAGACCACAAAATACAGCGCCGTTCAGGTTCCACTTTTGGCAGGGTTTAAATTCCTTGATATCAAGGCTGCCTCCCTTCACCTGATTACCGGTCCAGCGATCAGCTTTGCCCCAAAGGCCACCATTGAAGATGTGAAGAGTGAACTTGACAACAAAAGTGCCTGGACCTGGCAACTGGGTGCAGGGGTTGACTTGCTCATATTCAGTGTAAATCTTAGGTATGAATGGGGATTGACAGATTTTACCCTGAACAACTCAATTGAAAACATCAAGAATACAGTTTTCAAAGATGGCAAGACTTTTACCATCTCTTTGGGGATTAGGATATTGTAAGTATTGTTTTTCAACATAGTTATCATAAAAAAGCAGACTGTCTCTTTTTGGGACAGCCTGCTTTTTTTATGAAGGATTTTGCCGCTAGAACAATATATCCTTTGTGATGTTCAAACTGGTTTTGGAGTGGTCTTTGGAATAATCGAAGATAAGATCTCCTGATTTCTTTATCACCGTGATGCTGTTGAGCGGGAACCAGATGAAGGCTTTTCCAACCTTGGCACCTGAAATAAACTCGATCGTGGCATCTCCCTCGGCAGTAAGAATGACCTTCATGTTGGCATCACTGCTTACCTTCATCTTGTCGAGTTCCATGAACTGGTTGTTGACGGTGCGGAGGGTGATAATGCCATTGGCATTCTTGATAAACTCCACAATGCCAAAGCTCTTGTAGATGTTTGGACTCTTGCTTTTGAAGGCTGGATTGTATTTGTCGAGTGCTTCCTGGACATATTTGCCGGATAGCTTGGATTCAAAGTCGGAGAGCATGGTAAAGGCAGCGAACAATCCTGCGGCGCCTTTGTCGCAACCGGCCTGGATCAGCTTGTCGTTCTTCTCTTTGAGTAGTGCAGATACATCATAATTGGCTGCTTCATTGACGGTTGAGGTCCTTTTGATCATGCCAGGCAGGGTGCTGAAACCACCGGTGGCCAACAGATTGTTCTTTTCATCCAGCATCAGTAAATTTTTCCAGAGCATACTCTGCTGTGGCATGTATTCTGTTCCGAGCAATTTTCCGTTGGTGTCGAGCCGTACCTGGTAGTAGATGTTTTCCCTGGTTTTGGTCTCCTCGAAGAATACCGGCGTGAGCCAGTTGATGGCCCCACCCGGTTTCATGGAGAGGAGGAACAAGGATTGGTCGGGTTTCTCGGTTTGGATGGTCTTGGTGTCTGCCTGGAATTTGCCCGAGAAGTTTCCGGAGAGGACAAAATTGCCCGCAGGATCCTTTACGATACCTGTCACATATTCAGCGCCGCTGCCTTCCAGGATTTTTACCCAGTTTACTTTGGTCTCCTGGTTGAAAGAGGCAACGAAGAGGTCGCGCCCGCCGGTGGGATTCACCGGCGCCTTCCCCAGTGTAAATGCCTTGTCGAACCATCCTGTCACTACCAGGTTTCCCTGTCCGTCGGCGACACTGCTGCTTCCATCACCCGGGTAACCTCCATGCTTGTTCACATTTTCCCAAACTTTTTCAGCCAGCAAATCTGCGCTACTTATGCCTGGCATCGGAATGATCTCGGCGGGTTTTCCAACAAATTGCGGCATGCATCTGCCGATGGGTGCTCCAATAAAGGTGCCGTCGCAGATGGTGTATCGTTTTTGCTTGGCGGAGACAAAATCGCCAGGGACCTCTGAAGGGAAAAGTACGGCGGTACTCATGTGACCGGGAAAGAGCACTCCCACCACATCCAGCTTGCCGATGTTGTAGACAAGCCAGGAAAAAAGTGCGGACCGGTCTTCGCAATCGCAGAAGGGATAATAGAAGAGTTCATCCGGGAAAAACCACTTTTCATACCCAAACTGGGCCTGGTCTGTCTTGTAGGCGAAGGCTTTTTGGGTAAATTCCAACAGTACTGCGGTGGCCTCCACCTGGTTCTTTCCTTTGAGGTTCTTTTCGAAATAGTTGTACATGGCCTCACTGATTCCCGGATTCACAGGTGCTCCCATGTAAACTGCAAAATCGGTTTGGGGATAGGTGGCATAAAATGCCATCTCATTCTGAGGTACATTCAGCTCCATTTCTGGATAGTCGCCAGAGAATTTCAACTTTTTGCCGATGTATTTTTCCTTGAAATTCAACGGTTTGCTAACTGCCAGGTTGATTCGTTTCTTGGCATCCCCATACTCTTCATCGTAGGTCAATACAGAGCCAATCTCCTCCCCGAAATTGGCAATGAAGTAGTACTCCTGGTCATTGAATTTGAGAAATTGGCACCCAAAGACATTGTTGACAGAGGGTGCCAGCAGGTACAATTTGTTGGCGGATTCCGAAAAGGCCAACCGGGTTCTGAAGCCTGAAACTGTCATCAGGAACCAGTTGTAGAGAACTTTGGTATTGTCGTTTTTGGGTGAGATCCTGGCCGAAAACTGGTTGATCAGCTGATACATTCCCCAGTCGTTCAGGTTCAGCTGCTCTTTCAGGAGATTGATCTGCAGGAGGAGATCCCCGTAATTGGTCTCCGTCATCTTCCTCCAGAATCGGGCCACCTCATTCTGACCGGGTTTTCCCAGGGTAAAATCTATCAGCTTGGGATCCGCTTTGATGATCAGGTTTTGTCCGTAGAAATCAATGGGTACTTCCAGTCGCCGGACTGTTTTGTCCGGAATGGGTACCAGTTGCGGACGCTCTTGCTCTGCCTTGGGCGGAACAATCGGCGGCAACTCCTTGACCACCACCTTTACCGGCGCAGGGGCAGTTTTGGGAGGTTCATATTTGGTGGGTTCGGGGGGTTTGGGGGCATCGGCCGGCTTGTTGGCTTTTGTCGCCTCGTATTTGATCCAACCCTTCTCCAGGTATTGTGCAAACTCTTCGTTTCGCTTTTTTACAAAATCGTTGTATTCCTGCTGTAGCTTCAGCATACCTTCCTGCTGCTCCTTTACATAGGAGTTGTATTGCTGTTCCTGCTGTTTGAGGTATTCTTCGAAAGTCTGGGCTCCTGCCGGGAAGGTGCAGACCAGCATCAGAACCAGGATCAAAAAGCGATTTTTCTTCATGGTATCCGAGATTTTGAATTTTGAGAACGATAGGGTTGCAAAAAGCGATTAACCGGCAAACTGTTCTGTAGCAGAATCAGTTTGCCGGATTAGGATGATAGGAAATGTTGGGTAAGTAATTATTTGGCGTTTTTGTCCATCTCTTTGTTGAACTCATTTTTGAATTTCTCGTATTCAAAATCGAGTCTCAATTTTTCATCACCGCTGATTTTCTTCTGGATTCCTGCCAGAACCTCTTCACCGTTCAGCTCCTGTGCAATGTAGCATTTGAAGGTGTTCTGCTTGGTTTTGGTGAATTTTTCGCAAATCGTGGCTACGCCGGACAGTTGTTGGTCTACTACCTGGCGGGTCATACCTTCGAAGCGGGTTTTGGCCTGTTCAACATTGTCGATGGCTTTGGAGCTGTAGTAGTTGTCGATGCAACTCTTAATGGTGACATTGAGTGTCGCGGCAAGTTGCTCGCGGGAGTTGGCCTGTGCTTTTTTCTTTGCCAGCATCTGGTCTGAGCTTTCACCCATTGCGGTAGCCCTGATGATCCCTTTCTTGGTGAAATATTCAGGACCATTGCAAGGAAGTTCTACTGCTTCTTCTCCTTTTGGGACTACCTGTTTGGATTTGCAACCTGACATACCAATGATCAGTGCAAAGCAGGAAATCCCGATTACCATGGTAAAAATTCTACTTGTTTTCATGTTGTAAAGATTAAAGTGTTTGTAATCAATGCTGTAAATTATTAAATTCAATTGTATTGAGTTTGCTTTTCGCTTCTATCCTTTTTCTAATTGTTAAATTTATATGCCCTCTGCCCTCTACTCTCTGCCCTCTGCTCCATGCCAATTCTTTACCAGCCTGTACTGTAGTCCATCCGGTAGATGCGTATGGCCGCACTCTTTCCTGTTTTGACAGAATTGTAAATAATGGATCCGTTCAATTGTTTGAATGGTTTGGCAGTATTGGAGATCTTTGAGAGGATCAGTTCGTTCGGGATGGTTACCCTAAGATCGTGCTGACCCTTGGCACTGAAGGTATCTGTCACCGGCAGATCCAGCAGGATTCCAGCCTCTTTCCATTCAAGTTTTAAATTTGTAACGGCACATGGGCTGTCGAATTTTGATTTGATGGGAATAACCACTACGGCATTGGTGACTTTGTCGCCGTTCACCTCACCGCCCATGATCCGTATGTTACCGCTGATCATCAGTTCTGCTTTGGTCTCAGCAATGTCAAAATAGAACATCTTCTCGGGCCGGTTGTTACCCACGGTATAAGATACCTTGACATTGTTCCCTGGTTCATCGTAGCATTCATCGAAGCGGTAGGAGATTTCACATACCTCCACGCCAAGTTTGCGATCTTCAATTTTGGCACATGGTGAGTTGATTACGGGAACTTTGGCTGTTCTTACCACCTTGTCCCCAATTTTTAGGCTGAACCTTACCTTCCCGAGTTCGCTTCCGGCATCAGCCAGGTAGGTGGAGGCCAACAGTGCCTTGCATCTTTCGATCCCCACCTGGCATTTGCTTTTGCGTTCGTCGATAAAGATCTGTTCCAATTTGGAAAGCTGGCTCTGGCATTGTATCAGCTCTTCCAGGGTGGTGTAGCTGTCCAGCAATCCCAGTGCCTTGTTCATCTCATCGGTGAGCAACTGGTCTTTCATTTTGAAATCCTGTACCAGGTCATCCAGGTCAAACTGACTGAAAGGATATTTGACAAAATATTGGTACTTCTGCGCCTTGGCCTTTTTATCGACCAGTTTTTCCCAATAGAAAGCCACCACATTGGATGCCGAGACCCCTTGCAGGTAGTCGCGTTTTCCCGATTGGGTGGTAATGACATTGGAGAAACTCTGGTAGAGCTGGTTTAGTTTGTCGGCGGTGATTTCGGTAGTTTTGGAGACAGAGGTGGAGGAGATGTGATCGGCCACAGCCGTGGTGATCTGGGCCTTTACATTCACCATGGCATTCTCCTTGGCATCTTCAATGGCGATTCCATTGCCGATCCCAACGATGAACCCTTTCTCCATACTCATGGTCCAGTCGGGCTTTTTCCCACTCTTCTCCTGGACGGTGTACTGTGCGATCAGCAACAAAGGAGAGATCATTGCGATCAGCATGAGCATCATTTGCTTTCTCATGGTCATTTTTATTTGGTGATCGGCAGATTTCTGAATTTGAAGAAGTTGTCGTTGATGTAGAAGCGGAGGTATTTGATCTCGTTGATTTTTGGAAATTCACAGATCACCTCAGTATTTACTTCCGGTAAAATGGTTACATCCAAGTAGTTGTTACTCTCCCTGGAGCCAATCTTCATGGTCGTGATCCTTTTTTCATCCCCGTTGTTGTCGATCAGCATGGTTTCATACAATCGGTACATCTTTTGAATGTAATCCTCCGGATTCTTGTTGATCAGTTCAAAATAGACAAAGATTTTGTCGCCGATTCTCTTGGCAATTTTGAATTTAAGGAAGATCTTGTTGCCCAGGTCAATTGTCTGACCCTCAGTGTATTCTGGTTCCTTCTCTATTTTGGTCTTCTCTTCAACGGTGGTGACCAGCGGCATTTTCCGTCCAATCTCGCTGGCGGCTTCGTTGCATTTGTCGAAACACTCCTTGCAGACCGGTGGTACAGAGTTCAGGATTCCCAGCGCCCCTCTCCAGTTGTACTGGTCGGCGAGGCTTTTCGCCCTGGAGATGGCCAGGTCGCAATGGGAATTGAAATACTCCACGATGGCCTCTTTCCCCTTTTCAACCATGGCCTTGTATTTCCCATTCCTGGCATTGAGTTGCTGGAAGGCATTGTTGTACGCTGCTTGTTCGGTCTTCCCGGCACCTTTCAGGGTTTGTGAGGCCGATGCATAGACATTGCCGGTATAGCGGTCTGCAATGTTGAAGACCACCTCCATGTTGTAGGTGAAAACCGGGGGTGTCGTTGGGGCGACATCGCTGGTAAGCACCATCAGTTGTGGGAAGATCACGAAGAGAGAGCCATTGTCGAGGGCGCTCATCCCGTTCAGGGATATGATCTGTCTCATCTTGCCCAGGAGCATCTCCTGGGTTCCAGCCGGGAGCTTTTTCAACTCCTCCGGGATGGTTGGGGCTATGGCAATGCGGGCGAAGTCATCACTTTGGCCAGCACTGTTTTGGGCAGTTACCCGTTGGGCCCCCAAAGAGAGGAGTAGCATCAATGCTGCCAGAATCAATCTATTTTTTTTCATTTTTTCTCTGCTTATGAGTTATTTTTCTCCGATAATCAGCCAGGCTTCCCCCAGTCCGCGCTGGTAGATTTTGCACTGCAGGTTAAATGGTGCACCAGCCAGGTATTTTTGCAGGTTGGAGATGTACCTTCTTGTATCCATCGCAACCTCGCGATTGTTAAGTGTAAACATCATGGGAATACGTACCTGTTCGAACCGCAACATGGTCGCGGTTGCATCGATGGTGGAAAACCTCCCGTTGACGGTGTTTTCGGAGAGCCAGTTTTCGATGTGAAAATCCAATTGGTCGTTGGTGCCATTTACATCAAATTCCTGTTCCAGATCCACTCCAGCATTGTCCCACACGCGAACCACCAGCGCCACTTCACGGCCGTTGGTAAACATGTCGTTGAAGAAATTTTGAAGCTGTCCGTTGAAAGCATCCATGTGGCTCAGCACTGCCTCCTCAATTAAAAGGTCGGGAGAGGCGGCTGAAGAGGGTTTTCCCGTCCCGGCGGCTGCGGCTACCTGTTTGTTGGTGTAGGCATCAAGTCCCCTCAGGTTAAAGGTGATGTAATTGTTGGGTCCCTGCCGTTTCACATTGAAATCGATGTCCATGATGATGTCGGCTTTGGCCGTTCGTTTCAGTACATCGATGGGTGTCTCTGCCACCGATGCTCCACCTTTCGAGGTCAGCATGGCCAGTTCGGCACTCTGGGTATCGATGCTTTTAAGGGTCTGCTCCAGGTCTTTGAGCGGAAACCCACGGTCGGCCATGATGGCCCCCATTTTGGTGATCACCATCCGGATCTCCTCATTGCTTTGCATGCACATTTTGTAATCCGGCAATACTTGATCCTTGCCATTGGCATTGACGGTCATGGTATAGCCATGTGAGACACAAAATACATCGCTGGGAACAACCATGATCACAGGTTTTTTTGCCTGGGCAAAAAGAAGTGTAGAGAGGAGTCCCATGAAAAGTGTCAGTAAGATTTTTTTCATATCTGCCTTGTTAAATGTTTGGAAAATCAATTTTTTTGAAAAATCAGAATCCGGCATCCAGCCTTTTGACAATCTCTTTGTCTTGTAAGTATTTGCGCAATTCGTTGAAGTTGATGGATGCACTGACGGCAACCTTGTATCCATGGCTCATTTTGATGTTGTCTTTCCCTCCCGGGGTTCCGTCAGTGGTAAGGTTGACGAAGCTGAGGTACATTCCGCCATCCTTGAAAAATTCGTCAAAGAAGGGCTGGTTTTTTTCATAACCATCCACCGGCAGGAGGGAAGGGGTAGGAGCAGCACCATTCCCGGCAGGGACTCCCCTGAAAATAACCGCTGCGACAGCGGTCCGTTTGGCATCGTAAATGGCGTTGTCGACTTTCTTGCCATAACCCCAGACTTTTACAAGCTTGGTGCCATCATGTCCTACACCCAGGCAGGCTATTTCGTAATTGTACTGACTGTCGTACATGGCTTTGCGCTCCTTGCGGGTTTGTCCCAGCAGGGTGGTTACTGTCAAAGCCAATATTACCAATGTAAAGATGCTTTTTCTCATAATAGTATGATGGTTGATAATTAGAACTCGATACGAACACCAAACATGAAAGAGCCTCCGGAACGGCCGGTAAATTGCTCATCCCAGGATGAAAAGACGGTTCCTTTTGTCCCGTTTTGTTCCTCTACCTCGATGTCTCCCATGGGCGCATAGAAATTGGCCTGACCAACCAGGTAGACATTGTGGGTGATATTGATTCCAAGCATGGCACCTGCCTTGACAAATCCGGATTCAATGGATTTGTAGTAATCGTCTTTTGTACTTTCAAACCCATATTGAACATAGGGGGTCAATTCAACGATCCTTCCCACGCGCAGGCCTTTTCCCAAACCAATGGACCAACGGAAGAAATTGTAATCGTAGCTGTCAATGTTCCAAACTGTTGAAAACTCACCTGAACTAAATCCAAGGTCACCCATCAGATAGAGTCCCGTCACCTTGGTGATCTGCCCTGTTCGGAGCATAAAGTTCAGGGCCGTACCGCCCATGCCACCGGCTTCATAGCCTACCAGTGCAGATATTCCGAAATCCAGTTTTTGCTGCAGGATCATTCCTTCCCGGATGGTTCCGCCGTAGGTTTGGTAGAAGGTGCTGGTCGGACTGGCTCCGGTAGCCACAGTACGGTTGTCAACAATCTTGCTGGTGGTCCTGACCACGGCTTTCCTGTTGGGGGTCACTGTTCCTTTCGATTCATCAAACTCGTACTGGTAGACAAAAAATTGCTGGTCGCACTTCAACCCCTCTTTTTTACCCACCTTGGCACGTACCGGATGGACCTTGTCTACCTTAACTTTTACCCTGAAATCCTCGATGGTTTTATCCACCAGGAAGGTGGTATTTTCATACATATCGTTGACCATCTCTTCCATCAACTGATCCAGTGATTTGGGCTTTTTGTTGTCGGTCAGTGTTTCGCTGGCTGAAGCAGCAAGGAATGATTTGGTATAAACGTCATGGAATTGGAAGGTGAGGGTATCGAATGCTGCCACTTTGGACTGCTTTACCGCTGCATCATCATCTTCGTAAGGCCACACATTGTAGAAATTTGCCACCACTTCGGGGCCAAATCCCAACTTGTAAAAGAAAAAGTCATACTGGCTCTCCCATGAACGAGTCTTTCCATCATCTTTGGATTTCACATCGTTGGGCACCAGAATCAATACATAGGTCTTGTTGACAAGGTTCTGTCCTGCATCTTTAAGAAATGCATCACCCCGCTTGGCTGCTACGGAGGTGAGAACATCCTGGTCCGTGGCATTGTACAAACCACATTGGTGTACATAATCCAGGTTCATCATGCCGTTGTCCTGCCTGTTGAACCACTTGGCGACCATTTGTCTTCCAACTCCATCTTTTGTAAGCTTCTCCCGGATGTAATTTCTCTTCCTGTCGAAGGTCAACATCTTAAAATCATCCCCCAACGGTAGAACGAGGCTCTTGAGGTTGTGGTTAAAATATTTCTCGGAGAATTTAATTTTTGGAGCAGTATTTGCCGGGGCATTGTTCACGCCGGATTGCTCCCCCATGAAAAAGGTAACAGAGAGCCTGGAATAGGTTTCAGCTACTTTCTCTTTTACCGGTTTGGCGGCTTGTTGGGCATTGGTTTCGAGGATAAAACCAAATGTTACCATGATAATGGCAAGAAACATCAATAGATTTCTCATGTGAAAAAATTTAGTTAATTATCTGGTATAAATTGAATTATCAGAACAACCTGAACCGACTTTTTCTTGGCGGCAGTACATTATTTCTCACAAGCAGAGTCCCATGGAAGGGACATGGTGGAGCTGACAGGGAATAGACCTGTAATGATCAAGCCCTATTTCCTGAAAATAAAGTAACCAAATAAATATCAGGGGAGGAATAGCCCATTGGGGCTATTTTTTACGAAGCAGGAGGGTTAGAAATCCTTTAGGGTTTTGGGGAGGAGTTTTTGCTGTAATTCATCACAAAGAAGTTCAAGTATTCAATAAGATCTTGATCTTCAATTAATTTGCGAAAGTTTGGAGAGGATGCTACAAAGTGATGGTAGTCGATATTTTTGAGACTTTGGAAGACCGCCTTTTGTCGGAGGATATTCCCAAAATAGCCTAATCCTTCCTCCTTTGTGGGCAAGCTTCTCACGACCACCAGTTTTGTTTGCTCATTCAGTCTAACCTCTTCAATCTCGAAATCAAACGAGGTGTAGTAGTCGATGTTGAAATTTGCGATGTCAAAAATGAGCCGGTTTACATCCACTTTGGCGTTTCCCGGGAAGGAGATGACAAAATAGTGGAAGAGATCCTCATCGTAGGAATATTTTCCTCCGAATGGATCATTTTTTTGAAGAGACGGTTGATTTTTAGTTTGGCTCATGGCCGCCGAATCCAGGCGGGCAATATTCTTTTCGAGTTCGGCCAGCGAATTTTGCAAGATCAGTTCACGGATCTTTGCAACAGTAGGTACGGCTGGCGAATTTGGGAAGTCGGTAAGATAGTTGTCAAGCATTTTTGAAAACTCCTCCTTCGGAGCGTTCTTTCCCCGGGCAATCAATTCCATGTATTTTACCTGTGGGAGCAAAAGACTATCTGGCTGGAGGGTCATCACCTCGGATGCCAGCCTGCCTGCACCCAGGTAATCGCCCTCCTGGTAGCGTGTGACAGCCTCGCTGTATTTGCGTTCAATCAGTTGGCGCCTTACCTCCAGCTCCTTGAAGAAGTTTGGATTCACGAGAAACCTGGCATAGTTGGATTCGGGGTACTTCCCGGTGATCCGTTCCTTGTAAAGGGCCGTTTCGTGGTTCATTTTATAGAGTTCGATCCAGGTTGGCAGTTCATAGATGCTGCCGGGATACCTTTTGTTCAATTCATCAAAAGCCTTGATGGCAAGGGGTTCATTTTTTAGAATGTTCAAATAGATCCGGCCGGTGGCAAACAGCGCCGATTTGATTCGGTCGTGGGAGGCTCTCATCAGCGAATCGGTCAGTGGCAGATCGTGAAGGTAGTACTCAACAGTTTTAGGATCTGACGTTTTTGACTGTTGGGAATCCTTCTGCTGTAGATCGTTCATGTTATCCCCCAGCTCCTGGTCCATTTGGTTCAGCGAAATTTTGTTCTTTCGTCTCCAGTTGTCCTCCAGTTTCCGTTTGCCCCAGATCTGCTGGAATTCTGTTTTCCCGAGTCCGGCAGTCACCGGGTTGTAGAAATACCACAGGCTGTTGTTGGTCTGATTTCCCATACCCGGACGGTATTGCTGTCCCCTGAAATAGTTGGCGCTGTTTTGTTGCAGTTGCTCCTCTTTCAGCCGTTGGTTCTCCTCTTCGGTTATCTTGGCAATGAACTTGTTGATGTAGCCCAGTCTTTCCGTCTCTGACATCAGGGCAATCCGCTGCAGACTGTCTTCTTTTTCAATCTGGTTAAGGTTCCTGACCAGTACCGACAGTCCATTGGTTTTTGCAAATATCTCTTCGTATCCGGGATAGTTGTTGTCGATGACAGCCAGCGTACTGTCGTAATAGCAGGAGGCAAGACGGTAGTTCCCATCTTCAAAGAAGAGGCGTGCGGCGGTAAGGCCTGAAAGTGCCCGTTGGTTGTTGTTGTCGAGGCTGTGAGTGACGGAGGTGGTAAAATCCCTGATGGCTTCCAGCCTGTTGCCGGATTTTAATTCGATCTCCCCCCTGGCGTAATAAATCCGGTCGAGATAGGGCATGTTGCTGGCGCTTTTGATCATTTTCGACAGTGCCTGCATGACCACTTCTGAATTCATGTCAGAAAATTCGAGCAGTGAGATTTTTGCTTCAAAGGCCATCCTGGAAGAGGGTTTTGACTTTACAACCCTGTTGAATGCCTCCACCGCCAGTTCGTTGGTACCCTGTCTGAGGTAAAGTTGTGCCAGGATGAAGTTGTATCTTCCCTTCTCCTTCCGGGTAAGATCGAGTTTCAATGCCTGGTTCAGCTGGAAGATCGCCTCTTTCCACTCGCCGGTTTTCATGTAGTAGTCTGCCTTGATCACAGCAAGATCTTTCTTGATCTGCTCGGGCAAACTGCCGTCCCGCTCCAGCAATTTCAAGATCTGGATGGCTTTTTCGTATTCGCCTGTCTCAATGTAGCACTTCGATAACCACAGAAATGCAGGATTCTTCGTGGGTTGATCAGAAAAGTTGTGCAGTACAAAGTTGAAGCTTTCCTGTGCATTGTGAAAATCCCTGAGGTAGTAGTGTGCCTTCCCCATCAGCAGGTAGGCATCGTCGACCCATTTGTTGTATTCACTCTTGTAGGCAAAGGCCACATAGGCCTCGGATTTGTTGGTCTTTCTTTTCGGACTCTTGGTAATGGAGTGATTTTCAATGAGCTTGAGACACTTCTGAACGGCATATTCCATCTGGGCAACCACCATCTGGGAGGCAATAGGATTGGCCTCCGGAAAGAGCGGCAGTAGTCGGGTATAGTCCTCCACCATCTGATCCTCTATCCTTGCCAAACCCTCCTTGACACTCTCCTTTGCATTGAAATAGACGTTGTACTGCGCGTTTAATTCATGGTAAAATCTATTGATAGCTGTGTTCTTCTGTGTGGAACAACCAACAGTCAACGACAGGACAAACAGGCACAGAAACTGCAATAAGCCGGGCTTTTTCAAGCGAATTTGGATAAATGAGTCACACAAATTAACTCAAAATTGCTGAAAAAATCACTTTCGTCGGACCTTTACTTTCACGGTAGGTTCAAAATAGATGTTTCTTCGTTCCAATTGCACGATCAGCTGGTCTGCCAGTACGGTGAAGGCGATGCCGGAAGCACTCTCTTCGTCGCATGCGGCAGGTAACCCACTGTCGCCACCTTCCCTGATACTCATCACCAATGGTACCTGGCCAAGCAGCGGGAGGCCCATCTTTTCGGCCAGCTCTTTTCCGCCATCTTTGCCGAAAATATAGTATTTGTTCCCGGGTAGTTCAGCTGGGGTAAACCACGACATGTTCTCGATGATTCCAAGTACGGGAACATTGATTGATTTGCTGTTGAACATGGAAACACCTTTTACCACATCTGCCAGTGCAACATCCTGGGGGGTAGTCACGATGACGGCACCAGTTACCGCCAGGGTTTGAACCAGGGTAAGGTGGATGTCGCTGGTTCCGGGAGGAAGATCGACCAGCAAAAAGTCAAGATCGCCCCAATTCCCTTCCATAATCAACTGTTTCAATGCATTTGAAGCCACCGGGCCACGCCAGATCAGTGCGTCCTGCTTGTTGGCAAAGAACCCGATGGAGAGAAATTTTACGCCAAATTTTTCGATGGGAATGATCCGGTCACGGCCATCCACCTTTTCAAAACCGGGTCGTGCATCCTCCTCTCCAAACATCTTCGGAATGGAGGGACCAAAAATGTCGGCATCCACCAATCCTACCTTGGCTCCCTTGCTGGCCAATGCTACAGCAAGATTGACAGCCATGGTGGATTTACCGACCCCGCCTTTCCCTGAGGCGACGGCGATGATGTTTTTTACGCCCGGAAGAACCGGCGGGCTCATCCTGCTGGCACTCTTGGGTTGGATGGTTACTTCACAATCGGAGCCATGCCTGCGTTTGATCTCATCCACGCATGCGGCGGAAACAGGGCCAATGGCAGGGTCGTTCTCGTTGTTAAAAACCAGCGAAAAACTGATCCGTTTGCCCGCCAGGCGAATCTCCTGAACCATTTCGAGTTCTACGATGTTTTTATCGGAACCTGGATAGAGGATACTTTGGAGGGTGTCTGATATGTTTTTGGGTACTAGGGCCATTTTGGGAGAATTACGAATTATAAAATTACGAATTACGAATTATTTTGTTGATATATAAGTTATTGATACAAAATGTTGACAGTTGGAATTCCTGTTAAGTCTAGTTGTTTACGCACATTTCGGATTAAGGTTGCGGAGCTTGGGCGCATCTTTGCCGGCTATCGCCGGAAAGTTCAGGGCAGCTCTTTCATGGGATCCCAAAAATGCTTTTCAAAATCTACGATGGCATCCTCCACCACCCGGATCCCTTCATTCTCCAGTAGCTCCTGCATGGCAGAGGTCGGGCGAAAATGGACCTTGCCTGTGAGCAACCCATTTCTGTTGACTACCCGGTGCGCTGGGACGAAGGGTTCCATTTGGTGAGAATTGTTGAGCGCCCAACCGACGACCCTGGCCGACAGGGTGGTCCCCAGGTAGCGGGCAATAGCCCCGTAGCTGGTCACCTTTCCGGGGGGAATCAGCCGGGTGGTAGCATAGACCTTCTCATAAAAATCGTTCATTTATACAAACTTGTTTGAAATGTTTGAAATGTTTGAAATGTTTGAAATGTTTGAAATGTTTGAAATGTTTGAAATGTTTGAAATGTTTGAAATGTTTGAAATGTTTACTTTCTAAACAATTTTTAAACTCAAAAAACCCTTCAAACCCTTCAAACAATTCTTTTCCCTGTTTCTCCGTTTCAATCTTTGTCAACGACACGGGCACGCTGGTCCCTGCCAAAACTTCGGTATTCATCCCATTCAATTTCGAGCTCCGGTTCTACCAGATCATCAAAATGGGGGATAAATTTCAGGTATTTGATGGTGAGTCTGCGGCTGAGCCATTGTTGCTCGTAGTAGGTTTTTATGCCCATGATACCATCCGCGAAATCTGAGGCATACAGGTTCTCTGTTTCTGCTGCCACCTCGAAATGGTTGAGATGAACCAGTGCGGAAGTATATTTGAAGAGAAAATTGCTATCGGTTTTGAGGTGTACCACCCCTCCCTGTTTCATGATTTTGCCATAATGGGAGAGGAGTTTGGTGCTGGTGAGGCGTTTGCGTTCCTTCTTCATTTGCGGGTCAGGAAAGGTGATCCAGATTTCGCTGATCTCCCCTGGTCCAAAAAAGGAGGGGAGCAATTCGACATAGGTACGAATAAACCCTGCATTGCCCAATCCCTTTTCAACGGCCACTGTGGCACCGGTCCAAATCCTGGCTCCCTTGATGTCTATCCCGATAAAATTTTTATCCGGGAAGTGCTCGGCCAGTCCGACGGTATATTCTCCTTTCCCACATCCCAACTCCAGTACGAT
>CAMCBW010000035.1 GCA_945873105.1 Tangfeifania diversioriginum
AAACTGGCCGACGTGAACAACGATGGCCGTTTGGATATCGTAACCGGATGGGAAGAAGGTGGCTTTACCAAATTGTACCTTCAACCAGTTGTAAAATCGGTCAAAGAAAAATGGCAGGCTGTCATCGTTGGGAAAACCCCGGATGTTGAAGATGCAGTTTTTGCAGATATGAACAATGACGGGAAGTTGGATGTGGTTAGCTGTACTGAAAATTTGACCAAAAAAATATTCATTCACTGGAATCAGGGAAAGGATATTTCTGAACCGGGAAATTGGAAACAGGAGCTGTTGCCGGCTTCAGACGGATTAATGAGGTGGATGTATGCTGAGCCACTCCAGGTAGATAGCAGGAATGGTATGGATTTGATTGCCGCTGGTAAAAATGATAATGCTGCACTTGGGTGGTTTGAAGCTCCTGCGAATGCCATGCAATTGAGTGATTGGAAATGGCACCATATTTCACCTGTTGGTTGGGTCATGTCCATTCTTAAAAAAGACCTGGACAGTGACGGTGATACAGACCTTGTTATTTCTGACCGGCGTGGCAAGCTTCAAGGGTGTCGCTGGCTGGAAAATCCCGGACTGGGAGAGGCACAAAAACAAGCCTGGAAAAACCATTTCATGGGTGCTCACAATCTGGAAGCCATGTTTATGTGCATGAATGATTTAAATGGCGATGGTCTGGAAGAGGCAATTGTGGCCGAACGTACGACCAATACCCTGAAAATTTGTACCCGACTCGATAAACAAGGCACTCAATGGAAAGAACAAACGATACAGCTTCCGTTGTCAACAGGCAGTGCCAAATCGGTGGCAGTGGGTGATGTCAACCTGGATGGCAACTACGATTACATTGTTAGTACCGAAACCGGAAATGAAATTAAAAACGGGTTGATATGGCTCGACGGAAAAACCTTGGCTGGATCTAAAACACCTGAATGGCATAACATTTCTGAGCTGCACATTTCAAAATACGACAAAGTGGAGTTGATCGACCTGGATAAGGATGGCGACTTGGATGTGTTGATTTGTGAAGAGAATTTTGGTGAAAACAGCAAGGGGCTGGGTGTCATATGGTACGAAAATCCTGTAAAGTAAGTTAAAATGTACATGAAATTTTTACTGCTAGTGAGTTTGCCAATGGTTTTGTTTGCCAGCGTCAAATCACAAAATAGCATTGCGCCTGACAAAGTTCCAACAAGCGCACCCTATCCGAAAATCAGGATTTGGACCTCTCCTGCCTCAGGGGAAGAGCCAAAATTCAATTCCCCCAGTTTCCAATGGCCCACCAGAAAAAAAGCCACCTACAGCATTAGAATCTCCTCTTCCAGAAATTTCAAAATCAATCTGATTGAAAAGCAGGGACTCCCGTATGCAATTTTCAACCCGCACAAAAAATTGGATCCGGGAACCTGGTACTGGCAATACAGGGTCAATACAGACCCATGGAATGAGCCCGATTCCCTTGTTATAAAAACCTCAACCAGAGTCTTTGACACCCCACCTATCCGGGCAATTCTGGCGAAAATCCCTGCCACGCATCCACGCGTTTTAATAGGCAAAGCAGAGGTAGATGAGCTCCGGAAAAGGACCGGTAACTACAAAGAATCGGCCTTGTTGCTAAATGAGGCAGAGGACTATCTGAACCAGACTGTCCCCACGGAGACATCAGCCCTGCCAAACTTCAAGGGAAAAGATGATTTCGAAAATGAAAAAATTGCCTCCATTGCGAGTAAATGGGCAGGATGGAAAATCCGGAATGTCCTCAATACCCTTTCACAGGCATACCTTTTGACCGGAGATAAAAAATATTTCAAGACGGCAAAAGTTTGGATGATGGAGGTGTCAAAATGGGATCCCAATGGCCCCTCCCATACCAACAATTTTGGGGATGCCGCTATCATGGAGAGCCTCGCCCTTGGTGTGGACTCCTTTTGGGACCTGTTAACCGAAGCTGAAAGAAAGCAGATTGTGCAACATACTGCCATCCGCGCCAGCCAGTTTTACCACCTCTGGATCGGTCAGGTAGAGAGCCGTTCCTCCTCCATGCACGTATGGCAACACATTCTGCACAATTTACTTCGGACCTCCCTGGCGTTGAAAGGGGAGATTCAGGAGGCTGACCAGTGGCTGGAGTACATCTATGAACTTTGGATTGCCCAATCTCCCAAGATGGCAGAGGAGGATGGTGCCTGGTTCAACGGAACCTCCTATTTTGGCATGAACATGCTCTCGCTGGTGGATGTTTCATCCATTTTCAAAGAACTGTCCGGAATCGACTTTATGGGCTCACCCTGGTTTAAAAACAATCCCCGGTGGCTGATTTACGCCTTTCCGCCCAAATCTGTATCGGATGGATTCTGCAACGACGGAGAAAGATACCCCTTCCCTCCAATCAACTATGCCGGTTACTGCGATGCCATGGCCCGTTTGTTCGGCGACCCTTATGCCGGCTGGTATGCACAGGCTACCACGAAAAGCCTTCACAGCGATATAGCCGAGGATCAAGAGTTTCGCTGGTTCAGGATCCGGAAGGGATTGAACATGAAGCTTCCTCAACCGCTGAATGAGTCTTCCCTTCCCCAGGCTGCAGTTTTCCCCGACATTGGGGTAGCTTACATGCATACAACTGTGCAAAATGCCACGACCGACCTGATGCTCTCGGTGCGAAGCAGTCCCTTTGGACCCATGGCCCATGCACATGCCGATCAGAACTGCTTCAATATCGCCTATGGGGGAAAGCGGCTTTTTTACAATACCGGTTACCGGCCGGCCATGGGTGACCCGCATTTCCTGGGTTGGTACAAACAAACGCAGGGCCACAATGGGATACTGATTGATGGCAAAGGCCAGCCTTTTTCTGATGAGTCATTTGGCTGGATTCCCAGATTTCTGGACGGCAAACAACTTTCCTATGCAGTGGGAGATGCATCGAGGGCCTATGCAGGCATCGAAGAAGGGACAATGACTGATCATGGAATGAAACATTTCAGACGCCATTTTCTCCTGCTCCGACCTTCTACCATCGTAATCTACGATGAACTGGAAGCCAATCATGATGCGGAATGGAGCTGGCTGTTGCACAACGATTCAGGATTGCAGATTAATCCTGAAAACAATACCATCCTCGCCAAAAATGAAGTAACTTATGCCCGGTTATCGCTCTTCGCCTCTGCTCCGGTTGACTTTCGGATTACCGATCAGTTTTCTGTTCCGGTGAACAACTGGACCAACAAGATCGATGAAGAGGGCGACACCCTCATTTTTAAAAACCAGTGGCATTTCAAGGGAGTGTCCAAAGAGCAAAGTGCAAAAATGCGCTACCTGGCCGTCATCCAGGTGAAGCCCGATGGTAGTTTTGAGCAGGTACTCCACCAACAGGATGGCAGTTTCAAGGTAGGAAACTGGAACCTCAAAGCCCAGCTGGATGCATCCAAAACGGCTAACCTACAAGTATGGAATACCGATCAAACTGCTTCGCTGGTTTCTGATGGAATGTTGAACAACAAAGGGAAAACCTACAAAGGAAAAGATTTCGGCAGTTCAAAATTACTTGAATGGAACGATGGGAAAGAACACTTTCAGGAAGTGACTGACGAAGTTCCAATGTCCATTAAAAAACAAATTATTAACAGATGAATCAACTTATTATCCGGATTATTCTGGTCGCAAGTCTGTCCTTTCCCTGTTTGCTGTCGGGACAGCCTATTTCCAAAAATTTCACAGATCCGCCAAGGGAATTTTCAGTCATGCCGTTTTGGTTCTGGAACGACACCCTGAAAGCAGATGAAATTGTCCGGCAAATTAAGGATTTCGATGAGCATGGGGTGTATGGCTTCGTGATTCATCCCCGGATGGGGCTTCCAGCGGGCATGAAATTCCTCTCCCCCGAAATGCTACGTTTGATGAAAGTAGCCATCGAAGAGGCAGAACGCCGGAAAATGAAGGTGATCCTGTACGATGAGGGATCTTACCCGTCGGGATCATGTGAAGGACAGGTGGTGGCGCGAAATCCAGCCCACGCAGCACGTGGGCTGACCAAAATTGATTTGAATCCCGGAGAAGATCCCAAACTGGAAAAGGGCTGGAATTTGGTCTCCATTGGTAAACGAACCGATGGACAGCGTTTCGCGGTGGTAGAGACTCCTTCTGAAGGGCATATCAGAGGTTTGCATTGGACGGATGAGGAGAAGGGAAAAGAAGATTTGCCACCGGCTGGTGACATCCTAAACCCCGAAGCCGTGACAAGTTTTATTGAACTGGTTTACGACCGTTTTGCAGCCAATTTTGGTACCCATTTTGGCAAGACAGTCATTGCAGTTTTTACAGACGAACCCAATCCCCTGGGGCGCGGCAACAAGAGAGGGATGGTGCCCGGTAATGCCAAACTCCTCCCCCAGATCAACAAAATTCTGGGCTATGATTTCACTCCTTATTTTGCAGATTTATGGTTCGAAGATGGTAAGGATTGGGCAAAACACAGGGCCGATTACCACCGGGCCATCGCCATTAGTCTGGAGGAGAATTACTACGGCAGACTAAGCAAATGGTGTGAAGAGAAAGGAATTGCCCTGACCGGACATCCTGCGGGCTCCATGGATCTGGGGGCACAAAAATATTTTCAAATACCTGGTCAGGATCTTGTCTGGCGCTATGTCGAACCTGGCGAAAAAGCGCTGAACGGCGAACACTCTACCATGGCTAAAAACGCATCCAGTGCCATGGTTCACCTGAATCGCCGCCGAAACTCCAACGAACTCTATGGCGCCTATGGCCACAACCTCACCTACGATGAAATGGTGTGGCTGGCCAACTGGTGCTTTGTTCGAGGCCAAAATCTGCTCTATCCCCATGCTTTTTACTACTCCATCCGGGGAGCCCGTTTCAACGAACGTCCACCGGATGTTGGTCCCCATGCAAAATGGTGGGATGCTTACAAACCATTTGCCGATGGCTGTCGCCGACTCAGCTGGTTGAATTCCGATTCCCGCCAGGTCTGCAATATTGCAATACTTGGCGATGCCAACTGGCTGCCCGATCAATCGGCAAAAGTTTGCTTTCAGAACCAACATGATTTTAATTATTTGGATATGAGTCATCTGGTACATGATGCGGTAACTGATGCAGCTGGTTTGCACCTTTCCGGAATGAATTACAGTGCGGTAATTCTGGACGGGTTGAAAAATATACCGGCAAATGCAATGCCCGCGCTTCACCAGCTGGAAGAAAGCGGACGGCTCATTGTATATACTGACACTCCGTTAGCCTCAGCTTTTCCGAAAGCAACCATGGCAAAAAATCCAATAGCATTGCTGACAGCTCTTGAAAAACTGGTAGAACCCGATCTAGGGTTGAATCCACGTTCAGAAAATATTCGCTACCGGCATGTGATCAAGGAGGGGATTCACTACTACATGCTTTTCAACGAGGAGGCTACTTCAGTTACCACGAAAGTGCAGGTTCCACTGAAGGGCCGGCAATATTGGCTGGATGCTACCACTGCAACAGCAAAAAAAGTAGCAAAAGATGAACCGGTTGAATTTCAACCACACGAACTGAAAATTTTGATGGTGGTGGAGTAGCCAAATAGGAGGTAAAAGAAGCCAAAAACGATAAATAGTACTGCCGATGATCACTAAAATCAGTTTTACACTAATTGGAGCCATTGCTGCCCAGGTGCTTGGAGGAACTTTATATTGCAAAGGAATAGCGACTGAAAAAGGGAAAAAACCAAACATCTTGTTTGCCATTGCCGACGACCAGTCTTTCCCGTTTGCTTCGGCTTACGGAACAAAAGGAGTTCGTACCCCCGCCTTCGATCAGGTGGCCGAAAAAGGGGTATTATTTACCAATGCCTTTGTGGCAGCCCCTCAGTGCAGCCCCTCCCGGGCAGCCATTCTGACCGGCAAGAACATCTGGCAGTTGGAAGAAGCCGGAACACACAGCAGCTATTTCCCCAAAAAGCTGGTCACCTTTACCGATTTACTCGAACAGGCTGGTTACCAAATTGGATTTACCGGTAAACCTTGGGGGCCTGGTAACTGGCAGGATGCTGGCCGCACAAGAAATCCCGTCGGACCTGAATACAATACCAAAAGATTCAATACCGTCCCTGCTTCCGGAATCAACAAAACTGACTATTTCGAAAATTTCAAGGAGTTCCTGAGCCAAAAGAGCGGTGAAAAACCATTCTTCTTCTGGTACGGCGGACATGAGCCCCACCGGGATTATGAAGAGGGATCAGGATTGAAAGCCGGGAAAAGTATCTCAAGCGCTAAGGTTCCTTCCTTTTTGCCGGAGGTCGATCTGGTGAGAAGTGACATCCTCGACTATTACCTTGAAATAGAGTGGTTCGATTCGCAACTTTACAAAATGATGGAATACCTCCGGGAAAAGGGGGAACTGGAAAACACTATCGTGGTAGTGACGGCAGACAATGGCATGGCTTTCCCGTCGGCCAAGGCAAATCTGCATGAATTCGGAACGCATGTGCCACTGGCCATCTCATGGCCCAACAAAATGGCAAAAGGCAAGGTAACTGATCAATTGGTTGGCCTGATCGACCTGGCGCCAACCATCCTGGACATTGTGAAGATCAAGGACAAACCGGAAATGACGGGAAAAAACATCTCTAACCTCCTGTTCCAGAACCAATTTAAAAGCGTTGATTCAACTTCGGAATATATTCTTACCGGCCGGGAAAGGCACTCCCATGCCAGGCCCGACAACTTGGGCTATCCGGCCCGTGCCATCCGAACCCGCGAATTTCTCTACATCATGAACCTGAAACCCGACAGATGGCCGGCAGGCGATCCGGTCAAGGCGGGATTAAAATCAGCAAATGAGGAAAAATCATTGTGGCCTGGTTACCATGATATTGACAACTCTCCAACCAAGCTGATGTTGATTGAAAAAAGTGAGCAATATCCTGCTTCGTTCAAACAGGGATATGAAAAAAGACCCGCCGAGGAGCTGTACAATATTTTAAAAGATCCGGGTTGTACCCTGAATATAGCCGGTGATCCTGACTACCATTCCGTGAAGGAAAAAATGAAACAAAAGCTTGAAAATGAGCTAAAAGCACAAGGCGATCCAAGAATGACAGGAAAAGGAGAAGTCTTTGATTCCTATCCCCGCTTCGGGGCCATGCGCGAATTCCCGGGTTTTAAGGAAAAAGGAAAATATAATCCCAAATATCAGTAAAAATGAACAGATTGAACCTTTTCACTACCAGGTATCATGCAATAATGGCTCTACTGCTATTTGTGCTTTTCCCAGCTTTCCAGGTTTTCCCGGCAGCACCTGTAAAAAAACCAAATTTCATTCTGATCCTTTGTGACGACCTGGGATATACCAGTAGTTCACAATTGATGAACAGCCAGTTACCCAATTCCAGGAGCGACTATTACGAAACACCAAGCCTGGAGAGGCTGGCTTCAAAAGGGATGCGCTTCTCCAACGGATATGCCCCCTGTGCCCTATGCTGTCCCACCCGCAGGAGCCTTCAGTTTGGTCAAACCCCTGCCCGCCAGGGTGACCTGCTTTTCAAGGAGAATTACCATCCTGATTTTAAAAAAGTAACCGCCATTCCCCAAATGCTGAAATCAATCTCGCCAGACTACAGAGCGGCACATTATGGCAAATGGGATTTGCGGTCCGATATTTTTCCCGAGGATATCGGCTACGATGAAAGCGATGGCAATACGGGAAACCTCAATGGGGACATGAATTCCAGCAAAGAGACCAAATGGACCGACCTGTTTCTGAACAATGATCCGAAACGGATGGAAACCATCACCCTACGGGCACTGAATTTTATGACCCGTCAGTCGAAAAGCGGTCATCCGTTTTATTTGCAGGTGTCGCATTATGCCACCCATGTCGATTTCCAAACCAGAGAGGAGACCTACCAGAAATACCTTCAGAAAAAGAAAGGTGCCATACACAACAATCCAGGCTTTGCTGGTATGCTTGACAACCTCGATGGTGCCATAGGTAACCTGCTCGACAAGATAGAAGAACTCGGGATTGCCGATCATACCTACCTCATCCTGATGACCGACAATGGAGGCGTTGAAGCCATTCCTCCTGTGAAAAACAAATTTGATCATCCCTCCACCTTCAAAATACCCAGCAACAACTTTCCGTTGAGAGGGGGGAAATGGACCTTGTACGAAGGCGGCATCCGGGTGCCCTTCATGGTAATGGGACCTGGTATTAAACCCGGAAGTCAGTGTGATATTCCGGTGACGGGATGGGATATTTTACCAACCCTGGCCGATCTGGCCGGAAATGCAAAACCTTTGCCCGCCAATCTCGATGGCACCAGCTTCCGGCCTTTGCTGGAAAATGGCAAGGAGGGTAATTTCCGCCGGATGGAGGAGGCGTTGGTTTTTCACTACTTTGGAAATCCACATTCTGCTATCCGCACCGGCGACTGGAAGCTGATCAAATTCTGGAATTTGAAGAAGATTGAACTCTACAATTTATCGGAGGATCCGGGGGAACTGACTGATCTGGCACAATCAAATCCCGGTAAGGCAAAAGAGCTGGAAACGAAGCTGATGGCCTACCTCGAAAAGGTACATGCCGAAATCCTCTATCCGCCAAAAAATATAATAAGAGTGAAAAAGAACAAAAATACGAACGACTAAACATTGAGAAGCTGTTTAAAATGTTACACAGAGGATTTATAATTCCACAATGAAATTAAAAATAGCTTTGAAATTGGCGCTTGCCGCAAAAATAATAGAGGAAAAAACGAGTAACACAGAGAGAAAATCGCTAGCGATTTTCCAACTCTGTGTTACTCGGGGATTTCTCTCATAAAATTACCCAATTGCAGAAATTGTCATAAACCTATTATTTTAGATTAATAGACTTTTATACTCTGTGTAATAATTTAAACAGCCACTGAAAACCAAAACAATATGAAAACCAAATGGCTAATTCTCACCCTTTTGCTTGCTACAGCATTCGGGTGCAACCAGAAAAATGAAAAACTGATTACTGCCTACGGCGCCATAGCAGATGGCATCACCAACAACGCCGTGGCAATTCAGAAAGCAATTGACGAAATATCCGCCTCAGGCGGAGGGAGGCTCGTAGTTCCTCCCGGGAATTTCCTGACTTCCACCATATGGCTTAAATCGGAGGTTGACCTGCATCTGGCGCAAGGCGCAAAACTGTTGGGGCCCACCAACCGGAATGACTACCCTTCAAATGGCCGGCCGGCCATTGTGATGGGTCTGAAGCAAAAAAATATCTCCATCAGCGGAAAAGGAATCATTGATGGTCAGGGACAGGAGCTTATGCTCGACATCTTCAGGAAACTGAGGAGTGGCGAACTAAAGGAGGATACCCTCTGGCTGGTAAAAAGGCCGGGACACCGAGCCATGAACATCGCACTCGATTCGTGCAGCAATGTAAATATATCGGGCATTACCCTGAAAAACTCGACAGATTGGGTGCAAAATTATTCTGAGTGCAACAGCCTTACGATCAACGGAATAACAGTCCAAAGCACCGCTTACTGGAACAACGACGGACTGGATATCACCGACTGCAAGAATGTAAAAATCACCAACTGCTTCATCAACTCTTCCGATGATGCGATCTGCCTAAAATCGGAAACCACTGGCTCTGGCTGCGAGAATATCTTCATCGACAGTTGTACGGTTCGTTCGAGTGCCAACGGATTGAAATTTGGCACCTCCGGATACGGCGGTTTCAAGAATGTCAAGGTGCGCAACCTTACGGTTTTTGACACCTATCGTTCGGCCATTGCCATTGAATCGGTGGATGGGGGTATTGTTGAAAATATCGATATTCAGAATGTGGTCGCAAAAAATACGGGGAATGCCATCTTCCTACGCCGCGGTCACAGGAACACAAAAGGAGCGGTTGGTACCCTGAAGGGGGTCTACATCGCCAATGTCAAGGCCGATATTCCGCTCTACAAACCCGACCAGGGATACCCTATCGAAGGTCCGCCCGACCATCTTCGTCCAGGCGAGGACAAAATGCCCAAACGTCCCTCCCATTTCCACATTTACGGCCATCCGTTCTTGCCCTACAACCTGGTTCCCTCCTCCATTGTTGGCATTCCAGGTTATCCGGTTGAGGATGTCACCCTCGAAAACATTGAAATAACCTATGGTGGCATGGCCAGCAAGGAGATCGCCTGGATACCGCTCAGCAAAATCGCCTCCATTCCGGAAAACGAAGCCAACTACCCCGAGTTTTCAATGTTCGGGGAGCTGCCTTCCTGGGGATTCTATATCCGGCATGCGGAAGGAATTAAAATGAAAAATGTAAAGATCAGCTACCTGAAGGAGGATTTTCGTCCGGCATTCGTGGTGGATGATACCAAGGGTATTGAACTCACCGATCTCTCCATACCGACTGCCAAAGAGATGCCTGTGCTCTATTTCAACAACTCCACCGGTATCACTTTCAACAACCTAAAAATGCCGGTCAGCAACGAAAAAGGGATTTTGATGAACCAATGACTTCAAGAAGAAAATAGATCTGTTTTCGCCACTTAAAGGCATTGCCCTACCGGTATTTTAGGCTAAATTTATACAATCTATTGACTATGAAGCCAGACCGATAGAAATGCCCATGAGAATTTGTTCACATCATCCGAAAATGATTATGTGGGCATTAGCTTCGCTGATCTTCGATTCCATCTGGCAATTAAAAATCAAATTATAACCAGATGAAAACTATAAACTTCAAATAAATATGAAAATGAAGATGCTGATTTTGCTGTTAGCCCTATTGACTGTTTTTCTTGCAAATGGTCAACCGCAAAACCAAAGTTTACCCTTTCGGGATCCCACACTAACGACTGAAAAACGGATCGATGATCTGCTGGGAAGGCTTACTCTGGAGGAAAAAGTGATGCAGATGATGGACAAAACCCCGGCCATCGACCGGCTCGGCATTCCTGCTTATAACTGGTGGAACGAAGCACTGCACGGCGTTGCGAGGGCAGGATTGGCAACCGTATTTCCGCAAGCCATTGCCCTGGCAGCCACTTTCGATGAACCGGCCATGCTCGAAACTTTTACCGTCATCAGCGACGAGGCACGGGCAAAATACCACAACTACCAAAAGGGGAAACAGTTCGACAGGTACAAAGGGCTGACTTTCTGGACACCCAACATCAACATCTTCCGTGATCCGCGCTGGGGACGCGGAATGGAGACCTATGGGGAGGATCCTTACCTGACGGCAAGAATGGGTGTAGCGGCGGTGAAAGGCCTGCAAGGCGACGATCCGAACTATTTCAAGAGCTTTGCCTGTGCCAAACACTTTGCGGTACACAGCGGACCCGAATCCAACCGACACAGTTTCAATGTCAGCGTCAGCGAACGCGACCTTTGGCAAACCTATCTTCCGGCATTTGAAGCGCTGGTAAAAGAGGGAAACGTGCAGCAGGTCATGTGTGCCTACAACCGTTTCGAAGAGAAGCCCTGCTGCGGCAGTGACAAGTTGCTGGTCGACATCCTACGGAACAACTGGGGCTACAAGGGAATCGTGGTTTCGGATTGCGGGGCCATCGACGATTTTTACAAAAAAGACACCAGAACCCCCAGGCACGAGACACACCCCGATGCTCCAACCGCATCTGCGGATGCGGTACTCAACGGTACCGACGTGGAGTGCGGGAGTAGTTACAAGAGCCTGATCGATGCCGTCAAGAAAGGTTTGATCAAGGAGAGCCAGCTGGATGTTTCGCTGCGCAGATTGTTCAAGGGCAGGTTTGAGTTGGGAATGTTCGACCCGGATGAAATGGTGAAGTGGTCCAAAATACCCTACAGTGTCGTAGGTTCACAGGAAAACAGGGCCAAAGCATTGAAAATGGCCAGGGAGAGCATGGTGCTGCTGAAGAACAAAAACAGTATTCTGCCACTCAGCAAAAAAATCAAATCCATAGCAGTGGTAGGTCCCAATGCGAACGACTCTGTCATGTTGTGGGCCAACTACAATGGATTTCCTTCCAAAACAACCACTATCCTTCAGGGAATTAAAGACAAATTACCAAATTCATCCATTATCTACGAAAAGGGATGCAGGCATGCCGGAACATTCAACGCCGACAGCATCAACCTGGCAGTTGCCAAGGTAAAAAATGCAGAGATCATCTTGTTTGTCGGGGGAATCTCTCCGCGGCTGGAAGGAGAGGAGATGCGGGTTACCGTCGAGGGTTTCAAGGGAGGTGACCGCACAAACATTGAAATTCCCGCTGTCCAGAAGGAGATGGTCAAAGCGCTAAAGGCAACCGGCAAACCAATCATCTGCATTGTTTGCACCGGCAGTGCGCTGGCACTGAACTGGGAGGAAGCCAATGTGGATGCAATCCTCAATGCCTGGTACGGTGGGGAGGCCGCCGGAACCGCCGTGGCGGATATTCTGTTCGGCGATTACAATCCCGCAGGAAGGCTGCCGGTTACCTTCTACAAGAGCGCGGAACAGCTGCCCGATTTCGAAGACTATACCATGAAAGGGCGTACCTACCGCTTCATGACCGAAGAACCCCTGTATCCTTTTGGCTATGGTCTCAGTTATACAACATTCGACTACAGATCGGCCAAACTATCAAAGCCGGTGATCTGCAAGACAGACAGGGTCAAACTTTCACTGGAGGTAAAAAACACAGGAAAACGCGATGGCGAAGAGGTTGTCCAGGTCTATCTGCGCAATCCGAACGATCCCAATGGCCCGCTTAAAGAGTTGAAAGAATTCAGCAGAGTATCCCTGAAAGCCGGGAAATCACAAAATGTCAGCTTTGAATTTGCCCCCGAGGCCTTCCAGTCCTTCAACGACCAGACCAAAAAATTTGAGATCCTTCCTGGTAAGTATGAACTGCTTTACGGAGGCAGTTCTGCCGACAAATCGCTCAAAAAAATTGAACTCGAAATACAATAACGTTTAACATTCATCACACATCTTCACTTTATTACCATGAAGCATCTTTTTGCAATTTTCGCTCTTCTCCTGCTCTCCTATACCGGTAGCAGTCAACCGGATATCAAGTCAAACAGCGTAGTGCCATCTCAAAAACAACTTGATTATCAGTCGCTTGAAATGGTAGGCTTCGTCCATTTCAACATGAATACCTTTTCCGACAAGGAGTGGGGTTATGGCGATGAGTCACCGGCTATATTTGATCCGAAAAAGCTGGATTGTGAACAATGGGCCAAGGCAGCCAAAGAGGCTGGGATCAAAGAGCTGATTCTGACTGCCAAGCATCACGATGGATTCTGTCTCTGGCCGAGTAAATTTACCGAGCATTCCATAAAAAACAGTCCCTACAAAGCTGGCAAAGGCGACATCGTGAAGGAGTTCACGGAAGCCTGCGCCAAATATGGCCTGAAAGCAGGACTCTACCTCTCCCCCTGGGACAGGAACCACGCCGGTTATGGCACCCCAGCCTACATCGCCTATTACAAGAACCAACTGAACGAGTTGCTGACCAACTACGGCAAGATCACCGAAGTGTGGTTCGATGGCGCCAACGGTGGCGACGGATATTACGGCGGTGCCAGGGAGACGCGGAAAATTGACAAAAAATCCTACTACCCCTGGAAAGAGATCCAGGAGATCGTCTACAGGCTGCAACCGGATGCCCTGATCTTTTCCGATGCCGGACCGGATATCCACTGGATTGGGAACGAACGCGGCATTGCCGGTGAAACTTTCTGGAGCATGATGGACAGGAACAAAGTGGCTGTGGGGGATGCCGACACCGACTACCTGAATACCGGCGATTTTTTTGGGAGCTCATGGGTCATCGGTCAGTGCGATGTCTCCATCCGGCCGGGATGGTTCTACCATGCCACAGAGGATGACAAATGCAGGACCCCCTCCCAGCTGGTGGACCTCTACTACAAATCCGTTGGCCGGAATGCCGTATTCCTGCTAAATATACCCCCTAACAGGGATGGGCTCTTTGCAGAAAAAGATGTGGCAGCCATGAAGAAATACAGGGAGATTCTGGACAATACCTTCAGGGTCAACTTTTCCCAAAACGCCAAAGTGAAGGCCAACTCCGTCTACAGCAGCTCAGCCAAATTCAGTCCCGGAAACCTTACAGACGGTGACCTTGAAAGCTACTGGGCGGCAGCATCCGACAAACGCCAGGCCACCCTGGAATTTGCCGTCGACAGTACCAAAAAATTCGACCGCATTCTCCTTCAGGAGCCCGTTCGCTTCGGACAAAGGATCTCCTCCTTCGACATCCAGTTGATGAAACCGGGCGGATGGCAGACCATCGCCAGCGGCACCAGCATTGGCTTCAAGAAGCTCCTGAAGATTACCCCCATCGTCGGCAGCAAACTTCGGATCAACATCCACGGTGCCAACAACACACCGGCGCTTTCGAACTTTGGATTGTACAAGGCTGCAGGGGGAGACATAATTAATTAATGGTAAGACATTAGAACCTTTTCAAAGGAAAAAATTACTATAACGGAGGTTCTGCACTGGCAGATTGGTTAGCGGGAAAAGACTAAACGTCTCTCATTATATTGTTTTCACCTTGATAAATTTGACATACTGATATTGATCATTTTATACTATAGGTAACAGTGTCCACCATTTTCAAATTGAGGGAAATGAATAAACATAGTCAGAAAAGCACGGAGGAAATAACAAGTGTCAACAATTTGCTAAGCCAAGCTGTCCAACTGGTTCAGGCTGCGCGACAATTAGTGGTGAGACAAACCAACAGTGTGATGGTGTTTACTTATTTTCACATTGGTAAATTGATAATTGAAGATGAACAGGACGGTAAGCAGAAGGCTGAATATGGCAAATCTACTATCAAGGCCCTCAGTAAGAAACTGACAAAGGAATTTGGCAAGGGTTTTTCAGCTACGAATATTGAGCAGATGCGCTCATTTTACAACGCTTTTGCCGATAAAAAAGTTCCTCCCCCAATTCCTCAGACAGTGTCTGAGGAATTGGAAAGTCTTCATGATTCAGCGTTGACTTCTCCATATTTGGGAAAACAAGAAATTACTCAGACATCGTCTGAGGATTCTCATTATCATATTTCCGAAACAGTTTCTCAAAAATCCATTGCCGTTATTTTCCCCCTTGCCTGGTCACATTATATATTGCTTAGTAGAATTGAGAATCAGGAAGAACGTTCCTTTTACGAAATTGAATCTGTACAAGGGAACTGGAGCGTTAGGGAGTTGCAAAGGCAGATCAATAGTGGATTATTTGAACGTCTGGCACTAAGCACTGATAAGTTAAAAATCAGACAGTTGGCTGCAAAAGGACAAATCATAGAAAAACCTGAGGATGTATTGAAATCACCTTATGTACTTGAATTTTTGGGATTGCAGGAAAAAAAATCCTATTCTGAAACCGATCTGGAAACTGCTATCATCAGTAAAGTTGAGCATTTTCTATTGGAAATGGGAAAAGGCTTCCTATTTCAGGGAAGGCAAGTGCGCTTCTCCTTCGACGAAGAGCATTTCTTTGTTGATCTAGTATTGTACAACCGCTTGCTACAATGTTTCGTACTTATCGACCTTAAAATCGGCAAACTCAAACACCAGGACATCGGGCAGATGCAGATGTATGTCAACTATTATGACAGATATATCAAACAGGAATTTGAAAAGCCCACTATTGGCATTATAATCTGCAAAGACAACTCTGAAGCAGTTGTAGAAATCACCTTGCCGAAAGAAAACAGACAAATATTTGCATCACAATATAAATTATACCTGCCATCGAAAGTAGAACTCAAAAAATTGGTATCCGAATAAAACAATCGTCTCTGCTGGTTGCCAGATAGGGTGTTTTAAATGGCTACTTACAAACTAAAAACATGTACAAATACAGTCGTTTTGCCTTTCCATTCCTGATAATCCTCCTTATTCTGGGAGCTTGTGCTCCTAAAACACACACCATCTGGCTGGATGACCTGAAGATCCAGACTTTCTCCGAAGGAATTCCCTCTGTGGCCGCGAAGAAAAACCAGGGGGGAGATTCCATCCGCATCGCTGGAAAAAGGTTCGACAGGGGTATCGGGGTTCAATCGGTCAGCGTACTCTCCTTTCTCTTAAACGGGAAAGCGGAGCAGTTTACGGCAGAGGTGGGTGCCGATGACAAAGGAAACAGCGCCATGCAGGTTCAGTTCTTCGTCCTGGGCGACCAAAAACTCCTCTTCGAAAGTGGAGCAATGAAAGTTGGGGATGCACCAAAAAAAGTGGAGGTGAACCTCTCCGGTATCCAAAGGCTGGGACTGCTGGTTACCGTAAGTCTTGAGGATGAAGGATATGGCAGAACCTATTCAGACTGGGCGGAGGCACAGCTGGTAATGCAGGAGGATTTCCTGCCACTGACCATTCCCAACGATGGGGAGAAACAGATTCTTACCCCCCTGCCGGGAAATGCACCAAAGATCAATTCGGCAAAGATCTTTGGCGTAACTCCTGGGAATCCATGCCTTTATACCATTGCCGCCACAGGAGAACGGCCCATTGCTTTTTCAGCAGAAAATCTGCCAAAGGGATTATCCCTTGATGCCAAATCAGGCATTATCACCGGAAGTGTCAGCAAAAGGGGGAGCTACCTGGCTACCCTCAGGGCCAAAAATGGATTTGGCGAAGCTGCAAAACCGCTTAAAATTGTCATTGGCGATACCATAGCCCTTACCCCACCCATTGGATGGAACGGCTGGAACTCGTGGGCCAGGAACATCGATGGAGGAAAGGTGCTCGCTTCAGCCAATGCCATGGTAAAGATGGGGCTGAGCAACCATGGTTGGACCTACATCAACATCGATGATACCTGGGAGGGACAGCGGGGAGGAAGGTTCAACGGACTCCAGCCCAATGAAAAATTCCCGGAATTCAAAAAAATGATTGACGACATCCATGCCATGGGATTGAAACTGGGCCTCTACTCTACGCCCTGGATTTCAACCTATGCCGGCTATGCAGGAGCCTCTTCCGATTTTGAAAAAGGGGAGTATCCGGATAGTATCAAGCCAAACAAGCGGGCCTACCGCCGTGTCGGAAAATACCGGTTCGAAAAGGAGGATGCCCTCCAAATGGCAGAATGGGGCGTCGACTACCTCAAATACGACTGGCGGATCGACCTGAATTCTGCGGAACGGATGTCAGACGCCCTGAAAAAATCGGGAAGGGATATTCTCTACAGCCTCTCCAATTCAGCACCCTTCGAACTTGCAAAAGATTGGGCCCGCGTAGCCAATGCCTGGCGCACCGGTCCCGATATCCGCGATAGCTGGCTGAGTCTCTATACCTCGGCATTCACCATCGACAAATGGGCTCCTTATGGCGGTCCCGGCCACTGGAACGATCCGGATATGCTGATCCTGGGCAACGTAACCACCGGAACCGAGCTGCACCCCACCCGGCTGACACCCGACGAACAATACAGCCATGTATCCCTTTTCAGTCTGCTGGCCGCACCATTGCTGATTGGCTGCCCCATCGAACAGTTGGATCCCTTTACCCTCAACCTGCTTACCAACGATGAGGTAATAGCGGTCAACCAGGATCCCCTCGGCAAGCCGGGCAGACTGGTTGCAGAAGAGGATGGGGTGCAAATCTGGTTGAAATCACTGGAGGATGGATCCGTTGCTGTTGGACTGTTCAACACCGCCGGTTTTGCCAAAACACCGCAATCCTATTTCCGTTGGGGAAACGAACCATCCAAACAGTTTTCGCTGGATTTGGCCAAAATTGGGTTGCAGGGAAAGTTCCAGGTAAGAGACCTGTGGCGACAAAAGGATTTGGGAGAGTTTGAAGGATTATTTAAAACTGAAATCAGGCACCATGGGGTGGTGATGATCAGTATGCATAAAATATAAAATACTAATTATTAGTGTTTAATCTAAATTTTATATGCGTGTTACATCAATAAAACACCTAATGAAAACAAAAAAAGATCACGCAAAGTTCGCAAAGAAAGACGCAAAGAATTTCAATTTGGACTTTGCGCAACTTTGCGGTTCTTCTTGGCGCCCTTTGCGTGAAACCGGGACCACAATATCAAAACTGTTCACATTATTTACCTGCTGTATCCTCCTCGGATCATGTGCAGAAAAAGGATCCGAAGTCTGGTTGGATGACCTGCCGCTCGTCTCCTTTTCCGAAGGGATCCGGCCGGTAAAAGCCAAAGCCAACTACATGACCGATACCATCCGAATTGGGGGGGTACGCTACGAAAGGGGCTTTGGGTCCATCACTACCGCGGTCTTTCCCTTCCTGTTGGATGGGAATGCCATTCGGTTTACGGCCGAAGTAGGGGCAGATGACAAGGCCAACAAAGAGATCCCCATCCGGTTTTATGTGATAGGGGATAGAAAAATCCTCTTCGCAAGTGGCGAGATGCGGGTAGGTGATCCGGCAAAAAAGGTCGACCTAAATCTTCGGGGTGTGCAACGGCTGGGTTTGCTGGTTACCGATGATATCGGAGGATTGAGGAACAAGATCACCTATTGCAACTGGGCCAATGCCAAATTTGAGATGGTTCAAGACAGCCTTCCGAAATTGATCCCCAACGAGGGTGAAAGAGAAATACTCACACCCGATCCTCCCCAAACCCCACGGATCAATTCGCCAAAAATCTTCGGGGCAACGCCCGGATACCCATTTTTATATACCATCGCTGCGACCGGGAAACGCCCGATAACCTTTTCGGCAGAAAATTTGCCCGCAGGACTCCAACTGGATCCCCATTCAGGAATCATCACAGGAAAAGTAAACAAACGGGGCAGTTATCTGGCCACCCTGAAAGCGAAAAATGAGTTGGGCGAAGCAACCAGGGTGTTGAAAATATGCCTCGGTGATACCATTGCCTTGACCCCTCCGATAGGCTGGAACGGGTGGAATTCGTGGGCCGAAAAAATTGACAGGGAGAAAGTAATCGTCACGGCAGAAGCGATGGTCAGTAAGGGGTTGAGCAACCATGGATGGAGCTACATCAACATCGATGATTCGTGGCAGGGTTTCCGTGGGGGTAAGCTTAACGCGTTGCAACCAAATGAAAAGTTTCCGGAAATAAAGCAGATGGTAGACCATATCCACTCCCTCGGATTGAAAGCGGGTATCTACTCTACCCCCTATGTTTACAGCTATGCCGGCTACCCGGGAGCCTCCTCCGATTTCGAAAAGGGGGGAGAAAAGCACGAACCCATCAAGAAGAACCGGCGCCCCTCCGCGCTGATCGGGAAATTCCGCTTTGAGACCAACGATGCATTGCAGATGGCCGAATGGGGTTTCGACTACCTGAAATACGACTGGCGGATCGATGTCAATTCCACCCAGCGGATGTCGGAGGCATTGAAAAAATCGGGAAGGGATATTGTCTTCAGTATCTCCAACAACGCACCCATCGAAAAGGCTGCCGACTGGGCACGCCTCACCAATGCCTGGCGCACAGGCCCCGATATCCGTGACAGCTGGTCCAGCCTCTATCCATTGGCATTCACCATTGACAATTGGGCAGAATTTGCCGGACCCGGCCACTGGAACGATCCAGATATGATGATCCTCGGCAATGTGAGCATGGGGCCAACTACGCTACATCCAACCAGACTTACCCCCAACGAGCAATACAGCCACGTCAGCATCTTCAGCCTGCTCGCTGCACCATTGCTCATCGGCTGCCCCATCGAACAGTTGGATGATTTTACCCTGAATCTGCTTACCAACGACGAGGTCATCGAAGTGAACCAGGATCCGCTGGGAAAACCGGCAAGATTGGTTTCAGACCAGGATGGTATTCAGGTATGGGTCAAACCCATGGAAGACGGCTCTTTTGCTGTCGGACTTTTCAATACCGACGATTTTGGGAAAAGACCCCAATCTTACTTCCGCTGGGGCGATGAAACGGCCAAGCCATTTAGGTTTGATTTTGCCAAAGCCGGCCTTCAGGGTAAATGGAAACTTCGCGACGTTTGGCGACAAAGGGATCTGGGTGAATTTGATGGCTCTTATCCAACTGAAATCAGGCACCATGGGGTCATCCTGCTTCGGCTATTTCCTGGTAAACAAATGGCGCAGTAAAAAAATTAAAGACCATTGTGCCATTCAGATTTGTAACGCTACATACAAAAAATAAGAGATGAAGAGAAGAGACTTTTTCAAAACAGGTGTTGTTGCCACCTCAGCAATGGCCGGTTTTTCAATCCTGCCTTCCAGTATATTCGGGAAAACTTTCGGATACGTTGCCCCCAGCGATAAGGTAAACCTCGCCTGCTGCGGAATTGGCAACCGGGGAAAAGACATCATCAAGTCACTCCACAAAACCGGCCTTTGCAACATCGTGGCACTTTGTGATACGGAGGTAGGTTCTGCCAATACCCAGGAAATCCTGGGTATGTTTCCCGATCTTCCCCGTTTTCAGGATTTCAGGCAGATGTTCGACAAAATGGGGAACCAGTTTGATGCCATTACTGCAGGTGTACCCGATTTCTCCCATTTCCCCATCACCATGCTGGCCATGTCGCAAGGAAAACACGTCTATGTCGAAAAACCAATGGCACATACTTTCCATGAAGTTGAACTCATGATGAAAGCCGAGAAAAGATACAAAGTGGCCTGCCAGATGGGCAACCAGGGACATTCGGAGGAGAACTATTTTCAGTTCAAAGCCTGGACAGAAGCCGGCATCATCAGGGATGTCACGAAGATTACTGCCTTTATGAACAATGGCCGGCGCTGGCATGGGATGAAAGTCTCGGATTTCCTTCCTGAACAACCAATACCGGAAAACCTGGATTGGGACAAGTGGCTCACCACCTCCCGCCATTTTGCCTTCAACAAGGGTTACCTCAATGGCGACTGGCGCTCTTGGTTCGAGTTTGGCAACGGAGCGCTGGGCGACTGGGGTGCACACATTTTCGATACGGCCCACCAATTTCTGGAATTGGGTCTGCCCTACGAAGTCGATCCGGTATTTATGGATGGCCATAGCACCTATATTTTCCCGCAAGCTTCCACTTTGTCCTTTAAATTCCCCGAAAGGAAAGGCATGCCGGCACTTGAACTGGAATGGTATGATGGTTTCAACAACCAGCCCAAACTTCCCGAATTTTATGGTGAACCGGTCAGGGCAAAGGACATACCGCCGCCAACTTCCGGAAATATTAACACCAAGAGGTACCCCGGAAAGATCATCTACAGCAAGGAACTGACCTTCAAGGGAGGCTCCCATAGTGCACCACTCGTGATCATCCCTTCGGAAAAAGCCAAAGAAATGGAATCCAAACTACCCTTCGTGCAGGAAACCCCTTCCAACCACTATGCCAATTTTCTCAAAGCATGCAAAGGGGAGGAGAAATGCAGGTCATCCTTCGAGGTCGCCGGACCATTGTGCCAGGTTATGGCATTGGGTGTTCTGGCGCAGCGCTTAAATACCAAGCTGGTTTTCGACAAGGATAAAAAACAGATTACCAGCAGCAAGACTGGCAATGAACTGTTGGTTGGTCCGCCACCAAGAAAAGGTTGGGAACAGTTTTACAAAATGTAGGAATCGGTTTTCAAAGAGCTGAAATTTCAGGGTACCAATCCCAAACAGAAAAACAACAACTCAAACAAGATGAAGGAACTAAACAGACGAAAATTTATTCAACTATCCGGCACGGCAGCTGCTTCGGTGATCGCCGTTCCCACCATCATTTCAGCCTGTGCACGTGGCAAAAACGGCCATGTGGCCCCTTCCGACAGGATCAATCTGGCTTTCATCGGCTCAGGTAACCAGGCCATGAACGACATCCGGGAATTCATTGTCGACAAACGGGTGCAAATCGTAGGGGTCTGCGACGTCAACAAACAAAGTACCGGCTACTGGGATGGTAAACCCGGCGGTCGTGAAGTCGGAATCAACCTCGTCAACGATACCTATACCCAGCTTTATGGCAAGAAATACAACTCCTGCCGCGGATTCGAAGATTTCAGGGAGATCATAGCCAACAAGGAGATTGATGCCGTAGAGGTGGTTTTACCCGACCACTGGCATTCGATACCTGTCCTGATGGCTGCCAAAGCGGGAAAAGACATCTATTGCCAGAAGCCACTGGCCCTGACCATCCCGGAAGGGAGGGCAATGGTCAATGCGGTAAAAAAATATGGGGTGGTTTTTCAAACCGGCAGTCAACAGCGGTCGGATGCGAATTTCAGAAGGATCTGCGAACTGGTCCGGAACGGCCGCATCGGAAAATTGCAGACCGTTGAGTGCGGACTTCCATCCGGTACCCCGGATTACGGTAAAACCGGAAACCAGACAGAGACAATCCCGGTTCCGGAAGGATTCGATTACGAAACCTGGCTCGGACCGGCTCCGGAGGCTCCTTACAGCCCGGCCCGCACCCACGTCAATTTTCGCTGGGTGCTCGACTACTCCGGCGGACAGGTGACCGACTGGGGAGGCCATCATCCAGATATCGCCCAATGGGGGATGGATACGGAACGTACAGGTCCGGTGAGGATTCAAAATGCCAGTGCCCAATGGGCCATCCATCCGGTCTGGAATACAGCCACCGACTATTACTTCGAATGCCTCTATGCCAATGGGGTGAAAATGATCATCTCCAGCAAACTCCGAGGTGGCGTGACCTTCCGCGGCAGCGAAGGATGGGCCTGGGTCAATCGCGGCAAAACGAGCTTTCAATTGTTTCCAGAAACCCTGAAAGACTCGGTGATCGCCGATTCTGAGATCCATCTCTACAAAAGCGACAACCATTTCAGGAATTTTATCGACTGTGTCATTTCGCGGGAAGAGACCATAGCCCCGGCAGAGATCGGCCACCGCTCCATCACCATGTCACACCTGGGCAATATCGCCATGAAACTGCAAAAGGACCTGGATTGGGATCCGGTAGCAGAGAAATTTATTGGCAACGATCTGGCAAACAGTATGCTTGCCAGAAAAATGAGAGAACCCTGGGCAACCATTTACAAAGAACATCTTGTCTGATTTTTACAGAAAAAATGAAGCAACTATTTACCATCCTAAGCCTGCTCCTCCTGACGGGGATCAGCATTGCCCAAACCCGTATCGATTCATTGGATGTTTACGGACGGGAACAATTCATGCCCGCCACCCAATACAAATGGGACTGGGGACAAGCTACCATGCTCAATGCGATGGTTCATCTGTACAATTCAAAACCGGAAGTGGAAAAGAAAGTCTACATGGATTACATTAAAACAGCCATGGACCTTACCAGGAAGGATGCCAACGGATTGCATCCAAATGCCGTAGCATCCGGCCACGGGATGGCTTTCCTGGCCAAAGTAACCGGGGATCCGAAGTACATCGAAATGGCCAACAAGATTTTCGCAGACTACCTGACCACGCCGAGAACCAAGGCAGGTGGGGTCTCCCACCGTACCGAAACGGTCGAAATGTGGGACGACACCATTTACATGATCAGTATGTTCCTGCTGGAGATGTACCGGTACACAGGAGATGAGAAATACCTGCAGGAATTGTTGAATCAATATTATATACACAAGGAGAAACTAGCCGATCAGAAATGGGGACTTTGGGTGCATGGCTATGATGACGACAACGACGATTACAGGGATCGCTGCTGCCAGTTTGGATGGGCACAGATGACCCCGCAGCGCAAAAGCATCGAATTCTGGGGACGTGGCAATGGATGGGTGGTGATGGCCCTGGCCGACGGATTACAAACTGCACCGGCCAAATCCTCTTATTACAAGGCATTTGCGAAAGAGCTGAAGGAGATCACCGCAAAACTCCCTGGACTCCAGGATCCCAGGACCGGAATGTGGTACCAATTGCCCATCTACCCCGATCAGGCGGAGAATTATGTCGAAAGCTCCTGCACGGCCATGTTTGCCTATGGAATGGCAGTTGGGATTAACAGGAAGGTACTGAGCAAAAAAACCTTCCTTCCGGTGGTAGAAAAGGCTTACAGCGGATTGCAACTCCATGCCACCAAAAAGGAGGGGAAATACCTGATCCCGACCCTGGTCTGCGAAGGAACCTGCATCGGCGACAGGGCTTACTATTTCGGACGCAAAACGAAAGAGGGGGTAAACTATGCCATCGGCGCCTACCTCATGCTCGGATTGGAATATGAAAAACTGAAGCATTAAAATGAAATGAGAAAGATACTGCTGCTTTGTGGCCTAGCCTGTATTGCCATGCTGCCTCTCTCCGCACAGCATATTGGTTCCGTCAAAATACCCCGTATGCCTGACCCGGTTGCACGAAAGGCCACCCTGGAGCAGGAATGGGCTGCCCTGCAGAAAACTCCGCCACAGTTGGGGGTCCGTGATGGATTCCTATTTCTTGTGGATGCCCTGGATGCAGGATTTCTGAAACCGGACCAGGTGGAGTGGGTTCTCAAGCTGCTTCAAACCCGCGCCATCACAGATCCGGCGGCCCGCAGCTACGGCAACATGTACTGGGGCTGGTCCGAAACCGGCGGCGATGTGGGCGACGGCAACAACGTGCAGTTCTGTGTGCAGTATGGCCTCCTGATCAAGCTGCTCTTTAACGATCGCCTATCGGCTGAAGCAAGAAAGACCCTGGATCAAATCTTCGAGCTGGCCCTGAAAGGAATCCGGAACCAACCCATACGGATCTCCTACACCAACATCTACCTGATGAGAATCTGGAACATGGTGGCATTGGGACAGATTTACCATCAGCCCTCTGTCGTGGAAGAAGGGAGAAAATTTCTGTATACCTGGCTCAACCATGTGGCCCGGTATGGTAACCGAGAATACGACAGTCCCACCTATTGCGGGGTGGATCTGGAATCCCTGCTGCTGCTCCACCGCTTTTCGACGGATAAGGATATCAAGCAGAAGGCTTCTGATGCGATCCGGTTTTTCATGAACGACCTCTCTGCCCACTACAACCAAAGGGGCGGTTTCCTGGGTGGTGCCCACAGCCGCGACTACAACCGCGTCTTTGGCCGCGACCTGTTGGAAGAAAAATACATGGATCCCCTGCTCGGAAAGAAAAGCACCAATACCCACCTGTTTCACCAGCTCTGCCTGGATGAGCTGCAAACAATTGGACTCTCCCCACAGCAAAAGGAGCTGATGCACCGCAAAAACAGGTTCATCGTACAACGGTGGGACAGCCTCGCCCATACCTACGCCTGTGATTATGTTGGTGACAAAGTCTCCATCGCCTCCTCTAACCAGTCCTACAGCCCGGATGACAAGGCTTTCGTCATCTATTTGAGTAGTCCAAAGGTACCCCAGATGCTGAACATCGCCTACAACATGGAGGGGAGGGACGATCATTACGGTACCTGGTCGGCAGAGGGAATGGGGGAGAAGATGAAACACCTGATGCCGGCCAACTACCCCTCCAACGGAGGCTGGGGCAAGGCCCGCCACCTGATGTATTTCATGCAGTCGGCCCAGAACAAGGGCGAATTTGTGATGCTGGCACTGGGTGAAAAAGACCACAACTGCATCAAAGACTACCTCAATTCAACCATCATCCTGCCCAATGCCTTTGACGAAATATGGTTTGGCAGCAAAAAGATCAGCCTTCCGGGTACGGGACAAAAAGAGTCGTTCGATGAGACCAACACCTTTTTTGCAAGGTTTGAGGATGCGGCAGTGGCCATCCGGATCCTTTGGGACAATGCCGATCCGGGTGCAAGAATGGCCCTTTGCAACGATGGTTTCACCTACAAACCCAACAGGGAGAACTTCAGCATGGCCAACAACAGCGGATTGCGTCTCACCCTGCAGCATCCCGCCAACGGGAAAGGAGCCATCGCCATGTGGTGGAAAACCGAAGAGGGGATCAAAACAGCAGCCGAATTCCAACAGTTCAGGCAAAAGGTATTGAAAACCCCGGTCAAAGTGGACCAAAAAGAGGGAATCCTTGATATCTCAGTTCAAACACCGTTGGGAATGCTGGGCGTTCAAACAGATCTTGTGGCCAAAAAGAGAGTGAATTATTACAATCCCTCTCCCCTGCCGGATAACTTTTTATTCAACGTGGACGGCATCGAAATTGGCAAACCTGTGATGGAAAAATACAAACTAAATCCCTAAAAATGAGACTTCTACTACTTGCTATTTTGCTTACAATTGCCTTAACCGAGGCCAAAAGCATTCAGCCACCCTACAAACCAACAGCGCTTTTGGCCGAATTGGTCAAATTGAACGATGCCGATGTATCCAAATCCCTGCAATGGCAATGGACCGATCAAAACCATCCGCATTGTGGCGCCATTTTCGATGGCGACAGTATCGTCACCCCCATTGGAACTGCCTATTTTATCCAGAAACTGATGTGTAGCTACAGCTATCCTGACTCGAAATACTACCGGTCGAAAGAGTTGCTCCACCACATGACCCTCGCTGCCGGCGGACTGATTTCGCTGCAACACGAAGATGGCACCATCGATCTGGTAAACACCAATTTCCACTCCACCCCAGACCTGGGTTTCACCATCTATCCGATTGCCCTGAGCTACTCCCTGGTACTTCAGAAGAACAAACTGGATTACGGAGAACTTCCCTCGCTCCTCAAAAAATACCTGCTGAAATCGGGTGAAGCACTCACGGTAGGCGGTGTCCATACCCCCAACCACCGATGGGTAATCACGGGTGCCCTGGCCTGGCTGTACCGGTTTTTCCCCGATCCGAAATACCTGGCCAGGGCAGACCAGTGGTTGGCAGAGAAGGTCGATATTGATCCCGATGGTCAATACAACGAAAGAAGCACCTCCGTCTATACCCCGGTTACCAACCGGTGCCTGATCGATATCGCCCGGTACATGCACCACGACTATCTCCTCGACCATGTGAGGAAAAACCTGGACATGACCTTCTACTTCGTTCGCTCCACCGGGGAAATCGCTACTGAGTCTTCCAACAGGCAGGACAAATACATCGTCAGTGATATGTCGGGCTATTACCGGTTCTACCGCTTTCTGGCCCTGAAGGACCAGAACAGCCGCTATGCCGGCATGGTCGAATACATCGAGAAAACAGTCCCGCTGGCCAACCTCGGGGGCATGCTTCCCTATTTTCTGGAGGATCCGTCCCAGTTGGAGGAGATCCCTTCACCAACACCGCTTCCCACCAGCTACGAAAAGCAATTTTTCTACTCCGACATGGTCAGGATCAGGGATGGGGAGCGGGATATGTCGATCATGACGAAAAACACCACCTTCTTCAGCTACTTCAAAGGCAAGGCAGCCCTCGAAGGGATGCGCCTCTCGGCCGCCTTCTTTGGTAAAGGACAGTTTCAAAGTGAAAAAATTGAAAAGCAGGGGGATACCTATATCTTGTCAGCTACCTTGAACGGCCCCTACTACCAGCCTCTTCCCAAAGAGAAGATCCCGGCTGAGGGTGAAGCATGGGGCAAGGTTCCCCGTACTGAAAGGGAACAATCTGAAATCCAGACCCTCGACACAAAGATTTACCTTACCAACAAGGAGGGAAAGGTCTTTGTCAGGGTCTCAGTGCAGGGGCCCGAAAACCTGCCCGTTAGCCTGGAGCTGGGATTCCGCCAGGGTGGAATCCTCGAAAATGTAACCAAAAAGGGTGGTGCAGAGGGAACCTACCTTGTGAAGGACAACGGATTCGCCACCTATACCAAGGATGGCAACACCATCCGGGTTGGTCCGGGTATTTGCAAGCACAAGACTACCCAGTTGAGGGGAGCACTCCCAAAATTGGTGGCCGACTGCCTCTACTTCACCACCTTTGCTCCTTCAGAATTTGAATTTACCATTGAATAATAACATGTTATTTAACGCATTTCCATGAATACAAAGCAGAAATTCTCCTGCATTTTATTGGCCTCAACCTTGTTGATGGGGATTTTTCCCCTGCTGGCACAGGCAGATGATTTCAAAAAAGGCCAACTTTTGTATGAAAATCCAATGAGTTCAAAAACTGATCTCTCTGGATGGACGATGGAAGGATCTGGGGTGGTTGAATTCCGCGACAACTGGATGGAGATGTTTTCACCCCAGGAGAAGAGCCACCATGTCTACTGGTGCCCTGTTGAATTTCCTGCAAGCTTCGTGGCAGAGTGGGAAGCGCAAAACCTTGAAACGGATGCCGGATTGTGCATCATCTTCTTCGCTGCAAAGGGAAATAAAGGAGAAGACATCCTCGATCCCTCCTTCCCGAAACGCGATGGGACCTTCAACCAATACACAAAAAGCAAATACTTCAATTGTTACCACATCTCCTATTATGCCAATGGACGGGACAATCCCGGTAGGGAGATCTCTCACCTGAGGAAAAACAGCGGATTCGAACTGGTACAGGAAAAAGAACCGGGAATTCCCGTAAAATCTACCGCTGTTCACCGGCTCAAACTGGCCAAAGATGGGGCAAGGATCGTGATGTGGGTGGATGACAGGAAGATCATCGACTGGCTCGATGACGGGAAAAAATTTGGACCCGTACTCCAGGAGGGGAAAATTGCCTTCCGGCAGATGGAGTGGACCCATTTCAGGTACCGGAATTTGAAGGTCTGGAAACTGGAAAAATAGAATAAAACGCAGAATCATGTCTAAAAAAGGGAAGTGGACTTTGCTGATTACCGGCATCCTGGTGCCGTTGCTGCTGGTTTTGAGCAACCGGAAAGTCGCCACCCGCCTCTTTTCGGAATCAAGGTGGAGGGTAGAAAAATTGCCTGAAAGCAATGTTCAGGTTCCCTCCAAAAGAAGTATTCAATGGAACAACCATTCTGCCTTTGCCGACAGCCTCTACCAATCCTGGAAGGAGGATTCGACTGGGGAATGGAGTTTTGAAAAAAAGATGGAGCTCCCCCGAACCCTGCTCGCCCGACTGCTTGCCAAAAAGAACATCGCCGAAGTCAACAGGCAAATTCTAACACTGAAACCCTGGGGTACCCCTGGTTCCAAATGGTGGCTCAATCCAAAGGGAGGATATGATTTTTCGGCTACGACCTTTGCCACCATCCTCTACCTGTTCGATGAGAAACCCGAAATCCTCTTTCCGGAAGCAAAGAAGCACCTGGTAGAAATCTTACTCAACGACGAGGGTGAGGGCTATTCGGAGGCCGTACCCGGAACGCTCGGGCGCATCATAGATTCCGAAAACCACATCCTGATGGCTCAGGGATCGAAGTACCTGAAAAACCGATACCTCATGCTTCACGGTTCGCAGGATGCCCGGTACGACAACGAAAAGAACGGTCTGGAGGCAGGACTCCTTGCCAAGCTGAAAGAACTAACCACGATGGGTTTGTATGAATTTAATTCTGTTCCCTACCTGGGATATACGCTGGCGGCTCTGCTCAACCTGGAGGCCTTCGGAACGGAGAATATCCGGAATGCCTCGCGTGAGGTGTTGGATTACCTCTCCTTCTCCTACGCGCTGGGCAGTTACCAGTTGAATTACTATCCGCCTTTCCGCAGAAGATATGAGCGGGCAAAAAACAGCTCACTGTCCAAAGATTACCAGACCGTTTTTATGAAAACCTGGTTAAGCTACCATCCTGATATCCAAAAAATATCCCGGGTTGAATCGGGTGAAAGCCATGCACTCATCGCGGCCTGTATGCCTTATAGACCAGCAGATGAAGTGATTGACCTTATTTTTGGTAAAAATCCAGGCTACTTTGTGAAACTTGGTCACGGAAGTGACGGTTCTCCCGAAATCTATTCGGCCGGTCCCGGTTATCTGTTGAGTGCAGGCGGCGTGAACAGGGGCAAATGGTCCAACATTGTAGCCCGCCCAGTCTGCCTCTTTTTGGAGGAGGGCGCCGGAGAGATTACGGAGCTTGTCCACCTCAAAGGCAAGGGAAAAGATTTCATGCAATGGAACAATACAGGGGTTTACAGGGACTTCGCCTGTACAAATGGCACACTTTTCGTTCCCGGGAAATACCAACCTGCTGCAACCAATGCCATTTGGAAAGTATATTTGGTGAACGATACCCTCTCCTTTGCCACCCACTCCGCTGAGGGATTCGCAATAATTGCGCTGTTCAGGAACCGGAAGCCACGGGACCTGGCAGACCAGCTAATTAAAAACAATCCGGATCCGAAAAAACTACAAAAAAAGTTTCACTCACCCGTAGGAAGTTTTCTCGAGTACGACGTAAATTCACCCAATGATCAGTGGGTTATTACCGGCGTGGATGGCCAACCAACTGACCGTGATTTTGGTCAATGGCCATTGATCAACGGGGAATATCCCATTCGAAAATCAGTTGTTTCAACTATTAACACCATAGAATCCAATTAATTATTACTTTGCCATGCACAAAAAAATCAAATGGAAATACCTTTTTATCCTCACGGGGATAGCTATCGCTACTAGCGTGGTGGTGGATCTCTACCGGATCTCATCTTACAAACCATTGCCTCAACGCCCCGAAAAAAAGATCGACCTCTTGCAGGATCTGATCTACGCGGAACTTACCGAAGGAGCGACCAACATTGAATGGAGCCGCCTGGATGGTACCCTCGAATACATTGACGGTCAATACGACTGCTCAGATTTTCGCCTGGTAAACCTTGTCCGTATACTCTATGAATTTGATGATCAGATTCCTGCAACCGTGAAGGCCAAAATCGAAAATAGCCTCCTCAACTTCAGGTACTGGTGGGATGAACCGGGAGAGAATTCGATGTGCTACTGGAGCGAAAACCACCAGGTACTCTTCGCCGCGGCAGAATACCTCATTGGCCAAAAATATCCCGACAGGTTGTTTCCAAAAAGTGGCCTCACCGGAAAACAACACATGGAGAAGGCGCGCAAGAGGACCCTTGACTGGATGGAAATGCGCTGGAAATATGGATTTACCGAGTTTTATTCCAACGTTTATTACATCGAAGACATCGGTGCCATGATCAACCTGATCGATTTCGCCGACGAGGAGATTTCCAAAAAGATGCAGATCATCATGGACCTGCTGCTCTACGATGTTGCCTCACAAAACGTGAAAAATATGTTCATCTCGGTGAGTGGCAGGGCCTATGAGGGCAACCGCAAAGGGGGCCCTAATGCAACTTTGGGTGGTATTACCAACTACTACTGGGGCAATGGCGAAAAGATCGGGCGCGGAATGCTGCTGGGCATGGGAACCACCAAAAAATACCAGCTCCCGCCGGTGATCCGGGACATAGCAAGGGATACCAATACAGTGGTCATCAAACAAAGCAATGGTTTGGATATTGCTGACCTTAAAAAGGAGGGCTACTTTGGTTCAGACGACAAAAGCATGATGATGCAGTGGGGCATGGAGGCCTTCTCCAATCCCGAAGTGATCAGGAATACCCTTGCGCTGGTGCGCCGGAACAGGATGTTCTCGAACAGCTTCCTGACCGACCTGAAAATGCTCGATTTTACCCTGCTCAGGCTGCTTCACCTGGAACCCCTGCTCATACGGATGATCAACCCGCAGACCAATGGCGTGGCCATCCAGAAAGGCAATACCTATACCTACAAGACCAAGGACTATTCGCTCTATTCAGTTCAGAACCATCATGCCGGCACTTATGGCGACCAGCAACACGTAGCCGGGATGAACATGGGCAACGCTTTCGCTGTTTTTCATACCCATCCTGCTCTTGAAAAAGAGAAGAAAAATCAGTCGCCCAACTACTGGGTGGGCTATGGCCATTTCCCGCAGGTGGCCCAGGAGCGGAATGTCAGCCTGGCCATCTACCATACGCCGGCAAAGAAAGGATGGATGGAAATGGCCTTGCTAGACTATACCCATGCCTGGTTTCCAAAAGAAAAATTCGATACCACCATCGTATCCGGAAATTATGCCCTGGGAAAAAAGGGAGATACCTATTGTGCCTTCGTGGGAAAAAACGCCCTGACTTTCAGGGACAATTCCAACGACAACCTGGTTCAGCAGGGGAAGCAGAGCTTTTGGATCACCGAAGCCGGATCCAAATCGGAGGATGGCTCTTTCGAAGCTTTCTGTGAACGAATTAAGAAGAACCCGCTGGCCTTTGATGCCGAAAAACTGGTACTGAACTATCAATCCAAAGGGAAACAATTCCAATTGAACTTCGATGGCGATTTTCTGGTGGATGGGAAACTGGTGGATACAGCATATCCTCGTTTCGACGCTCCCTATATCCAGGCCGAAAAGAAAGCGGAATCCATGACCTTCCATTTCAATGGGAAATCCCTCTTTCTGGATTTCTACAACATGAAAAGAGAATTTTAAATAACTGCGATGAAAAGAAAATCATTCCTTTGCATACTACTATTGCTCTCGATGACAGCTGTTTACACATCAGTAGAGGGGCAGCAAAACCCGTCAGATAAACAACCTCTTCAAATCCAGCCCTCAGAAGTAGGGAAGAAAGTGGTAAGCTACACCGCCGAAAAACGTTACGGCTGGCGCTACCAAAAGGTTTGCACTTATTATGGTAGCCTGATCTTTGCCGATGCCATCCGCGACGCCAAAATTGCGGACAGGATGAGGGAAGGATACACACCCTTTTACAAAGGTTCCAAAAAGAACCACATCGGTCATGTCGATTACAACGTATTTGGCATTTGGCCTTTCGAAATGTACCGCCAAACCGGCGACAAAAAATACCTGGACAAGGGAAAACTCCTGGCCGACGATGAATACAAAACCGCCCGGCCCGATGGACTCTCTACCTACACCCGCTTCTGGGTCGACGACATGTACATGGTGGGTTCCCTCCAGGCACAGGCCTACAAATCCCTGAAAGATACACTCTATCTCAACAGGGCTGCCCGACAGCTCGTCTCCTACTGCGACAAGCTCCAACGCCCGAACGGCCTATTCTACCACCGCGACGATGCGCCATTTTACTGGGGCCGGGGCAATGGCTGGGCCGCGGCCGCCATGGCAGAAGTGCTACCCCTGCTTCCTCCCGGCAACAAATATTACGCACCCCTGATGAGCGCCTACCGGAAAATGATGGATGCCCTTTTGGGATTCCAGGGGGAAGATGGAATGTGGCACCAGCTTCTCGACGATCCGGCCAGTTTTGCCGAAAGCTCCTGCACGGGGATGTTTATCTTCGCCATGGCCACCGGTGTAGAAAAAGGTTGGTTGCCCCGCGAGAAATACCTTGGCAAAGTGACGAAGGGATGGAATGCCCTGGCAGGCTATGTCAACGAAAAGGGGGCAGTCAGGGAGGTCTGTGTCGGCACCAATGCCAAAGACAACAAAAAGCACTACCTGAAACGTCCGCGCCATACCGGCAATTTCCATGGACAGGCTGCCGTTTTGTGGGCCGCTACCGCGATGGTCCGATTAAAGGAAAATCAACCATAAAACATGAAGAATCCTGTTTTGATTTCCTTTTGGACTATGTTTTTAGGTGTGTTTCTCTCTGTTAGCAGCTGCAGGGAAGAGGTTGTTGGTAATAAGATTCCGGCAATCAACAATTCGAACCACCCGCAGATTGCCTACTGGTTTCTGACCCCTGAGATCCTGGTCAACGACCAATACCTGACCGACCTGAATTACATGATCGATCATACCCTTTTCGATTTCATTTTCCTGGATGCCCGAAACGGTTGCAACTTCGACAATGTAACTGTCATGCATCCGGTCCTGGAAAAAATTGTTGCCCTGGCACACAAACGAAACATCAAAATTGGTTACCGTGCACAAGTGAAAAGGGACCAGCAGGAGCATGAGGAGGATACCGAACGTTTTATCGCAATAGATGAAACGACACTGGATCAGGCTGGAAATGGCAGCTGTTCTTTGAATGCTGAATTTGTCCGCTCCGGCAACTCCAACAAGCAAGAGGTATTCAAAATATTCTTGTTTAAAAAGAGCGCAGACGGTTTCTATGAACCCTCCTCCTGCCGCGAGACAACAGATTATACTTTTTCAGTCAAAGACCAGAACGTCCAGGTAAATATTAAGGCAGGAAAGGAGCTGAGCGGATATACCGCCTATGTGATGGCCCAGTTCCATTACAGCAAATTGAGCAACCACAGCGCCGAAGCTGCAGCTGGGGTCATCAACTTCATCAATACCTATGCAGATATACCATTCGATGGCGTGATGCTCGACGAATATGGGAATGCCCAGGTATTGCCTCCCTGGAAGATAATGTTCAAATGGGGAAACTATCGCCTGCGAAGCTATTCACTGCCCATGGCCCAGGAGTTGGAATCCCGGACAGGTCAACCGGCCTTCCGGACACTTTTTGACATGCGTTATGCCCCTGCCGGGAAACCTGAAATCAGGATGAAAGCCATCAATAGCTACATGGACCTCATGCGCGAGGGAGCCTTGCATGTGGAGAATGCCATGTACAAACGCGCCAAAGAGGTCTACGGACCGGATTGTTTCATTGCCGCCCACAACACCTTCCATAATTCGCTAATCAACGACGAGATCTGGGCCACCGGACTTAAATGGTGGTCGATCCCACGCGAATACGGCTTCACGGATGAGAACACCCCCTTGCCCACCCAAATGGGAATCGCCATGTCCTACCCGGCCAAGGCGATGTACAACATGTATTACGATGGCAATATCGGAGATTTTGTCACCAAAACCCTCACCGACCTGCGCTACGGCATCCGCACCTTCTACCACGCTTTCAACGACAAGCAGTGGGGAATTGGTTTGGAAAAACCGGAGGCTATCAACGCCATAAACCCGGTTGAAAATTGTGCCAGGCTCATGAACCGCTTTAATCCGGCCTTGCCCGATATAAAACTTCTGGTCATCTTTGGCAGCGAGGCGTTGCAAAACTGGTACCCAAACAATTCAGAACGGGGAAGTTACGATATCAACGATCAGCTTAAAATTGAAGAGAAAGCCATCGAAATCTGGGAAGCAGGATACCTGAATGCCCTGGTTCCAACCGACCTGATATCCGAGGGAAAACTTAAACTGGACTCTTCAGGAAAGCCTGATCTCAATGGTCACAAATTCGATGCAGTCCTCTTTCTCTATCCACAATATGCAAAAGAGTCGACCCTGAAATTTCTGGAAGAATATGTGCAAAAGGGTGGAAGATTGATGTTGGAAGGCACTGCCACCCATGATTTTGACGGGAACTACATCTCCGGCAGGATGAGAAATATGAGTGAAAAGGCAACCGTAAAAAGATTTTCCCTCCATCAGATCCCGGAACTTGGCCTTACCAGGAATGCTGTAGTCGGAGGTTGTAAAAATGAGGATGGATCCTATGTTTTTACAGATATCTCCGCACTAAGAAACAACAGTCCAAAAATATTCAAGCTATCTTTTGGCCAGGATAATTACATCGGAGATTATACCGGTTTTTCTGCCATCCTGGCTGATCCTCTTTTAGGATTGCAAAAAATGGCCTGCGCAGGTTTCAGCGAACTCAAAAAGAACGGGGTCACCATTTTAAAACTGGAACAACCCGGGGATATTTTTGTCGAAAAGGTGGGGAAGGAATATCAGATAACAATTGCTGGTCCAAATAAGAACAATCAACTTCTGATCAACCAATTAAATTGACAATATCATTTTCAACCTTCTGAAAAACAGCGCTGATTGTAATTCTTCAAGCTTCAAACAAATCATTCATGGATAGTTCATTCTGAACCAGCCCGGTCGAATGGATGTTGGGATGAAGTCCATAGGTGGTGACCATGGTAAGAAATACCGCTTTCCTGGTTTTGGTTACCGCCTTAAATGTCCCGATTTTGTTGCGTAAAACATCCGCATATTTCTTGTCAATGACAAACGGATTGATTGAAAACTTCATCTCACACAGGTTAATTACATGGTCGCGACGGTCTATCACCAGGTCGATTTGTGCGCCATTTTCTGAGGTTTCACTTCGCCATGAAGAACTTGTACTGTAAACGCCACTGATGCCAAGCGCTTTTTTGATTTGCTGCAGATGCCATAGGCAAATTTGTTCGAATGCATAACCCGACCAGGACCTGTAGTTCGGGCTGTCTGCCAGGTTGATCCATTGGTTGGTTTCTCTCGGGTTGCTCTCTTTGATAAACCTCAGGTAGAAAAGCGAATAGAAATCGACCAGTTGGTAGATACTGTTTCGGGTTTTTTTCCCGTGTTGATTGTATTTCAGGATGAATCCGCTCTCTTCCAGTTCGTCCAATAACCTGGTGGTGCTTCCGGCCTTGGGAAGTCCCGTGCCCGCAATAATTTCATCACGCGTCATCCCCATGCTTCTTTGTGCCAAAATATTCACAATACCGGAATGCTTTTCAGCCAGACTAAACAGTGATTTGAAAAGGATGCTGAACTCGTTGCGCAGCAATCCATTTTCGTTAAAGCAGATTTTTTCAATATTTTGCGTGGCGCTTAATCCTGGTGCGACCTCTTCCCAATAAAAGGGGATACCGCCAAATGCCATATACAGTTGAATGATTTGGTACCTGTCGAGCTGGATTTTTTTTGCTACCAGGAATTTTTCACACTCATGAAGGGTAAACGGAACGATTTTCATCCTTTTTGTGACCCGGTTATGGAGACCTCCTCTATTGTTAATCAATTTGTTAATCATCCAGGAAGCGGCAGAACCGCACACCACCAGCAAAATATCATCACGTGTTGCCGCCCAACTGTTCCAGAAGTGTTCCAAAGCCGATACAAATCCAGATTTTGGGGTATCAAACCAGGGAAGCTCATCGATGAATACAATTTTCTTTGCATCGTCGCTCTTTTCAAGCACCATGATCAACTGCTGAAATGCGTTAAACCATGTTTTCTCCGATGGCAAAGCGAGCTTTGGAACAACTTTTTGCAGGGCCGAATTAAAATTGGCAAGCTGTTGTTTCATAGAGGCATCACTCATTCCTGTAACCTGAAAGGTGATTCTATTCTCAAACGCTGATCGGATTAAGAAGGTCTTTCCTACCCTACGACGTCCAAACACGGCAACAAATTCGGATTGATTTGATTCATAGAGTCCCTGAAATGCCTTCAGTTCATTTTCTCTGCCAACAACTGATCTCATTTTTTTATATTTGGCCTTAAATATAGTTTAATTGTACGATAAAGCCATATATAGCTGCCTTTTTTTACAAACACGCTAAGTAATATGTCTTATATTTGGCCTTATATCGATATTTTTTATACTTAAAGCCAAATATAACAATTGGACACTAGAAGGGCCTTCCTCGCAGAAGAGACCCCAGCAGCCTTGTCAGGCATCAACCCAATGGTATATCTAACCAATAAATATGTAAATTTGAAGGATCGTCACTGCTGATCCTTAAGGGATCATTCAAACTGAAGATAAAACTCCGTTAAATTAGCAAGATGAAGACTCCAAACCCTTTCCTGCTGCTGATCCTCTCGGCTCCGGTCGTAGCATTTAGCCAGGACGACGGCAACAGACAGCCTAAACGCGACAACAAACTTCCCAACATCATTTACGTGTTGACCGACGACCTGGGTTACGGCGACTTGACCATCAACAACCCGGAGGCCAAAACCAACACCCCCAACATTGACCGGCTGGCCCACCAGGGCATCCGTTTTACCGACGCTCATTCAACTTCCGCCGTCTGCACACCCACCCGCTATGGCATCATGACGGGACGCTACAGCTGGAGAACGGTGATGAAATCGGGCGTTTTAAATGGCTACAGTCTTCCCTTGATCGACCGGGAGCGCACCACGGTAGCCTCCCTCCTGAAAAAAAATGGCTACACCACCGGGGTGGTCGGGAAATGGCACCTCGGACTCAGTTGGGTCAAAAAGAGTGCCAGCGGAAATGAAACTTCTCCTGCGAAATCGGCAGATGAAAACAAGGCCATTCTCACTGCCATCGATCCTGCCACGCTGGATTTCACATTGCCACCCACGGATGGCCCCCTCAACCACGGTTTCGATTACTCCTTCATCCTGCCGGCATCGCTCGATATGCCTCCCTATTGTTACCTCGAGAACGACCGCCTCACCACTCCCCTCACCGAACAGACCCCCGGCAGTGATCCTGCCAACGGAACCACCAGCGCCTTCTGGCGGAAGGGATGGATGGCACAGGGTTTTGTCTTCGACCAGGTGACCCCCACCTTTACCCAAAAAGCCATCTCCTTTGTAACAAAACAGTCCGCAACAGGCAAACCTTTCTTCCTCTATCTTCCCTTTCCATCCCCCCATACTCCCTGGCTACCGCTGAAAGAATACCAGGGCACCTCAAAGGCAGGTGAATACGGCGACTTTGTCAACATGGTGGATGCAGAGGTAGGAAAACTACTGAAAACACTGACTGATCTTGGACTGGACGACAATACCATCGTCTTCTTTGCCAGCGACAATGGCCCCTTCTGGAGACCAAATTTCATCGGGCAATTCGACCACAAGTCTGCCCACATCTACCGTGGCATGAAAGCCGATGCTTTCGAAGGAGGCCACCGGATCCCCTTCATCGTCCGGTGGCCGGGGAAAATCAAAGCCAACACCACCTGTGCCGAAACCATCAACCTGACCAACCTGCTGGCCACCTGCTCCGGTATTGTCGGCGACAAGTTGGCAGACAACGAAGGGGAGGACAGTTTCAGCATCCTGCCCCTGCTTTTGGGAGAAGAGAAAAAGTATATGCGTCCCGAGGCACTGATACAACACTCCTCAAGGGGCGTTTTCGTGGTAAGACAAGGCGACTGGAAGCTAATCCTCGGACTCGGTTCAGGCGGTTTCTCAAAACCTGAGACCATTCAGCCGAAGGAGGGAGAGGCCCCGGGCCAGCTTTTCAACTTGAAAGAGGATCCCTCTGAAACGAAGGATCTCTACCTCCAGTTTCCTGGTAAGGTAACCGAATTAAGCGCGATCCTGAAAAAATACCAGGATTCGGGAAGAAGCAGGAATTGAGAAAATAGACATGAAAGTAAATAATTAAGAACTGAGAAAAAATGAATAATGCCAAGAAGTTTCTGGGGATCGTTTTGATGGTGATCGTTTCGCTATCCGTTTGCGCACAAAAAAGCACCAGACCGGTTGATCTGGTCTATCCACTACTAGACAGTGAGAATTCAAGATGGATATTTTTCTCCTCGGCCAGCCGGCCTTTCGGTATGGTCAACCTGAGCCCGGATACCCGGATCCTCGGCGACTGGGGCAGCGGTTACCACCACGAGATCGACACGATCAGGGGATTCAGCCACCTGCACGAATGGCAGATCTCCGGACTACTGGTCATGCCCCTGACCATTCCATCGACCAACAAGGAGGCGCTTTTTACCGATTTCTCCTCGCGCTATTCCCATGCCAACGAAACGGTGAAGGCCGGATACCACTCCGTCCTGCTCGACCGGTACAAAGTGCATGCAGAGATGACCGCCACCTCGAGGGTCGGGTTTCACCGTTACAAATTCCCCGCAAAGTCTGCTCCTGCCGTTCTGATCTACCTCAACGGGGAACTTGGACCCTGCATCAACAAGGATGGCACCCTCGAAAAAATCGGTCCGCGCAGCCTGACAGGCAGCGTGGTCAATGCACCCACCCGAAGGAGGCCAAAGGATTTCAACGTCTGCTTCCAAATCGACTTCAATGCTGACATCAAAAAGGTGGAGAAAGATGCAAAAACCGGGAACTACCTGGTCTCTTTCGACCTGCCTACCGGGGAACTGCTGATGAAGGCAGCCCTCTCCTATACGTCTGAAGCAAATGCCGGGATCAACATGAAGCGCGAACTGCCGCACTGGGATTTCGACAAGGTGGTGAAAGAGACACAGGAGGAGTGGAACAGCATGCTCTCAAGAATCCAGGTAGAAGGTGGCACCAGTGAACAACAGCAGCGCTTCTACACCGATCTCTACCACTCCATCCTCGGTCGCAGAACCATCAGCGACGTCAATGGCGCCTACCCCGATAACACCGGAAGCAAGTTCCAGGTGAAACAGCTGCCTACCGACAAAGCCGGGAAACCCCTCTTCAACCAATACAATTTCGATGCCTTCTGGGGTGCCCAATGGACCCTGAACACCTTGTGGAGTCTTGTCTATCCTGAAATTGCCGAAGAGTTCGTCCACTCCATGATGCAGTATTACAAGGATGGTGGCATGATCCCGCGGGGCCCTGCAGGCGGGAATTATACCTTCGTGATGGTGGGAGCCTCCACTACCCCTTTCGTCGTAAGTGCCTGGCAAAAGGGAATCATCAAAGAGAATGGGGAGGAGATCTACCAGGCCCTGAAGAAAAACCACATGCCCGGCGGCATCATGGAGCGGGCAGGTTACGAATTTAAGACAGCCGTTGGAGGCGGACTGAAGTATTACATCGCCAATGGATATGTCCCTTTCCCATTTCCTGACAAGAACGATGGTTTCCACCAGAGCGGAGCCGGGATGACCCTCGAGTATGCCTACCAGGACTGGACACTGGCCCAGATGGCACTGGCGCTCGGACACAAGGATGATTACAGCTATTTCCTCAAGCGCTCAAAAAACTACCAAAACCTCTATGATCCCGAAACCGGCTGGATGCGCCCCAAAGGTGTCGATGGCAAATGGCTCACCCCCTTCGATCCTTACCAGGTTAACAAGGGATTTGTAGAATCCAACAGTGCGCAGGCTACCTGGTTTGTCCCGCAGGACCTTCCGGGCCTGGCCAAATTGATGGGTGGAAACGATGTGGCTGTCAAAAAACTGGAGGCAAGTTTCGTGGAGGCAAAAAAACTGGGTTTCACCTCCGGCACCTCCCACAGCAAGGAACTCCATCCCGAATACAGCAGGATTCCGATCAATTACGGCAACGAACCCTCCATCCAGACCGCCTTCGTTTTCAGCATGCTGGGCAGACCCGAACTGAGTCAGTACTGGTCGAGGGAGGTGGTAAACGCAGCCTTCAGCGGGCTCTCCCCAGCCACCGGCTACAATGGGGATGAGGACCAGGGGCTCATGGGAACGTTGGCCGTCCTGTACAAAATCGGTCTTTTCCAAATGAGTGGTGGAACAGAAGCCAATCCGACCTACCAGCTGGGAAGTCCCATCTTCGACAAGGTGACCATCCAACTCAACCAGAAGTACTTTCCTGGTAAGTCGCTAACCATCCAAACGATCGGCAACAGCGATGCAAACAGGTGTATCCGCTCAGCAGATTTCAACGGCAAACCGGTCAAAGAATCCCTGGTGAACCACCAGGATCTGGTAAAAGGCGGTGTTCTTACCCTTAAAATGGGAAATCTTCCTGCAAATAAGTAATACACAAATGGTAATGTCGTATTTTTTTCTTTGCGAACTTGGCGGGCTTTGCGCGAAACCAAAGGCAATTGACCGAAAGTTGGAGAATTTGAAACTACGACATTAATCGTTCTTCTAATTTAAGTAATGCTCAAATGATAATGTCGTATTTTTTCTTTGCGAACTTGGCGGGCTTTGCGCGAAACCAAAGGCAAATGAACGATAGTTGGAGAATTTGAAACTACGACATTAATCGTTCTTCTAACTTAATTAACTCAAATGAGACGAATTCGCAACGCTGTCTTCGCTTCCTGCCTTCTGATCCCGCTGTTTTGGGCCTGTTCCGGTTCAGCAGATAAAAAGGGACCCTACTTTGGCAATGGTTTCCGCAACGGTTGGGCCGACCAGCACTCCGTCGTGATCTGGACCCGGCTAACCAAAACTCCAGAATTGAACCGTAGCGGACCCCCCTTCAAACTCCCCGAAACGGAGGCAAATAAGTTGGCCAAACTGACCAGCAAGGAGCAGATCATGAAGGAACAGCTTCCCGATGGCTATACGCTGGACCAAATGGAGGGTGCCTGTCCGGGCGCAAACGGTGAGGTAAAACTCACCTGGTTTGCCAAAAATTCTTCCGAAGAGAAGGAGGAATCAGGCTGGATGAAGGTCAATCCGGAGATGGATTTCACCCACCAATGGAGACTCGAAAAGCTAAAAAGCGGCACCGAATATACCCTGAAATTGTATGCCCGTGCCACTGAAACCTCGGCCATCAACGACAGTATTGAAGGCTTCTTTCAGACACCCCCCGATTCGGCAGTTGTTGGGAACCTCCGGTTCTGCATCGTTACCTGCCACGATTACCCCCGGCGGGATGATCCCGTAAACGGCCACAAAATTTATACCGCGATGCTGAAGCAGATGCCTCACTTCTATGTACATACCGGCGATGTGGAATATTACGACAAGCCCTATCCCTACGCGCTGACCGAGGAGCTGATGCGTTTCAAATGGAACAGGATCTTTGCCCTTCCCAACCAGCGCCTCTTCTTTACGGAGGTAACCACCTATTTCATGAAAGACGACCATGATGTGCTCCGCGACGATGCCTATCCGGGCATGAACTATGGACAGGTCTCCTTCGGGCGGGGCTTGGAAATATTCGACAAGGAACAATTCCCCTCCAACGACAAACCTTACAAAACAGTCAGGTGGGGTAAGGATCTGCAGATCTGGATCATGGAAGGGCGCAACTTCCGCAGCCCGAACAACCTGCCCGATGGCCCTGGAAAGACCATCTGGGGAGCAGAACAGAAAGCCTGGTTGTTTCGGACCCTGAAGGAGTCGAATGCCACCTTCAAACTCGTCATTGTCTCCAGTCCCATATTGGGACCGGACCGTAAAAACAAGAAAGACAACTACTCCAACGCTGTTTTCAAAACAGAAGGCGATGAGATTCGACAGGAATTGAATCATTACAAAAATCTGGTGATCCTTAATGGCGACCGCCATTGGCAATATGTGACGCACCCCAGGGAGACCAACTTGTGGGAATTTAGCTGTGGTGCAGGTTCCGACGCCCATGCCGAAGGATGGCCTCCCGGGGAGATCCGTCCCGAACACCGCTTCCTGCGGGTAAAGGGAGGCTACCTGTATGGTACCACGAAAACTGGTGAAAACGGTAATATCCTGTTGACACTGCAGCATTGCGATGTAGATGGAAACGTCGTTCATGAGGAAATTTTCAATGCAACCGATCAAAATAATTCCAAATAATCCCCAATATTTAACGCTATGGAATCCAATTCAAAAGCAGCCATTCTGCGAATTTTTGTCAGCTCTACCGACCTGTACAACCATGAATCGCTTTACGAACACCTCGTTTTCCAAGCCAAGAAGGAGGGAATTGCAGGTGCAACGGTACTTCGCGGGGTTCTGGGATTCGGAGCCAGTTCAGTGATTCACTCCAACAAATTCTGGGAGATCAGCGACAAGGTCCCGACAGTGGTTGAAATGATTGATGATCATGACAAACTGCTGGCTTTTTACGAAGGAATCCGCAATCAGTTGGAGACGATGAAATATGGATGTTTGGTCACAATGGAGACGGCATCCGTATTGCTGTACAAACCCGGTTTGAAAAAATAACCGCCCCATCAGAAAGAGTGAGTCGGTAGCAGGAACGAATAAATCTGACTTCACGATTTCTACAATCCTTCCAAAATTGTTCTACCGGAAGTTTAATTCATTAAATTTGTTCATTCAATCAAACGCTCTACAATCATTAATCACCCCCTAAGGGTACAAAATTCAACCAATGAAGAGAAACATTTTTCTGACATTCACACTACTTGCAGCGATCCTTATCTCCGCTCCCGCATTTTCCCAGGAGCTCAACAATCTGACCAAGAAAGAAAAGAAAGAGGGTTGGACCTTGCTGTTCAACGGAAAAAATTTTGATGGCTGGAGACAGTGCAACGGCACCGCCATGCCTGCCAACTGGGTCATCGAAGAGAATGCCATGAAGGTATTTACCGCAGCCGATAAAAATCCAGGTCAGGGCTCCAATGGGGACATTCTTTTCCCAGGGAAAAAGTACAAGAATTTTGAATTGTCCATCGACTGGAAAGCCAGCAAAGCAGCCAATTCCGGAATCTTCTACAATGTCAGGGAAGTCCCAGGCAAGCCAATTTATTATGCCGCCCCCGAAATCCAGGTACTCGACAATGCCGATGCCAGCGACAACAAACTGGCCAACCACCTGGCCGGCTCCTTGTACGATCTGCTTCCATGCGATCCAAAGACCGTCCATCCTGCCGGTGAATGGAACACTTGTGTCGTGAAAGTAAAAGACGGAGTAGCCATCCACATGATGAATGGGGTTGAAGTTTGCAAATACACCTTGTGGACACCCGAATGGGATGCCATGGTGGCCAAAAGCAAATTCAAAAGTTTCCCGGGCTGGACCGAAGGCATCGCCAAAGAGGGATTCATCGGTCTGCAGGATCACGGCTACGCGGTCTGGTTCCGCAACATCAAGATCCGGGAGCTGTAATTGGTTTAAAATGTTTGAAGGGTTTAAAGGGTTTGAAATGTTGATTCCCGCAACATTTCAAACCCTTCAAACTTTATAAACCCTTCAAACAATTTTTACACCTCCCTTATTTGGAGAGATGCTTAATTCTTCGTCACCCCGTAATGTCCCGTCAGAATATATTTAAACGATTTTAGGTCAGGCAAACGCTTCAGCGATTTAACCTGAGCCGGGGTATCCATGTTAAACTTATCCAGAAAAGGGGCTGCCTTCCCTTCAGCCACCAGGAGGTTATCCCCCGTAACCAGGTAATCGTTGCCAACAACGTAACAGACCGACCCCGGCGTATGGCCTGGCGTGTGCATCACCCTGATTTTCAACCCATCAATCGTCAGGGTGTCGTTGCTGTTGAGCAAGAGGTAAGGGCCATATTCCCAATGCATCTTAAAAGGTGCAACCTTGGCAGTTTGCCCGTTGATCATCTGCACCTCCTCCTTGTGCAGGTAGATCTTAGGCTGGGTGAAAAGCCCGATGGATCCGGTGTGATCACTGTCTGTATGCGTGAGCAAAATGGTGGTAATCTGCTCAGGTGCTATGCCGAGCTTCTTGAGTTCCACCGACACCGACTTTTGGCTGAAACCTGCATCCACCATCAGGTAACCCTCCTTCCCCTTGAAAACAAAGGCATTCACAAAATTGTCCCTGATGCTGAATACCGAATCGTTGAGTGCACCAGTCGGGGCAGGCGTCATATCCTTGATAGCCAATCTGTAATTAATGTAAAAACCTGCACCGGCCAAAAGCAGCAATCCCAGTACAATACCAAAACCCCAAAGGACTATTTTAACTAATTTTTTCATGGCCAAATCGGTGTAAATCAAATATTAAATTTCAAAAATCTAATTCCATCCCCTTCGCTTATTTAAAAACCACATTCACCACCACAATCTCCGACTTCCCCGTGGTCCTTACCGGCGGCCCCCACAACATGATTCCGCTGCTGACGAAGAAATGGGTGTTTTCGATTTTCTCATAACCCCAGCCAATCCGGTAAATTCCGGCAATAATCAGGTTCAGCGGGAACAACTGCCCGTTGTGCGTGTGGCCCGAAAACTGAATGTCTGCCAAGGTTTTGCTGTTTTCCAGGATGTCGGTAGGACGGTGATCCACCAGAATGACTGGCAGCGAATCATTGGAGGATTTCAACAACTCCACCGTGGTGATTCGCTCCCTGTAACGGTTGTCCAGCCTTCCTGCCAGATTGAAAGAGCGCCCAATGACAGCTACAGAATCACACAGCACCTGCATGCCCGCCTTGTCAAAAAAGTATCCCCTTGCCTGTGCACCATAGGATTCATGGTTCCCAAGTACCGCATAAACGCCATATTTGGCAGGTATCTCCCTGAGGATTTTGGCAATACTATCCATCTTTTCGCCAGATCCCCTTCCCTCCACGACATCTCCTCCATAAATGATCAGATCAGGCCGGATCTCCGCTATTTTCGCAACATACCGCTCCACAAAATGAATATCCGTCTGCGTTTTCAGGTGGAAATCTGACACAAAGGCGATCTTCAGACCATCGATATCAGAAGCCTTTCCAGGGATTTCAATCCGATATTCAGAGGTACGGATGGTTTTGAAGTTAATCGCCCCAAAAAAGACGACAACAGCCGAGACCAAAAGAAAAGCCGACAACCAGGTCGCTTTGAAACGGGTAGTTCCCCTTCTTTCAGGAGATACCACCTTCGCAGACCTGTTGACCACCAGGAAAAGGTCAAAAAGCAACACCGACAGGAACATGTATAGGTAAAAAGGCAAAAAATAACTGGCTACCCAGGATAAAATTTCGTACACCAAACCAGTTTTCCCGGCAGAATAGGTGTTTACAAACGGATAGATGGAAACAAGAAGCAAATAGACCAGGCCGTACTGGATCCGATACCCCTTCTGGATAAAATGCTTGCCTATCCGAAAGAACAAATAGAGATTGGGAACAACAAAAGCCAGGGTGAAAATGAGATGAAACATATTTATAAGCTACAGAATTTGGGAACGAAAGATAACTGAAAAACCTCTATTTTTATAGTGCCCCTTGTGACCCCCCTTCGTGTCCCTTGTGGTTAAATTTTCTTCCTCATTCCAAACAAAGTAAGAACCCTTTCAATCAAAACTTATGTTCAGAAAATCACTCCTGGCACTCTTCATCCTGGTCATCGCCTGTTCCTCGCTCACAGCCAAAGAGAAAGCCCTCCAACTGAAAAAATTCCAGTCGGCAGACATCGGAAATCCCGCCATCAAAGGTGCTGTTAAAGTTCTTGACAAAAGCCTGCAAATTACCGCAGGGGGTGCAGATGTTTGGGGAGTCAGGGATGAATGTCACGTCGCCTGGATCGAACAAAACGGCGATTTTGACCTGAAAGCCCGCGTCGAAAGCCTTACAGATCCGCACCTCTATACCAAAGCCGGACTGATGGCCCGTGAGGAACTGTCAGAAAACAGCCGCCACATCTTCTTTCAGCTCTTCCCCAACAACAAGCCACGCAACAAAAACAACGGCGGATTCGAATTCCAGTACCGCCCCGAAAAAGGGGGAAAGATGCTGGCCATCTATCCTGCAAAGGCAGACGGAATGGCAGAGTTTCCTGTCAACTTTCCCGATACCTGGATCCGGCTGAAACGTACCGGCAATGAATTCACAGGCTATTGCAGTGCCGACGGCAAAACCTGGAAAGTATACACCACCTTCACCCTGGATCTGCAGAAAAAACTCTACCTGGGCATGGCCGTCACCTCCCACAATACAAAAGAATCTGCTAAGGCAGTTTTCAGCAAGATCTCCCTGGGAAAATAATGTTGCAAGACGGTTTTCCCCGACAACAATTGTCCTCACATCCTGAAAAAAAGGCAATGCTCAAACTGTCATCTCCTATTTTTCTTTGCGGCCCTTTGCGCTTCCTCAGCGCACTTTGCGTGAACTTTTGAAGCAATATCAAAGTACGAATGTCCTCCCTCATATTTTTCTGAACCAACGCTCAAAATTTACAAATTGTCATCATATTGTGCACAAAATCTGAAATTTATAACCATTCAATGAATTTCGGATGAATTTAAACGCTATTTTTAGCCCTTCAAAGGAGGAATTCATCTCACTACTACGACCATAACATTGCAAAACTGACCAAGGACCCGGGAAAACGGGCAGGCTGGTGTTTTCAATGGAATTTTAACGGAATGTCAACAGGCATCCCCAGGGCTTTCGCACCAACAATTCCTCCTTGAAAACACACCATAATGAACCAAATATAGATTGAAATTCACCATGAAGTGGAGCAATGCATTCAAAGGACCCAACGCTAAATTTCTCTTCCTAGGAGCCGGAATTTTGGCCTGTTCCCTCTTTCTCTTTACACTGAACACCGTTTCAGATTATACCTCTACCGATCAATACTGCGTCTCCTGCCACATCCACCCCATCGCTGACCAAAGCTGGAAACTGTCGGAGCACTACAACAACAAATCGGGATTTGTGACCCATTGCGTCGAGTGCCACCTGCCTCCCAAAGGGCACGGTTACCTTCCGGCAAAGATCTACCATGGCGCAAAGGATGTCTATGGCAAGCTGTTCAAAGACAGCGCCTCCATCGACTGGGAATCCAAGAAGACCCTGGAGAAGGCCAAAGGATTCGTCTACGAAAAATCCTGCATCAAATGCCACCAGAACCTCTTTCCGGTTACGTTATCGGTCAACGGCAGCAACGCACACCTGCAGTATGTCAATGCCCCGAAAGAGCAGAGACCCCTTTGCATCAGCTGTCACCTCAATGTCGGCCACTACGACAAGAACAACCTCCATGCCCACAATGCCAGCTTCGGCGTCACCGAAACGGTGGCCAAAGAGCTCTTCACCTCCGCTACAGCCGTGACCAAATTTGAGAATTTCGAGGAAAAAGTACCCGGAACGACCCTCTCCTTCGAATTGGTTGCCATCCCGGAAGGAACTTTTGACATGGGTAGTCCCGAGAAGGAAGAGCTGCGCAAACCCGACGAGGATCCGGTGAGAAAGGTGAAACTCTCCAAATTCTGGATGGGCAAAGCCGAAGTGAGCTGGGACGAATACCTCGAATTCTTCAAGGCTACCGCCTCCCAGGGAAGAAAAGAGGCCACTGTCACGCAACCGGCCACGGATGCCATTACCGGACCAACCCCACCCTGGGGTGATCCCGGTCAGGGATGGGGCAAAGGTAACCGTCCGGCCATCACCATGTCCTGGAAAGCCGCCACCACCTATTGCCTGTGGCTCTCTCAGAAAACAGGCAAGAAATACCGTCTGCCCACCGAAGCCGAATGGGAATATGCCTGCCGGGGTGGCTCCAAAGATCCATACTTCTTCCCGGGCAGTGCCAAAAAATTCAGCGCCACCGGGATGTTGAACAAGATCTTCGGTCCCGACACTGCCGTGATCAACTCCTATGTGGTCTACAAAATCAACAGCCAGTCGAAGACCCGGGAGCCGGGATCGGTCAAGGCCAATCCATTCGGATTGAAGAACATGGTGGGAAATGTGGCGGAGTTCTGCTCCGACTACTATGCCCCCAACAGCTACCAGAAGGCCTCCGGCGAACTCCTCACCAATCCGACAGGGCCCGACAGCGGTCAGGAGCATGTGATCAGGGGTGGCTCCTTCAAGAGCGATGCGAAAGATGTGCGCAGTGCCGCCAGGGATTATACCCGGACCAAAGCCTGGTTGATGACGGATCCGCAGATGCCCAAGAGCGTTTGGTGGTATTCGGACAGCAACGATGTAGGATTCAGAATTGTATGTGAAGCAGATTCCACGGTAGTGGGTCAGTAAAAGCGTTATACCCATGGAAAACAAGAAAAACATTGACAGAAGGAAATTTTTAGGCGCAGGCGTATTGGCCGGCATCTCAGTGGTCGGCGCAAGTGCCCTGCTCAACTCCTGCAAGAAGGAGGCAACGAATGCCTCCCTCGGACTTCCCCCCATCCTGAAAGGCGCCCCGAAAGGGAGAAAGCTCCGTGCAGGGTTGGTCGGTGCAGGCAACCGCGGTACCGGCGCCGCCATCAACTTCATCAGCGCGGGTCCCGATCTGGAAATCATCGCGGTATGCGACGTTTTCCAGGACAAGATTGACGAATTCAGGAAACGGTTCAAGTCCTTCGACCTGGAGATTCCCGAGAAAAATTGCTTCACCGGTTTCGATGGCTACAAGAAGCTGATGGCCCTGCAAGAGCTGGATGTGGTGCTCCTGGCCACCCCGCCGCGCTTCCGTCCCGAGCACTTTCTGGAAGCCATCCAGAACAAGAAGCATGTCTTCATGGAAAAACCGGTGGCTGTCGACCCTGTTGGCATCCGCTCCCTCATCGCCACGGGAAAGAAGGCTGAAGCGCTGGGGCTCTGCGTCGTTACCGGCACACAACGCCGCCACCAGGAAGATTACATCGAGACCTACAAGCAGGTAAAGGCAGGCGCCATCGGACGGCCGACCTCCGCCAGGGCCTTCTGGAACCAGGACCACGTCTGGTTCCGTACCCGGGAAGAGGGCTGGGACGACATGACCTACATGGTACGCAACTGGAACAACTTCTGCTGGCTCTGCGGCGACCACATCCTCGACACCCACATCCACAACATCGATGTCATCAACTGGTTCCTGGGCAAGACCCCCATCAGCGCCATCGGCAACGGAGGCCGCCACCGCCGGGTCACCGGTGACCAGTACGACTTCTTCAACATCGATTTTGACTACGGCAACGGTGTCAGTTCGCACAGTTACTGCCGCGAAATCGACAGCTGCACCAACCGCACCGGCGAGATGGTGATGGGCACCGAGGGTTATACCAACTGCGCCAACACCATCTGGGACCTCAACGGCAACATCAAATGGCAGTTCGAATACCCGAAGGACGAGAACGGCAACGCCATGAACCAACTAAAGATACCCGCCTACGTCCAGGAACACATGCACCTGGTCCACGCCATCCGAAAGGGTGAGTATGTCAACCAGGCCGAGGAGACCGCCCTCTCGACCCTCACCGCCATCATGGGCCGCACGGCTGCCTACACCGGACAGTTGGTTACCTGGGAGGAGATGATGAAATCTGACATGCAACTCGGACCGAAAGAGCTGGTATTTGGTCCGGTCGACATGAAATTCGAAACCCCGGTACCTGGCACACCACCAAACGTCTGAATCAGGATTTGCAGAATTTGTCTGAAGCAGGATTTACAGAATTATAGAATGAACAGAATTTAAGTTGTGACAGAGGCTTAATTACACTTTCAACCACGAATCAATCATAAAAACCAAGCTCTTTCAAATAGACTCGGCAGCCCAATCGAAAATCCAAAATCCAAAATCGAAAATTATCTTAACATTTCAAACATTTCAAACATTTCAAACCCTTCAAACATTTCTAACAAAAAAATTGCTCAACTCCCTTGACCCTCCGACAAGCTCAGTGCCCAATCGAAAATCCAAAATCCAAAATTGTTTGCCTTTTTAACATTTCAAACTTCTTAAACATTTCAAACATTTCAAACTAATAATTATGTCCAACTCTAACAGAAGATCTTTTTTGAAGAGCTCGGCTGTTGCCTCCGTAGGGGCTCTGGTGCTTCCGCAGATCATCCCGAGTACTGCCCTGGGGATGGGTGGCCGGATGGCTCCGAGCGACCGGCTTGTCATGGGTGCCATCGGAACCGGCTCCCAGGGGAAAAGCAACATGCGCGACTTTCTGAAACTTGACAAGCAGGTTCAGTTTGTTGCCCTGTGCGACGTTGATACCAACAACCTGCAAAAGGCAAAAGAGATGGCCGATGCGGCCTATGCCAACAATGACTGCCGCACCTATGGCGACTACCGCGAATTGCTGGAGAAAGAGAAGCTGGATGCTGTCTCCATTGCCCTGCCCGACCACTGGCATGGCATCATTTATACCGCAGCCGTCGAGAAAAAGCTGCATGTGTATGGCGAAAAACCCATCTGCCGCACCATCCGTGACGGACAAACGATCGTAAAAGCCGTCCAGAAAAACAAGATCACCTGGCAAACAGGAAGCTGGCAAAGATCCCAGCCCAATTTCCACAGGGGCGCCGAACTGGCCATCAATGGCAGGATTGGGAAAATCAACTTCATCGAAGTGGGCCTGCCAAACGGCGGCAAAGGGATCGGAACTCCCCCCGTCAAAGAGGTTCCCAAGGAGCTGGACTGGGAGATGTGGCTCGGACCCGCACCCAAGGTTCCCTACCGGGGAGTCAGCCACTGGAACTGGCGCTGGATCCTCGAATACTCCGGCGGTCAGCTGACCGACTGGGCCGGTCACCACATCGACATCGCCAACTGGGGCGCCGGACTCGAACACACCGGACCGGTAGAGATAGCCGGAGAAGGCGTCTATCCAAGGGAAGGAATCTACAACGTACCCGTCGAATACGATTTTCTTTGCAAATATGCCAACGGCATCGAGATGAGGGTCTGCAACGAAGCCCGACTCGAAAAAGGCTCCGGTACCACCTGGTACGGCGACAAGGGCTGGATCCACGTCAACCGTGGAAATACCCTCACCGCCTCCGATCCGAAAATCCTCGAAGAGGTGATCGGTGAGAGCGAAATCCGCCTCATCAAGAGCGACAACCACTGGCAAAATTTTGTCGACTGCGTCCGCTCCGGCGAGAAAACCATCGCCCCGATCGAAGTAGCCTACCGCGCCATTTCCGTCGGACTACTGGGCGAAATCGCCATGCAAACCGGACAGAAAATTCAGTGGGATCCCGAAAAGGAGGAGATCATCGGCAACCCGATGGCCGCACGCCTGCTCGACCGCCCCTACCGCGCACCCTGGCAACTTCCCACAATTTAACACAAAATTGTTTGAAATGTTTTTGGAGTTTATAATGTTTGAAATGTTGCGGAACCAGAACTTTTCAAACCCTTCAAACAATTCAAACCCTTCAAACAATTGTCAAAACACACTCAAATAATGCAATAGAAATGAAAAAAAGATATACGCTTCTCCTGCTCCTTGCAGGTTTCCTGTTTTTCCAGTCGTGCCAGGAGAAAAAGGCCTACAGGGCCCTGCTCATCACCGGACAAAGCAACCACAACTGGGCTGCCTCTGCACCGATCCTCCAGATCCTGCTCGACCAGACCAACCTCTTCACCACCGATATTGCCCAGACCCCTGCGGAAAAGGGTGACATGAGCAACTTCAAACCCAACTTCAGCAAATACTCCATCGTGGTGATGGATTACAACGGTGACGCCTGGCCGGAAGCCACCAAAACCGCCTTCGTGGAGTATGTGAAAAATGGTGGTGGGGTGGTCATTTACCACGAAGCCGACAACTCCTTTCCTGACTGGAAAGAGTACAACGAAATGATCGGCCTTGGAGGCTGGGGCAACCGCAATGAAAAAGACGGTCCCTATGTCTATTACAAGCGGAATGAACTGGTGATAGATACGACAAAGGGCAAAGCAGGCTCGCATGGTCCGCAACACGAGTTCATTGTGAAGAGCAGGAAACCCGATCACCCGATCATGAAAGGATTGCCAATCAACTGGATGCATGCCAAGGATGAGTTGTACAGCACCCTCCGCGGTCCGGCCAAAAACATGGAAATCCTGGCTACCGCCTACGCGGATACCGCCAAAAAAGGAACCGGTCGTGACGAACCCATGCTGATGACCATCACCTACGGCAAGGGCAGAATCTTCCACACCGCCATCGGACATGTCGGCAAAGACAAGACCCATCCAGCCGCCGAATGCGTCGGATTCATCGTCACCTTCCAGCGTGGTGCCGAATGGGCCGCCAGCGGCAAGGTGACCCAACCCGTTCCATTCGATTTCCCGAGCGTTGCCGGCGCCGTGACCCGTCCGGATTACAAGCCGGTTACCCTAGAGGAGGACCTCGACAAGATCGCTGCCTATGAGATCGACAAGAGCACCAAATACCTGACAGACCTGCAGGCACGCATCCGTCAGGCTACCGCAGATCCTGCCGCCCTGCTGGTGCTCGAAAAACAGATGGTGAGCATCCTGAAGCAACAGGGCGCAACGGTGGAGGGGAAAAAACTGATCCTCAGAGAACTCGCCTGGATGGGTTCAGACTACTGCGTTCCCTCCGTCACCGAACTGCTGAAAGTGCCTGAACTGCAGGACGCCGCAGCCTTTACCCTCGAAAGGATGAAGGGTCCCCGGAAAATTTGAGCAAAAAAACTTTATTACACAGATTTACACAGAGAAGCACAGAGTTTCACAGAGAAGAGTATGAGCTAATCTTTGAATTTGAAAACCTTATTTTCTCTGGAAACCTTAGTAGTAAGAAATATTGTAGATTAAGTCTTAACCTTATTACCTTATTTAATGGATAATACCGGATTCAAAACCTGGTATAATCTTCCAATTAATAAGGTAATAAGGTTTTGTGTCTCGGGTGGCTATTTTTCTACTAAGGTTGCTTGAGAAAATAAGGTTTAACAAATCTCCAATTCCTCTCTTATTTTTTTTAAATTTGTTTCTCCGTGTAACTCTGTGTAATCTTTTAAATATAATCAAATCAAGATGTTTAGCCTTGTCATCCCCGTCTACAACGAAGAACAGCTGATCGACGATCTGGTTACCCGGTGCGTGGCAGCTGTCGAGTCGTTTGCGGGTGATTACGAGCTGCTCTTCATCGACGACGGCAGCACGGATGATACGGTTAAACAGCTGCTGAAACACCGGCTGCTGAACAAGAAAATCAAGATCGTCTCCCTCTCCAAGAATTTCGGCCACCAGGCCGCCTTCACCGCCGGTCTCGAATTCGCCAAGGGTTCCATCGTGGCCATGATGGACGGCGACCTGCAGGATCCGCCCGAACTATTGTTAGAGATGTACCGCAAAATAAGGGAGGAAGGCTTCGACATCATCAGTGGCAGGCGCACCGGCCGAAAAGGGAAAAGCCAGCGGACACTCTACACCTTCCTCTTCCACCTGCTCTTCAAAAATATCGCCGGACTGGAAAACATGGTAAACGCCGGCAACTTCTCGATGATGACCCGCGAGGCGCTGCAAGCCCTCCTCTCCATGAACGAGAAAGTCAGGTACATGCCGGGCCTTCGCTCCTTCATCGGCTTCAACCAGGGAACCGTCGACTACATCCGCGACGACAGGGCCCACGGCGAACCCAAGATGAGCCTCTCCAAACTCTTCGCCCTGGCCACCGATGCCATCTTCTCCTTTTCCCGTCTGCCCATCCGCCTTTGCCTCTGGCTGGGTTCCATCGGCACCATCGTCTTTATGCTGGCCGGGATTTATGTGTTGATCGAAAAAATCCTTGGACTGGCACTGCTGGGATGGTCCTCCACCCTGCTGAGCCTCTATTTCCTCGGCTCCATCCAGCTCATCTTCCTCGGCATCGTCGGCGAATACGTCTTCCGTATCTACAAGGAATCCCAAAACCGGCCGATCTACTTCATCAAGAAAATCCACGAGGATTCGATTTAATTCCTTTGTTACCCTCGTTTTTAAGATTACTTAACTTGTCCCGATTTTTCGGGAGAGTTGCATAGAAGCACATTGGACCACAGAGAAATAAATTTAAAAATGAAAAGAGGAAATGGTGATTTGATAAACCTTATTTTCTTCAGTAACCTTAGTAGAAAAATAGCCGCCCGAAATACAAAACCTTATTACCTTATTAATTGGAAGATAATTTCAGATTTTGATGCAGCTATTATCTGTTAAATAAGGTAATAAGGTTAAAGGTTAATCTTTGAAATTTCTTTCTACTAAGGTTGCCAGAGAAAATAAAGGTTACAAATCCAAAGATTAGTTATTGTAATTCTTTGTGTAACGCTGTGCTTCTCTGTTTAACCTTTACCGGACTCAATTATTTTTCAATACATTTGGATAGAAAAAATTTCCAATGCCTCTCTCCTTCGACAATATTATCTACCGTCCGGATTTCGGCAAAGACAAAATCGTCAGGGGCATCTTCAACCTCCTCGCGGGATTGCTCCTCATTTTCATGCTCCTGGGTGCCAAGGATGCCGGCATCTCCGGCGACGAAGACCTTCATTACCAGCAATCCATCTCCGTTTACAACTATTTCTCCACCCTCGGAACCGACCAAAGCGCCCTCGACACTCCGGCCACCCACCTCAAATACTACGGCCAATCCTTCGACAACCTCACCACCATCCTGATCCGCTGGTTCAACATCGACGACATATACACCTTCCGTCACCAGGCCAACGCCCTGGCCGGCTGGCTCTGCATCCTCCTGGCTGCCCTGCTGACAGTTTGGCTTTCCGGGTACGGAGCAGGAATCCTGACCCTCTTCCTCTTCGCCCTCTCCCCCACCTTCCTCGGCCACGCGCAAAACAACCTCAAGGACATCCCCTTCGCCCTCGCCTACCTGGCCAGCACCCTCTACCTGCTCAAATGGCTCTTTGCCGAAAAACGAACCTGGAGGAACACGCTGCCTCTCATCCTCTCCATTGCCCTCTGTATCAGCATCCGTCCCGGCGGACTCCTTCCCGCCTGCTACCTGCTGTTGTTCGCTGCCATCATGGAGTTCAAAACCTACCGGGAAACCGCCAGAATCAATACAGGTGCGCTCCGGAAACTGGCCCTCTCCATTGGAATCATCCTGCTCGGCTCCTACCTGCTGGGGATCCTGCTTTGGCCCTATGTCCTCCAAAATCCCATCAGCGGCTTCTGGAAATCCTACCAGGTGATGACGCAGTTCCCCACCACCATCCGCCAGATCTTCGAAGGCAGACTGGAATGGTCCGACTGGATGCCCTGGTACTACCTTCCCAAATTGATGCTCATCACCATCCCCCTGCTGGTTTGGGCCGGCATACTGGCCTTTTTTACCGTAGCCGGGAAGGTCCTAAAGCAAGATTGGCTCAAATATGGCATGGTCATTTTCACCATCCTCTTTCCCATAATATTCGTGATTTACGAAAAATCGAACCTCTACGGCTCCTGGCGCCACTTTCTCTTTGTCTATCCCACAATGGTGGTACTCGCCGCCATCGGACTGTGGCACCTCTGGCTCCGCTTGAAAACGCGGCTCTTTCGCGGATTGGCCATCACGGTAGTATTGTTGCTGGCCTGGCATCCCGTCCACTTCCTGGTAAGGAGTCATCCCTATTACTACCTCTATTACAACCCGTTGGTGGGCGGACTGAAAGGCGCGTACGGCAACTACGAAACCGACTATTACTACCACTCCATGCGCGAAGGATCCGAATGGCTGGTCGGCTATCTGCACAAAAATCATCCCGGCGATAGCCTGAAGGTGGCCACCAACTTCCCGGCCAACTGGTTTTACAGGAACGACAAGCAGCTGAAGGCAGGTTACCTCCCCTGGAACGAGCGCAGCCAGCACGACTGGGACTACTTCGTGGTGGCCAACAGCTATCTCGCCCCTGCGCTGCTGAAGAACAAAAACTGGCCACCCAAAAATGCCATTAAAATCATCGAAGCCGATGGCATCCCCATTTGCGCGGTGGTAAAACGTGAAACAAAAGCCGATTTTCTGGGCTACAGGGCCCTCCGGCAGCACCAACCGGAAGAGGCTACCAAATATTTTGAAGAAGCCCTCCAAAAAGAGTGTCAGGATGAAATAATCTTTTTTAATTTTGCGTCGGTCTGCTACAGCACGGGTGACAAGGCAAAGGCGATGTCACTGCTGCAGAAAGGGTTGGAAATCAATCCCGAAAGCGACAGAATCCTGATGTTCCGGGCCAATATCCTTGCCGAAAACGGGGAAAGCGAAAAGGCGGCCGAGGCTTACAAAATGCTGATCGGCATCAACCGGAAATATTTCGATGCCTACCCCGCCCTGGCAAAGATCCTGACTGGAAAGGGCGAACTGAAAGAGGCCCGCGACCTGCTGAAACGCTGCCTGACGATGAACCCGGGATTCAAAATTGCTTACGCCGGCCTGGCCGATAGCTACCGCGAAACCGACCCGGAGGTGGCCGGGAAGTACGACAAGCTCGCCAAGGAATGACGGAGAGACCGAAAGGACGGAGAGAAGAATTGAAACGGGGAAACGGAGAGGAAAGACTGGGGGACTAAGGGACTTGTGGACGGGGGGAGTGGAACTCCGGAGATTGAATCATCCATTTACCCAAATGTTGATCCTGGCGCATTCCCCTCCCCTGGAGGGGTGCCCGAAGGGCGGGGTGGGTTCTATCCTTTACACCAATCCTACCGCGTAGCGGTTACAGTATTGTAGCCCGGGTTAGGAAATGTTGATTGACCACCGTCCGCAGTAGCATGTTGAAAAATTGAACCCGGTCCCTGAGCGAAGGTTCCCCTGAGCTTGTCGAAGGGTCGAAGGAGGAGTCAAAGTTCCTTAATACTGTGGAAACTATGCCCGGTCCCTGAGCGAAGCCGAAGGGCGGACGGAAGCATCGAATGTAAAAATTGAAAAAACCATATAGTAAACGAACAAATATTCTGTAACAAAAAAAAAACCACAATGAAAAAATCCATCCTCCGTTTGGCACTGGCAATGGTCCTGGTGCTGAACATAGCCTTCATGGCACTGGCCCAGGAGCCAAAAGCCGAAAAAGATACCATTAACGCCGACAAGGCCGCCAAACCCGTCTTCTACCAGGCCGCCGAAGAGGAAAAAACCAACGAAGGCTGCAGTCCGATCGTCTATGTCGTAGGTGCCGTGATTGTTGTGGCCGGTGTCGCCCTTATTCTCCGTAAGAAGAAAAAATAGGACTCAACATCCATGAAACAAAAATGTTTGAAACATATTTGTTTCAAACATTTTTGTTTCAAATTATTTCTCCCTAAATTTTTGGTGGCTGAACGCTTTTTATATTAAAATAGCGCAATTAGTCATGACATGGCTAGTCCCGATCCTTCTGGACAGCTTTGTTGTAATCCTCTATTGTCCAAAATCCGGTAATCCCTTCATCCGCTAATCCAAATACAAACTCCTTTTACTCCTCGGTACCGCCTCTCCAATCACCGCCGACTCCGGCAAGCCGGCCTTTCTCAATGCCTCCAAAACAGCCTCCGCCTTCGCGGCCGGCACCGCCATCAACAATCCCCCGGAGGTCTGGGCATCGCAGCACAACATTTTCAGTTCGTAATTCAGCGCAGCTCCGAATACCGTGCTCTCCTTCACAAACTCCAGGTTCCGGAAGGCCGCACCCGGGATGCACCCCTCCTCCAGCAATTCTATCGCCTCGGGATAGTGCGGCAAATTGTTCGAATTGATCCGTATCGTCACATTGCTCGCCTCCGCCATCCGCATCGCGTGTCCCAGCAACCCGAAGCCGGTGATATCGGTAGCCCCCTTCAGGTCAAAATCCTGCATCACGGCGGCCCCGCTTTTGTTCAGCAACTTCATGTAGTCGAGCGCCTTCTGCACGGTCGGCTCATCCGTCATCCCGTTTCGCTGACCGGCCAGGATCACCCCCGAGCCCAGCGGCTTGGTCAATATCATCACATCCCCGGCCCGAACGCCTGAGTTGGTGATCAGCCGGTCGGGATGCACCGTCCCCACCACCGCCAGTCCGAACTTGGGCGGATAGTCCTCGATGGTGTGGCCCCCTAGTATCAATGCACCCGCCTCCGCCACCTTGTCGTGGCCCCCCTGCAGGATCTCCCCGAAAACCTCCAAAGGCATCTTCACCGCCGAGAACATCATCAGGTTCAGCGCCAGCAGCGGCGTTCCCCCCATGGCATAGACATCGCTCAGCGCATTGGCCGCCGCGATCTGCCCGAACTCATACGCGTCGCGGCACACCGGCGGGAAGAAGTCGGTGGTGTAGATCAGGGCCGTCTCATCGTTCAACCGGTAAACCCCCGCATCGTCGTGCGTCTCAATGCCCACCATCAGGTTGGGATGCGAGACTTTGGGCAGCTTTGCAAGGATTTCCCCCAGCTGCACCGGCGACAACTTGGCCGAACAACCACCCTGCTCAACCGTAGACAACAGATCAAAATCACTCATGGACACAAAAATAAACACAAAAAAGAAATTAATCCCACCCAACCACGAATTACACCAATTGTCTGAATCAGGATTTACAGAATTATAGAATTAACAGGATTGGATTGGTTGTAACAATAGGGTTTTGCGATTTAAAATCATATTTTCGATACCGATCCTATTGATTGAAAATAGAGAGTTGAGGTGCTGAGATAAAATC
>CAMCBW010000036.1 GCA_945873105.1 Tangfeifania diversioriginum
AGTGTGCCACCGAAGAAATCTGTGTCGGTCAGGATGGAGCAGGCGGAGGCACCGGCTTGTTCGTAAGCAGGCACAACCGTTGTAACATCGGCATCTGGGAAGATCCAACCTTTGGAGGGGCTGCGGCGCTTGAATTCGGCGATAATCCCGGTAGGGGAGGAGGCCAGGGCTACCCGCATGGAGCGGGTTGGGCGCTGCATGGCCTGCACGAGTTGCTGGTCTAGCAGTTCCGATGGCACCTGCTTTTTCTGCTCCGCCACCTCGGTGCGTTTGTGGGTGATGATTTCCTGTAATATATCTTTCATTTATCCTGTTTTGTATTAAGGCCAAGTTTCAAGAGGTAACACAGAGGTAATCGTAGTTTTATAGCTTGATACTACCTGGCATGTACAGTTACACAATTAATAGTCTAACAATTTGAGTGAAGAAAGAGTTCACAGAGGGGGAAATCGCAAGCGATTTCCATTCTCTGTGGCCTAATTTTCTTTCGCTAAGTAATTTCGAAAAAGCATCAATTTTGATTTAATTAAAAATCTTACAAAAAGAATATTTATTTCTCTGTGCAACTCTGTGTAATTTCTTTGAACGAATGGTGCATTATGAGTTGAGCGCTACAAATTTCACGAATTTTTCCTTAGCTTTTCCGCTGACCAGCGACTCCCTGGCTTCGCTGAGGCAGGTGGAAATCTCCTTCTCCGGACAAAGTACCCGGATCGCAAAGGCCGCATTGGCCAGCACGCAGCCGGACTGTGCCGAGGAGGCCGAACCGTTGAGTACGCTGTCGAAAATGGCTGAGGCCTCTTCGATGCTGTTTCCACCGAAAAGGTCACTCTCGCGGGTTCGATCCAGGCCAATCTCTTCGGGCGTATAGATGTGTTCGTGGGTGGCGGTGATCACCTTGAAGGAGTCGGTGAGGGAGATTTCGTCGTACCCATCCAGGCTGTGCACCACCGCGAACCGGTTGCCATGCTGTTGGAAGGAGTAGCTGTACAGCCTCAGAAGGGGCAGGTTGTAGACCCCCAGCAGCTGGTTGCGGGGCATGGCCGGGTTTACCAGCGGTCCGAGCATGTTGAAGAAGCTGCGTACCCCCAGGCTTTTCCGCACCCCCGCCACTGCCTTCAATGCCGGATTGAAGATGGGGGCATGGAGGTAGGCCATGTTGGATTCGCCGATGGAGCGTTTCAGCTTATCAATTTCGGTGGTGAATTTCACCCCATGGTGTTCCATCACGTTGGAGGCCCCACTCACCGAAGTTGCCCCGTAGTTGCCGTGCTTGGCCACCTTGTAGCCGGCCCCTGCCACCACGAAGCAGGCAGCAGTGGAGACGTTGAAGGTATTCTTGCCGTCGCCGCCGGTACCGACGATGTCGATGGGGTCATACTCGCTCAGGTCTGTCACCACGCGCATCTCCAGCAAGGCATCCCGGAAACCGGAGAGCTCTTCCACCGAGATGCTGCGCATCAGAAAGACGGTGATCAATGAGGCAATCTGAGCCTCTGTATATTTGCCTGCCACCATGTTCTGCAGGATTTCGCGGGCCTCGGCGCGACCGAGGAACTGGTGCTCGAACAACCGATATAATATCTGTTTCATATATTTGTTCTAATTGAATATTTTAACTTCTGGCAGAAGATAATGTGAAAATTGGAAAATTGGAAAATGTGAAAATGACTGTGGAAATTGGGAAATGTGAAAATGTGAAAATTGGCAGGGTGAGTGGATGAAAATTAGATACAAAAAAGAGATTGTAGTCCTTAAGCAACATGATAAGAGCGTTCTTCATTTTCACATTTTCACATTTTCCAATTTTCCAATTTTCCAATTTCCACATTATTCAGCTTTCCAGCCAATTCTTCATGATCGTCGCGCCTTCCGGGGTTAGCACCGATTCAGGATGGAACTGAACCCCGCGCACGTCGTAGCGCTTGTGGCGCAGGGCCATGATTTCGCCCGAATCGTCGAGGGCGGTGACCTCCAGGCAATCGGGAAAGCCGGCTGGACTCACTGCCCACGAGTGGTAGCGCCCGGCTTCGAAACTGTTACCCATCCCCCCGAAGAGGAGCTCATCGGTAGTGATGTTGATCTGGGAGGCAACGCCATGGTGCACCTCCTTTAAATTGACCAGTTCTGCACCATACACCTCGCCAATGGCCTGGTGTCCGAGGCAGACCCCCAGGATGCTTTTCGTTGCGCCTAATCGTTTGACGATGTCCAGCAGCAAACCTGCCTCCGAAGGGATTCCCGGACCCGGACTCAGCAAAATTTTGTCATAGGCAGCTGCCTCATCCAAGGTAATTTCGTCATTTCTGCGCACATCGACCTCATAACCCAGCGACAGGATCAGGTGCACCAGGTTGTAGGTGAAGGAGTCGTAGTTGTCTATCAGTAATATCTTTTTCATTTTAGTTGGTGTTTTTAGAATTATTACACAGAGGTTTATTTCTATTAATCAAAAAATCTGTGTTTATAATCATTTCTGCTATTATCTGCTTTTCAAGAGAGAAACCCCGGAGTTGCACAGAGTGAAAATCGCTTGCGATTTTCTGGCTCTGAGTACTCCTTTTTTCTCTTGTAAATTTTTTCATCAGGCGAAAATATTTAAGATGATTTAACTTTCAATGTAGTGTAGAAAATCCTCTGTGTAAGAATTCTAACCTGATTCTCAGTTTTTAAGATGTTCGGCGATGTCGATCGCCCGTTTCAAAGCGCCCAGCTTGTTGTTGACCTCCTGGAGTTCGCTTTCGTCGTTGCTTTTTGCCACGATGCCGGCCCCAGCCTGGTAGTAGAGGGTGTTGCCACGGCTCACAAAGGTGCGGATGGTGATGGCCTGGTTGAGGTTGCCGTTGAAGCCGATGAAGCCGATGCAACCGCCATAGGCGCCACGGTTGTGGGTCTCAATCTCTGAGATCAGCTGCATGGCCCGTACCTTGGGGGCTCCACTGAGGGTCCCTGCGGGGAAGGTGTCGGTGAAGGTCTTGAGGGGATTGCTCTCCGGATGGATGGTTCCGCTGACGCGGGAAACCAGGTGGATGACATGCGAATAGTAATGAACCTCTTTGTAGAAGTTGATGTGTACATCGGAGCAGTTTCGGCTCAGGTCGTTGCGGGCCAGGTCGACCAGCATCACATGCTCGGCATTCTCCTTGGGATCCTGCAGCAACGCGTCGCTGAGGGCCTTGTCCTGTACGACATCCCCGGTTCTGCGGACAGTTCCGGCAATCGGATCGATGGTCGCTTTGCCATCCGTCACCTTGCAGTGGGTCTCGGGGGAGGAGCCGAAGATCCTGAAACCGCCGAAATCAAAGTAGAAGAGGTAGGGTGAGGGGTTCACGCTCCGCAGGGCCCGGTAGACCTTGAAATCATCGCCCAGGAAGGGTTGCTCGAACCTTCTTGACAATACCACCTGGAAGACATCGCCACGTAGGCAGTGGGAGATTCCCTTGCGCACCATTCCGCGGTATTGCTCATCGGTGATGGGGGAGTGCTCAGTTCCGTTGGTACGAAAATCGTAGGAGGCATAATTCCTGTTGGCTATGAGTGTCTCCAGCTCTTCCAGGTTGGAGGTTTCACCCTCTACTGTCAATTCAATCAAGGTCATTTCATCTTTGTAGTGATTGAATACCAGGATGTATTTGTAAAGGATATAGAGCAGGTCGGGGGCATCGTTCTCGACCTGGTGGCTTTCGATGACTGCAATCTTCTCCAGATACTTGACGGTGTCGAAGGCATTGTAGCCAAAGACGCCGCACACATCAGCATGTGGTCCGGTTACAGAAAACTTCGACATGAAACCGTTGAGGGCTTCGGGAACGCCAAAGTTGCCCTCCAGTCGCTGCTCCGTTACACTTCCATCGGGAAACTGAGAGGTGCAGATGCCACTGTTGATGCCCACCCTCGCTATGGGCCGCAGCGCAATGAACGAGAGGCTGTTTTCACTCGCGTGGAAGTCTGAACTCTCCAGCAGTACCGACTCAGGATAGACATCCCGCACCTTCAGGTAGATGCTTACAGGAGTGTGCAGATCGCCGAGGAGTTGCTTACTGGCAGCGGTGTATACGAATTTTGATGGTATGGTCATATTGTAGTTGTTTTCGTTTTTAATTGTGTGAATACCAATAATGTGAAAATTGGAAAATGTGGAAATGTGAAAATGAAGAACGCTCTTATCTTGATTTCCATCGACTCCAATCTCATTTTTTATCTCTTATTGCTCATCTCTTTCCTTTAATTTTCACATTTTCACATTTCCCAATTTTCACATTGCGTTGATAAAGGTATCCATGTCCTTATCCCCTCTTCCCGATAGGGTTAAAACCACTACATCGGTTGGTTGAAAATTCACTTTGGCGAGGGCACCAATGGCGTGGGCCGATTCAAGCGCAGGGATAATCCCTTCGAGGCGGGTCAGTTCGAAGGCAGCCGCAAGGGCTTCGTCGTCGTCGACCGCCAGGATGGTGGCCCGTTTGGTGACGGCCAGGTTGGCATGCATGGGGCCGATACCGGGATAGTCGAGTCCGGCAGAGATGGAATAGGGCTCTTCGATCTGGCCATCCTCGCTCTGCATTACCAGTGATTTGGTGCCATGGAGGATGCCGACTTTGCCCAGCTGGATGGTGGCGGCACTCTCTCCGGAGTTGATGCCGTGCCCCCCGGCTTCTGCCAGCACGATCTTCACCCGCTGGTCGTCGAGGTGGTGGAAAATGGTGCCTGCCGCATTGCTGCCCCCACCCACGCAGGCGATAAGGTAGTCGGGGTAGTCGCGCCCCTCCTTGACCAGCAGCTGTTTTTTAATTTCGGCACCGATGACCGATTGCAGCCTTGCCACCATATCGGGATAGGGGTGCGGTCCGACCGTGGAGCCGATGATGTAATAGGTGTTGGCGGGGTTGCAGCACCAGTCACGGATCGCCTCGTTGGTGGCATCCTTGAGGGTCATGTTGCCGGAGGTAACCGGAACGACGGTGGCACCCAGCATCTTCATTTTTTGCACATTGATGTGCTGGCGTTCAACGTCGGTCTTGCCCATGTAGACGATGCACTCCATGTCCATCAGGGCACAGACGGTGGCTGTAGCCACTCCGTGCTGACCGGCACCCGTCTCGGCGATGATCCTGGTCTTTCCCATCTTGCGGGCCAGCAGGATCTGACCAATGGTGTTGTTGATCTTGTGGGCCCCGGTGTGGTTGAGGTCCTCCCGCTTGAGGTAGATCCTGCAGCCATACTTTTCGCTCAGTCTTTTGGCCAGGTAGAGCGGGGAGGGGCGACCCACGTAGTCCTGTAGCAGCTGGTCGAATTCTGCTTTGAATTCTTCGCTTTCGATGACCGACCGATAGGTGTTCTGCAATTCTGTCACGCAGCGGTGCAGGATTTCGGGAATATAGGCTCCGCCGAATTCGCCGTAGTAGCCGTTTTTGTCTGCCTGGTAGGTGTTCATATTGATCGTATTTTTCATTATTTTCTTTAGAATACCATTTGTTCTTTAGCTTGATGCCTTTAGCTATTAGCATTTAGATGTTAGCTTTTAGCCTTTTCAGGATGTCATATCACCTCATTTTCTCAGTTTCATTGTTTCCCCGTTTCATGGTTTCACTATCAACTCTTTGTTTTCAACTTAAAAAAAAGACCCGCCGCAGGTGCGACAGGTCTCTTGTATATTTTATCTTTTGGGTAAATAGAGGTACTGCTTCCTTACGACTTTGTTGCGTTATAAGAGAGCCACCACCAATATGTATTTGCCAAACGTGTGATCATTTCATACTTGTTTGCTGCAAAACTAAAAATAATTCTTTAGCAACCCCCTGTTTTTTTAAATATTTCTTGCAGGAAGGCAAAATTTCATCACGGATATTCGTTATTCTCCTTTTTTTTCAGTAACTTACAAAAAAGCAATTGTATCACCAAAAACATATCTCTGTTCTCATTGTAACATTTCCACATTCTCTTTATTTTCTTGAACAAACTGAATAATAACTTATTAATATCTGGTATTGAGGCTCTTGGCAGCGGGCTGTCGCACTGTTTCACTTGGGCAGCTTGAAATGGTGAGGCAATTTGCCGGCAAAACAGAGAAATTCCCGGCTATACCTGTAAATAATTGGATCAAATGTGGATCCTGGTGAAGAAGATGGAGCAAAGCATGAAAAATTAAATCACCCCAAATGGACAAAGAGATAACCCTTGCGGAGATCAGGCAGGCACAGTCGGAGATTGCCTTAAAAATAGCCGGTAAGGTGTTGAAAAAAAAGGCGGTCCGTGAACTTGAACAGGCCTCCCTTCATCTGCGCAACCTTGAGCGGTTGTTGGCATCGTCGCCAGAGCAACAGCTGATCGTCTCCCTGAAAGGCGAAACACTCGCACTACATTCCCTTGCAGAGGAGATGCAACGGACCTCGAAAAGACTATCCGGGATAACGGAAATTCTTCGGAAGATAGTAAAGAAAAGCGGTCAGATTATTGACATACTCGAGCTTGTCAAATGATGATTTTTGACGGATTGGCATTGAAAGAGAAAGGTTTTGCATCGCTTTGTGCTGGCATGGTCCTCCCCATCCGCAAGTACAGGTGCATGGGATGCACGTTTTTTTAAATTTTTCCTTCGCATTTTTTTCTTTATTTGCATCGATATTTGGCAAATAGGCGATGCGGAAATTCCGTATGGCACATAAGTGGGTATAGTAATAATGTAAAGTGAAAAAATTATCCTGGTTGATACCGGTGGTTCCCAAACGAGCATTGCTTTTCCTGGCTGCCGTTGTCTGGACATTTGCGGGATCTATGCTGATGTACAAAGGTTCCAGGATGCTGGATTCCAACAACAACCTGCCTTGGTTGAAGCTGATTTTGGTTGCCTTGGCCGGGATTCTGTTTTACGTCGGGATTTTCGCCAAATTGTCGATGAAACATACCCTTCGGATTCTGAAAATGAAGAACAGGCATCCCTTCATTTTGTCATTTTTTAATTTCAGGAGTTACCTGATCATGTTTTTCATGGTAGCGATGGGAATCACCCTGCGCAAAACGGGTTGGATTCCATTGGGTACCCTTGCCCTGCTCTACCTGATGATGTCAATTCCCCTGATGCTCTCATCTATAAGGTTCTATTATACTGGAATTTACTACCGTAAATTTGTGGTGGCAATTGTTGCCCCGGAAGAATAGCGGATGGAGTTGCATGCAAGTTAAAACGACAAATGTTTATCTGATGAAACCAAAAATACTCGTGGTGGCAGCCATACCCAGAAAAGGGTTGGCCGACCTTGAACAACAATGCGACTTGATCTACCCGACCAACAGTTTTATGTTTTCGGATGACGAGATTAAATTGCATATCCGGGAGGCTGATGGTGTGCTTAGCGTTTTCACACGTCCCCTGACGGCTGAAATGATGAATGAGGCCTCCCGATTAAAGATTGTAGCCAACTTTGGTGTTGGATACAACAATATCGATGTCGCAAGAGCTACGGAACTGGGAGTGGTTGTTTGCAACACTCCACATTCCGTAACTGAACCAACTGCGGAGATGGCTTTTGGTTTGCTTCTGTCACTTACCAGAAATATTGCATTGACCGACAGGGAGCTACGTGTTAATCCCAATTTTAAATGGGGGATGATGGAGAATCTTGGTACGGGAATCTATGGAAAAACGTTGGGCATCGTTGGCATGGGAAGGATAGGCCAGGCTTTTGCCCGGAGGGCCATTGCTTCCGGAATGAAGGTGATCTATTGCAACAGGACGAGGCTGGCACTGGAGATTGAAGAAAAGTATGGCTGTTCGTGGGTGAGTTTTGAGGTGCTGCTCCAGAGATCGGATGTAATCTCCCTCCACTGTCCGCTGACGGCTGAAACACATCACCTGCTGGATGAAGAGGCCATGCTCAGGATGAAGCAGGGAGCCATTGTCGTGAATACCGCCCGTGGACCTGTCATTGATGAGAAGATGCTCGTGAAATACCTCCAGAATGGTAAGCTGGGTGGTGCCGGACTCGATGTCTTTGAAGCGGAACCACGCATCTCCCCTGATTTATTTCTGCTTGACAATGTAGTACTCACTCCCCACAATGCTACGGGAACCATTGAAACCCGGACGGAAACTGCCCGGGAAGCTGCTGAGAATATCCTGCGGTTCTTGGAGGGGAGGAGGGATATCTCCGTGGTAAATCCGGAGGTTTGGGATTAGTATTTTCAATACTCACCCTGGATAGGCAATAATTTTGGCAGATCTTAGGCTGAACATTCCCACTTTTCGCTACTATCCTAGATGCAACCACAGACAAAACCCTCGGCGAGTCCTTCCAGTAGCTCCTCTATGGATTTTTTCTCCTTTTCACTTCCACTGCACAGCGGGCATACCGGCAGATTGACGCGCGTGTTTACCTTCATATCTTCCTGTATGTTTCCACATACAAAGCAATTTTCAAATGTGCGATCCATGGCGCAAAGATAGGATTTTCCAGGTTGGATGAAATGGCAGGGATTTGTCTCTCCAAGGCAATTCAACCCCTTCAGAAATAACAACTTCGTCTCACCGCTGTAACAGGGATCCTGACCGCTCTTTTTTAAGGTGCTTGTCGATGATTTGAATCAGCTTTATTTTATTGACAGGTTTGGTAACATAGTCGTTGCAACCTGCATCCATGCTCTTTTTCCTTGTTGGATCAGAAGCATAGGCTGTGACAGCAATGATTGGGATTTCAGCATCGTTTTCCCGAATTTTCATCGTAGCTTCCCATCCATTCATTTCGGGCAACTGTACATCCATTAGGATGAGACGATAGTTGTTGCGTAGAAATTTGTCGACTGCCTCTTTCCCGGTAGATGCCCTGTCGAAATTCAGATTCACACTGGTAAGAATGGAGCACAATACCTGGTAATTGATGTCCTCATCTTCCACAATGAGAATTAATTCCTTGTCAAAATAGTAGGGATTTTGTTTCGGATCCACGCTCTTTTGGGTGTATGTTTCTGATTTTGAGTGTATTTTTGGAATATCAAAAATGAACTTGCTTCCGTTGCCTTTTTCACTTTCAATGCGGATCTTCCCTCCATGTCTTTCAATAAATTCCTTGCAGAGAATAAGGCCCAAACCAGTGCCTTTCTCATTTTCAGTGCCGTATTTGGAGGATTGTTTGGTTGAGACGAACAGGCTCTTCCGGGTCGCTTCATCCATTCCCACCCCATTGTCTGACACCATTATTTCAGTGGCATTGCCTTGGTTAACAGCCGTGACTTTGATGGTACCACCCCGAAAGGTGTATTTAATGGCATTTCCAATCAAATTCCGCAACACAGTTTGAATCATGTTTTGATCGGCATAGCTGAAAATCTCCTCCTCCGGCTCATATTGCAAGGTGATATTTTTGGAAAGGGCAGTTGGCACCAAGTTGGTGACTGTGGCATCAATGCACTTCGTAAGGTTGAACAATTCAGGTTTGAAAACCAGGTTGCCGGTTTGGACAATCGTCCAATTCAGCAGGGTCTCCAGCAGGTTATAGGTTGATTTGGCGGAGTTTCTCAAAATTTCCAGCATTTTAAGCTGTTCTTCACTGGTGTAGCTTTCATAGCTTTCAATCATAACCTCCAGTAAGTCAGCACTTGTCCCAATAGGTCCTCTTAAGTCGTGGGCAATGATTGAGAAAAGCTTGTCTTTGGTAGCATTGAGTGCTTTGAGTTCCGTTTCATTTTTCTTTAACTCGTTTTCAATATTTTTTCGGTCTGTAATATCCATAAAGACACCGATGGACGATTCATATTCCCCCATTGCATTGAAGGCAGGTGCAGCAGTGACCAACATTACCCTTTTCTCACCGTCTGGCCTGATGAACTCCATTTCATAGGTAGATTGATTCCCTTCTCTTCTTAATTTTGTCTGGTTCCTGATTTGATCTGCAGTATTGCCAATGACAAACTCACTCAGTCTTCTGCCTACCAAACCTCCTTCAGGTACCCCCATGATTCTGTCTGCGGCGGGATTGGTGAAGATGAAACGCTCCTCCGTATCTACAATTCCCAATCCTTCCCCCTGTATTTCGATCAGTTTACGGTACTTTTCCTTGCTCTCCATAAGGGAAGCTTCCATCTCCTTCCTCTCTGTTATGTCGGTAAAGGAGGCAACAATTTGATTGATCATTTTGTCGAAGAAAACCGACATAATTCCAGCCCTGACCTCCCCACTTTTGGTTTGAAACAGGAATTCATAGTTATCCGGAATCGATGAGGATTGTTGAATCCTCAGGCGATTGTATTCGACAAGTCGCTCCCGTTCTGTCTCTGGGATTAAATTGGTCCAGCTTTTCCCAATTACATCCGCTCTGCTGTATCCTGTTATCTTGAGATAAGCATCGTTGACCATGGTAACAGTTGCGTCAGTTTCAATGATTAAAATAGCCGAACTATTGCTTTCGAAAATGGTCCGAAATCGCTCTTCACTTTTTTGAAGTGCAATTTTCGTCTTTGAAAGTTTGTGATCCAACACTTTGGCCAGCAAATAGATGATAAAACCAACCAGCAGGATCGCAATGAGTATTTTTACCAGGAAAATAACCATCATATTTTGAGTATTGTACCATGGTTGACCATCCAGGTAGGATCCTATGAGCAGCAAAAGAATAACAACTGGCAGAATTGCCAAAACCAACCTGTTCTCAACAGTATCTCTTCTAAATATCTTTGTAAAAAATGTGACCATAAAATATCCTGATTGAATATTGAAAAAAATTATCCGGGATAACTTTGAATCATTAACAAAGTTTTAAAACAAATTGTTCTCTATTCGTGGCTCTTTTTCTGAATTATACCAGGGAATGGGCAGATTTTGGAACAAATAGCTTGACCAAATGGGCAACCATGATGAACCAAATAGAAGATTATCCGTATAAAAGGTGTTTCAAAGTGGGCAGATATGTGCATGCATCTATTGATCTGGAGTCCAGTCGCAACTGTATCCGTAGCGCAACATTGTTGATTCAGGGATCGGTTTAAGGCAATTTGGTTTCCAGACAAGTTTCCGAAAAAGGGCAAATAATTCCTGCGAAGACAGAAATGTCCAATGGCCCAACAGAATGTCCATGGTAAGGGGTAAGCGCCAAAATTTTAGCGTTTTCATGGCAAGATGTTATAAGGGTTTAATTCTCTAAAGGTAAAAAAAAATAAAAAAATGAAAATAGTACAATTTCCCTGTTTTGTTAGGCTTTCAAGAGGAGTGTATCCATTGAAGCCGAGAAATGTGGTTATTTAGTGAGGGGGAAATGATATATTTGATGCTTAAATTAAAATGAATCCAATATGCAGAAGTTGATTTTTATGGCAGTGGCGGCAATTGTTTTGGTGGCCTTCAAGAGTGACAAGAGCGCCTACATGATATTTGACAAGGATGGTAAAGCATGTCAATATGCCAAAATGCTGGAAGCGGCAAAAGAGGCAGATGTGGTCCTGTTTGGGGAGCAACACGACAATCCGATCAATCATTGGCTGGAACAGGAGCTGACCAGGGATTTGTATGAATACAGGAAGGAAAAATTGGTTTTGGGTGCCGAGATGTTTGAGGCAGACGACCAGGTGGTTGTCAACGAATACCTGGGTGGATTGCTGACTGAAAAGACTTTCAAGGATGAGTGCAAGTTATGGACCAATTTCCCCAGCGATTACAAACCGATGCTTGATTTTGCAAAAAATAAAAAACTCAGGTTTATTGCTACCAATGTTCCAAGGAGATATGCCAACCTGGTTTACACCAAAGGATTAGAGAAATTGGACAGCATTGAGCCTGAAGCGAAAAAGTGGATTGCCCCGCTGCCCATTGCCTATGACAAGAGTTTGAAATGCTACGCTGACATTTTTGCAGCTGCCAAAGGCCATGGAGGAGAGAATCTTCCCAAATCACAGGCAATCAAAGATGCAACGATGGCTTATTTCATTCTCAAGAATCTTTCCCCGGGAGAATCGTTTCTGCATTACAATGGTTCCTACCACAGCGACCATCATACGGCCATTGTATGGTACCTGAAGCAGTCGCGGCCGGATCTGAAGATCCTTACCATCGGATCTACCGAGCAGGAGGCTGTTTCGGATCTCGACAAAGAAAATGAGGGGTTGGGAGATTTTATCCTTGTCACCCCCTCCTCCATGAGTAAATCCTACCGGCCTTAGGCTTCCCGCGGGTCTGGGGAACCCGCTCCAAACCTTTGATTTTACACCTTAACCTGAATCTATGGAAAACTTAATCCTCTCATTTGAACGCATCCAGTCGGCTTCACACCGGATACTGGATGTGGTACTGCCACTCTACAGTGAAGCATTTCCTCCGGAGGAGCGCCGTACCACGAGTGATTTGTTGCGAATGCTGCAGCAGAAGGAGATGTTTTTTTCAGCCATTCTGTTGGAGGAACAGGTGGTTGGATTGATTGTCTACTGGCGTTTTGGTGGGTTTAACTACCTGGAGCACCTGGCTGTTTTGCCCTCCAGACGCAAGCAGGGGATTGGGGAGATGGTGCTGAAAGAGCTTCAGAAGGAGGGGGCGCCAATCTTGCTGGAGGTGGAAATCCCCCACGATGACGATAGCACACGCAGGGTGACCTTCTATCACCGGATGGGATTCAGTGCATTGCCGGTATATTACCATCAGCCGCCCTACAGAAAGGGGGATACGGTTGTACCCATGATGCTCTTTTCGGACAAGAACGACTGGGATCCGGAAATACTGCAAGTATCGACTGAACTATTCCAGAACAGGGTCTATTATAAAAATAATTAAGAGTAAAGGCTTAAGAATAAAGGATAAAGGCTAAAGTTTAAAGGCTAAAGTGGAGGACTCCCATGATTCAGCCTTTTATTAAAATTTTCTTGAAGTAGATGTTTTCGTGCAAATACTTCCAAGGATATTTTTCAATTCGACAGACTCATACTTGAGTTGGATCCAATCCTGATTTTTTTCGGTGGTTGCAATAATAAGTCTTATCCAATAATTGGATTCTCTCATCTCTTTCAGTGCTATACCTGTTTTGTTTGAGAAATCAGCTCTGGAAACAGCTCCCTGGGCTTCCTCATAATTGGCACCCACTGAAGAAGCTGATTTTAGTATCTGCCAGCTTATAACTTCATATTCTTTTCCTTTTGGGAGTTTTCTCACTGATTTAATTGTATTTACAGCAAAGTTGAACAATCTCTCCTGAAGATCATTCTTAAATGTGGAATCAATCATAATTTGGCAATTAATTTTCTATATAAGTTACTGAAAATTATTTAAATAACCAAATTTCTCGCTTAAAATTTTCCGGAATTTATTTTAACCCAAATGCAACCAATTTTCCATAACACAAATCTAACTTTATCCTTTATCCTTTATCCTTTATCCTTTATCCTTTATCCTTTATCCTTTATCCTTTATCCTTTAGCCTTTAACCTTTATCCTTTAGCCTTTAACCTTTATCCTTTAACCTTCTTGCCAAAGTGCTTGGAGTCACCCCATTCACCATAGCCAATCTCGCTGTCGGTCAGTGCCAGCCTTGCATCCAGGCAACCGGCACATTGTTCCGGCTCCTCATCGGTGCAGGGTTTGTTGTTGTAAAGCAGGTAGTTGTTCCGGTAGTTGCCCGGTGTAATGTTGGGCATGATGATGTTGGCACCTGCCTTCACTGCCTTTTCCCTGCCCAAAGGGTCAATGGCCTGCAGTGCGGTGGTGGCGGCAATGTTGATGTCGGGCATCATCAGGCGAAGAATGGCTACCATTTTCAGGGAGAGGTTGAACCTTTCAGCCAAGGTAGGTGCATCACGCAGCGGATTTCCGAAGGGGGTATCCTCGTGTTCGATGAAGGGTCCCATTCCGACCATATCGATGTCAAAGGTTTTGAAAAACAGCAAATCATTGGCCAGGTCTGCGAAAGTCTGGCCGGGTGATCCGATCATGACGCCTGTTCCAGTCTGGTACCCGATTTTTTTCAAGGTCTTGAGTGCCTCCAGCCGTTGTTCAAAGGGGTGATGACCATCACTGGGGTGAAGCCGGCTGTAGAGTTCGGGGTTGCTGCTTTCGATGCGCAACAGGTAGCGGTGTGCTCCGGCTTCGAACCAGCGCCTGTAGGTGTCCTCTGTCTGCTCCCCCAGGGAGAGGGTAATGCCAAGTTGGTTGTTGCTCAGCTCTTTTATCTGAACAATCAATTGTTCAATCCTCGAGACAAACCGTTCGTTGGTAACCTCACCCGATTGCACAACAATGGATCCAAATCTTTCCCGGTAGGCAAAACTTGCAGCTTCCAATACCTCTTCATCGGATAGATTGTAACGTGTTATCTTTTTGTTGGAGTTTCGGATCCCGCAGTAGAGGCAATCCTTTTCACACACATTGGAGAGTTCAATGAGTCCTCTGAAATAGACCTTGTTGCCCACCCGCTTTAACTTTAGCTTCCCGGCCTTTTTCAAAATCAGGATGCCCTCTTCATCCGCTGCCTGAAGCAGGGTGATGAGGTTCTCCCGGGTGAACAATTTTTGACCGATGATCTCTGCAACCGTTACCATACCCCAAAGATAAGCATTTGGACTGTTTTGCGGAGTTGCATTTAAAAGCACTATTTTTGTCATTCAAAATTGGCAGATGAAGAAGAAAGTTTGCATAGGTCTTTCGGGCGGGGTTGATTCAAGCGTTGCCGCTTACCTGCTGAAGGAGCAGGGGTACGATGTTTTTGCCCTCTTTATGATCAACTGGAAGGAGACAACGGGTACGCTTACCGCCGAGTGCACCTGGGAGGATGACGTCATCTTTGCCGAGATGACTGCCAAAAAGCTGGACATACCTTTTCATGTAGTTGATCTTTCTGATTTTTACCGTACGAGGGTGGTTGATTATATGTTTGCTGAGTACGAGAAGGGGCGTACTCCCAATCCTGATGTTTTGTGCAACAGGGAGATCAAATTTGATATTTTCATGCAGAAGGCGCTTGAACTGGGGGCGGATTATGTGGCTACCGGCCATTACTGCAGGCGGGAAGTCTCCCAAATAAAAGGCATTGAGACCTTCTCCCTCCTGGAGGGGCTTGATCCCAACAAGGATCAGAGCTATTTTCTGTGCCAGCTCAATCAGTACCAACTTTCCAAATCGCTCTTCCCGATAGGCCATCTGCTGAAGCCGGAGGTTCGGGAGATTGCCCGGAAACAGGGGCTGGTAACTGCCGAACGGAAGGATTCCCAGGGTATTTGTTTTGTAGGCAAGGTCGATCTTCCGCTCTTCCTGCAACAGAAACTGGAACCAAAAAAGGGAAATGTGATATTAATACCGGCCGATTTTTCAGCCAAAAAGAAAATTTCAGACAGGAGCAAGGATAATTTGCCCAAATTGACTGCGCCATTTCCCTTCAAACCCTGGCAAGGAAGCATCATCGGAGAGCACAACGGTGCTCATTTTTACACCATCGGCCAACGCAAGGGGTTGAATATTGGTGGTTTTGTGGAGCCACTCTTCGTTTTGGCCATTGATGTGGTCAGGAACATTGTATACGTTGGGGAGGGGAAGGAGCATCCCGGACTCTACCGACCCGGACTCTTCATCGAAAGGAATGAAATTCATTGGATTCGACCTGACAGGGCGTTGAACCCGGGCGAAGAGTTCAACTTCCTGGTAAGGATTCGTTACCGGCAACCGCTGGAAAAAGCAACCATGATCATGGCGGAGGAGGGCGCCTACTTTTTGTTCAGGGAGGAGCAGCGGGGGGTTACCTCCGGACAGTTTGCCACATGGTACGACGGGGAGGAGCTGGTGGGCTCGGGGGTGATTGCATAGGGCATGGAGCATAGGGCATGGAGCATGTAGAAGGGCTTTGCATGCCATTCACTTTGCCAGTGCAACAATAGATAAACCAATTGATGAGTTCAGATACTACCTACGGAGACAGTTGAACCACGGACTTTTTAATTGTTGAATGAATTGATGACAGTGCCATCTCTTTAACCTTTTTCGTTGGTTGATCGAATCAACCCATGCTCTATGCCCTATGCTCTATGCTCCATGCTCTCTGCCCTCTGCTCTTAGGAGTGCCCCCCCACAATGATGCGCATAATCTTGAGGTTGAGTACCACAAATCGCCATGCCTGCCAGAGAATGTTTCCCCGCCAAAAGCGGGTTGATCTTGTGGGTAGTGGGGGATAGGATTCGTCGTAATATCCGCGGACTATATTTTTTGCCATGATTTTATTTATTTGAAATGTTTTAATTTTAACCGGTCCCTGAGCGAAGCCGAAGGGGAAATGTTTGAAATGTTCTGGTAAGTGCCGGTCCCTGAGCGAAGCCGAAGGGTAACCCTTTAAACCCTTCAAACTTCCTTTGGAGCTCTCTCATTCCGGAATCAACCACCAGAATGGGTATCCTTTGGCCTTGTGAATGAACATGTAATGGAGGAACAACTTGATCCAGTGTCCCGCCAGGCCTGCTTCGCCTACCGTATATTTTAAATCACGTCCCCATTGCGGGTATTTCTCCCAGTCGGGAACGATGGGGTAAACGGTCATGGTTGCGGCATTACCGGAAAAGAATCCAAATCCGGCAGAGACCACACAGGCTGCGCCCATTTTGCCCATGGAGGCTTTGTGCTTGAAATCGGTGCGGCCGTACTTGATTCTTTCAATGATGTTGAGTGCTACAATTTTGCCGATGACCCCTGAAGGCATTCCGGTGCGGGGTGGAGCAGGAGTGATAAGGGTCCCATTCGGACTCTTCATGGGTTTTGAAATTTGATGTGGAGGCGCAAATGCGATACCGGTGGCAAAGATGTTGCCATAAACAGGACTCTGGTAGGTAGAGGGCCAATCTTCAACGGACCACTCTTCAAAAGCTTTGCCTGAGTAGTCGGCATCCACCTTCATGAAGCCGCTCGGGGCAAAGACCTGGGAGGTAATTTCTTCACCGTTTTTGTTGAAAGCCTTGAAGCCTGATCCGGCGAATGCCGGAATCAACATTGCGAAATCAAATGGTATTGTTTTGGTTTCCCCATCGAGAGTTTCGTATTGGGCCAATCCTTCTGTCACCTTGTTGACACCAGCCCGTTTGATCCAACGGATTCCATATTCGGCAAGGATGGATTCGCTGAAGACTTTGGTCGAGGTAACATATCCCCCCCGCTGAATAAAGGCTCCGCCCATGCCAAAATCACCCAGTTCGTATTCATTGGAGATCCAGGTAATTTCTGCCATCGATTGCAATTTGCGCTCCCTGATTTGATGCGCTACATTCAATGCATATTCAAAGGCAGCCCCCTGACAGGTCGCAGCCGAATGCCCAGTCCCTATGAGAAATTTCAGTTTCTCACCTTTTTCCATCCGGGCAAAGCAGGTTTTGAGCGCATCCCAGGTTGAAACTGCATGGTCGCAGGAGCAGACCGAGTGCGTAAACTTCCCTGGACCCAGGCCTTCTGTTGCTTCGAAATTTAATTTGGGGCCGGTGGCATTCACCAGGTAATCATAATCTATATTTTCTACTTCACCGCGCCGCTCTTCTCCTGTGTGCTCTATGGTAACATAGGGACGATCCATGGCGGCTCCTCCTTCCGGATAAATGGTGGTTGCCTTTGCCTGTTTGAACTCTATTTTCCATCTGTCGTAAACGGGTTTTAGCTTGAACCTCACTTGATCGATGGTCATTTTACCTACACCTACCCAAATGTTGGAAGGGATCCATTGATAATAGGCCGCAGGACTCACTACTACAACCTGGTGTTTGCTGCCCAATTTTTTTTTCAAAAAGGCGGCTGCAGTATGACCTGAAATACCAGCACCCAGGACCAAAATTTTTGCCATAATCTTTAAATTAGTTCGTGTGGAAATCAAACAGTCTGCCTGATGAGAGGAAGAGCTGTAGTTTTTCTTGAATTTTTCGCAACAATTGTTTTTAAAGATATATTTTTAATGCTGAAAATGCAATTGATTTCAAGGAAAGTATTCAATCGCTCCGAAGAGCACTGAGTCAATGGCCGATCTAACATTTCTGGATAGGGTGAATATTTTCCTGATTGCTGTTTTAAACGGGTGTCTTGGCTATTGATTTCTAAAGACCGTAGGTAATAACATTGCAAAAAATATTTCAAATGAACGAATCAAAGGGTGTCACAAAGGGATGGATAAGGGTTGTACTGATCATTGTTCCTTTCGTTGTCTTCATTGGCGTCTCTCAAATGATGGCCATGCTGATATTGGGAATTGAGCTGTCTGCAAGGAACTTCGTTCCCAACACTTTTCAAAATACGGTGATAGCCTTAAGTATGCTGCTTGCCACCACCGCGGTAGTCGCAATGTTTCGTGAATGGGTTGACAAGGAGAGTTTCAGAAGTCTGGGTTTCAACCTGAAGAGTGCAGGGAGGGATTGGGCTGCTGGACTATTGCTCGGCAGCGTGATGATGACTGCCGGATTTATTTTGTTGATGATGCTGAAGGAGATTCACTGGGCCGGAACCAATGTGGATTTTTCAAGTTTGTTGTTGTCTGTGGTTCTTTTTTTGGCAGTAGCCTTCAACGAAGAGTTGATTTTCAGGGGCTATATCCTCAATAATCTGATGCGCTCCATGAACAGGTATGTGGCATTGCTGGTGACATCTGTGTTGTTTTCGCTGGTACATCTGGGAAATGACAGTTTCAGCTGGTTTAGTTTTCTCACCATCCTGCTGGCCGGATTGTTACTCGGTCTGCCCTATATCTATACCAAAAGCCTGTGGCTACCGGTAGCCCTCCATTTTAGCTGGAATTTCTTTCAGGGTACCATCTTCGGGTTCAATGTAAGTGGGAACAAGGAGTATTCGCTGATCACCCAATCAAGGGAGGCCGACACCCTGATGAATGGGGGAGCATTTGGTTTTGAAGGATCCATCCTTTCGGTCATCTTTCTTTCATTGGCAATCTGCGCTCTTTGGCTTTACCACGCCCGGAAGGAGAATGCAACTCCGGTTGCCCTGCCCTCAGAGAAAGCTCTTGAGACAGGATTGGAGGAAGTTGTAGTGGAGTAATTCCCAGAATTAATTTTTTAGCCCAATTTTTGAGACTTGTACCGTAGATCTGCGTATCAACAGATACTGTTTCTGCTGAATTCTGCTTCCCTTTAGAAGTTAACATGGCAGTAACCAGGACAAGTATTGTAAAAACAGCTAAAAATTTGACATGAAATAGCCATGATTGGTTGATCACCAACCGAAATGAACATAATTTAGCCAATCATGCTATTCCATGCGACAGTTAAAAAACAAATTATATACACATGAAAAAAGACAATATCCTGCAAACCATTGGAAATACTCCCCACGTTCGTATCAACCGCCTCTTTCCGCCAGATTATTCTGTATTCGTAAAACTTGAAAAGAGCAATCCCGGCGGAAGTATCAAGGATCGCATTGCCCTGGCCATGGTAGAAGATGCAGAGACAAGCGGAATACTAAAAAAAGGGAGTGTCATCATTGAACCAACCTCAGGAAATACCGGGATTGGGTTGGCCCTGGTCGCCGCAGTCAGGGGATATCGACTGATACTGACCATGCCTGATTCCATGTCTGTGGAGCGGCGAAGCATTCTGACTGCCTATGGGGCTGAGCTGGAGCTAACTCCCAGGGAGTTCGGAATGAAGGGGGCAATAGCCAAGGCGCAGGAGCTGGCACAAAAGATTCAAAATTCCTGGATCCCAATGCAATTTGACAATCCTGCCAATATTGCGGCCCATGAGAACTTCACTGCCGCTGAGATAGTGGCAGACTTTCCGGATGGGATTGATTACCTGATCACCGGTGTTGGAACAGGTGGTCATATTTCAGGAGTTGCCAAAGTCCTCAAAAGGCATTTTCCGAACTTGAAAGTCTTTGCGGTAGAGCCAGAAGCATCCCCGGTCATCAGCGGCGGAGCACCCGGGCCTCATCCCATTCAAGGGATCGGGGCAGGTTTTGTTCCGGGTAACCTGAAGGTCGAACTCCTGGATGGAGTCATACAGGTAGGGAAAAGTGAAGCATTTGAGTATACCAACCGTGCTGCCAGGGAAGAGGGATTGTTTGTCGGCATCTCTTCAGGAGCCTCTTTGGCTGCTGTAGCCAAAAAGTTGCCTGAAATCCCAAAAGGTTCAACGATCCTGTCATTTGTATACGACAGTGGGGAGAAATACCTCTCGATTGAAGGACTCTTTTAAATGTGAAAATTGGAAAATGTGGAAATGTGAAAATGATCGCATTGTACTAATGCCGTCCTAATTTCCACATTTCCACATTTTCCAATTTCCAAATTATTCTTGCGGCTCAATTCGTTCCAGCAGCACCACATTCTCCACATGGTGGGTATGCGGAAACATGTCGACAGGGTGTACCTCTTTTACTGCATATTGCTGTGACATCAGCTGAAGGTCGCGGGCCTGGGTGGCTGGGTTGCAGCTGACGTAGACAATCCGGTCGGGGGCGGCTTCCAGTATTGCCTGTACCACCTTTTCATCCATTCCAGCCCTGGGAGGGTCGGTAATGATAACATCGGGCTTCCCATTCTCTGCAATGAAAGCAGAGGTCAGGATGTTCTTCATGTCTCCTGCAAAGAAGAGGGTATTGCCGATTCCATTGTTCACCGCATTGATCTTTGCATCGGCGATGGCTTCCGGAACATATTCAATTCCAATTACCTTGCCTGCATTTCCAGCCACGAAATTGGCGATGGTACCGGTGCCGGTATAAAGGTCGTAGACAACCTCCTTTCCGGTAAGACCTGCCATGTTCCGTGTGATTTTGTACAATTCAAGTGCCTGGAGTGAATTGGTCTGGTAAAATGATTTTGCACCGACTATAAATTTCAATCCCTCCATCTCTTCAACCAGGTGGTCAACCCCCTTGAAGAGCACAACCTCCTGATCTGTGATGGTATCATTGCCTTTCTCATTGATCACATAGAGGAGTGAGGTAACCTGGGGGAAATTTTCTGCGATATGGTTGAGCAATCCTTCCCGGGCAGTCTGATCCTCGTAAAAGAAGACAACGATAACCATTGCCTCACCCTTTTCGTTGGACCGGATGGTGATGGTCCGAAGAAATCCGCTCCTGTTTCTAAGATCAAAGAAGGGAAGCTGATGCTGCAGGGCATAAGATCGTACCGCATTGCGTATCTCATTGGAGGGTGAAGGTTGCAACCAGCAATGCCGGATGTCCATTACCTTGTCGAACATGCCGGGAATATGAAACCCGAGCACATCCTGGTCATTGATCTCGTTCCCGGAGCGAATCTCCTCTTCAGAAAGCCACCGTCTGTTGGAAAAGGTGAATTCAAGCTTGTTCCGGTAATAGGTGGTCCTCTCAGAGCCTGCAATGGGATGCAGTTGGGGAATAGCCACCCTACCTATCCTGGTCAGTTGATCCACTACCTGCTTCTGCTTGTAGAAGAGCTGTTTTTCGTAAGGAAGAAACTGCCATTTACATCCTCCGCAAAGGTCAAAATGTTCGCAAAAGGCTGCTATCCTGTCGGGGGAGGGCTTTTGGATGGTGACCACCTTTCCCTCCATGTATTTCTCCCGTTTCTTGGTAACCTGGATGTCTACGACATCTCCTGGGATGACGTTGGTTGTAAATACTACCACTCCATCCACCCTCGCAACCGCCTTTCCCTCGGCACCTGCATCAAGAATTTCCACATTCTGCAAAAAAGGCAGATTTTTATTTTTTCTTCCCATTGTAATATTGTCTTTTTTTTAATTCGTTAAACAGAAGGACTGAGGGACTAGGGGACTGGGAGACTTAGGGAGTGGGTCTGATCAATATTTACTCTTCGATTACTGAATTTCCGTAATCCCTTCTGTTCTAAACGTCAGTCCCTCAGTCCCTAAGTCCCTAAGTCCCTAAGTCTCTTAGTCCTTTATTCCCCCAGTCCCTCAGTCCTTCCTAAAAGCTGCTCCAGTTGATATTCTCCGGGTGGTTCCACTTTCCTTGTGCCCGAAGAACCTGCTCAATCACATCCCGTACACATCCCTCTCCTCCGTCTCTCTGGGATATGTAGGCAGAAATCTCTTTGATCTCCTGGGCGGCATCGTTTGGACAAACAGCCAGACCGACAGTTTTCATGACATTGTAATCGGGGATATCGTCACCCATGTACAAAATCTCATCTGCTGTGAGTTGATTCTTTTCCAGGAAGTCCAGGAGGCATGGGACCTTGTCGAGGGTTCCCATGTAAACCTGTTTGATTCCAAGGCGCTCCAGGCGGCCTCTGGTGTCCTGGGTTTTGCCACCGGTGATGATCCCGATAGGATAGCCCATCCGAATAGCGTACATAATGGCATAACCATCTTTCATGTTGGCTGTCCTGACTGGATCACCTTCCGGTGAAAGGGATAAAACATTGTGGGAGAGTACGCCGTCGACATCGAAAACGAAACCCTTTATTTTGCTAAGTTCTTCTTTGAAAAAGGCCATGAAAAAAGTTATGAATTATGAGTTATGAATGAAAATGTTGTATGTCGAGGCTAATGAGTTCATAGATTTTTTGCCATTTGGGATGTTGCTCCAGCATTTTTAAATGTAGATCCAAAATATTCTGATTGCCCCTGATGGCTGGTCCAGTTTGGACTGTAGCAGGGGAAAAGGCCATGGCTTTGTTGGCTGTTTCAAGAATTAAGGGTTTCAGAAGTCTGAAGTCAAGTTGTTGCTCCTGCAGTAGTTTTTCTCCAATGGTATAGAGGTGGTTGACAAAGTTGCAGACAAATACTGCTGCCAGATGAAGTTCCCTTCTTTGAACCGAGTTGACGGTGAAAACTTGTTCCGAAATGGTATGGGCCAGGAGGGATAGTTTCTCCAGGTTCTTGCCATTGTTGGCTTCCACACAGATTGGCACCTGGCTGAAATCAACGGTCTTATGTGCAGACAATGTTTGTAGTGGATAGAATACGCCGAAATTATCGGAAAATGCAGCAAGTATATCCATTTGAACACTGCCTGAAGTGTGTACCAGCAAATGGTTTCGGATAGGTGCGTCCCGCAGAATTAGGGGGATAGCCTCTTCTGTAACTGCCAGAATATAGAGCTCTGCATCCTGGATAATCTGAGATTTGTCGGTGGTCCAGGGGCAACCCATCAAATTGGCCAGGGTAGCCGTACCAGACAAGTTTCGGCCATAAACCTGAACAACTTCAGCGTTTTTGGCAAGAAGGGCCAAACCCAGTTGGGTGGCCAAATTTCCGGTACCAAGCAATACGATGCGCATTCAGATATTTTTTTGCAAAAATAGGGTAATTATCATTAAATCGTTAAGTTATAAAGTTTAACTTTGCAGGCAATTTGAAAGAAATAAATTCTCAAACCAAATATTTATTTTATGACGAAGTATGTTTATACGTTCGGCAACGGCCAGGCTGAAGGTCGTGCAGAGATGAAAAACTTGTTGGGTGGCAAGGGTGCCAACCTGGCAGAGATGAATCTGATCGGTGTTCCTGTTCCTCCCGGGTTCACGATTACTACTGAGGTATGTACAGAATTTACTGCAAAAGGTAGAAAAGCCGCATTTGATTTGATTGAAAAAGAGGTGCAGGCTGCTGTCGCATACATCGAAGATATTACAAGCACCAAATTTGGTTCCAAGGAAAATCCCTGTTTGGTTTCGGTTCGTTCCGGCGCACGGGCTTCCATGCCTGGTATGATGGATACCATTCTCAACCTGGGTCTCAACGACCTTGCGGTGGAAGGTATTGCACTGAAGTCTGGTAATCCTCGTTTTGCCTGGGACTCTTATCGCCGTTTTGTTCAAATGTACGGTGACGTTGTTTTGGGAATGAAACCACACAGCAAGGAAGATATTGATCCTTTCGAAGAGATCATCGAGCACATGAAAGAGGAGGTTGGCATAAAGGAAGATACCGAATTCACTGTCGACAACCTGAAAACACTTGTGGCCCGTTTCAAGGCAGCTGTTTTGAAAGTAACAGGTAAGGATTTCCCGGTTGATCCATGGGAGCAACTCTGGGGAGCCGTTGCAGCCGTATTCGAAAGCTGGATGAACGACCGTGCCATCTATTACAGGAAATTGAACAATATTCCGGTTGAATGGGGAACAGCTGTCAACGTACAGGCGATGGTATTTGGCAACATGGGGGCAAATTCTGCTACCGGTGTTGGTTTTACCCGTGACGCTTCTACCGGTGAAAATATGTTTATCGGTGAATACCTGATCAATGCACAGGGTGAAGACGTGGTTGCCGGTATTCGTACCCCGCAGCAAATTACCAAAATTGGCTCCCTGCGTTGGGCCGAACTGCAGAACGTTACAGAAGAGGAGCGTGCTTCTAAATTTCCATCGTTGGAAGAGACCATGCCAGCTGCATACAAGCAACTAATGGAGATCCAGGAAAAACTGGAAGGCCACTACAAAGACATGCAAGACATCGAGTTCACCATCCAGGATGGTAAGCTTTGGCTGTTGCAAACACGTAATGGCAAACGCACCGGTGCTGCCATGTTAAAAATTGCAGTCGATCTCCTGAGTGAAGGCAAGATTGACGATAAAGCAGCCATGATGAGGGTTGAACCCAACAAGCTGGATGAGCTTTTGCACCCGGTATTCGATGTGAACGCACTTAAAACAGCCAAATTGATTGGCAAGGGCCTTCCTGCCTCACCGGGAGCCGCTACCGGTCAGATTGTTTTCTTTGCCGATGAGGCCAAAAATTATGACAACTCCATCCTGGTAAGGATTGAAACTTCGCCCGAAGACCTCGAAGGAATGAACATTGCCCGTGGTATCCTGACTGCCCGCGGAGGGATGACTTCCCACGCAGCTGTGGTTGCCCGCGGAATGGGGAAATGCTGTGTCTCCGGTGCCGGTGCCTTGAGAATCAACTACAAGACCCGTACCATGGAAGCTGCAGGTAAAGTGTACAACGAAGGCGACTGGATCTCGCTCAACGGTTCTACCGGTGAAGTTTTCGACGGAAAAGTGAAGACCCAGGAGGCTACCATCAGCGACGACTTTGCCAAAGTAATGGAATTAGCCGACAAATATACCCGCATGACGGTCCGGACCAATGCAGATACGCCACACGATGCGCAGATTGCCCGTCAGTTTGGTGCGCAGGGTATCGGTCTTTGCCGTACCGAGCACATGTTCTTCGAAGGTGCCCGTATCAAGGCCATGCGTGAAATGATTCTCTCTTCTACTGTTGAGGGAAGGAAAGAGGCACTGGCCAAATTGTTGCCTTACCAACGTGCCGACTTTGAAGGAATCTTCGAAGCCATGGCAGGATTTGGTGTAACAGTTCGTTTGCTTGATCCACCACTACATGAGTTTGTTCCCCACGAAGCAGCCATGCAAAAAGAGTTGGCAGCTGAGATGGGTCTCACCGCTGACCAGATTGCACAGAAAGTGCATGACCTGGCAGAATTCAACCCCATGTTGGGTCACCGCGGATGCCGTCTGGGTATTACCTACCCTGAAATCACCGAGATGCAGGCCCGCGCCATCATCGAAGCTGCGCTGAACCTGAAGGCAAAAGGTGTTGATGCACGTCCTGAAATCATGGTACCACTGGTGGGAACCGTGGCTGAGCTCAAAAACCAGACCGACGTGATCCATGCTACCATCCAGAAAGTATTTGCAGAGCGCAACGAGAAAATCGATTACCTGGTTGGAACCATGATCGAAGTACCAAGGGCTGCCCTTACCGCAGAGACCATTGCCAAGGAAGCTGACTTCTTCTCCTTCGGAACCAACGACCTTACCCAGATGACCATGGGATTCTCCCGTGACGACGCCGGTAAATTCCTTCCCGATTACCTCGACAGGGGTATCCTGAAAAATGATCCTTTCCAGATCCTTGATCAGCATGGAGTTGGTCTGTTGGTGGAACTGGCCGTTCAGAAAGGCCGTTCAACCAAGCCGAAACTAAAGATTGGTATCTGTGGTGAACATGGTGGAGAACCAAGTTCTGTCGAATTCTGCGACAAAACCGGTTTGGACTATGTAAGCTGTTCTCCATTCCGCGTACCTATCGCACGTTTGGCAGCTGCTCAGGCCAATGTCAAGCACAATGGTTAACCAAACAAATCTATTATTTCAATGAAATAATATTATTTGGAATTATTATAAAAAAGGAGTCTTTAGGGACTCCTTTTTTTCTATGTTTCGATTGGTTTTTTCTTATTTTTGCCAACATATTTAACTATAAATATATGTTATGATCGAACAACTGAAAAAAACTATATTCTCCATATCGACGGCAGGATTTGCGCTGGTTTTGCTGGCTGCGATCCTTGGATTTGCCACATTCGTGGAAAGCTCCTATGGCGCAGATTCGGCCAAGGCCCTGGTTTACGGAACCCTTTGGTTTGAACTGTTGCTGATCTTCCTCTCCGTATCCATGACGGTAGTCTATTTTCGCAACCAATTGTACCGAAAAGAGAAAATGACGGTTGGGCTTTTTCACCTTGCTTTTGTGGTGATGATCCTGGGGGCCGGGGTTACAAGGTACATTGGGGAAGAGGGGGTCTTGCACATCAGGGAAGGTGAATCTTCCGCTGAGCTGGTAACTTCTGACCTCTATTTCCACATGCTGGTATCGGAAGGAGACCTGCAACTGGAGGCCGAACAGAGGGTTCTGCTGACCCCGTTTTCGAAAGGTGCTGTCAGTGCAACTTTCTCATTGAATGGAAAAACGCTGAAAGCCAAATCGGTAGAATACTTGATGAGAATGCAGGCTGGGGCCTCTGCCGAGGGGATGAAACAGGGCAGGGGTGTCAAGATTCGTCTGTCGGATGGTTCAAAGGAGGAGTTAGTCTCCGTCCTGATCAACGAAGAGGGGGAGGTTAATTCTGTAAAAGGTCAATTGAACGGAGCAAATTATGAAATCTGGATCGGTCCCAAAATTATGACCCTTCCGTTTGCCATTCAGCTGAAGGACTTTCAATTGGAACGTTACCCGGGATCGATGAGTCCCTCTTCTTACCGGAGTGAGGTCACCTTAATAGACAAAGAGCAAGGATTGAACCAGGATCACTCCATCTACATGAACAATGTGCTGAAACACCGTGGATACAGGTTTTACCAATCCTCTTTTGACCAGGACGAAAAGGGCACCATTCTCTCAGTCAACAAGGATTTGCCCGGGACCTTCCTTACTTACCTCGGATACTTTCTATTGTTCGGAGCCATCCTGCTATCAATTTTCAACAAAAAGAGCTATTTCTACCGCCTGATGGAGAAAGCTTCGAAGCCGGTTGCAGCCCTGGCTATTTTTGCCCTCCTCCTGTTTTCGGGACAATTGAACGCCGCTGAAGTTCCCAAACAGGCAGCCAAAGATTTTGCGGGTGTTTGGATCCAGGGGCACGATGGCAGGGTAAAACCCTTCAGCACCCTTGCCTATGAAGTAATCATGAAGATCTCGAGGGAAGAGAAGTTGAACGGGATGTCTCCAGAACAGGCGGTCCTGAGCATGATTACCTATCCTGAAGATTGGCAGCAAATACCCATGATTGCACTGTCAGAGAAGGAGATACAAGGAGTGTTGGGAGTTAGTTCCAGCAAAGCATCCTTTGCCGATTTCTTTGATGAAAAGGGGAATTACAAAATGATGAAGGTGGTGGGTGAGGCCTATGCCAAACAGCCTTCCCAGCGCGGTACATTTGACAATGCTGTCATCAAGGTAGACGATCGTCTCAATGTCGCCTACCTGGTCTACAAAGGGGAGATGTTACGGATATTTCCCTCCTCTGACCCCAAAAACACTACCTGGGAAGACCTGACCACGGCTCCGGCTTCAACCTCCGGTGCCATGATGCTCAAGGTTTTTCACGATTACCTGAATGCAGTTCAAACCAACGATGCTGCCCGGCAGAAGGCCGATCTTGCCCTGATCGACCAGTTTCAGCACAAATTGGGTGCCAATCTTATTCCTGGAGCTACCAAACAAAAGCTGGAGATTCTCTACAACCGCGTAAATATCTTTAAGAACCTCTCTTTCCTATACCTGTTGACAGGCGTACTTTTGATGGTCTTTTATTTCAGGGCTCTGCTAACTACCGGAAATATGAATGCCAAAGTGGTCCGCTACACCGGATGGATTTTTCTGGTTGGATTCTTCCTGCATACGGCCGGATTGGCGGTACGTGGTTACATCGCCGGTCACTGGCCGTGGAGCGACGGATACGAATCCATGATTTACATCGCCTGGGCAGGAATGCTGGCAGGGATCATCTTCGCTCGCAGGAATCCGATGGTGATGGGAGCAGCTGCCTTGCTCTCCGGCCTAACGCTATTTGTCGCGCAGATGAGTTGGCTCAATCCTGAGATCACCAACCTGGTTCCTGTGCTGAAATCCTACTGGCTGGCACTCCATGTGGCTGTCATTACGGGTAGTTACGGATTCCTTGGGGTAAGCGCCATCATAGGTTTGCTCAACCTGCTTCTGGCTGGGATGGTAAAGCCCGCAAGCAGGGAGCGTGTTCAGCGCAACATCCGCTACATGACCTGGATCAACGAGGCCGCCATGATATTGGGCATGTACCTGCTTACCATTGGTACCTTCCTGGGGGCAATTTGGGCCAACGAGTCCTGGGGCCGTTATTGGGGCTGGGATCCAAAAGAGACCTGGTCTCTGGTGACCATCCTGGTTTATGCCTTCATCACCCACATGCGCCTGATGCCGGGCTACCGGGGTTGGTTTGCCTTAAACCTGGCCTCTGTCGGTGGCTTCTTTTCGGTCCTGATGACCTATCTTGGCGTAAACTATTACCTCTCCGGCTTGCACTCCTACGGAAGCGGAAGTGCCTCCTCCTTCCCGGTGGCATTGGTAGTAGTTCTCGTTCTGGTGGGGGGAATTGTTCTTAAAGCATATTCCAACCAATCCAAAATTGATGTAAAGGAGGATTAGATAAACCCATAACTCATAACTCATAATTTATAACTCATAATTTTCCTATCATGAAGTCTATCATTTATTTAGTCATTGCATTGGCCTTGTTGACAGGTTGTAACAATGCCACAGTCAAAAAAACAGAAAAGAAACCTGCTACCGAAACCGCCACAACGGTGGCTGATATGCATACAGTTGTTGCCAAGGATATTCTCCAAACCAGTGGTTATACCTATTTGTTGTTGACCGAAGGGGATAAGGAGTATTGGGCTGCCGTTTCAAGGTTCGAAGCAGAGAAGGGTAAGACCTATTACTTCACCTCGGGCATGGAGATGAAGGATTTCAAGAGCAAGGAACTCGACCGTGTTTTTGAAAGTATACAGTTTATCGATGTTTTGAGCGATCAGCCCATTCAGGCCAAAAAAGCGGAAGCACTTACGACAAAAGGCAAGCAGTCGATTGAAAAAGTTGAAGGAATCATCGTTGAACCTGTAGCCGGTGGTTGGAAATTGTCGGAGATCTTTGCCAACAAAAGCAGCCATGCGGGCAAAACAGTGAAAGTAACCGGCAAGGTGGTCAAATTCAGTCCGGAGATCATGAACAGGAATTGGGTTCATCTGCAGGATGGCACCGAAGCCAATGGTAGCTACGATCTGACTGTTACGACCATGGAAGTTGTGGAGGTTGGCGCGGTTGTTACCTTCGAAGGCGTACTTTCTGTGGACAAGGATTTTGGATATGGGTATAAGTACGATGTGATTTTGGAGGAATCGAAAATTATCAAGTAGAATTTCCTGGTAAGTGGCTTTTGTGTTATTGTTTGAAGGGTTTGAAAAGTTTGGAGGGTTTATAATGTTATGGCAAATCCAAACTTTTCAAACCCTTCAAACATTTTTATTTCCCTGGCGTCATAAGTGTCTCCCAGCCGTGCGGCTCTACCTACAGATTTGTCGGGGAAAATTCGTTTTTGATCGCAGAATGGGGTAAATTTAGGTAAGACCTTAATAAAGCTCAAATGGCAAAGAAACTGACAATAAAAGTTGAGAGTTTTGAGATTGTCCTTTATTCAAAGAATAGTGAAGATTACATTTCATTAACGGATATGGCCAGGTATAAAAATACGGAAACTACTGGTCTGGTCATTTCGCACTGGCTAAGTACCAGATATACTGTCGAGTTCATGGGTCTGTGGGAAAAAATGAACAACCCAATTTTTAATGTTACTGAATTCAGTAACATTAAAAATAAGAGTGGGAGCAATGGATTTGTTTTGTCGTCCAGACAGTGGATTGAGAAGACAAATGCAGTAGGAATAATTTCAAAACCAGGAAGATACGGCAGTGGAACTTTTGCGCATAAAGATATTGCTTTTGAATTTGGCACTTGGATTTCCCCTGAATTCAAATATTATCTCATTAAGGAATACCAACGTCTGAAAAGTGAAGAGAACCTACGTCTTAATCTTGAATGGAATTTGCAACGCACTTTAGCCAAGGTTAATTACCGAATACACACTGATGCAATTAAAGAGAAGATAATTCCTCCTGAAATTACGCCGCTACAAGCCACTGCTATTTATGCCAGTGAAGCCGATCTGCTTAATGTCGCGCTTTTTGGAAAAACAGCCACACAATGGCGCAACGAAAATCCTGGTACAGAAGGGAATGTGCGTGATGCAGCCACTTTAGAGCAATTGGTGGTGTTAAGCAACCTGGAGAGCATCAATGCTGTGCTCATTCATCAGGGACTTCCACCGGGCGAGCGGTTAAGGCAGTTGAACACCATTGCCATCACACAAATGAAATCACTTCTGGGCTATAAGCAAATAGCCAAACTAAAATAATGTAAAGCCATTTGCTACCGATGCTGATTTGCAATTGGTACCTTTAACCCAAACATTCTAAACCCTCCAAACCCTCCAAACCCTTCAAACCCTCCAAACATTTTCTATTTCCCAGGCGTCATAAGCGTCTCCCTGTTCATTTCGAAGATGTCGGTGCTGATGGAGTAGTCGCCAATCAGGTATTTACAGAAATAGTCTGCTTTCAGCCAGAAAGAGTATTCAGTTTGGTCGCCATACCCATGCCGTTGCCCGGGCATCATGAAAAAATCAAACCGCTTGTTGGCCTTGATCAGGGCATTGGCCATTCGGATGGTATTCCCAGGATGGACATTGTCATCGATGTCGCCAGTTATCAGCATTAATTTGCCTTTCAGGTTTTTGGCAAGTTGTGAATTCTTTTCAATTTCGTATAGAAACTCTGCTTCCCCCTTTTCGTTGATTTTCTCCTTCACCCCATGGTGCGTTTCGCTCCACCAGCGGTTGTAGATGTTGTTTTCGTGGTTTCCGGAGGAGGAGACAGCCACTTTGTAGAAATCAGGGTACTGACACAGCGCGGCAGTCGACATGAAACCGCCGCCCGAGTGGCCGGTAATTCCCACCCTGGTGATGTCGATGAATTTGTATTTGTCGGCGAGCTGTTCCGCCACATATTTTTTGTCGGCAAGGCCATAATCCCTCAAGTCTCCGTAGCCATAGTTGTGGTACCATTTGGAGCGGTTGGGGTTGCCTCCCCTGTTACCCAGGGTGATGACAACAAAGCCCAGTTGTGCCAGGCGGTCGGTCCGGTCCATCCGGCTGGAAAAGGCTGTGTTCACGGCTTCCGTCTGTGGACCGGGGTAGACGTATTCAATCAGCGGATATTTTTTGGTCGAATCGAAATTGTAAGGTTTGTACATCACCCCGTAAATATCGGTGATACCGTCAGCGGCCTTGGCTTTGAAGGTCTCCGGAAACTTGTATCCTGCGGCAAAGAGGTTTCCCAAATCTGCCGTTGCCAGTTTCATGACCAGCTTCCCGGTATTGTCCCGGATCTCAGATTGTGGCACTGTATTGACCCTTGAAAAGGTATTGACAAAATAGCGGTAGGAGTCACTCATCTCCATGTTAAAGGTGTAGTCGCCCGGGTTCAGCAACTGCAGTCCGGTGCCATCCAGGTTAACCCTGTACAAATGCTCATAATAGGGATTCTCGTTACTTTCACGGCCATTGGCAATGAAATAGAGTACCCTGCCTTTCTCATCTACCTTGACAATCTCCCCAGAGTGCCAGGGCCCAGAGGTGATTTGATTTTTTAGTGTGCCATTGGCATCGTAGAGGTAATAATGACCCCAGCCATCCCTTTCCGACCAGTGAACAAGCTCCTTGCCATTTCCAAGGGTAAACAATCTTTTGGTTTCGATGTAGGTATTCATCCGTTCTTCGATCACCACCTTTGTTTCGCCGGTCTCCGTGTTTACCCTGCAAATATCGGTCCGGTAAAGATCCCTGCTTTTCCTGGTAAGCAGCAAATGGTCGGATGACTCAGACAACCAAGTGCTTGGTACATAATCCTCCAGCCGCTCTTTGTTTGTGAGGTTGGCCCGGTGGATGGAAAGCGTCTGGTCTTTGAACTGGTCTACGGTGATTTTTTCCCCTTTTTTGGTGGCCATGTCAAAAACCCAAAGTTCATCCTGCGGAGCCTCCTTGTCACCCGGCATGGTGTATTTGTAGCTCTCCAATTCGGGACGTGGCTCTTTCATGACATTGACGACCCACAACTCCTTCACTTTTCTGCTGTCACTTCTTACCATCGCGAATTTTTTGGAATCGCGCGACCAGCTAATATAGGCTCCTCTTCTCTTTTTTTGCTCCTCCTTTATTTTTTTCTCATCGTCATTTTCTGTCGCAGTATAACCACCACCATAAGAATAATTCTTCACCCCATCGGTCGTTAGCTGGTGCTCGACGACGGTACTGTCCTTCTCATCCTTCTTCGCTTTCAGGTAGTTTTCCTTGTCCATCCACCAAAGGTTGTAGTCACGTGAAAAGAAAATGTACTGCCCGTCAGGGGATATATTGGCCCAGTCAGGGTCATCCTTTTCCTCTTTCCAATCTTTGATTTCAGTTAATTCACCCGTCTTCAGATTGTACTCCAGGTGAAATACCTTCTTCTTGATTTTATCCTTTTCCTTGTCACCGCCTGCTTTGACCTCTTTTTTTACCTGGGCACCATTTTTGACTAAGCCTGTGGTATCTTTTTTGGCTGCGAGAACCTCCTCCTTTTTCTTCACTTCGTCCTGACTGCTGGTCACATCAAACTGAAAAACAGTATCATCCTTCCTGAATTTTGGCTTGATGACCGGTAGATGCTGCCAGTCGTAAGGATCCCTGGTAATTAAGGTCAGCATGGTAGCCATTTTATGGTTGTCGAAAAGCAGACTCTTGCTTCGTTTTTCCAGATCAACGATGTAGAAGGAGACCCCTTCAGAAGTGGTGTCGGTGTACCAGAACTGGTCGCCGGTTTTCAGCCATTTTGGGTTAACAGAGGTGCTAAATACCATCTTTTTAATTTTTGCCGGCGAAAAACGCTCTGCCAACCGGTAACCTGCCTGTTCAGAGGGAAGGTTTTGAGCATTTAGCCCAAAAGCGAGCAGCGAGATGATAATAGCGATACAAAGAGGAAGCAGTTTTTTACTTTTCATGATTCTTTTCAATAAGGTTGAGATGCACCAACTATATGGAATAGCGGGAATATTTGATTTCCGGGGGATAAAAATATCCAAAATTTCGTGCAGAAACTAATGATATTTTACAGGAGGGTGGTAATAATATGCCGGTTGAGTTTGCTTAAAAGAATTCACTACAATAGGCACACATATCACAAAAAATTCAATGTGTACGATGTGCCAATTGTGTTGCTAATTTGTCTTTACCTATCATAGCAATAGAGGCTGTCACAAAAGTCACGATGAAATTCCGTGATCTTACAATTTGCAAGTCTTTCTCTTTTTTCACCCCTAAATCCCCTAAAGTGGACTTGGAAATGCGTGAAATGGTCAGAATTTAAGCCCCTTCAGGGGTTTGGGGTCTGATCAGATTGGAAATTACTATCAAATTGTAAGCTGTAGAAATTTATTTTTGACTTTTGAGACAGCCTCTATTTAGTTTAAGGATGTAAATATTTATTTTGTGACAAATTCATGGATTTTCATCGCAGCATCCCTGCCCGAGCGGATGGCATGCACCACCAGGCTTGCCCCACGGGTTGCATCACCGGCCACAAAAATCTTGTCCACGTTGGTGGCAAAATTGCTGGCTTTTACATTGCCGCGCGCATCGTATTCGACTTTCAGGTTATCCAGCAATCCTTCATGGATGGGAGACACAAATCCAAGTGACAACATCACCAAGTCTGCCTCGATGATCTCTTCCGTACCCGGAATCTCCCTCATGGTCATTTGACCGTTTTTGCCGGTCCACTCCACTTTTACAACTTCAACTGCTGTTAAAACACCATCAACCCCAATAAACCTCCGTGTATTCAGGGACCAGCGTCTTTCACAACCTTCGAGGTGGGAGCTGGAGGTACGCAGGGTGTTGGGCCAGTAGGGCCATGGATTGTCTTCAGACCTTTTGTCAGAGGGCTTATCCAATATTTCAATCTGGGTAACCGAATGGGCTTTTTGACGGATGGCAGTACCGACGCAATCGGATCCGGTATCCCCGCCGCCAATCACCAGCACTTTTTTGTCCTTGGCATGTATCCGCGTAGCCTCAGGAATATTCTCCCCTTTCACCACCTTGTTTTGTTGCTTGAGGTAATCCATGGCAAAATAGATTCCCTTCAGCTCCCGACCGGGAGTCGATTTCAGGTCGCGGGGTTGCATGGCACCGACGGCAATACAGACGGCATCAAACTCTTCCAGGAGTTTCTTCTCCGAAATATTTTCACCTACTTTCATGTTGGGTTTAAAAATGACCCCCTCTTTGGCGAAAATATCCAGCCTTCTGTCAATAATTCCTTTGTTTAATTTAAAATCAGGAATCCCATAACGCAGCAGACCTCCTATTTCATTGTCCTGTTCGAAGACCGTAACGGTATGACCAGACTGGTTGAGCAGATCAGCAGCGGAGAGTCCCGCCGGTCCGGATCCGATCACTGCCACCTCTTTGCCGCTTCTTTTCTGCGGAATGTTGGGGTGTACCAGATTCAGGTCAAAAGCATGTTCAACCACCGATGCCTCATTTTCGCGTATGGTGACCGATTCATCGTGAATGGCCAGCACACAGGATTTTTCGCAGGGTGCAGGACAGACTCTGCCTGTAAACTCCGGAAAGCTGTTGGTTTTGGTCAGAATGCTGTATGCCTGGTCCCATTTCCCGTGGTAGACAGCATCCTGCCACTCCGGAATGTTGCTTCCTACCGGACAGGCCCAGTGGCAGAATGGAACACCGCAATCCATGCACCTGGAGGCCTGGTTGATGCGATCCTGTTCATCCAATGTCTGCTCAACCTCTCCAAAATCACCAATTCGCTCACTAACCGGACGGTAACCGCCCAATTTCTTTTCTATCTCTATAAAACCCTTCGGATTTCCCATTTTGCTTGTAGTTTAATCTCAAATTCAGCGAAGCTTCTGGCCTTTAACCACCTGCTTTAACCTTTAACCTTTAACCTTTATCCTTTAACCTTTATCCTTTATCCTTTAACCTTTATCCTTTATCCTTCCTCTCCTTACTCCCTGATATTCGGTGCATCTTCCGCCATTTCCAGCTTCCGTTTCACCTCTTTCAGTTTTGCTTCGTTCAATACTTTCTTGTATTCCAGAGGGATTACCTTGACGAATTTTGGCAGGTATTCTTCCCAGTTGGTCAATATTTTTTCAGCTTGAGGACTCTGTGTATTCAACAGGTGCTTCTGAATCATCTCCTGCAACTCCTGAATGTCAGCTTTTTCTTCTACCGGACTAAGTTCCACCAGGCCAGTATTGCAGTAATAATCAAAGTCGCCGCTTTCGTCGAGGACGTAGGCAATTCCTCCGCTCATCCCGGCTGCAAAGTTGCGTCCGGTTGCCCCCAATACCACTGTGCGGCCTCCGGTCATGTATTCACAGCAGTGATCTCCGGTACCCTCCACGACAGCTTTTGCACCCGAGTTTCTGACACAGAAACGCTCACCGGCAACCCCCTTGATGTATACCTCCCCACCTGTAGCACCATACATCGTTGTATTGCCGACGATGATGTTCTGGTGTGGTTCAAAGGTGGAACCAAGTGGTGGGACCACAATTATTTTGCCGCCCGACAATCCCTTTCCAAGGTAATCGTTTGAATCACCCTCCAATCTGAAAGTGACTCCCTTGACCAGGAATGCACCGAAGCTTTGACCTGCCGAACCTTTGAAGGTACAATTGATTGTATCTTTGGGCAAGCCCATCTCTCCATATCGCTTGGAGATTTCTCCGGAAAGCATGGCCCCTGTGGTTCGCATCACGTTGTTTATTTGGTGTCCGATCCAGACCTTTTCTCCATTTTTAATTGCCTTATTTGCCTCACGGATGAGGGTACGATCCAGCACATCGTCCAGGTCTTTCGTATTGGGATGGGTGTTGCGGATCGGATAGATGGCTGACTCTTCCGGTTTATAGAGAAATTTGGAAAAATTGACATTCTGCATCTTCCAGTTCGATACTTCTGGGTTAACCTCCAGCAGATCAGCCCGACCTATCAGTTCATCAAAGGTCCTGACTCCAATTTCAGCCATGTACTCGCGAATTTCCCGCGCGATAAACTGGAAGTAGTTGATCACATACTGGGAGCGGCCAAGGAATCTCTTGCGCAGATTTTTGTTTTGTGTGGCAATCCCGGCAGGACAGGTATTCAAATGGCATTTGCGCATCATGATGCATCCCAGTGAAATAAGTGCACCTGTAGAGAATCCAAATTCTTCGGCTCCCAGTAATCCCATGATGACGACGTCTCGGCCAGTTTTCAGTTGCCCATCCACCTGCAGCTTCACCCTGCCGCGAAGGTTGTTCATCACCAGTGTTTGCTGCGTTTCAGCGATGCCGAACTCTGCTGGTAAACCGGCATGCTTGATGGAACTGGCCGGAGATGCTCCGGTACCACCCTCACAACCGCTGAGAATGATGATGTCTGCAAAACCCTTGGCAACACCGGCAGCAATCGTTCCAACTCCAGTTTCAGAGACCAGTTTAACGGAGACCTTGGCTTTTGGGTTGACATTCTTCAGATCGAAAATCAACTGCGCCAAATCCTCTATGGAATAGATATCGTGGTGCGGAGGAGGGGAAATCAGGGTGATCCCTGGAGTAGAATTCCTGGTCTTGGCAATGATTTTGTTGACTTTAAAGCCAGGCAGCTGACCACCTTCACCGGGTTTTGCGCCTTGGGCGATTTTGATCTGAAGCTCCTCCGCGTTCATCAGGTAATTGTTGGTCACCCCAAAACGACCAGAAGCGATTTGTTTGATTTTTGAATTTTTGTCTGTGCCGAACCGTTCTGGATCTTCACCGCCTTCACCGGTATTGCTGCGGCCTCCGATTTCGTTCATGGCGATTGCCAGTGCTTCGTGTGCCTCTTTGGAAATCGATCCATAAGACATGGCACCGGTCACAAAACGCTTTAAGATCTTCTCTGCTGGTTCAACCTCTTCGATTGGAATTGGATGGCACTTCCATTGCAATGCCCCCCTGATAAAGGCGGGTTTCTTGTTCTGGGTATCTACGAGATGGCTGAATTTTTTAAATACACCGTAGTTGTCAGTCTTGGTTGCCCATTGCAGCAGGGCAATCGATTCAGGGTTCCAGGCATGGTGCTCACCATTGTTCCGGTAGTGGTATTCTCCGTTGGTTTCAAAAATTGTTTTGGTTTGATCCTTGCTGTATGCCTCTTTGTGGAACATAACAGCCTCTGCAAATAGCTCCTTGGATCCAACGCCGCTGATGCGGGAAGCGGTCCCCTTGAAATATTCATCAATCAAAGCATCACTGACTCCCACTGCTTCAAAGAGTTGTGACCCATGGTAGGAACGCAGTGTGGAGATGCCCATTTTGGAGAGCACTTTCAAAAGCCCCTTGTCGATGGCTTTGATGTAATTTTTACGGGCTTCTGCATAGGGAAGCTTTATTTCGCCACTCTTGACCAAATTACTGATGGCCCCAAATGCCAGGTAGGGATTGATGGCACTGGCACCATAGCCTAGCAACAGCGCGTAATGCATCACTTCACGGGGTTCAGCGCTCTCCACAAGAATACCAATCTGCATCCTTTTCTTTGTTTTGATCAGGTGGTGGTGAACCGCCGCGACTGAGAGGAGTGAAGGTATTGGAACCATCTCTTCTGAAATGGTACGGTCGGTAAGAATGATAAAGTTCTTCTTTTCATCTACTGCTCTTTCCGCACTTTCCAACATCTTACCGAATGCATTCTTAAATCCTTCAACCCCCTCCTTGAGTGGAAAAACCATCGGGATGGTGGCATGTGTAAACTCCTCCCGTTTCATGTCCTTGATCTTTCCAAGGTCGGTATTGGTGATGATCGGGCTGTCAAATTTGATCAGTTTGGCATGGATGGAGGTCTCATTCAGGATGTTGCTCGAGAGGGATCCAATGTAGTTGGTAAGTGACATGACCAATCCTTCCCGAATTGGGTCGATGGGCGGATTGGTAACTTGGGCAAAAAGTTGGCGGAAATAGCTGAAAAACCGTTTGGGTTTATCTGAGAATACGGCCAAAGGTGTATCGTTACCCATGGAGCTGGTTGGTTCATTGGCAGTCTCGGCCATCTCCTTGATGATGATTTGCATGTCCTCCTTGCTGTATCCGAAAACCTTGCTGTAGATGCCAAACTGGTCGCCCATGTTGGAGGGAACACGTTGTTTGACCTCGATGTCCTCCAGCATCAACCTGTTTTCCTTGAGCCAATTGATGTAGGGATTTCTCCGGCTCAAGTCAGCCTTGACCTCTTTGTCCGGAATAATAATGCCCAATTGTGTATCTACCAATAACAATTTTCCGGGGCGAAGCCGTCCCTTCTCCTTGATCTCTTCCGGTTTGAATACCTGTACGCCAACCTCAGAACCCATTACAATGAGGTCGTTTTTGGTGATGACATACCTGGAAGGTCTTAGCCCGTTGCGGTCGAGCGTACCCCCTATGTACCTTCCATCCGAAAATACCATGGAAGCGGGACCATCCCATGGTTCCATCAGGGTAGAGTGGTACTCGTAAAAAGCCTTGAGACTTTCAGGGATTGGGTTTTTCTCGTTGAAAGATTCAGGAATCATCATGCACAGCGAGTGTGGCATGCTGCGACCCGACATGTGCAAAAACTCCAGGGTATTGTCGAAGGAGGCAGAGTCGGATTTTCCTGGTTCAATAATGGGGAAAAGCTTATCAATCTCTTCTCCGAAAAGGGCTGATTCAAGCAGCGCCTCACGGGCATGCATCCATTGGCGGTTACCTTTGATGGTGTTGATCTCTCCATTGTGGGCAATCATGCGGAATGGCTGTGCAAGATCCCAGGTTGGAAAGGTATTGGTACTGAAACGGGAATGTACCAAAGCTATGGCACTCTTCATCTCGGGATGGGTCAAATCCTTGAAGTAATCCCTTAACTGACTGGGGGTAAACATCCCCTTGTAAATCATTACCTTGCTTGAAAAACTGGGCAGATAGAAACTGCTTTTCCCAGCTATCGAAGAATCTCTAATCGACCTTTCAGCCTGCTTTCTGGCTTGGTAAAGTTTTCTTTCCAGTACATCCTGCTCGTAACTTCCCTTGACAAAAACCTGCTGGATCACAGGTTCTGTACTGCGAGCAATCTCGCCGATGACAGAACTGTCGACCGGTACTTTGCGCCAGGTGATTAGTTTTAATCCTTCAGCTTCAACATATCTGTTTAAAACTTCTATACAGTAGGTGGCCTCCTCTTCCACCGTGGGAAGAAATACCAGTCCGGCACCATATCTTCCTGGTTCAGGCAGATCTATTCCTTGAGCAAGGAAAAAATCATGCGGCATTTGAAGCAAGATTCCTGCACCATCACCAGTTTTGTTGTCTGAACTGGTGGCACCCCGGTGATCCATGTTTAGCAAAACGGTTAAACCACGCTGAACGATGTCATGTGATTTTGCCCCCTTGATATGGGCGACAAATCCGATCCCGCAGGCATCGTGTTCAAATGAAGGATCATACAATCCTATGGGAGTCGGAAATTTCTTGTGTACCATAACACTTACTGTTTGAGTTGGTGTTTAATTTCTTTCTGTATTTTAAAAATCTTAATATTCGGATGAAATAATAATAAGATGTAAGAAAAATAGCGATAATATTTAATATTCGAAAGCAAAAATAGCTTTTTCATGTCAAATTTCCAAATAAACAGCACTTGTTATGGCGTTTTATTAGCAAAAGAATGTGGAATGTAGCCAAAAGAAGTATTTAAGCTGTTGGATTTGAATAAATTAATTGCCAGGTTAAAAGAACATTAAATATTTCTGTACGTCAGATCTGTTGAATGGGTGAACAGAAGGCCTAAAAAAATCAGGAAAGCATGGGCATTTTTGGGTATTGATGTCATTTTTCCAAGAGTTGACGGATAGCGTTTGTCGCTTTGTCAAAATTGAAGGATTCAATGGTTTGGTTCATTCTAGCTTCAATTCGGTCAAGGAGCAGGTTTCCGATGCTGCCTTCATGGGTATGGGATATTTCCTTCTTGGGCACAAACTCGTTGCGCCCGATGGAAGCGCCTACTTCACGGTAGGCATCCCTGAAAGGTGTACCGGTAAGAACCAGTCTGTTTACCTCTTCAACACTGTATAGATACTGGTACTTCTCATCGGCAAGTATCTTCTCGTTGATGCTGATGTTTTCCAGGGCAAAGGCAGCAACGCTGATGCATTCATTCAACTCTTTAAACGCCGGGATAAAAAGCTCTTTTGTCAACTGCATGTCCCTGAAATAGCCACTGGGCAGATTGTTGGTGAGGGTAAGCATTTGTGCCGGCAATGATTGAATCCTATTGCAGCGGGCACGGAGCAGTTCGAAGACATCGGGGTTCTTCTTGTGCGGCATGATGCTGGATCCGGTGGTCAATTCATCTGGCAGCTTCACGAAATTAAAATTCTGGCTCATGTACAAGCAGACATCGTACGCCAGCCTGGAGAGGGTTGAAGCGATGGAAGCGAGGGCGAACAGTACCGTTTTCTCCATCTTTCCGCGTCCCATTTGGGCATATACCACATTGATGTTCATGGATTCAAAGCCAAGTAAATCTGTCGTCATCTGCCTGTTGAGCGGAAAGGAAGAGCCATAACCGGCAGCAGAACCCAATGGATTCTGGTCTGCTATGCGGTAAGCTGCCTGCAACAGTACCAGGTCATCTGTGAGACTTTCAGCATAGGCACTGAACCACAATCCGAACGAGGAGGGCATTGCCACCTGGAGATGGGTATATCCTGGCATGAGAACCGCTTTGTAGCGGTTGCTCTGGGAAATCAGAACATCAAACAGGCGACGGGTATTTTCGGTTACAGCAGCGATAGCATCCCTTGTAAATAGTTTTATATCAAGTAATACCTGATCATTTCGCGACCTTCCGCTGTGGATCTTCTTGCCTATTTCACCCAGTCTGGAGGTTAGCAGCATCTCCACCTGGGAGTGGATATCTTCCACCCCTGCTTCAATGTGAAACTGCTCTTTCTCTACCTCCTGGTATATGACTTTGAGTTCCCTGGTCAGGGATTCCAATTCGAGCTCCGTCAACAACCCAATATGACCAAGCATTTGAACATGTGCCAAAGAACCAATGACATCAAATTTTGCCAGGAAAGAATCCATTTCTGGATCTTTTCCAACAGTAAAGGATTCAATTAATTCATTGATTTTGGTCCCTTTCTCCCAAAGCTTCATTTTCAAATGATTTAAACTAGTTAACCTCCCAGTCACCGTAATATGATCTCAACTCATGAAATAAATGCATTGATATGCAGATATTTAGAGTGATTCCATTTTATGCTTCAATTTTGTTGCAACAAAAAGAGCAGACTCCCATGAGGTAAAAGTGGTGCTCTTCAATTCTGAATCCATCCAGCATCGGCTTGGGTAACTCCTCCTGTTTGATTCTGAAATCAATCACTCCGGAACATACCCTGCATTTGAAATGGCCATGGGTGGAGGTGTCGGCATCGTACCTGATCTCATTCCCTTCAATGTTAAGTGCCAAAGCAACACCGGATTGCACAAACAAATTGAGTACATTGTAAACAGTGGTTTTTGAGAGGCCTTTGATCTCATGAACCAGGTCACTGTATATCATTTCCACAGTGGGATGGTTGCGCTTCGATACCAGATAACCCATGATCTTGACTCTTTTTTGAAGTGGCCTTATCCCGTTTTTGAGAAGGTAGGTAGAAATTTGTTGTTGTTCCATCATATCTTTCTGAATTCAATACAAATATGAATGATTTTTTCAATTGTACAAAAGCTGTAAAGGACAGTTTTGATAGTTTAGGTACAATATAAATTGTATATTAATTTTTGGATTTTTTTTTGTACATTGTACGAGGATATTTGCCGGAAGGCTATTTTTCATTAATTTTGTAATCATTACAAAATAATACTTAATAATTTTCGAAATGTGTACATTAGTTGGAAAAAAAGCGCCTTCATTCAAGGCAACAGCCGTTGTTAATGGCAATGATTTTACAAAAGATTTCTCATTGGATCAGTATGTTGGAGAAAAATTCGTAGTATTCTTCTTCTATCCGCTTGATTTTACTTTTGTATGTCCAACGGAGATTCTTGCTTTCCAGGAAAAACTTGCTGAGTTTGAAAAACGCAATGTTGCAGTGGTTGGTTGTTCAGTTGATTCTGAATTTTCCCATTGGGCCTGGTTGAACACAGAAAAAAAGAATGGGGGTATCAAGGGTGTTAAATTCCCGTTGGTGGCCGACCTGTCCAAAACAATTGCCGAAAATTATGGTGTATTGGCGGGGGAATACGAAGTCGATGATGAAGGCCACTCCTCATTTGTTGGTGCACCGGTTGCCTACAGGGGTCTGTTCCTGATTGACAAGAAGGGGGTGGTTCGTCACCAACTCGTGAATGACCTTCCTTTGGGAAGAAGTGTTGACGAAGCCATACGCATGGTGGATGCGCTCATTCATTTTGAAGAATTTGGCGAAGTTTGCCCAGCCAACTGGAAGGCAGGAGATGAGGCTATGAATGCTACTGCTGAAGGAGTCGCAAGTTATCTTTCCAAGCACTGAAATGGTGTGTGCCAAAACAGATAAATTACAAATTTCAAACATCAAATTATCATGAAGATCAATCGTTACGAAGACATTTCACAAGTTGAAAGGGAGGCTAAACGGGATTACATCGACCGTCATTCTGCCTTCGTTCACTGTGCTGCTACTGCGGTGAAAGGCGAAAAATTCAAAGTTAAAATCAAAGTGGGAGAAGAGTACAAGCATCCGGATGATTTTGACCATTACATCAGCTGGGTTCAGCTTTGGGATGGGGAAAAGATGCTGGCGCAGACAACGCTCGTTGCTGGAACGATGGGAAGTGTTCCCAATCAGGTCGAGGTTGATTTGTACATTGTTCCTGCCAGGAGTATGAAACTGATGGCCCACGCTTATTGCACCAAACATGGTTTATGGCAGAGTGATGAGGTAGCAGTCGAAGTAACGGAATAATCCAGCATAGATTATTAACGTTAATTAACTTTGATTAAAAGCTCTTAATGAATAAGGGTTGTATCTTTGAACTGTTGCTGAAAAGCAGTTTTTCATAGGATTAAGGTTAGTTAGGTTAAGTCAGAAAAGGGTGTCGCTCGACACCCTTTTTTTATTAGAACAAACCCTCCTCCCTAATCAGCATTAGGATGGCGGAGTGGGAGAGGATCAGGTATTTGTCATTTTTAAACTCCACTTCTACACCGCTTTTACTCAGATAAACTGCCAGATCTCCCTCTTGTGCCTGTAGCGGTACATATTTTACCTCCTCTTTTACCTCTTTCCAGGGCTCAACCTCATCTGTCATGGCAGGGATTGGAAAACCCGGACCAGTCTTAATTACATACCCCGACTGGACATTCTCCTTTTCGATGGCAGCAGGTGGCAGGTATAGCCCGGAGCTGGTTTGCTGATTGGGATTTTTTGGTTTGACCAATACCCTGTCGCCAACCATAATTATCTTTTTAAGATCTTTTTCAGCTAAATTTAATGCCATGAAATTGTCATGTTTGTTGTTACAAATATCCTGAATTATTAGCAAATAAACGATTTTGAAGCGCTTAATTTGTTTAAAATTGCAGCAGTCAGATAGGCATTGATGCAATTTATTACCTTTGTTTGGTCTACATGCTGATCATGTTCTAATCCTGTACAATGGAATCTATCAAAGAGATTTATAAAATAGGGTATGGCCCCTCCTCGAGCCATACGATGGGGCCAAAAAAGGCTGCCGAACAATTTCTGAACAGGAACGCAATGGCTGCCTCATTCCGGGTGACCCTTTATGGAAGTCTGGCTGCCACGGGGAAAGGTCACCTGACTGATCTGGCTATTCTCAATACCTTAAAGCCAAAACCAGTTGAGTTTGAATGGCTGCCATCCGTTTTTCTGCCTCGCCATCCCAATGCCATGAAGTTCGAGTCAATTGACGATTCAGGCACCATCACCGACAAGTGGCTTGCTTATTCTGTTGGCGGAGGATCCATCGTTGACGATTTGACCATTTCTGAAACCAAGTTGGTCTATCCGGAATCGAACATGGAGGCGATTTTAAATTGGTGTTACGAGAGTGGGAAGAGCATATGGGAATATGTTGGAGATCACGAAGATCCAGATATTTGGGATTATTTGAATGAGGTATGGCGGGTGATGCAGGGCGCCATCAAGCGTGGACTTGAGACTGAAGGGCCCTTACCCGGGATTCTGAATTATCCAAGAAAGGCTTCAGCCTATTATGAAAAGGCAAGATACTTTGAACCTGATATCAAAAAGAGGGGCATGATTTATGCCTATGCATTGGCTGTTTCGGAAGAAAATGCTTCAGGTGGACTGATTGTAACTGCACCAACGTGCGGCGCATGTGGGGTGATACCTTCAGTACTGAAATATGCGAGTAAGTTTTACAAGATGTCAGACAAGAAAATCCTTAAAGCATTGGCAACTGCCGGTATTATTGGAAACATTGTTAAAACAAACGCTTCAATCTCCGGAGCCGACGTAGGTTGTCAGGGTGAAGTTGGTACGGCATGTGCCATGGCTTCTGCGGCAGCAACCCAAATGAGCGGAGGCAGCATTTACCAGGTAGAGTATGCGGCGGAAATGGGACTTGAGCATCATCTTGGGTTAACCTGTGATCCTGTTGCAGGGCTGGTTCAGGTTCCCTGCATTGAACGGAATGCCTTTGCTGCTGCACGAGCCATCAACCACAACAACTATTCTATGTTGTCGGATGGCCGACACATGATCAGTTTCGACAAAATTGTACAAACCATGGCACAAACAGGCCATGACCTTCCTTCCATTTACAAGGAGACCTCTGAGGGGGGACTAGCCCATTTCCACCTGATAAAATAGAAAAAGGAGCGTTTGCTCCTTTTCCTATTTTATATCGGACGGCCCGGTTATTTTATGAGCTCGATGCTACGCTTGACAAAATTGGCCAGGGCCTCGCCCTTCAACATGTTGTTGGCGAGAAAAGCCAGGTCAACCAGTTGGTTGGCAAGTGGATTGCCTGATCCAAAACCCTCTAGTTTCTCTCTTTTGCTGGCTTCTATTTTGGAAATGTTCTCCTTCGTTTCGTTGAGTAAGTCTTTCTCTTCCTGGGGTATTTCCTCCTCTTTCTTGCCCTCCTTCAATTTCTCAAGTGAAGCTTTTTGGTCGTTTAGTTTCGACAGTTCTGCCTTGAATTTGGTCAGCTTGCCTTTCAATTGAGTCTCTTTTTCATCCAGAACCTTCTTCACCAACGGATGAGACAGATTCACCACCAGATTGTAGCTGTCAGGCATTTCGCCATAGAAACTCATTCCAGCCTGCATTTTGGACATGTCCTTCATGCGACGCATAAACTCATTCTGGGTAATGACCATCGGTGCACCTTCTGCCCCCAGATTCTGGAAGTCGATGATGAACTGTCCACGTTCTTTGGGTATGACCGACTGGAAGATAGGACTAAGTTCATTCTTTTCCTCTGCGGTAAGGTGAGGCTCATCAGCATCTTCCTTGACAATCAATTTCTCTGCGACGTCGGCATCTACCCTAACAAAATGGGACTCCGGATACTTTTGTTCAAAATGGTTGAGCAAAGGCGTTGCCAGTACATCATCCATCAGCAGTACATCGTATCCCTTGCTTTTTGCAGCCTCGATAAAACTGAACTGTGCCTCAACATTGGTGGCATAGAGATAGACCAGTTTCTTGTTTTTGTCGGTTTGGTTGCCTTCGATCAATGCTTTGTATTCATCCCAGGTGAAGAGCTTCTTCTCTGTATTGGTAAAGAAGAAGAACTTTAACGCTTTTTCGTAGAATTTTTCATCGGTCAGCATGCCATATTCGATGAAGAGCTTAAGGTCACTCCATTTCTCCTCCAGTTCAGCCCTCTTTTCCTTAAAAATCTCCTGAAGGCGGTCAGCCACTTTTTTGGTGATGTGGCTGCTGATCTTCCTTACATTGGAGTCGTTTTGAAGATAGGAGCGGGAGACATTCAGCGGAATATCTGGTGAATCAAGCACCCCGTGCAGCAAAGTCAGAAATTCGGGTACAATGCCCTCAACAGAGTCAGTCACGAATACCTGGTTGCTGTACAGCTGGATCTTGTTTTTCTGTACCTCGAAGTTGTTCTTGAGTTTTGGAAAATAGAGGATTCCAGTTAGGTTAAAAGGATAATCGACATTCAGGTGAATGTTGAACAACGGTTCATCCGCCATTGGATACAACTGGCTGTAGAATTTGTTGTAATCCTCCTCTTTCAAATCGACTGGTTTCTTCGTCCAGGCGGGAGCAACATCGTTGATCTGATTGTCTGTTTCAGTATCTTCGTATTTGCCATCCTTCCACTCTTTTTTCTTTCCGAATATGACCGGTACCGGTAAAAATTTGCAATACTTGTTCAGCAATTCACTGATCCTGTTTTCTTCCAAAAACTCCATTGAATCGGAATTCAGATGCATGATGATATCTGTACCAGTCTGCTCTTTTTCTGTCTCTTCCATCATGTATTCCGGAGAACCATCGCAAACCCAACGAACAGCTTTTGAATCTTTTTGGTAAGATTTGGTGATTATTTCTACCTCTTCAGAAACCATAAAGGAAGAGTAGAATCCCAGTCCAAAGTGACCTATGATGGCATTGGCATCATTTTTATACTTCTCGAGGAACTCATTGGCACCTGAAAAAGCGATTTGATTGATGTATTTCTCTACCTCCTCTGCCGTCATACCGATGCCATTATCCGACACTGTCAGCGTTTTTTGGGTTTTGTCCAGGGTGACTCTGACCTTTAATTCGTCTATTTGCTCGCTGTATTTGCCTGCTGAAGCCAAAGTTTTAAGCTTTTGGGAAGCGTCTACCGCGTTGGAAACGATCTCACGAAGAAAAATATCGTGATCAGAATAGAGAAATTTCTTAATAATTGGGAAAAGGTTCTCACTGGTAACCCCTATTTTTCCTTTCATAAACAATGCTATTTAAAGTTAATGATCTCTTTTGTAACCTCCCATGATCAAAGCTTGTGCCAACTGTTTGCGGCTGACTATATGGCAGATTTTGGGGGTAGAAAATCCGTCAACCTTCAACGTAAACTGAAAAATTGACAATGTTGGTTTTAGCGATCAATTTAAACGGTGCAATATAAATCGTGAAGGGAAGAATAATATCAGCTGAGATTTTGGCCTGGTTTGGTTAGAGGAGAAAAAACATAATGTGCATTTATACAGTTGTTTGTGGTGAATTAGCCTCCTAATTTTTGTCTTTATCCTGGCAGGTTGGATATGGGAAATGAGCAAACAATTGTAACAAGGCGGAAATTATCTGATCTGTGCGAGGGGAAAAAAGCACGGGAGGAGCGACTCGAACGCCCGACACCTGGTTTTGGAGACCAGTGCTCTACCGACTGAGCTACACCCGTATCTTTGCGGAGAGAGAGGGATTCGAACCCCCGGTACCTCACGGTACAACGGTTTTCAAGACCGCCGCAATCGACCACTCTGCCATCTCTCCTTGTTTGCGTGTGCAAAAGTAACCCTTTTTTCCATTCAACAAAAAAAACAGGGAAAATATTTGTGGATGGATTTATGATAAAAAGTGTGGGAAAATTTTGATAATTAAAAAATTGTGGTGAAATTAGTCGGAGTAAATCATTTGAATCAATTTTACTTAAAACTGGACAAATGAGGGTTCACGCCGGAAGGCTTGTATATGTTACCTAATTCTTAAATATTTATCATGGTTTGTGTAACAAAAACAAAAATTTTCGGTAGAAAATCTAAGTTATTAACCATTTATTATCCTTATTAGTTATGAACAAAGCGCAATTAATTGACGCCGTCGCTGCAGAAGCCGGAATGACCAAAGCTGATGCAAAAAAAGCCATCGAAGCTTTTGTTAAAACAACAACCGAAGCCTTGAAACAAGGTGATCGTCTGGCTCTTGTCGGATTTGGATCTTTCTCTGTTTCTGACCGTCCCGCACGCACAGGTCGCAACCCTCAGACTGGAGCTACCATTAAAATCGCCGGAAAAAAAGTTGTTAAATTCAAAGCTGGAAATGAATTGACCGACGCTGTACAGTAACACTGACCGCCTAACAAAAAAGGGAGCAATTGCTCCCTTTTTTGTTTTTAGACAGTTGGATTCAAAGGTTTTGCATGGAATGAAGCTTTTTGTAAATTCCATCCATGGCCAACAGTTGATCGTGTGTTCCCCGTTCTACAATCTCACCTTCATTGAACACACAGATAAGGTCGGCCTTTTTAATGGTGGAGAGCCGGTGGGCAATAACAATGGAGGTTCTGTTCCGCATTAGGTTCTCCAGGGCCTCCTGTACCAGTTTCTCGGATTCTGTGTCTAACGCCGAAGTGGCTTCATCCAGGATGAGTATGGGGGGATTTTTTAATACAGCCCGGGCAATGGAGATCCGCTGACGTTGTCCCCCTGATAATTTACCACCCCGGTCTCCGATATTGGTCTCGTATCCATCCGGAGAGTTAATGATAAAATCATGGGCATTGGCCACTTTGGCAGCAGCAATTACCTCCTCAATGGTAGCCGTTTCTACGCCGAAGGAGATGTTGTTGAAGAATGTATCGTTGAACAGGATAGGGTCCTGGTTGACATTGCCCATTAGTCCGCGCAAATCAGCAATCCTGTAGTTGCGGATATCGACCCCATCCACCAGAATCACACCTCCGTTGATGTCCCAAAAGCGGGGCAGGAGATCAACAAAGGTAGATTTACCGGAGCCGGACTGGCCAACCAGGGCAATGGTCTTGCCTTTTTGAATGGTCAGTGAGACACTGTTTAAAACGATGTCGTCGATGTATTTGAAACTTACGTTGCGGTATTCGATCTCCCGGTTGAACTCATGAACGGTAAGTGCATCAGGTTTGTTGACGATGTTGTTTTCTGCCAGCAGAATTTTGTCTATCCGTTCCATGGAGGCCAATCCTTTTTGAACAGAATAGAAGGCTGTCGAGAGTGATTTGGCTGGCTGTATGATGCTGTAAAAAAACCCAAGATAGGCAATAAATCCTTGTGGCGTAAGGGTGCTGGAATGGCTCAGTATAAGTCTTCCGCCATACCACAAAACAATGACAATGACAATGGTTCCGAGCAATTCACTGACAGGGTGTGCCAGGTAGCGGCGCCACATCAAACTGTTCATAATGCGGTAGTAAGACTGATTCTGTTTGGCAAAGACTGTCTTCATCTTTTTCTCGGCATTGAAGGCTTTGATGATGCGCAATCCTGAAAGCGACTCTTCAATGGTAGAAAGAAGTTCTCCCATCTTGTTCTGACCCTGCATGGAAGGTTTCTTCAGGCTCTCCCCAATCTTGGCCAAAAGGTAACCTACCACAGGTAGCAAAACCAGCACAAAGACTGTCAATTCCCACGACATGTAGATCATTGCAAAGAGCGAGATCAGTATGATTACCGGATCTTTGAACAACATTTCAATAGAATTGAAGATGGAGTTGTCAACCTCCTGTACATCGCCCGTCGTACGTGCAATAATGTCTCCTTTTCGCTCCTCTGAAAAGAAACCAAGCGGAAGAGAAAGAATTTTGTGGTAGATCTGGTTGCGGATATCACAAACTACGCCGTTCCGCATGGGAACCATGACGAAGGAGGCAAGGTAGGTAAAACCAACCTTCAGAATTACCATCAGAATGACGAAGAATCCAAGGTACATCAGTGACTTCTCTTTTCCACTGGTCTGTATCATCTCACTGATGACATACAACAGGTTGTCTTTGATACTTTCCAACGAATAACTCAAGGCGGCTGGCTTGGCTACAATGGGTTGGGTGCCGAACAATACCCCCAGGACAGGCGTAAAAGCTATAAACTGGAATGCCCCGAATATCGCTCCCAATAGGTTAAATACCAGGTTCATGATAAGATATCCCTTGTAAGGGGGCAGAAAGCGGATCAACAATTGGTAGAGACCTTTCACGATATGAATATTGGGTTAATGTCTTGTTTTCAGTTGAATCTGGATGGATAAGGGTGCTTGCAACCGATTGATTGTCTAAGCGGCTTACTGATCTTAAAGGTATTAACCGGAGACTGAAAATACCCCGGTATAGTTTTGCGGGGTTATTCTACGCAATTCTGTTTTCAACTCTTCAGAGACATCCAGCTGATTGATAAACTCCACAAAAACCTGCTGATCGATTTTGCGGTTCACACGGGTCAGCTCCTTCAGTGCTTCGTAAGGGTTGGGATAGGCTTCACGTCTCAAGATGGTCTGAATGGCTTCGGCAACGACACTCCAGTTCTCTTCCAGGTCATGGTTGATCATCTCCTCATTTAGTAATAATTTGCCAAGCCCCTTCATGGTAGATTTGATGGACAACAGGGTATGCGCAAACGGAACTCCAACGTTGCGAAGCACTGTAGAGTCAGTAAGGTCGCGTTGCAGCCTTGAAATAGGCAGTTTGGCAGAAAGGTGTTCGAACAGTGCATTGGCTACCCCAAGGTTCCCCTCTGAATTTTCAAAATCGATCGGATTAACCTTGTGGGGCATGGCGGAGGAGCCAATCTCTCCCTTCTTGATCTGCTGTTTGAAATAGTTCATCGAGACATAGCTCCAAAAGTCACGGTCAAGGTCAATGAGAATTGTATTGATACGTTTCAGACAGTCAAAGATGGCTGCATAATTATCGTAATGAGCAATTTGCGTTGTTGTTTGCGATCTTTCCAGTTTCAGGTAATCCTTTACAAACCTGTTGGAGAAGGCAACCCAGTCGATAGATGGATAGGCGACATGGTGTGCATTTAAATTGCCGGTTGCTCCCCCGAATTTTGCGTAGCATGGAATGGAAGTCAATTGGTTCAACTGAATTTGCATTCTTTCAATAAATACGCTGATCTCTTTTCCAAGAAGTGTTGGTGAGGCAGGCTGGCCGTGGGTCTTGGCCAGCATGGGGATATCTTTCCAGCGGTCAGCAAGTTCTTGGAGCTTTTCAACCAGTTTGGTCATGGCAGGCAAATAGATCTCACCAATGGCATCCTGGATGGAACAGGGAACGGCTGTATTGTTGATATCCTGAGATGTAAGGCCAAAGTGGATAAACTCCTTTTGAGCAGCCAGCCCGATCAGATCGAACTTCTCCTTCAGGAAATATTCAACTGCCTTTACATCATGGTTGGTAACCTTTTCTATCTCCTTGATCCTTCCGGCATCCTCCAGCGAAAAATGATGGTACAAATTTCGCAGATTGGTTTTGTTTTGGTCTGTTAGTGGTGGCAATTGGGGCAGCGGTATGGCAGAAAGCGCAATGAAATATTCAACCTCCACAAAAAGCCGGTATTTTATCAGGGCAAATTCCGAAAAATAATCTCCAAGCTCGTCAACTTTGTCGCGGTAGCGTCCATCGACAGGAGAGATGGCTGTTAACATCTGCAATTCCATCAGAAAGCATTTTACAATTAAGGTACAAAAGTAACAATTTCCGCGGTGTTACAGAAGTTCTAATTTTGCGTATTCAGTAGGGATTGAACCCCCAAACTTTCCTAAATTTGGGCACAAAGTATTACCATGACCAAAATTAAAGTATCTGCCATTACCTACTTGAATACCAAGCCATTCTTGTATGGAATCACCCACAATGACCTTTCGGATCTCATCGAACTATCCCTGGATGTTCCTGCTGTCTGCGCTGATAAACTGAAGGCAGGAACCGTAGATTTGGGTATTATTCCTGTAGCAGAGATTCCGGAGATACCGGGAGCCAAGATCATAACCGACTATTGCATTGCATGTTCAGGGAAGGTTAGGACTGTTGTGATGGCCAGTATGGTTCCACTTGAAGAGGTGAAGAAGATTGTTCTGGACTACCAGTCCCGCACCTCTGTTCAATTGGTAAAGATCCTGGCCAGGGATTACTGGAGAATTGAGCCGGAGTGGCAAAACGGAGGTTCCAATTATATCAGGGACGATCTCAATGGCACTACGGCTGGTGTCATTATTGGAGACCGTGTTTTCGAAGCTGAAAAACAGTTTCCATATCTTTATGATTTGGGTGATGCCTGGAAGCAGCATACCGGACTCGACTTTGTATTTGCCTGCTGGGTTGCCAATAAACCCTTGGAGAAGGATTTCATTGACCGGTTCGAGCTGGCCCTCCGCGATGGTATCCTGCATATACCAGAGGTGATCGCAGAGTACCAGCTCAGATATCCTGATTATCCCTTTGAAGCCTACTTTAGGGAAAATATTTTTTACCACTTGGATGATTCGAAAAGGAAGGGAATGGAGTTGTTCCTGAGTTTAATAGGAAGTGACTAAAGTGCCTAGAGTGAGCTAAGGTGCCTAAAGTACTTATGTTCTTATCTTTATTAACTCATAACCCATAACCCATAACCCATAACTCATAACCCATAACCCATAACCCATAACTCATAACCCATAACCCATAACTCATAACTTTTTTACTATCTTCGTTCATGCTTAAAACAATATTCGTTGTTGGTGCCGGTAGTTTTATGGGAGGTGTTGCCAGATATCTCACCACCAGGTTGGTACAAAACAGTGTGGTCTCCACTTTCCCTTTTGGTACCATGGTGGTCAATTTGCTGGGATGTTTGCTGATCGGTCTGATTTTTGGAATTTCGGAAAGGACCAATCTGATCAATGATGAATGGCGTCTCTTTTTAACGGTTGGATTTTGCGGAGGATTCACCACATTTTCGGCTTTTGCCAATGAAAATGTCGTATTGTTGAGGGATGGGAACTTCTACTTTTTTGCCCTTTACACCGGATTGAGTGTTTTTCTAGGACTTATCGCGGTCTTTTTGGGGCATGCCCTCACCAAACTATTATAATTTGACTTGGATTTATCAACCATATCTTCCGCCAGGAGGAAATGGCTGATTTGTTAAAAAATGTTCCGATTGTCCAAAGTATCCCAAAGAGCTAAACCTGTCACTTGGTTTTTCGTAAAAGAAGCCAAAGAAAACAGTCATGATGAACATAAAATTGTTTTATACATTGTTGGTTGCGCTGTTGGGCGTAGCACTTACCTTCACAATTTTCGGATTTTCTGACACCAATATCCGCGGTTCGAGCAATGACAGTCACTCCTCAACCCCTTCAATCCATTCAAATTCTTCCACAATTACAAATATCCCAATGATGAATTCCACCGACCCTAAGAAACCAGGCAATCCCTATTATTCCAGAACTAACCAGGAGAAGTTAAACATTACGGATAGTGAGTGGAAACGTGTGCTGCCCCGTGATTTGTATGAAGTGTCCAGAAATAAGGGGACGGAGCGCTCTTTTACGGGCAAATACTGGGAGTTCACGGGTAAAGGAACCTACTATTGTGCCGCCTGTGGCTTCCGGTTATTCCGGTCAGATGCAAAATTTGCCAGTGAATGCGGATGGCCCAGCTTTTTTGAGCAAATAGATCCCACTAGTGTCACTTTTCATGAAGACCATAGCTTTGGAATGAACCGGACTGAGGCACTGTGCGGGCGATGCGGAGGCCACCTTGGCCACCTATTCGACGATGGTCCTCTTCCTACCGGGAAGCGCTATTGCATGAATTCAGTTGCACTGGACTTCGAACCAGATCAAAATGGTGCAATGACCTCCAAAAATTTGGCGTCGGATACCATTACACTGGGTGGAGGTTGCTTCTGGTGCATCGAGGCCATTTACAAGAGTCTGAAAGGTGTTCAATCCGTTACTTCAGGATATGCAGGAGGCAAGATGGCCAATCCAACCTACCGGGAAGTCTGCAGCGGATTGACCGGGCATGCAGAAGTTGTTCAATTGGTATTTGATCCGCAAGTCACCAGTACAGAGGAGATTTTGAAAGTATTTTTCACAGTGCATGATCCTACAACCCTTAACAGGCAGGGGGCTGATGTAGGTACCCAGTATCGGTCAGTTATATTTTTTCAGAACAAGCAACAACAGGAGATTGCCAATCAGTTGATTGATGCACTCAACAAAGCTAAGGTTTTTGATCGGCCCATTGTTACCATTGTAGAGCCCGAGCCTGAATTTTATCCGGCAGAAGATTATCACAAGGAATATTACAGCCTGCACAAGAATGAACCCTATTGCCGCATGGTGATACAACCCAAAGTGGAGAAATTTGAGAAAATTTTCAAAGATAGGATCAGAAAATAGCAAGGAGCATGGGGCAGAGGGCATGGGGTAAAGAGCATGGAGCAGAGGGCATGGAGTGTGGATTGGCCATTTTTGTATCCATTAAATAATTGGTTGTAATTTTAAAACAGAATCGTTGTCTTATCATAAAGTTGTAGAATTGCTGTTTGTACCTTACGCTTGATTTACCCATTAAAACAAAAAAGATGGATGCACAACATGTAGACATGTTCCTGTTCTCGAATTCCAAGTATTTGGAGGAATCTCAGATGTATCACATCAGGGAACGCTTGTTGACCCTGGATGAATCGCATTGGCGAATGTTGCAATACATGCCATTTCATGATCCTGTCATTATTCTGATTATCTCATTGATTACGGGTCCGTTGGCTGTCGACCGTTTTATGTTGGGTGATATCGGCCTGGGTGTTGCCAAGCTGATCACTTGTGGTGGACTTGGCATTTGGGTGTTGGTCGACTGGATTATGATCATGAACATCACCCGGAGAAAGAATACCGAAAAATTGATGATGGCTATCTATTAATGCCGCTCACCCGCAATCGATTTTATCTCTATTTGTCGCTGGCTTGTGCCGTTGGATATGGTTGGCTGGGGCTGGTCAGCCGGTTAAAACCGGGAGAGGTGGGGGAAAAGTACGAGGTTTGCCTGGTGCGCCATTTTCTGCACTTCCCGTGTCCTTCCTGTGGATCCACCAGGTCGGTTCTTGCTTTGCTGCAGGGGGACCTTGCCGGTGGCTTTTACTGGAATCCGCTGGGAATTGTCATTTTCTCCATCTTATTGGCAACCCCAATTTGGATGGCCTATGACCTGGTTTTTAAGAAAGATACGCTCTATCATTTTTTCCGGCTTTTCGAGGAGACACTCAGGAGAAAATGGGTTGCAATTCCGGCAATCCTTTTAATTCTGCTCAATTGGGCATGGAACATTGTCAAGGATGTTTGATTGACAATGTTAAAATAATATGCTTTTCCCACGGAAGTGAAATTTTAAGATGATTGCATGGAAACATTCGCTGAGAGAATAATCGATTTCAATGGCAAACTGGAATTTCATGGTGTCCTTCCAGAGGGAATCCGTATCATGAATCCATTCAGGGAGGATGACCTTATTTTGCCTGTATCTTCCTCATTTTACCGAAAATACTACAACGACAACAAGGTTCGCCACCTGATCCTGGGGATCAATCCAGGCCGTTTTGGTGCAGGGGTAACCGGAATTCCATTTACAGATCCAAAGAGACTCCTTGATCCCTGTGGTATTGACTATTCAGGTCGCATAACCCATGAACCATCTTCCGTATTCGTCTATGAGGTCATCAAAGCATATGGAGGTGTTGAGGAATTTTACAACGATTTTTACATCAATTCGATCTTTCCACTGGGGTTTACCATACAGGATGAAGCTGGGAAGGAGAAGAACTTCAACTATTACGACAGCAAGGAGCTTACAGCTGCCATCTTTGATTTTAGCGTTGAGAACATCCGAAAACAGATCGGGTTAGGAATAGAAACTGATATTTGTTATTGCTTCGGAACCGGAAAGAATGAGCAGTTCCTGCGTTTTATCAACAAGGAGTATGGGTTCTTTGACGAGATTATAGCGCTGGAGCATCCCAGGTATGTCATGCAATACAAATCGAAGTTTAAGCAGGCTTACATCGACAAGTACCTTCAAGCATTTAAGCGCATCAGGTAAATAGAGTATTTTCATCCGCTGATCCAAAAAAAATTCCCGGAGGATACCCCCCGGGAATGATTAATTATTTCAACCACGAAAAAATTAAAATGTCAGATTGTCAGGAAGAAATCCTCGGCACTACGTCTTACTTTGGCCATATGCTGGTAACCATCTTCATCCGAACGGTATCCAACTGCCATGATAACTGCAGCATGAAGACCCTTTTCCTTTAAACCAAGGATGGCATCAAATTGGTTGTTGTCGAATCCTTCCATGGGACAGGCATCGATTTCCAATCCCGCTGCAGCAACAAGACCAAAACCAAGGGCAATGTATGCTTGACGGGTTAACCAGTTTTGGATCTCCTCCTGTGGCCTTTTCAGTGTCCCTTTCATCATATCGGAATATCCGGAAAGTGAACTTTTCTCAATGTTGCGGGTCTTGGCAATGTTTTCGACATACTGGTCGACTCCCGACTCGTTAAAATCTGTGTCTACAGCAAAGACCAGAATCTCAGAAGCATCGGTAAGCTGTGACTGGTCCCATGCTACTGCACGAAGCAGTTTACGTACCGCATCATCTTTGACCACTACCAATTTGTAGGCCTGAAGTCCGTAGGAGGAGGCAGAAAGGCGAATGGCTTCCAGCAGTAGGGTTAGCTGATCCGCAGGGATTTTTTTGCTTGCATCAAATTTCTTGGTTGCATAGCGTTTGTTCAATTGTTCTATGAGGGTCATACAATGTATTTGACTTGTTAATACTTGTAGATGCTTACTCTCAAAAGCCTGTCATGTTTCGTAGGAGAAGGTGATTTAACAATTAGTTAATTCTTGATTTTGGATTCGGTAATAAACGCAAACTGGGGGGTGAAGGAGTAGATATTGTCCTTGTATCGGACTATTCCCTTCGGCTTCGCTCAGGGACCGCGACTTGATAGTTAACGTTACAGACGATTGAGCATCCCTTCGGCTTCGCTCAGGGACCGCGACTTGATAGTTAACGTTACAGACGATTGAGCATCCCTT
>CAMCBW010000037.1 GCA_945873105.1 Tangfeifania diversioriginum
TCACAGAGTTGGAAAATCGCAAGCGATTTTCTCTCTGTGACCTCATTTTTTCTCTTGAAAATTTTTCACAAAGCAACAATTTCAAAGCTATAATAAGTTTCATCAAGGAGTCATAAATACTCTGTGTAATATTTTTAAACAGCTTCTAATACTTATTCCAGTCACTCTAGTTCACTTTAGTTCACTTTAGTCACTTTTAAGAAAACAATTGATTTTAAACTACAAAACCATGGAAAAAAATGAAATAAGTGGCAAACAAACGCGCCGCTCCTTCCTTTCACAATCCGCTGCCCTGGCGACCGGTACAGCCCTGCTGCCAACTGTATTAACCTCCTGTTCCAACCACAAGGGTGCCAACGACCGCCTGGTCATTGGCCACATCGGGGTTGGATCGAGGGGCACCGACGAGTTGATGCACTATTTTGTCCCCTTGCGGGAAGCCATGAACCTTGCGATTTGTGATACATTTAGGGATCGCCGGGAGAGTGCGGCAAAAAGAATCAACGCATTCTACAAGGAGAACAAGTTCACCAACGAGGAGTGCAAGAGCTACCTTGAAATGGACGAATTACTTGCACGCAAGGATATTGATGCGGTCCACATAACCACGCCGGATCACTGGCATGTTCTGGCTGCCATCAAAGCTGCACGGGCTGGCAAGCACATCATGCTGGCCAAACCTCTTGGCCTGAGCTATCCTCAAAACCTTATCCTTGCGAAGGAATTAAAAAAGAACGATGTTAGGTTTCACTATGGAACCCAGCAGCGTTCATTCGAACACATGCAACTGGGTTATGACCTGATTCGTGAAGGTGCTATTGGTGAAATTGAAAGGGCAGATGTTTGGGCGCCCAGCAAGTTCCCGGTCACAACACCCCAATGCCAGGAAGTTCCGGTTCCTGAAGGATTTGATTTTGAGCGGTGGACCGGACCGGCTCCAATGAGACCTTTCTGTCCTGAACGGGTCACCAATGTCGGCTCCTGGTTTACCAACGACTACAGCATCGGCTTCCTGGGTGGTTGGGGAGCACATCCGCTCGATATACTGGTTTGGATTTTAAAGGATAAAGTAAAAGGAGGCTACAGTTGTGAGGGGTCGGGAGAATATTGGCCGAAAGGGGGTTTGTACGACAATGTACTGACCTGGGATATCAGATGCAAATACCAAAATGGTTTTGAATTGCATTTTGTCAGTATCGAGAATGCATCCAAAGATATGCTGGAACAGCGCAAGGTAAAAGAAGGGAATGGCACAACCTTCTATGGTACCAAAGGTTGGATTTCATTGAGCAGATCTTCTGCTGAATCAAATATTCCTGAAATAGATGCCAAACTGAACAATTTCCCAAAAAACGACAAAGGCGCTATTAAAAGCGAGAACAATACGATGGGAAAAAGGTTCATCTCGGTTATCAGGAAGAATGAACCCGAACTCTGTCCGCTGGATGAGGCCATCCTTTCAGATACCATCAGCCACATGGGTGATATCGCCATCCGCACCGGCCGCAAGGTAACCTGGGATCCCATCCTAGGGGAGGTCGCCGGAGACCCTGAAGCTACCAAATTGTATGTAAGGGTGATGAGGGAGCCATATGTTGTTTAGATTGTAAGCAAAATTATAGCTATCATGCATAATCTTAGTTATGAAGAAATTAAATTTAAAATCATCGTTGTTTTTGATTTGTTTTTTCTTAGTGTGGTTATCTTGCAACAGCACAGATGATGCGCTAGATCTCAATTTAGAAAGACAATTGGTTGAAACAACCATCAACAACAGTATTGGATGGGCAAAGACGAAAGATCTGCATTTACTGTATAGTGTAATAGCGAATGATACGAATTACATGGAAATTCACCCTAACGACAGAGTTGTAAATGGTTTTAAAGATTTCACAAAAGCTGAAGCATTTTGGATGAATCCAGATTTTAAAGCAATCAGCTATGAAATAAAAGATTTAAAAATAAACTTCTCTCAAAGGGGTGATGTGGCCTGGTTTTTTGGCATGCTTGATGATATTAATGAATGGAAGGGGCAACCTGCCTCATGGGAAAAAACCAGGTGGACTGGCGTGCTTGAAAAACGAAACAATAAGTGGATAATTGTTCAGATGCACTTTTCATTTGCCAGCAAATAGTTAATCTGGCTTACCCATTCGCCTTCACATCGTCGAACTCACCTTCCCACCTGGCTATCACGGTAGTGGCCAGGCAGTTTCCGATGACATTCACACCGGTTCGGGCCATATCCATCAATACATCAATGCCCAGAATGATCATGACCGGCTCGACAGGTAGGCCGAAGGTAGTGACTGTACCAAGCAGAATTACAAAGGAAGCCCGGGAAACGCCGGCCACTCCTTTGCTGGTCAGCATCAGCGTTAGCGCAATCGCAAGCTGTTTTTCAATGGAAAGCTCGATCCCGGCAGCCTGGGCAACGAAGACTGCCGCCAGCGAAAGATAAAGGGTCGAACCGTCAAGGTTGAAGCTGTATCCGGTAGGAATGACAAAAGAGACGATTTTGCGGGGTACGCCAAAAGCCTCCATCGATTCCATGGCGGAAGGCAAAGCCGATTCCGAATTGGCCGTCGCGAAGGCAATAGAGGCTGGTTTCGAGACAGCTCCCATAAATTTCATGACCGGAATCCTGAAAAGCAGGGCAATGGGGAGCAATACCAGTATCAAAAATGCGACCAGGGCTACATACAAAGTAGCCAGTAACTTTAAAAGGGTGAAAAGCACATCGGTTCCCATGTGACCAATTGTGTAGGCGATAGAGGCAAAAACTGCCACAGGGGCAAAATACATCACAATTCCGGTGAATTTAAACATCACCTCTGTCAAACTTGAGGTGAGCTTTAGCATGGGTGATTTGTATTTTTCACCCAGCATCGAAAGGGCAATTCCAAAAATTATGCTGAAGATGACGATCTGGAGGATATTCCCTTCTGCAATGGCTTTGGCAATGTTCTCCGGAAAGATATGCAGGATAAATTCCTGGGTAGTTTGCATCTTGCCAGCTACAACGGGGAGATTTCCTGGTAAGGCAGAGAGATTGATTCCCACCCCGGCTTTGGATATATTGATGGCGATCAACCCTATGAACAGTGCCAGGGTAGATGCCACTTCAAAATAAAGCAAAGATTTCCAGCCCATCCTGCCAACTTGCTTCAGATCCGTGTGTCCTGCAATGCCATTCACCAGCGTGGCAAACAACAGTGGTGCAATGATGGTCTTGATCATCCGTAGGAAAATCTCACTCAGGAACTGGAGGGATCCAGCTATCTGTGGAGCATCATATCCAAATTCCGCTCCTGCAACCAGGCCCAGCATGATCCAGATGGTCAGCGATTTTTTGCGCCAGGCCAACATTGTAAATGCGGCAATGGTTAAAAGTCTGCTTGTTGTTAACAGCTCGCTGCCAATGGCCAACAAGTCAAATATTTTCAGAAAGGAGAGCAGTGCGGTGACCGTCAATGTTCCGATCATCAACCACGAAACCCAATGAAGGGCATTGGCTTGTTTCAATTTATTTTCCAAGGTATTAATTTTTCAAAGAGGATGATTAGCTCCCAAAGATAAGGATTTCTACCCTTTCACAATCCCTGGACGGATGGACTTTACAGATAATTTCATCCGAATTAGTAACCTGAATATCAAAAGAAGGTGTATTTTCGCACCTTTACCCAAAATTTGCAAATGGATTTCAGCAACCTATCCCGATACAAACCAAAAATGGAATACCGCCGTTTTGGCAAAACCAATAAAATGGTAAGCGTCATCACCCTTGGCGGTATGCGTTACAAGCATTCGGGTTCAGAACCAAGGGATCTCATACCTCCGGAGACGCTGGCACAATGCCGGGATACGGTTGCCAAAGCCCTTTCGCAGGGCATCAACCTGATAGAAACTGCCTGGGGATATGGCAAGAGTGAACATGTTTATGGACGTGTATTGAACGATGAGCTCAAAGTGGATCGTAAATCCTACCTGCTCATGACCAAGGGAAATCCAAAGACGGCAGAAGAGATGCGTAAGATGGTCGATATGCAACTAAAGGCACTCAAGACGGACTACCTCGACTTTTATGCATGGCATGGCATCAATACCCTGGAACTGCTCTCTACAGCTTGTTCTCCGGGCGGACCGGTGGAAGAGCTGTTGAAGATGAAACAAGAGGGAATCATCGGAGCTGTAGGCTTCAGCACCCATGCACCGCTGGAAGTAATCCTGAAAGCCATTGAAACAGATCTCTTTGATTTCGTCAACCTGCACTATTACTATTTTTTCCAACGGAACAAAGCAGCCATCGATCTGGCGGCCTCAAAGGACATGGGAGTCTTTATCATCTCCCCCAATGACAAGGGTGGTCAGTTGTACAAAGCACCCCGGAAATTGAAAGAGCTGACTGCCCCACTCGATCCCCTGCAGTGGAATGCGAGGTACTGTTTGGGGCATGCTTCCATACATACGTTGACATTTGGACTACCGGTGACGGCCCAATTCGATCAGCTCAATGGCATTTTCCCTGCTTCAGCCCCAATGTCGGTGGAAGACCAAAAAATCCAGCATTTACTGGACAGCCAGCGAGCACAGGTTCCATTTGCCGATTTTGACCCTTACTGCATGGAGAATGATCCTTCGGGTATAAACATCCCGGAGATCCTACGTTTCAGGATTCTTTGGAAAGGTTACGATATGAGAGAGTTTGGCCTATACCGCTACAACATGTTTCAGGAGAAGGACCACTGGTTTCCGGGTGTGTTCCCGACAGCGGAGAATCTGAAAAAAATTGATCTGACCAGGTGCCCGAATGAAATCCCACTGGCAGATCTTATCCGGGAAACCCACGCGGAGCTCTACCGCCCGAAGTAGACTTCATTAAATTTGTGTCAAGGGTTTAAATAGTTGTTTGAAGGGTTTGAAGGGTTTAAAAAAGTTCTTAGGGTTTTAACATTTCAAACATTTCCCTTCGGCTTCGCTCAGGGACCGCTTGCATTTTAAACAAAAAATCCCCCAAGCTTTCCTTATCTTTGAGTCATGGAACCGAAAAAAGTACCTGCCAAGGAAAAAACCGGGTTACACCCCCGTAACAAACACCGGGAAAGATATGATTTTGGGCCATTGATCCAAAGTTGCCCCGAATTGGCACTTTTTGTCAGGATGAATCCCTATGGGGACGAGTCGATCGATTTTTTCAATCCGGAGGCTGTAAAAATGCTCAACAAAGCACTTTTGCTCCATTATTACAACCTTGGGTATTGGGATATTCCAAATGGATACCTTTGTCCGCCAATTCCCGGTAGGGCTGATTACCTGCACCGAATGGCTGATTTGCTGGCCGAGGGCAACCATGGAATTGTACCGAATGGAAGCCAGGTGCGTTGCCTTGACATTGGTGTCGGGGCAAACTGTATCTATCCCATCCTGGGAAACAGTTCCTATGGGTGGTCTTTTGTGGGTTCCGAAATTGATCCGGTTGCCATTCAAAGTGCAAATGAAATAGTGCGGCGCAATCCCTCCCTGGGAAATAGCATCACCATCCGGGTGCAAAAGGAGCCAAGTTCTGTCTTTTCAGGAATTATTCAACCCGGCGAACATTTTGATTTATCCCTTTGCAATCCACCCTTTCATAGCTCTGCCGAGGCGGCAAACCGAGGCTCCCAAAGGAAAATCCGAAATCTTGGAGGTCACAAAAACAAAGGAACCATGCTGAATTTTGGCGGACAAAGCCACGAACTCTGGTGTGATGGTGGAGAGCTGAAATTTGTCAGACAAATGGTCCATGAGAGCCAAATCTGGGCCTCCTCTATCGGTTGGTTCTCTGTGCTGGTATCTAAAAGCAACAATTTGCCACAGATCTACCACGCCTTGAAACAGGAAGGAGCTGCAATGGTGAGGTCCATTCCAATGTCACACGGCAACAAAGCAAGCAGAATAGTGGCTTGGAAATTTTAAAATCAGGAGACCGACGGAATGGTAAAGTAGAAGGTACTTCCCTTCCCTACCTCACTTTCAGCCCAAATCCTGCCATTCAGTTTTTTGACAAAATCACTGCACAGCAGTAATCCCAATCCAGCACTGGATTCACCCTCTGTTCCCTTTCTCTTGTTGTGAATGTCTATTTTGAACAGGTCATTCAAGGCATTTTGATCCATTCCAATTCCAGTATCTGCCACGCTAAACAGGATTACACTGTCATCCTTTTTTTCAGCCGAAATTGTCACTTTTCCACCTCTGGGAGTGAATTTCACCGCATTGGATATCAGGTTTCTAAGTATCGACTCGGCCATGTTTTTGTCGGCGAAAATTTCCAGGCTATCCGAAATATCAACAATGATGGCTATTGATTTATTTTTGGCCGTTTGAAGATTGGTCTCCACGGCATTGTTGAGAATCTCGATCGTATTGAGCTGTTCCGGACTAAACTGTATCAACCCGCGCTGCATCCTGGCCCAAATCAGCAGATTTTCCAAGAGTTTGAAAAGGCTTGATGCTGATTCATGCATGCTGTTGGCCATGAGCCGGATCTCCTTGGGCTCATAGGTTTCCAGATTTTCTGCCATCAATTCAGTAAAGAGATGAAATGTGCCCAAAGGGCCGCGCACATCGTGTGCAATGATTGAAAAGAATTTGTCTTTTTCAGAATTGGAGATAATCAGTTCATTGTTCATGTTTTCCAATTCCCTGTTTTTGTCTTTCAGCTCATGCGTTTGTTCATCAATTATTTTACTGAGCAGCTTCTTTTGGGCTATATGCTGGTATACCCTGATTCTAATGTATCCAAGTATGATCAAAACAACTGTCAGAAAAGCCAGGGAATAAAACCACCAGGTTTCCCACCAGGGAGGACGGATTGAAAAGGCAAAACTGCACTCTTTGCTCCAAATCCCTTCAGCATTCATCGCCCTGACTTTGAAGTTGTATTTGCCTGGATTCAGGTTGCCGTAAGCCACTTCGGTATGATCAGTCGGTGAACTCCAGTTTCGGTCCAAACCCTCCAGCCAGTATTCATACCTGATTTTAGAGGTTTGGCTTTGGGATATTCCAATGTAGTGGAAGGCAAGAAAATTATTGTCATGGTAAAGACTGAGATCTTCCGGAAGAAAGTACCATTTGGATATATCGCTGAATTGCAAGTGATGAATTTGGACACTGTTACCCAAAATAATGGTGGTGTCTTTTCGCGGATCAATGTTAGACCATGGGATACTTTCGTTGAACAGCTGGATATTGGTTAGTAGGATATTGGGTGCAACAGTATCAGGAACCTCCTCATTTGGCTTGATGGCCGTGAGCCGGTTACTCGAACCAAACCAAATTACCCCATTCTTGTCCTCAAGCTGCGCATTCAAATTGCAACCTATTCCCAAAAAACCATCATCATAAGTAAAACTCTTAAAAATGTTTGAGTTAGGGCTTCCCGGTTTGAGCTTTAACTTGTCCGCATGCAGAATATTTGGCCCCATTTTGGTCCCAATCCACAAATTACCGCGCCTATCCTGCCGTAGGCTGGTAATGATGTCGCTGCTCAACCCATCTGACTTGTTGTAAAGTATAAAATATTTCCCATTGAACCGGAGCAAACCTCCCCCAAATGATCCAAACCACATATCTCCCTGGTAGTCTTCCAGTATACTTGTGAATGAGTTGCCGTTTAATCCTTCGTTTACAGAGTACCGGGTAAATATTTTCCCATCGAAACAAACGATTCCTCCATTATCCGTCGCAAACCAGATCAATCCATTTTTATCCTGAACGATTGCCAGGATTTTATCACTGCCAAGTCCCGATTGGCTATTGTAATTCACAAATGTTTTACCATCGAATTTTGATACCCCACCACCATAACTTCCAACCCACAGGTTTTCGTCCCTGTCTTCCATGATACACCTGATGGAATTGCTGCACAACCCCTCTTCCTGCTTATACTGGGTAAAATTCTCGCCATCAAACCTGGTGATCCCGCCGCCATCACTTCCCAGCCAAATGTCACCCTTTTTGCTTTCAAGTATGGCATATACAAAACTGTTCAAATAGGTTTCTTTCAAGGAATAGGTATGAAATTCAGTCCCATTGTATTTGGTAATTCCTCCGCCAAATGAGGAAAACCAAAGATTATCTTTCCGATCCTGCAGTATGCCGTAAACTCTGTTGCCAGCAACTCCCTCCTTCTCAGAGTAATGGGTAAACAGATTCTTTTTATAACTAACCAGACCACCATCTCTTGCGCCAAACCATAGATTGCCCGATTGTCCAATCAATGAACACCTGATATAACCATTTGGCAAACCGTCTGATTCCGTAAAATTCCGGAATACTTTCCCATCAAAAAGGGAGATTCCTCCACCCGAACTGCCCAACCAAAGTGAGCCATTCTCCTCCTGAATCATACACAGAATTGTATTATTGGCCAATCCTTGATCGGTGGTGTATTGGGTAAAAAATTTTCCGTCGTATTTGATGAGACCATTGCTGTAGGAACCGAACCACATACTCCCATCCAGATCCTGCAGAATGGAGGCCAGGTGCGTCGCCGGAAAACCCTCCCTGACAGTATAGTTTGTGAATCCTTTCCCATTAAACCGGGAGATGCCTTGTCCAAACGTTCCCATCCAAATATCCCCCGCCTTATCCTGGAACAGTGTTCGCACCTGATTACCAGCTAAGCCTTCCTTTGTCGTATAATGTGTAAATACCTTCCCATCAAATCTGGTTACCCCTCCACCTGATGTTGCCATCCAATAATCACCTTTTTTATCCTGGATAATATCGTTGACAATGTTGTTGCTCAATCCCTCCTTTTCTGTATATTGGGTAAAGTCCTTTCCATCAAAACAATAAACGCCGTATCCAAAAGTTCCGAACCAAAGCGATCCTGCTTGGTCCTCCATCATGCTGAGTACGATATTGTTTTGGTTTAGGCCATTCGAAATAACAAAATGCGACAGATATTTGCCATCGTACCTCGTAACTCCCTCCTCGTTGCTAAACCAGATATTGCCGGCTTTGTCTTGCAGCATGCACCTGATTTGATTTGATTTTAGTCCCTGAACGGTACTGTAAGTGGAAAATCCCTGCGGATTGATATCCTTGCTTACAGCATTTTTAGAGATAACAATCTCCGGCAGCGTCGCAGGAAATGCAACACCTGATGAAGCAACTTGCCTGGGTTGAGCCAGTCCATCCTGACCAACCAACAAGATTTTGGGTGACAATGCCGGAATTTGGACTGGCTGCTTTCCCTGCATGGGAAGCGGTTTTCCCAAAGTTACTTTTGGCTTGAGTGCACGAATGACTTTCGGCTTACCTGCCACTACTGTTTTCGGGGCTTCCAGACTATCCAAAGGATATTCATATCCCTTGATCGCAATCTGCACTTCACTTATATCCCCGGGGTTTTCCACACCATCCCTGCCGATACATGAAATCAGGAAAATGATAAAAAGAGGGAAATGCAGTAGCTTTTTGGCTTCGAGCATGGCTATAATTGCAAGGATGAAATGATGCTGATATATTAATACAAGTTTGATGTAAAAATGCCCTTCCGGCAATTTGTCACCTATAAGCAGACAATTTGAACCAAGAAAAGTTCAATGCACAGCTGCAAAAAGTTAAATACTTTCATTCTTGGTAAAGATGATGCACAAAAACAGGGATAAACGACCAGACAATCCTATTTGAAGGCCAATAAAATAGCTGAACCAATTTATTCCTTTTTCACCAGAATTTGTCCCCGCTCCAGCAATTTGCCCTCCAGCATTTTGTAGGAAATGTTTTGCACCGACTGTTTGTTGTCGATGGCCAGTGAGGCTGCCTGCGCTGCTGATTGTCCCAGGATCATAAATACAGGTTCCATGCGGATGGATCCAAAGGCAATGTGACTGGCAGAAACGCATACCGGCACCAACAAATTGGTGCATTCGGTTGGCTTGGGTACGATCGATCCATAGGAGATAGAATAGGGAAGCTTCAGCTTGACCTGAACATCTCCTTCATTCTGAACCCTTTCGTCAGAAGTGACATACCGCTGAATATTGTGTGAATCCATTCCGTAAGAGCCCATACCAACGGGGTTCGGAACCTCCCGCTTGTTGGTCACCTCATTTTCTGTGGTTACAAATACGCCGGTCATTCTCCTCGCTTCCCGGATGTAGAGCTGACGCGGCCAGTTTCCATTGTCGGTAAATTCATCGGCAGCCAATCCCCATTTACGCATCTTCCCCCTGACCTCCTCCGAAACCCGTTGGTCATTGCTCAGAAAATACAACAATCCCTTCTGGTAATTTTCATGTGCCGCTATGATCTCTTTCCTGCGGTCGTAGGAGGCCTCCGGGTAGTCATAATTACCTCCGATAAAATCGCTGCTGAAGGGACCGTGGTTGTTGGTGTCAGTTTTCCGGTTTGGAATACGGTCGTATTTGGCAAACCATTCCATCCAACCGGTATCCAAGACCCGGGCGATCAATTCATAATTGGATGGATCATATTTTTCGGGTTTCGGGAAAGGAACCCTGTTCTCCGGGTGGTCACTCATGCAAACCCTAAAACAGTAGGCCTGAACTTTTTTGTCGCCCGTTCCATTTGGCGCAATTGGCTCTGGCGAGATTCCATAAAGCAATCCACTCTCTTTCCTGCCGGGAATCTTGTATGGATCGATGGGTACTTTGAAGAAGTGGCCACGCTCCTTGATATCAGCCTGTACCCCGTTGTAGGTTTCATTGTAAACTGTTCCAGCTTCACGACCAACAAAATAGCCAATACCTGCTGCAGCCATGAGATCTCCTTCGTAGGTTGCATCGATAAACATCTTTCCGGAGATCTGGATTCCTGACAAGGTTTTGATGCTGGCAATTCTCCCATCCACCTTCCTTACACCCTTTGACCGGTCGAGCCACTCATTTCGCAGTACCCTGATGTTGTTCTCCTTCACGAAATCTTCGAAGACCCTTTCTGCGATACGAGGCTCGAAGATCCACATGGTGCGGTTTTCACCATCCATGGCCACCGTTCCCTGGCCTTTGTTGCCAAACTCGGCGTGTTTTTCCCATTTCCAGGTGGATGAGTCATTGTAGTACTTCCAAACCCTGTGGTAAAATTCCCTGGCGAGTCCCCCTATCACCGATTTATTTCCCGTATCGGTAAAACCCAGTCCTCCGGACGAAAGTCCACCCAAGTGGGTATCCGGTGAAACCACCAGGACAGACTTCCCCGAATGGACGGCCTCAACGGCAGCTACCACCGCAGCGGAAGTACCCCCATAAACAACGATGTCTGCCTGGTAGATCCTGGGCTTGATTTTTGCAGCAAGCTCAGTACCTGTAAAAAAAAGCGCACAAGCCATCCAGCCTGCAAGGAAGACTTTTGAAACAAAAACATGATTTTTCATACAATATGCAATAGGTTAATTTCTGATGTCAGTCAATGGGAACAGGATGAGAATCCAGCCTCTAAAAAGACCCTTAAATTAATGAATATTGGTTTAGACGACCCCAAAAGGATCAACAATTGTAACAAAAAATTCCAGTGGACCTGATTTTTGTTTAAATCATTCAAAACGAAAACTATAATTTTACGTATCAAATGCCAAATCAAAAACTTAATCTTCTATGAAGAGCAGTCCTTATTCAATGATCCTATTCTTTTTAGGAATCAGTCTGGTTAGTTCCGGACAAGTTACAGAGCTTGAGAAAACGCTTAGAGCCCAAAGGAGCGACACCACGCTCGGCTGGAAAAAAGGCGGAATCGCCGCATTCAATCTGTCACAGACATCCCTTACCAACTGGGCTTCAGGCGGGCAAAATTCGATGTCCCTCAATGGTCAGTTCAATGGATATGCCAATTTCAAAAGCAGTACCAACATCTGGGATAACTCACTGGATTTGGGTTATGGCCTGCTTCGTCAAAACAAGCGTGATGGCTACATGAAAACTGACGACAAAATTGATTTCGTCTCCAAATTTGGACGAAAGGCCTATAAAAACTGGTACTATTCGGCGCTCCTAAGCTTCAAAACTCAAATGACACCCGGGTACAACTACCCAAACGACTCAGTCAAAATCTCGGACTGGCTGGCGCCTGCCTATTTTATGACAGCCATCGGACTTGATTACAAGCCTGATGCCTATTTCAGCATGTTCGTGGCACCTGTGACGGCAAAAATAACCATGGTCAACGATCAAGCCCTGGCCAACCAGGGAGCTTACGGCGTCGAAAAGGCCAGTTACGACAGTCAGGGTCACCTGCTGACCGAAGGGCTAAGGTCCAGGAGTGAATTTGGAGGGTACCTCAGGTTGATCTATACAAGAAATGATTTCAAAAGTGAATTTTTAAAGAACTTGTCATTTACCTCCAAACTGGATCTATTCTCCAATTACCTGCACCATCCCCAAAACATCGATGCAAGCTGGGAAAATATCCTGGCCATGAAGGTCAACAAGTACATCGTGGTAACCTTCAATACCCATTTGATCTATGATGATGATATCAAAACCGGTACAGATACCAACGAGGACGGCAAAATGGATAAATTTGGCGGGCCTAAAATTCAATTCAAAGAGATTTTGGGCGTTGGCCTATCCTATAAATTCTGATTTTATCGCTATCTTGGCTTAAAATATTTCAAACCATGGGTGGTCAGAGCAGAAGTGAGGTAAAAGTGGGTGCCGAAGTGGGTATCGTGTTGAAAGAGGACCAACGAACCAACAGAATCACCGAAGGAGTTGTGAAAGATATCCTGACAAACAGCCAATTCCACCCCCATGGAATCAAAGTAAGGTTGACCACCGGCGAGGTAGGCAGGGTTAAAATCCTTAAGTAAAACCAAAGGCTCCCCATGAATACAGCCTCACTAAAGGTAATCAAAACGGAACTGGGCAGAATCCATCCTGCACGATTGGCAGAGTTATGTCTTCAACTGGCCAGATACAAGAAAGAGAACAAAGAGTTGCTGACCTATTTGCTTTTCGATGCATTTGACGAGAAGGCCTACATTGCTGAAGTAAAACTCTTGACGGACGAACAATTCTCGGAGATCAACAAGAACAACAGCTACGTGGCAAAGAAGTCCATCCGGAAAATCCTAGCCATGGTCAACAAACAGGTAAAATTCTCAGGTTCCAAACAGACCGAGGTAGAACTCCTGCTCCATTTTTGCAAAAAATTAAGGAAGCAGGGTATTCCTTTGCATGCCAACAGTACATTGGGGAACCTTTACCATAGACAGCTGCTCAAAATAGACAAATCCCTTGCCTCACTCCATGAAGATCTGCAGTTTGATTATGCAGGTGAACGAGGGCTTTTGTAAAAAATAGGACAACCAGTAAAAACCGCTATATGCAAAAGTCAAAAATCATTTGGATGGTTATTTTGGCAATCATTGTTGCCTTGAATGCAAATAGTCAGGAGCTTCAGGTTAGCTCTCCCGATCAAAAAATTGTGGTCACCATCAGCAACGGAGATCTCCTTCAATACACTGTCGATTTTGGCCTCCGGAACCTGGTAACGAAGTCTCCGCTCGGCTTTGAGTTGAAAGGGGAACCGGTATTGAATGGCAACTTCACGGTAGTGGACCAAAAACTTGAAACCATCCGCGAAACCTGGTTGCCTGTGGTCAAGTCTAAACATGCAGAAGTTTTGAACCACTGCCAGGCGCTTTCGTTGAAACTCAAGGAAAAGTCCGGATTAAAAAGAGAGCTGGAACTGCAGGTCCGTGCATACAACGATGGTGCAGCTTTTCGCTACAAACTTCCCAGGAGCGGCCAGATCGGAGTGCGGAAGATCACCAAAGAGCTGACCGGTTTTTCCATCCCGGGAGATCCCAAAGCCTGGGTGGTTGAATATGGAAAGTATGCAAGTTCGCACGAGAGTGAGTTTTTCGAACATCCGGTCAGTTACCTGACAGACAAATCCATCGCCGGGTTACCCATGCTGATGGATTTTGGTCAGGATTGCTGGATGGCCATTACGGAAGCCAAAATTGACAATTATCCTGGATTCTACCTTGGCACAAGCGGAGCTTCCAACCAATTGACCACCAAGCTGGCTCCCCTGCCGGGGGAAGCAGAAGAGGGAGTTAAGGCACTGTTTGGCGATGAACTCTTCACACCCTGGCGGGTATTGATGGTGGGTAGTACCCCCGGGAAACTCATTGAGTCTGAACTGATCCAGAACCTCAACGATCCCTGTGCGCTGCAGGACCCATCCTGGATAAAGCCGGGAAAGAGCGCCTGGGACCATTGGTGGAGTGGAGAGGTTAAGATGGAGATGCCTGTCATCAAACAGTACATCGATCTCGCGGCAGAAATGGGCTGGCCCTATATGCTGGTCGACTGGCAATGGTATGGTCCCTTCAAGATTCCGGAGGCAGACATTACCAAATGGGCTCCGCAGATCAACATGCCAGAGATTATCAATTATGCCAAATCAAAAAATGTAAGGATCATCCTTTGGCTCTACTCCAGTGATGTAAACCGAAATTCGGCCTTCAAGAAGGCTTTTCCAATTTACCACCAATGGGGAGTGGCAGGGGTAAAAATAGATTTCATGGACCGCGACGACCAGGAGATGGTGCAGTGGTACCATGATATCATCCGATGCGCAGCAGACAACCAGCTGCTGGTTGATTTCCACGGTGCCTACAAACCGGATGGCATCATCCGAACCTATCCCAACATGATTACCCGGGAGGGAGTCATGGGGAACGAGTACTATAAATTCTCCACCAAAATGAGCCCGGAACACAACGTCAAGCTGGCCTTTACCCGTATGCTGGCAGGCCAGATGGATTACACCCCCGGAGGATTCTTGAATGTTACGAAGGAGCAGTTCAAAAAGCAAATCCCGGCGTTGGTCTGGAATACCCGCGCCGCAGAATTATCGAAATTCGTTGTGTACGAGAGTCCGCTGACCGTGGTGTGCGATCACCCCAACCATATACGGAACCAGCCTGGAGCCGATTTCCTTAAAATTGTACCGACGGTATGGGATGATACACGCTTCATGGGAGGTTACCCCGGCGATTTTGTGGCCATCGCCAGACGCAGTGGTGAAGCATGGTTCATTGGCGTCCTGAACAACAGCACGGGTAAAAAGCCGGATCTTAAACTTGACTTTCTTTCAGAAGGCAAATACGAAATGAGCTGTTGGGCCGATTCCAAAGAATCAGAAAATGATCCAAAGCAACTTCAAATGGGAAAGCTTTCCGTTCAAAAAGGAGATACCATCCAGGTTACGATGGTGAGAAACGGCGGATTTGCTGCAGTGATAAAGAAGGTGGTCGACTAAAGGTTGAAACTGGAAAATTGCAAAGATCCTACCCCAAGGTGAATGCCTTACCTAATTTCGGGTAGTGAGGTTTCTCAAACTTTCCAATGTTTTCAGCGGGTTTATCACGATCACGCTGTTGGCAATCCAAGCAGGGATTTCGCCAGCAGGATCTGCATGAAACTGATAGACAACCTGGATCGTATTGGGGGCAATCTCCTCCAGATCCCAGAAACCTGTACCGTTGTGTACCCTGACAAACTCCTTGTACTCTGCCTTGTAATCCCCTCTTGGAATCAATTTTATCTGCGCACGTTTTCCATCCTCCGAAAAGGTAGTGGTGGCCTCGTAAATGGCATCCCTGTCGGCAACCGGCCATGGAGCTTTGATGGTAATGTAATGGATGTCGCTGTATTTTCCCCGCTGTTCAAGGACCTTTGCACTGCCGCAATTCGGAAAGTTGACAGGATAATTCTTCACATCCATGATCACATCCAGTACTCCTGTCAGGGTAGTTTTGGGAATGATTACGACTCCCCTGAACTCCTCAAATGGGGAACCTGCGATGTTCCGGGTAAAAATCTTTACCCCGGACTCTTCCTTTCTAAGCTTCCAATCCGTATTGACGCTGGTATTGAGACCGATAAGTATAAAATTGGCAAGCAATATTCTTATAAACAACATATGAAACAACTATATTTTGAGGCCTGGCAGACCTTGGTGAAACAATCCTTCCTGCTTTCAAACAGGTTAAACCCGCAACTTATTTCAGGATGCAAAAATAATCAACTATTCTGATTGCCATACTGAAAGGTTAATATTTTATGTAAAATTAAGATTTCCCGACTAACATCAGGGAAGGTATACGGACTATTCAAATATTAGGTTTCTTTTGCTTTTCTGTAGAGAAAATATTATCCAAGTTACAATAACCATACAAGGTTGTTGTTACAAATCTTGCTTTCCCGCTTGCCTGCCTATGGTATCACGCAAAGCCGCAAGGAACGCAAAGAAAAAACAGGACATTTGTGTTGGAGGAATACTTAATTTTGAAAGGTTTCACAGACTGTTAGAATATAATATTTGCAATCCCGTCAGGGATTTAAGAAATTTAAACAGTTTCTTTAAAAAACGATGAAAAATGGAAAAGATCAAATGGGGTATCATTGGTTGTGGAGATGTAACTGAATTGAAAAGTGGGCCTGCTTTCAACAAAATAGAACATTCAAAACTGGTGGCCGTCATGCGCCGAAATGCCGCCAAAGCGGAGGACTATGCCAGAAGACATGGAGTTCCAAGGTGGTACACAGATGCAAATCTATTGATCAACGACCAGGAGGTAAATGCTGTCTATATTGCCACACCGCCTGATACGCATGCCCATTACGCCATTGAAGCCATGAAAGCGGGTAAGCCGGTCTACGTGGAGAAGCCCATGGCCAGGAACTACCGTGAATGTGCCGAAATGATCCGTGTTTCTGAAGAGACCGGAATGCCGCTACTGGTGGCTTATTACCGCCGTACCTTGCCCGCCTTTCTGAAGGTCAGGGAGCTGATCGAAGCGGGCACAATTGGTACTCCGCTGACCGTGAACATCCGGTTGCACAAGTCCTTCGGGACCAAAGACCAGTATCCGGAAAAACAATCGTGGCATGTCCATCCGGAGATTAGCGGGGGAGGACATTTCTTTGACCTGGCATCGCATCAATTCGACTACCTGGATTTCCTGTTTGGCCCCATCACGGAAGTAGAGGGAATAGCCAAAAACTTAGCAGGATACTATGCGGCCGAAGATACAGTCTCCGCAGCATTTACCTTTGGATCAGGCATTACCGGAACAGGAAGCTGGTGCTTTGTGGTCAGTGAGGGGTGTGACGAGGATACCATAGAAATAGCTGGAACGAAGGGCAAAATTACCTTCTCCTGCTTTCTCCTGGGTGAGGTTAAGCTGATATTGCCCGATGGTACCAACACCTTCAACTTCCAAAACCCGGAGAATATCTCCCGAAACCTTTTGCAACAGGTGGTGGGAGAATTATTGGGAGAAGGGAAATGTGTCAGTAACGGCTATTCTGCCGCCCGGACCAGTTGGGTTCTGGATGAAATCACCAAAACCTACTATGAAGGAAAAAAATGAAGGAATAGACTATGGACATGGAGCGTGGAATTTTTAACCGCAGAGCGCCGCGAAGAAGGCGCAAAGAGCCGCAAAGATTGCTATTTCAGGATTTCTTTGCGGTTCTCTGCGAAACACTTTGCGGTTCTCTGCGGTTAAATAACAACTGATAGAGTACGCCTGTTAAGCTTCGGACTCGCTGTCAACTGTCTATTGTTAATCGTTAAATAGCTCAGCGTGAGGTCTACTAAACAAAACTTCTGGAATATCTGCTATTCCCCCAGGTTCCATCGCCTGAAATACAATCCCTGGCGAACAATGGGCAGGGTCTTGAATTCGATGGCCCTCATCTCCTCTTCGCACAAGGGGGCAAATTCGGAGGCAATCTTCACATCCTCTTCGATTTGGGCAACATTGTCGATGCCGATGATGGTGGTGCTGACCGGCAAACTCATGTTGTAGGTCAACGCCTCCCGGATGGTGATGGTACCCGGTTTTGTGGTTGCCAGACGTTCAGGCTGTTCTGCAATCGGCGGGGGTGTCCAGGTAGAGAGCATCCTGCCACGGGTGGCTACTTTCATACCCACAATGGCTATTCCCTTTTTCTGTGCCTCCGGCAGCAGATAATTTTTAAAACTCAGATAGTGCACATCGGCAGCATTGACTGCCATCAGAATCTGGTCGAATGGATATCGCTGAATGGCATTCAGCAGTACCAAAGGCTCAAAATGGCCCGTAATCCCAATGTTCCTAACCATTCCCTCCGACTTGGCCTTCTCCATCGCCTTGATGGCGCCATTGCTGGCCATGATCTTCTCCAGTTGGTCCATCCTTTGTACATTGTGCAACTGCCAGGTATCCAGGTGATCGGCCTGCAGGTTCTTCAGACTCTCTTCGAGCAGCCGCATGGAACCATCGTAGGTGACATCGTGCGTCTTGGAGGAGAGCCATACTTCAGAACGGCGCGTTTTCATTACCCGGCCGATATTGAGCTGGCTGATGCCTTTCCCATAGGATGCGGCTGTATCAATGTAATTTACCCCCAGGTCAATGGCTCTGTTGATAATCTTCTCAGACAACTCTTCGGTATTGGGCATTTCAAGGGTTGCCTGTCCACCGAGGCTCAAAATCCCTACTTTGTATCCGGTTTTCCCAAAGGAGCGCGTAGGCATGGCTCCATAAGTCCGGGCATTGAAGGGATGTTCACTTTTTTTCTTCACAGGAGTTGCAGGTGCGGTCTCACCGGCATGGGTCGTTCCAACGGTCACCGCAGCTGCCGTAGCAGCCAGGCCGGTACCCAGGAAGTTTCTGCGGTTGATATTTTTCATCTCCATGATACTAATATATTGAGGTTTATAACTGCTAAGCTAATAAAAATAAAAGAGAATAAACGTCGGCAATACCATCACCTGCCCAAACATCCGCTGTATCAAATCGCCTTAACACTTCCTGTCCTGTTGCAGACCTTCAGAAAGTGATGGAATAGCCTACTTTTGCTAATTACGTGCCTTCATTTTTTTGACGATTCGATCTGCAGCCAGTTTTCCCGTAAGTATCGACATCGGCATACCTGCAGGACTATAAGCCCACTGCCCTGCCTGATAAATGGAGGGAATTGGTGTCAGAACAGAACGGTCAGAGAACTGAATCTTATGGACGACCGGCATTGTTTTTTGAAATGACCACCCTACAATGGCACCCTCTGAACTGCCCACCCGGTTTTCAATACTTAGCGGGGTAAATGAAAAACGCCCAACAATATGCGCTTTTAACATCGGATAAACCGAGGCATTGATGACTTCAATCATGCGATTTTCCATTTCCGTAACAAATTCACTCAACCAGCCGGCCTTGCGAACTTCTACAAATAAATCGTATTCAGCCAGCAGACTTATAATCATGCCGGTTTTACCTGCGGGAACCAGGGAGGGATCCTTGAGCCCGGGAATAGAAATCTCGAAAGTATTTAACTGGATGAACCTGTCGAGCCACGACAAAAGTTGTTCCCTGGAGACGATCCCAAAATTGTGCAAAAGCCCATAAAGCTCCTCCCGGTGTGTTTCACCCAAGCCCACTTTAGAGGGGGTATAAAAGAAATGGCCGTGGGCAATTCTCCTGAAACTTTCCAGTGGCTCATCTACCTCCAGGTACAATGAAAATACCGAATCTCCACCTCTATTCTCCAGCATTGTCTGTTTCGTACTTTCAAATTTCTCCTGGATGCCGGGGAGTAAACCTTCCGTCCCTGTAATCTTGTAGAGTGTTTTCAGATCAGAGGCCCAGATCAGTTGATCATATTTGTAACTGAGGTTGTTTTGGTCTCTCACCAGGCACGCACCCGCCAAAACTTCAACAATGGTAGTTTCTGACCTGATTTCGCCTCCAAACTCCAATAGCTTCTCTTTCAATGCTTCCGACAGTTTTCCCACTCCGCCTTTGGGGTAAAAATAGTCGAGGTACAAGGAGAAGTAACTCAAAGCGAAAAATGCCGGGGTATTTTTAAAAAAGTGCTGCGCTACCATGTCGCGGAGGGAGGGATTTTTAACGATGGTCTTTAAATAATCCTCCACAGGCATGTTCATGCGGTTAATCTTGCCAACGGTAAAAATAAATTTCGGCAACCAGGGCAAAAGCTTTTTGAACAAAAAATTCCTATCCTTCTTCAGATCTTTGAAGGCGGGGTTCTCAATACCATAGAGAACCTCCATGTGTTTCATTATCTTGCGAATAACCTTAATGACCGCTACGACCTCACTTTCGCTCTCCGGGAATAGTTTTACCAGGAGGTCCCTGTATTTTAACAAATCATGGATGGTCTCTATGTTGATAATCTCATCTTCTATTCCCACGGAGACGTAGCTCTTGACTACTTCGAGCTGTATATTCAAATCATCCAACATGGGAAAGATAATTCCGGCATTTTCCAACGCCCTTATTCCCGCTTCAAAATGAAAGCCATCGCGGCTAAATGAATTGACGAGTCCGCCAAGTTCCTTATTTTTTTCAATGAGCAATACGTTTTGGCCAGACCTGGCAAGATAAATGGCTGAAGTCAATCCGGCAACGCCTCCACCCACCACAATCGTATCGTAGGATTTTTCAGGTAAGCTATTTTCTTCCATATTCTTTTTAATAATTCTACATCAATCTTCACCGCCTTACTGGTGCAATCCTGACAATTCCAGGCTTATATTCCAGAGTTCACCGGCAACTTCCCGGTCAAGGGCAGGTGGTGCAGGCTCCTCTTCGGCAGTTAAGTTAAAGAATTTGCCGCTTACTGCTTCCATCTCTTTGGAAACTCCCAGGTAATACAAGGCTTCGGCAGAAATTTCAGGGGATCTTAACGTTTTATCGAGAAAATTCCTTTTAAACCAACGGTAAACGGGTCCGTTCTCCTGCCCTGTTTCCGTCTTGACGGCTCCCGGGTGCATGGTATTGATGGTAACTCCTGAGTTTTGAAATTGATCGGCAAATACAATCATCGATAAAAGCTGCGCAGTTTTGGCAGAGCCATAGCTTTTTAAGCCAGAATAGCTTCTTTTCTCCCAATTCAAATCTTCCAGCCTCAATCCCCACGCGGCAAAACGATGACCTTCTGAGCCTACCAGAATAATCCTGGCCTTCTCCTGGGATTTCAACTTCTCCATCAACAGGTAATTGATGACAAAGGAAGAGAGGTAGTGGACGACAAAGACCTTTTCCAGCCCATCAGAGGTTAACTCTCTTTTGGTCAGGTATACACCTGCATTGTGTATCAGTACATCAATGGGTAAATTCATCGCTGACAGCTCTTTGGCAACCTGAAAGATCTCTGCCAATCTACTCAAATCTGCAATTTTGTATTCACATCTTACCCCAAACTCCTGCCCGATTTCCAGGCAAAGTGCTTCTGATTTAAGGATATTGCGATTGATGCACAGCAAATTTGCTCCCATGGCAGCATATTTTCGAGCGGTAAGGTATCCTATGCCCGATGTTGCACCAGTTATCACAACAAGTTTATCCTTAAAGTCCTCTTTGCAAATCTTGGGGTCCAACCGGTTATTTCGCATCATTGCAATGATGTTGGACCATTCATATTCCTTAAAGTACTTAAAGAATTTCTTGTTCTTCCCTAACTTATGGTCATTTCCCATCCGATTTAAAGTAATTTGGCCATCCCAAACGGTCCAGCGATTAAATATAAACCCCAAATGTAAATGTGTAATCCTGGTTCCGCAAGGGGGCTGGATCCTGTCCTTTGGAGGTCGGCATCATCAGGGTATTCCATCCAATATTAAACCGGTAATCAAAAAAGCATTTTTTCTTGAAGAGGTTAAAATCCACCCCGGCACCATATAGAAAACCGTAGTCAAAGATATCCACTCCTTCCAATTTGGTGGATTCTGCAAAGGGAATTTGCGTAACTCCCATATCTACAGTCCCATTCAGCTTGGATGAGCCATTCAGTAAAATAGAAAGGGCAAAACCTGTACTTCCGTAGATGTTAAAGTTCCCAATTTTTACGAAGTTGTAACGAAAAACAAAGGGGAGTTCAAAATAATTTAAATTGTATTCGGTATGGGTTTTAACAGGTTGTTCCAGCATCGTAATGTCTTCCCTGGAGCCCTTCGTGATATAGAGCAGTTCCTGCTGGATACCAAATGATTCAGTGATGGGAAAATATGCCAGCACACCACCGGCAAATCCGTGCCTCCAAATAGAGTTCACTGTGTAAGGAATGCCAGGCACGTCAATGCCATACTGGGTGGAAAGACTATACCCACCCTTGACCCCAAAACGAACACCGGTTTGGGCGACCAAAGAACTGCTCAGAAAGAGCGATGCGACCAACAAAAGAAAGATTATTTTTTTCATGGTATTTGATTGTTTTAATGACTATTAGACAAATTGCTCGTGTGTATTATTGAAAGTTCTATCCAAATTTTCTCTTCATAAATTTCCTGTAGGCCTTCCCAAACCTCGGAATATTGTCGAAAATATCGCCCCACAAATCATAATAATCCCTTTGCTCACTAATTTTGCCCTCCCCGTTGATGGTCAGCCGACTGGATCCATACAAAATGGAACTGGGATATTTTTTGAAACTAAGGGTCATTTCCCACTCAATGAAGACAATATTCTCTGCCATGGAAGCATTGACAATGTTCATCTTCAGGTCTTTCGAACGATTTGTCAGTCGTTCAGTCATGGCCGTAAAATCATCGATACCACGTATTTCCTGAATAGAATCCCTGAAATAGATGTGCGTGTCGTAATAGGGGAGAATATGAGACCAATCGGGTTTCCCGTCCGTATTGTAGGTTTTTGACCATAAGGTTCTGACTGTTTCGACTCCAACAATCTTTCCATCAGCCATGTCTTGCTCCATCGTAGCGGGTATTTCCATCTGAATCGCAGGTTAAATTTTTATATAGGTTGGGGTACACTTGACAGACATATTCTCCTCTACCTCAAAAATCATTTTTTCCAGGGAAGGAGGACCAAAAGTTCCTTTTGCATTGTTGGAAAACCCAAAACCCTCCTTTGGAATGCCCATCCATTTTAGATCCAGCTTCTTGTTAACATTCTTGTCATGAAAGTATTTAAATGCATATTTTCCGGGCTTAAGGTCATTGACTACAATCAGGCATTGATTCTCTACAATGCTTTGCGCGATACCCATCATCTTTTCCCCTTTTTCATTGTTAAACTCCAGAAGCACCTGACCTTCACTACTCTCCAACCCTGAAATTTCAATTTTCAAAGTGAATTGACCGAAAGAAAATAGCGGCATTACAGCTAAAACCAACACAACAAGCGATAGATTTCTCATTATTGTAAACTGATTCTGGTTAATTAGAAACGACAAAAAAGTATTTTTTTCGAATGCATCTCATTCGTTTTGTACAATATCAATGACAAGGTCACAAACTTTGGTGATCACATCTTTTGATTCCCTTAAGCTAGTAATTATAACCCAATCATGATACATTCCCGGATACTCAAAATAGTTGAAAATGAGCCGTTGGCGGCTCAACAGCTCTTTGCATCTTCGGGCGTCTGTATGCAACAGGTCATTTGTACCTGTAAAAATTGAAATGCCACACATTCCGGAAAAGTCTCCATAGATGGGGCTAACCTCATATCTTTTCAAGTCTAAGTTACCGGCATATTTCTGCCCTGCATTTTTCAGGCTTTCTACAGACAGGATTTTATCTCTCTTTTCGTAATACTTCAGATCGGGATGCTCCATGGAGATATCCAGCCAGGGAGAAAACAGTACAAGCTGATGCGGCAACTTGAGCTTCTTGTTTCTTAATTTTTGTACCAATCCCAATGCCAACCCACCGCCGGCCGAGTCCCCCATCAGTACCAGGCGGGTCTGTTGATCCTCCGAAATCAGTTGCGCATACAACTCCTCCATAAAACCATAGGTCTCCATGCAAGTAGCTTCCGGCGCGAGGGGATAGTCAGGAACCACGAAGGTTGCACCTGTTTTTTCCATGAGCTGCCCGACCAGGTTCCAATGTTCCAGGCTGATATTGGCCATGTATGCACCGCCATGCAAAAAAAGCACAACTACATCCGTGGCTTGCTTTGGCGGGGATAATCGCCAGACCTTCCTTCCTCCCAGTGCAATCTCCTGAATATTAAACTTCCTGTACCATGATTTAGGCAAGCGTGCCGGATCCTTTTTAAAAGTGTTGTTCAACATTTTCCTTTCCATGCTCCGTTTCATGCCGGTCATGCCAAGGATGAATTGTATCAGTTTTGATTCAAAACTGGGTGCTATGTTGTGCAGATAATCGATATTCATCATCATAACAGGACTCTTTTTTGGCAAGGCAATCATGAAAAAGAAGGAAAACAGCAACAACCATTGGTACGATAATTATTTCGATTGGTTTCTGAAGGTATGCAAACATAACGGTCAAAAAAAATGTCAGGAAAGTGATTTGGAATCTGAATTTTTTTAAGTTTAATGAACAATTTTCATACAGTCTTGTTCCGATCAATCATAGGGCTTCGGAAAGTTCTGTTTATCATCAATAAGCTAATGCGAAATGAACTGGAGTTGTGAAACTCCTACCACATAACTGATAACACCAGGGCTAAGTTTAGAATTGATTGCCAGATAGTTACTAAATAGTTGTTTAAGCATCGATATAGGGCATTGCTGGATAGGATTTTACTCTCTTCAAAAGCATAATTGTATGAATAAGCCGGAGCAAACCAACGATCAACACCTTTCAGATTCACACAACATCACATTTAATGATGTTATATTTCGTCCAGATATACCGCTTTTGCAAAATTTGATAGCCAATGCGCATGGTGTAACTTCCATAATTACAGACACAAATGGCAATCCAATTACAAGACCAATCAATAAAGATGAACTCATAGCTATGATCCATAAGTATTTTGGACAGCAATGATCATAAACCTTATAAAAATTCCTTCACTATGAAAAGCAAAGAAATAGATAATAAAAAGGCTGATTTGGATTACGATTTAGGCAAGACTATTCTCAATTTTCCAGTAGTTGGTATTGGAGCCTCAGCCGGAGGTCTGGAATCATTGCAGGACTTTTTTAAAAATATGATCCCCAAACCGGATGCTGCATTTGTAATTATACAACACTTGTCGCCCGATTACAAAAGTTATATGAATGAATTGCTTTCACGCTTTACGTCCATAAAAATTGAAGTTGTAACGGATGGAATGGCTTTAAAAGCCAACCATATCTATCTGATTCCGCCCAAAATGAACATGACCATTTTTCATGGCATTTTATACCTGAATGAATTAGGTGCTAACCGTACCTTAAATTTACCCATCGATATTTTCTTCCGTTCGTTGGCAAAAGATCAGGAGAAAAATGCAGTTGGGATCATACTTTCTGGTGCAGGGAGTGATGGTACTCTGGGGATAAAAGCCATCAAGGAATTTGGTGGCATGACCATGGCACAGGATGAGAGATCGGCCAAATTCGAGAGCATGCCCCATAGTTCCATATCAACAGGAATGGTAGATATTATAAAGAATCCCAAACAACTGGCCGAAGAACTCATTAACTACATCAAACATCCTTTTGTAAAGGAAAACAGGGATATTGATTCACTTTTAGCCAGCGAACAAAGCCAACTTTCAAAAGTTATTGCGATTCTTCACGATACCAAAAATGTCGATTTTTCTTGTTACAAGGAGAATACAATTATTCGGCGGCTGGAGAAAAGAATTAGCATCAATCGTTTCGATAAAATTGATGACTACATTAAATTTTTGATCAGCAACAGCAAAGAAATTAATATTCTCTTTAATGAGCTTTTGATTGGAGTTACCCGATTCTTTAGAGACGAACCCGCATTTAATACTTTAAAAGATCTCGTTATTTCAAAAATTGTCGAATCCTCTGCAGCAAAAAGGGAAATACGAATTTGGGTGGCTGCATGTTCAACTGGTGAAGAGGCATATTCGCTGGCAATGCTGCTTAAAGAGTGCATGGCTGAATGCAATGTAAACAGAGAAACAAAAATATTCGCGACAGATCTAGATACAAACTCATTGGAATTCGCAGCAGCAGGCTTTTACCCCGATAATATCGTTTCCGATGTTTCTCCGGAGAGGCTTTCCAAGTTTTTTGTCAGGAAAGAGAGTGGATACCAGGTTAATGAAAGTATTCGTGGAATGATCGTTTTTGCCAAGCAAAATATCATCAACGATCCGCCTTTTTCCAAATTAGACCTTATTTCCTGTCGCAATTTCCTCATATATGTAAACCCCGACATTCAACAAAGAATATTTTCATTGTTCAATAACTCTTTGAATGAAAATGGACACCTTTTTCTAGGCTCAAGCGAATCGTTGGGAAACATGGCTGAAGGGTTCAATGTAATAGACAATAAGTCAAAAATTTTTCAAAAACTATCGAATTATACACCCCCGATCCAATACGGTTTACGGTCACCAGCTAGCTATAAAAGTTATCCTGAGATATTGCATTCAAATTCCTTGCTAAAAACGCCAAAGGGCAAAAATCGCTTTCTGGAAGTATTGTTTGACCAAGTCATGGGTGATTATCTGCCACCCTCGGTTGTAATTGATGAGCAAGGTGATATCATACATACCATAAACAACGTGAACGACTTTTTAAGCATCCCGGTAGGTCAAATAACGATCAACTTGCTCAAAATGCTCTCGAAAGAAAATTCCGTTTTTGTGAGTAGTCTTATTCGCCGGGCATCCAAAAGCAATGAAGAAATTATCATTGAAAATATAGCTTCGAAAAACATTGGAAAACAACTTAACCTTTCGTGTAAAAAAATTACCGACAATTTAAACAACAATATCTACTATTTGGTTTCATTTAGAGAAAAGGAGATTGTTGGTAGTTTCAGAAAACCGCCTAAAACCGGAAAGATCAACGTTCAGGCGCATTACAACGAGCGCATTGATGAATTGGAAAAAGAGTTGCAGTTAAAAAGCGAAAGCCTTCAGGCGACTGTGGAAGAGCTTGAAACAAGTAATGAAGAGCTTCAATCCTCCAACGAAGAGTTAATTGCCTCCAACGAAGAATTGCAAAGCACCAACGAAGAGTTGCAATCGGTTAACGAAGAATTGTATACCGTTAACTCTGACCACATTCGTAAAATAGAAGAACTTACTGAGCTAACTTCCGATATAGAAAACCTTTTGCGCAATACACAAATTGGGACCTTGTATCTCGATCAACACCTGATTATCCGAAAAGTTAACAATGTGGCAAGCAAACTCACCAATATTATCTCTTCAGATGTTGGACGCCCCTTGAAGCATCTATCGTTAAGCAACTTTGACGATAATCTGGTAAACGAAATCGAAAGTGTCTTTGAAAATTTGCAGTTACTTGAAAGAGAAATCATGGACAATAGGGGTAGATATTACTTGATGAGTATCATTCCTTACCGCACTGTCGATAACGCTGTTGAAGGCATCATCGTAACTTTTGTAAATATTACCAAACTAAAGAAAGAAGAAGCATTAAAACTTGCAAGCGAGGCGCGCTATCGGTCGTACATTGAATTAACTGGTCAAATTGGCTGGGTTACCAACGCTGATGGAGAAATTGTAGAAGATGTGCCTTCATTGAGAAAATATACCGGTCAGTCTTATGACGAGATTAAAGGTAGCGGGTGGACAAAAACCCTTCATCCTGAAGACCTTGATCGGACATTAAATGCATGGAACAATGCCGTGCGAAACAAAACCCCGTATGAAATCGAGTATCGCATGCGAAGGCACGACGGTATATACCGTTATCTGCTGGCGCGTGGTTTCCCCATAATTGGTGCCGACCATAGTATTTTGGAATGGGTAGGCACTTGTATAGATATTACTGAGCGCAATCTGATTGAAGAACAACTAATCAGGAGTGAAAGAGAATTAAAAAGAGCTCAAAAAATTACACACATCGGCAGTTGGTATCTGGACCTGGCTACCAATGAGGTTGTCTGGACAGAAGAACTTTACAAAATGTATGGTTTTGACCCATCACTACCTCCTCCTCCCTATACTGAGCACCAGAAGTTATTTACCGATGAAAGTTGGGAATCCTTATCGGCTTCCCTGGCAAAAACAAAGGCCACCGGAGTTCCTTATGAGCTAGAGCTGAAAACATTGAGGATAGATGGCAGCAATGGATGGATGTGGGTACGGGGAGAAACTGAAAAGGATAAAGATGGAAACGTTACTGGACTATGGGGTGCAGCACAGGATATTACTGAAAGAAAGCATGTTGAGAGTGCGCTCGAAATGGCAGATATGTCATGGTGGGAATGGGACTATGAGCAGAATCTGGTAAAAACAGGGAAAGCAAAATATACCATGCTTGGATATACAATCGATGAGATTGGAAAGGGTTTTGATGCATGGACAAAATTAATCCATCCCGATGATTATGAGATTGCCATGACTGCAATGAGGGAACATCTGACGGGAAAAAATGACCACTACTTTGTGGAATACAGGATCAGGCACAAAAATGGCAACTATCTTTGGTACAGGGATAAAGGTGGAATTGTATCACGTACCAACGATAAGAAACCCAAATTATTGGCTGGCATAGTTATGAATATAACCCAGGAGAAAACGAAATAAACAGATCTCGTAATACCATATAAAGATGAGTTATGGATGATAAATCAATTCGACTTAGAGAACAAGCCAAAAATGAAATAAGAAATGGAATGAAGATTGACACTTCCCTGTATGAAACAGATTTTAAAGTGTTGATTGAAGAATTGTCCATTTATCAAATAGAACTTGAACATCAAAATCAAGAACTCTATAAATCCCAGGAGGAAATTCAACAAAGCAAAGACCGATATTTGGATTTGTTCGACAACGCTCCCATCGGATACTTAATTGTTGATAAAAATGGATGGATAAAAGGCATAAACCATACCGCGTGCTTGCTATTGGAAAGTAGCAAAGACGAATTGACAAACAATAAAATTACAAAAATAATCCATCCCGATTTTCAAGACATTTATTACTTGTTTTTTCGAACACTAATCAACCAAAAACGCAATCAAACTTGTGATATTAAACTTCAAAAATCCAGCAATGCCTTTTTTCATGCCCGGATTCAAGGCATCCGTCAATCCCATGTAACATCCAATGAACCCGAATTTCGATTGGCAATTATTGATGTAACTATTCAAAAGGAAATGGAATTTAAGCTACTGAAAGCCAAGGAAAAGGCTCAAGAAAACGACAAGCTGAAAACGGCATTTTTAGCCAACATGAGCCACGAGATCCGTACGCCAATGAACGGCATTCTGGGGTTTGCAGATTTACTTAAAGAACCTGACCTCTCAAATGAACTGCAACAAGAGTATATTAAAATCATTGAGAAAAGCGGTGCAAGAATGCTCAATATCATCAACGATATTGTGGATATTTCGAAGATTGAAGCTGGTCTGATGAAATTGGAAATAGCGGAATCAAATATCAATGAGCTCGTTGAGTTTATCTATACCTTTTTCAAACCTGAAGTAGAAGCCAAAGGGATGGTAATCTCATTTAAAAACGCCTTGCCTGCAAAGGATGCATTCATTAAAACCGACCGCGAAAAAGTCTATGCCATTCTGACCAACCTTGTTAAAAATGCCATAAAATATACCAATGAAGGTTCCATAGAATTTGGATATGAAATTGTAGAGACAAGGCATGCCTTGTCTCTACTGCAATTTTACGTAAAAGACACTGGCATCGGCATTCCAAAAGACCGTCAGGAGGCTATTTTTGAACGATTTATTCAGGCTGACATTTCTGACAAAATGGCTCGGCAAGGAGCAGGGTTAGGCTTGTCGATTACAAAAGCCTACATCGAAATGCTGGGTGGTACAATATGGGTAAAAAGTGAAGTAGAAAAAGGCTCAACCTTCTATTTCACCCTGCCATACAATGCTGTACCTGCTATTTTATTTGAAGATCTTCAACTTACACCTTCCGAAAAAAATGATCATGTTAGAAAGCTAAAGATACTGATTGCCGAAGATGATGAAGTATCTGAAATGTTGATCTCGATTAATGTCTCCGAGTATAGCAAAGAAGTTATAAAAACTGCCACCGGCAATGAAGCAGTCGAAATTTGTCGTCAAAACCCCGATATTGACCTGGTTCTGATGGATATTCAATTGCCGGAAATGAATGGTTATGAAGCTACGCGGCAAATCAGACGGTTTAACAAGGATGTTATTATCATAGCCCAGACAGCATTTGGACTTTCCGGCGACAGAGAAAAGGCAATGGCAGCGGGATGCAACGACTTTATAACAAAGCCAATCAATAAAATTGAATTACAGGCTTTCCTACGTAAGTATTTCAAGAATCAGTAAAGAAAGGCTAAGAAAGAGAATTGAATTCTCATTCCCAGTTAAAAGAAAAATTACCATGAAGGCCCAAGACAAAACAAAAGAAGAACTGGTCGTTGAGTTGCAGGAATTGCAGCAAGCCTACAATGCCTTAAAGGATACAGCAGAGACTGATAGTATCGCACAAATGCAGACAATGGAGGCATTGCAGGCAAGCGAAGAGCGGTTCCAACTTTTGTTCAACAAGGCACCGCTTGGCTATCAATCTCTCGATTTTGATGGAAATTTCGTTGAGGTAAACCAACAGTGGCTCGACACAATGGGTTATGAACGTGAAGAGATTATTGGTCAGTGGTTTGGTGATTTTCTTACGCCCGCTTTTAAGGATGGATTCCGAAAACGCTTCCCAATTTTTAAGGAACGGGGCAAAATCCACAGCGAATTTGAAATGATCCATAAAAATGGGACAGTTCTGTTTATTGCCTTTGATGGTAGGATAGGTTACGATGTTGAAGGCAATTTTAAGCAAACACACTGCATTTTGCAGGATATAACTGAAATAAAGCATGCTGAAAAAGCGCTGATCGAAAGCGAAGAAAAATACCGCTTGTTGCATGAAAATGCAGGTATTGGGATTGGATATTACAAAGTAGATGGAACCATTATATCCTATAATAACCTTGCTGCCAGCAATATGAATGGTGTACCTGAAGATTTTAATGGAAAATCGATTTATGACTTTTTCCCCAAGTCTGATGCTGAATTTTACCATGAAAGAATTAAAAAGGCAATCGTTTCTGAAATCCCTGTTGCTTATGAAGATGAAGTTAATTTGCCAACAGGAAATAAGTTTTTCTTAAGTACTTATACACGAATTAGTAATAGAGCTGGTGAAATTGAAGGAATTCAGATATTGTCTCATGATATTACTGATCGCAAGCAAACAGAAGCCGCATTAAGGGAAAGCGAAGAAAACCTTGCTATCACCCTCAATTCCATAGGTGATGCTGTAATTTCAACAGATATTAATGGTTTAGTGGTTAGAATGAACCCTGTAGCCGAAAAACTTTGCGGCTGGCAATTGACCGAAGTATCAGGTAAACCTTTGGCCGAAGTTTTTACCATCATAAATGCCGAAACCCGCCAAACCGTTGCGGACCCTGTTAAAAGAGTATTGGAAAAAGGCGAAATTGTGGGGCTTGCCAACCACACGATTTTGGTTTCCAAAAACGGAGCCGAGTACCAGATTGCCGACAGTGCTGCACCCATCAAAAACAAGGCAGGTGCAATTACCGGAGTTGTCCTGGTTTTCTCGGATATTACAGGAAGCTACATGGCCCAAAAGCAAATAAAAGAGAGCGAAGAGCGGTACCGGAGTTTGTTAGGTAACCTGGAAGCCGGTATAGTCGTTCATGCGCCTGATACTTCCATTGTTATGAATAACCCAAGGGCATCAGAACTTCTGGGTTTAACTGACGACCAGATGAGAGGCAAAGATGCCATCGACCCGGCATGGAAATTTATACATGAGGATAACACACCGCTAACGCTAGATGAATATCCTGTCAACAGGATTGTTTCAGGCATGAAGCCAATAAAAAATCAGGTATTGGGTATACAACAACCCGACAAAAATCTCATTGTTTGGGTATCTGTCAATGGCTTTCCGGTGCTGGATACGAATGGTGAACTTACACAGGCAGTAATCAGCTTTATTGATATCACAGAGAGTAAGCTTTCCGAACAGAAACTGAAACGCATTGAATGGCTTTTGAGCATCAGGCAGCAACCTTCTGCTATGCATTCGCTTGGCTATAATCCACCTTACGGTGACCTGGTTGCACTTAACACCAACCGGCTTATCCTCGACTCGGTGGGCGAGCAAACACTTACCGACATCGTGGGCGACTATCTGAACCTGCTCGATACCTCTGCAGCAGTGTATGAGAGAAATGGCGATTACGCATTGGGCATATTCTCCTCAGGTTGGTGCCGTTTCATGGATGCCGCCTCTCGTGCGCTATGCGAAACCAAGGATAATCGGGCAGCGCTGGAATCCGGACGTTGGCACTGTCATGAATCCTGTTGGTCGTGTGCTTCAAAAACAGCCATAGAATCAGGACAGCCAACTGACATTGAATGTAGTGGAGGTATCCGCCTATATGCGGTGCCGATCAAGGTTGGTAATGAAATTGTTGGCGCAATCAATTTCGGTTACAGTGACCCACCACGTGAAGAGGATAGACTCAGGGAATTGGCATCACAATATCATGTTAGTTTGACCGAATTGCGAGCCCACGCGATGCAATATGAAACACGCCCACCATACATTATTGAGTTGGCAAAACACCGATTGCTTGTCTCGGCGCGACTTATCGGCACGATTGTCGAACGTAAGCTGGCAGAAGCATCCCTTTTAAAAAGGGAACATGAGTTCCGTTTACTGGCTGAGTCTATGCCACAGATCGTCTGGATTACCCGCCCTGATGGTTGGAACATTTTCTTCAATCAACAATGGGTCGATTATACCGGACTAAGCCTGAAAGAAAGTTATGGTGATGGCTGGATTAAACCATTCCATCCCGCCGATCAGCAGCATGCCTGGGATGCCTGGAAAAATGCAACCACCAATTTAACAACCTATTCGGTCGAATGCCGCCTCCGCCGTTTCGATGGCGATTATAAATGGTGGCTGATTCGTGGAGTACCTGTTTTTGATGAAGTTGGAGAATTAATCAAATGGTTTGGAACTTGTACCGACATCGATGAAATAAAATGTTCTGAAGCAGACCTCTTAATAACCAAAGAAAGAGCTGAAGAGTTCGAAAATAAATTCAGGCAAATTGCTGAAAATATAGATGAGGTTTTTTGGCTGAGAACAGAAAACAAGATGATTTATGTAAGCCCTTCATTTGAAAAGATTTGGGGAGTTCCTTGTGAGGCTATCTATGAAAACCCTCAGTTATTTACAGAAATAGTACATCCCGAAGATCAACCTGTTGTTCAGGAGATTTTTCACTCAAAGGAATTTAAAGAAAACGATTTCTTCAGCTATGAGTATCGTATTATAAGGGCCGACAATCAAGTACGTTGGATAAACGCTAAAACATTTCCTATTGTTGATGACTCCGGTAAAATTATCAAACGGGTTGGCATTGCTACCGATATCACTGAAAAACACCAAACTTTTCAGGAATTAATTCAGGCCAAAGAGCACGCAGAAGAAAGCGATCGCCTCAAATCAGCCTTCCTGGCCAATATGAGCCACGAAATACGTACCCCCATGAACGGTATTCTTGGTTTTGCCGAACTGCTGAAGGAACCAGAACTCACAGGAAAAGAACAACAAGAATATATCCGTATTATCGAAAGAAGCGGTGCACGAATGCTGAATACCATCAATAACATTGTAGATATTTCAAAAATTGAGTCGGGTCTCATTAAACTCGACCTCAAAGAATCGAATCTAAATGAACAAATTGAATACATTTATACCTTCTTCAAGCCAGAAGCGGAAGCCAAGGGAATAAAGCTATCCTACAGGAACTACCTCCCGGCAAAAGAAGCCATCCTTCAAACCGATCGTGAAAAGTTGTATGCTATTTTGACCAACCTGGTCAAAAATGCCATAAAATATACCGTACAAGGTTCCATCGAATTTGGGTATGATGTTGTAGAGACAAGGCATGACTTGTCTCTACTGGAATTCTACATCAAAGACACCGGTATCGGCATTCCAAAAGATCGCCAAGAAGCCATCTTCGACCGTTTTGTCCAGGCTGATATTGAAGATAAAAAGGCTTTTCAGGGATCCGGTCTTGGCCTGGCTATAACGAAATCGTATGTCGAAATGCTGGGTGGAAAAATACGGGTCGAAAGTGAAGAAGGAATTGGTTCTGCCTTTTATTTCACACTTCCTTATCACACGAAACAATCCGAAATTACTTCATACAATGCTAATTTATTGGCTGAAAGTGGAGAAAATACCATTCATTCCAAAATTGTTCGATTAAAAATTCTTATTGCCGAAGACGATGAAGTTTCCGAGCTATTTCTTTCCATGCTTGCCAAAGAATTTAGCAAAGAGATTCTTAAAGCCCAAACCGGACTTGAAGCCATCGATATATGTCGCAACAATCCCGACCTGGATTTGATCCTGATGGACATTCAGATGCCCGTCATGGGAGGTTACGAAGCAACCAGAAAAATCCGTGAATTCAACAAAAAGGTGGTAATTATAGCCCAAACTGCTTATGGTCTCTCCGGTGACAGAGAGAAGTCGATTGCTGCAGGATGCAATGATTATATAACAAAACCAATTAACACAGCTGAATTGTCCTCAAAAATCCAAAAATATTTTACCGCATAAAATCGGCCAACCCGTCAATTAAGTTAGAAGAACGATTAAATGTCGTAGTTTCAAATTCTATTATTTTGGGCTATTTGCCTATAGTTTCGCGCAAAGCCCGCAAAGTTCGCAAAGAAAAAAATACGACATTATCATTTGTGCATTACTTAAAAGACATTATATATCGAAGAAAAATACCAAAAGTGAGCACAGAAAAAGTAGTATGCAAAACAACCACACCTGCTGGCGCGGATTTGAAAATCCGTGACCTCACAACTGCCGTATTACAAAACAATTTCCAACATCACCCATTCCTACTAATCCAAACACTTACAGCTTACCTATCCTCCACCACAAGAAGTATGAAACATCTATTATCGGCTCATTGTCAAGAAAATGCAGTCATCTAATAAAAAGCATCCGAAAGTTTGAAGGGGCACGAATTACAAATTCGCCCCAGCGGGGGGCGGGTGTCTTAATAAAGTTCATTTTCCCAGTTAGTTCACTTAATGCGCCTCATGCACTCATTTCATTATCTGTTCATACTTAATCTCTCAAACAGCGCACAGACAATCCATTCTCCTTACCGCTAAAATCCTTGTAATTAAAGATGTTGTCGTAGCCTGTATGCCAAGCCCAGGCGTAACCTGTAGCTAAGTCCTCTTTAGACGACCACCAGTAACCGTAGTTTGTAATACCGTTGAATGATCCACTACCAAGCCAACCACCCGGTAGAGCCGTAAAACCAGTTGTGTTCGTAGCGCCAGAATTTGGGCTTACCCAATGGCTTGTACCTGTTTCTTTCAACTTTCCACCTGCAATACTTTCTCCACCCAAATAGTTTGACATTGTAGTCCATTCTGAATCTGTTGGCACATGCCATCCTTTTGGGCAAAGTTTTCCGGTATTGACGGTGTGCCAATTGTAAAGAGCTCCGTAAACACTCTTATTGGCTGCATTGTTGTCGTACCAACAATAAGCAGGTGTGTTACGACCGATCCATGCTATTGGATCTGAAATAAGTGGAATGGCTGTGCCATCATTGAATTTGTTGGTTTTTAAATTCTCCGCCAACCAAACTTGAGTTCCAATCGTTACAGTTTTATAATTGTTACCATCAATGTCTTTTACTGTGTTAGTCTGAACTGAGTCCTCTTCTACTGGACCGGGACATCCTGCTAAGACAATTGCGCTTAATGCCAATGCGAACAATGGATTGATCCAAAAGCTGTTTTTCTTTTTCATCAGGTAGTGTTTTAAATGTAACTATGTTCATTGTCGTACTTCAATTGAAACAATGAACTCTCCCTTATTATTTCCAAGGTCAGTGTCATTTACACCGAGAAAAAGTTCACCGGATTCATTTGATTTGAAAACTGATGAACTCCCAACAAAAAAAGGATTTCCATTTCCAATTTTGGCAATAAGGCCTGCAACCGGCTTCCCTTTTACTACACAATAGGTATTCCAGTCAGGACGGTTGGTGATTCCATCTGGCCCTCCATAAGTTGTAGCATTAGCATATACGTTTCCGCTGGCAGTTATTTCCAGGTTTTGTCCTTTTGATAGCTGGACACCTGTTGCTGTCCATGCCTTTTTGCCGGAAACCTTAATCTCACCAGATCCCAAAGGAGAAACAGTGCTTATTGATAAAACAACACTAAATTCCCCTTTGTTATTGCCAACATCATTATCATTAATTCCCAAATAGATGCGGCCGTTTTGAGGAGCAGAAAAAGCAAATGAATTTCCTGCAAAAAAGGGATTTCCATTTCCAATTTTCATAATAAGGCCTGCATGAGGCTTTCCATTTACGACGCAATAGGTTCTCCAGTCGGGACGGTTAGTAATACCTTCAGGGCCGCATTGTACCGTATTATTGGCATACACTCTGCCACTGGCAGTGAGACTGATTTGCTGACCTTTTACTGCATCAATACCCGCGTCAGTCCAAGTTTTTTTACCGTCAACCTTTACGGTCTGGGCTGATAGACTGAATGTGAATAAAACAAGGAAGAATAATTGAAATATTCTCCTAATTGTCTGACTTGTCTTCATAATAGGATATTTAACTGATTTGCAAATTCAATAATTTTCCATTAATAGATTTTTATCTCAGAGGCATTTTCGTACCTTACTTTCATGTCGCGTGGGATGACGAAGATGCTGACGTTCCCTTTCTTCAGCGATGTTGTCTTTCTTTTCTCATCTCTCATAAAAGATAATTCTTTGGCAGGTATTTCCACATTAACCGATGACTTCGCCTGACCAATTTTATCGATGGCATCAGTGGCTTTTTTACCTAATCCTGATATCGATATTTTAAAGTTACCCTTACCAATGCTCATATCTTTCTTCTCGTCTGCTGATGTATTGGGATCTTCAAATAGTTTTTGGTTACCGTCACCTCTCAGAATAACAAGTTGCCCTGACTCCCAGTTAAATGTATTGTACAATTTTTCGAATATAGCTTTCTCCATTCCTGCAATAGGCCCGGTTTTATCTTTCATTATTTCGAAATCAACTTTTTCGGCCAGTGACATGCCGGTGTACAAATCGATTGCCAGCTCATTATAAGCGGAACCTGATTTTATTTTATCAAAAATTACCCCTTTAATTTCTGAAAAAAGCATGGCAAACAGCCCCTCTGAATCACCACTGTTAATTTTATACATGGCATCAGTAACAGAGAGCAAGGCACCAATTCCCATCAAATCAAGAGCAGTAGCGAAGATTTTGGACTCACGCGTTTCAGTATTGAGCGGGTTGGTGAGAAAATAAATCTGAGTAGCATCAGCCGGTAATCCGTTTTTGATATTGAAATGGGCCTTCCTTGCCGGATGGGTTGATGCAAATACCTCCTTACCCAGCCTGTCGGTGAGGGTCACCCTTGCTTCATAATAATGATTGCCAGGTGCCATTGGCCTGATTTTAGCATATCCCCCTTTATCTTTGAGCGCATATTCCGGCATCCTGAGGTGGTTTAATTCTCCTTTGTCTTTGAACGAACGGATTTGCATAATTTCAGCAAAAGGTGCTTCCGGGTATTTTTCCAGTTTATAATAATCAAGCAGATAATCGGGTGCCGAACTCAGGTTTTTTATTTCCAGCCTGATAGCCAAAGGTGTATCCCCCGATGTTCCGCCTAATCCCCAATAATTGATTATTTCATTGAGCCTGAGTTCTGGGTTCCAGGCGTCTTTAATTTTGACACGGATCGGAACTTCTTCTCCTGCATTGATAATGCCTTTGCCTTCATACCCATTCTCAACCAGGTCGAATATGATATTTAGCCCAATTGAAATTTCTGCTTTTATAGGAGTAACCATATTCTCAGCTATTACTTCAACGATTTCGGTCAATGGCTTGCTGGGCGGACTATCGGATGCATAAAAATAAGCTACTTCAACAGAGCCACTTTGATCGGTAAACACCTCAATTTTTTTGCCTATTTTCCCGTTAGGTCCTCGCAACATACCCAAAGGGTTTGCCCCTGTAATCGAAAATATTGTTTTGGAAAATTTAAGAGGTTGTAAATTCTCATCCTGAAGGGTAGCTGTGATTAAGGCAGGAAACCGTTTATCAGGAGGGACAATCCCTTTGGATGACGAAATTCCCATGGATGGCTCAACTTCTACTTTACCACGTTCAGAAATAAAACCAATGTAAGCCAGGTCTTCTTTTTTCAATTCAGGGCAACTAACCAACACAGCTGTTGAGTTGATAAAATGACCTGAATTTCTTAAAGATTCTGCGGTAGGCGCAGTATAAACGACTTTCGCCTGCCCGTTGGCATCGGTGATGGCTGATTTGGCAGAGAGGCTGCCCGGAGTAATCCCATAATTTTCAGTAATCGAAAACGAAACAGTTTTGCCGGAAATGGGTTTTGTTACCTGATTATCACCGGATGCGGATGAATATAGAGTGGCAGTAATTTCTACGGTAGATTGTCCATCGGGCTTAACTTCTTTGGGTGATGCGGCCGCCTTAACTGCATAGTCCGTTTTTTCCGTTTCATGGGAAGCGGTCGAGTTGGGATTCTTGTATCTTACATATCCAATAGATGCTCCCTGACGCTCTCCTGGATCAAATCCCCATGAGACAAGGTATCCTGTGGAGGGATCAAAGAACCTACCGGTTCCTTCCATATACAACAGACCTGAATTTACTCTCCCTTCAAAGTCAAAATTCTTATATGCTTTATTATACCTTGGCGCATCTTCAGGATAGAAAAGTTTTCCGTTAAGATTCCAGTCCGAAAAACTGAATCTGGGTGGATGCGTTGATGTTAAAATATATTTTTTGCTTTTCCCAAGTTGAGCTTCACTAAGCTCATTGTATTCCGACAATACAACCTCGTTGTTTTTGTTTATGTACATGTAACGATAATGGGAGTAGAGGCTATTAGGTTTAGGATGTACTTCTTTTAAAATGACCCGTGCGTAAATTTTTTGAATATCGGCTATCGTATTTTTGTCCTTAAGCAACCCTTTTTCGTATTCGTAAATTTGCGAAGCTGCACCCAGGGAATATTGGTATGATGTGGCACCTTCAAACTCCCATCGTTCGAATTTTTTACTGGTACTAGTAGTGTCTATTTCAGCCTTTTCAATATTTGGTTTCCATTCAGTAACAGGACTCCATGACATCAATCTTTTGATTACTTCTTTTCTTTCCTCTGGGGTTAAAAAATAATCATCAAGAGCACCTTCATGGGAGGATGCTCCATCCCGATGAGTTTCAAAATGGCTTTTCGGAAGATATTTGCCGAATATTTCATCATTATTGCAGCTATTTTGAAAATCAGCAACAAATTTTCTTTTGTTTTCGTCATAAAGTTGTGCTATTGTCCGATTTCTTAGAAAGAATTCTTTACCTCTCGATTTCATTACAGATTCATATAATTGAGGTCTATGTTTTTCCATAAAGAGCATCTCATGTATTGTTGCCACCTGAGCATAAAACACTTTCTCAACATTGTTTTTGGCAAAAGACTTGCTAGAATATAGCAATGCTTTGGGAAGTCCCTGTTTTGCAGCCTTTGTACACATTTCTTCTGCCAGTGTTTTATTGATAACCACCCCGCCATTCCCATACATATATATTTCAAATAACGCATACTGCGCTTGTGGATGTCCTTGTTCTGCTGCTAATAAATGCCATTTTAAACTTTCTTTGGAATATCCCGAGCGACTAAGTTCATAGCCAACTACAAATTGAGCGTCAGCATTTCCTTTTACTGCGGCTTCGTTATAAATTTCTTGAGCACGCTTGAGAGCTTTTGACACATCTACTCCTTCAGGGGGTGGTATTACATATGTCAAATCCCACAATCTTTTTGCCTCTGCGAGATCATTTGGACTAACTTGCTGAGCAATTGTCTTTAGCGATACAAGAATAGCTGGCATTAAAATAATACAGAAAATACAAGGTAAGAATATGCTTTTAACAACATTCATTTTTTCTTTGGCTTTCATATTTCCATTATAAATTTATTTCTCTATTCTAATACACCTCACCGAATAGAAATTACTTTCACTAGCTCGAGCTCTGAAAAGCGTATTGGAGTTATACAAAATACTTTTGTACGCAGCAGTTCTACGTGCAATCGTTGTGGAAGTCCACCAGTATCCTGCCCTACCCAGATCACCAAAAGGGTTTATATCTTTCGGATTCATAGATCCTCCGGGCAATGCGTTGAAGCTGATTTCATTGGTGGCTCCAGTGTTGGGTTCTTGCCATAAACCATCCCCGTTTACAATCATGCCTGTTGCTTTCAGTTTGCCACCGACCGTGCCTTCTCCGCCGAGGTAATCAATCATTTTCTGCCATTCTTCCTCCGAAGGCACATGCCAGCCTTCGGGGCATAAAGAACCTTCCTGTACAGCATAATAATTGTAAAGCCTGCCATATATCTGCCAATTGCTTTCCTCATTTTCGTACCAGACATACATACCTTCTTCCTTACTTTTTTTAAGGCTGAACATTCCAGAACCCGGCGTGATGTGCTCTCCGCTGTTATACCTTGATGTCGTTAGGTTTGTGCCCATCCAAAGTTGATTTCCGATTTGAACAACAGGGTAGGTATTCCCGTCAATATCAGTCAATGTACTGTCAACGATATCGTTCAGTTTATTGTCGCTTTTATTGACAATATTAGGCCAGTCCTTTTTCTCTGTTCTGTAATGCTTTATAAACCTCTCTTTTATAATGTTAGAAGAAGGATCTTCATTGAGAAACCAATCCGGAACTTTACTTCCAAATTCCAAATCCGATTTTGAGTTTTGGGGATAAACAGATTTAATAGCAACAGAATGTGACATTATCATGGAAATAATCACAATGACTGATCTTGAAATCTTCATGATTACAAATATTTAGTGGTATTATTATCTAAATATCAATAATGTAATTATTATTTCTTAAGGCTATATAAATACTATTCAGACTTTTTGCGCTAATATTTAACAATAATGGTTTGAACCAAAAGCTGTCTTTCTTATTCATTGCACTAGATTAATCTAGTCACAAACTTCTTAAAATTAGAATTTTAAAATCTAATATCCTACTAAATTGACCAAAACTTCAAATAAGCTACAATGGGATTGAATTGTTTTTTCGTTTTTGCTCGACGGAAAGATTCGGAGAATCGCGAGCCGTGTACTAGTTGAGTTTTCGGCGGTAGCAATGGCGGCTTTTTTAGCCCGTTGGGGAAAGTAACGATTTTCATCATGTAAACTGGTTTACATGTAGCACCTAAAACCGTCTGATAATAAAGAAATCAGTCAATTACATAAATTGCAACTAACTGATTTCTTGAGCGGAAAACGAGACTCGAACTCGCGACCCTCAGCTTGGGAAGCTGATGCTCTACCGACTGAGCTACTTCCGCTTGTTGAAAATTGAAGGAACAAAAATATACTATTTTGGGAATTTCCCACCATATTTTAAACTGATTTTAGTATCACGTGCAGGATATAAAATAATAAGTCTGTTTTTTCTTTGCGAACTTTGCGTTCCTTGCGCGAAACGACCGGCAAGCTCATGAATTTTTGAAAGATAAAGCTAGAACTTACGATGGTTCTTGAAACTTAAAATGGAATTCGAGGCACAGGATGGTAACCAACCAGCGAATTCCAGCGTAATAGGTAGGGTATCAAAAATTTTATTTTGGGATGGAGAAAAACGACTACGCCGGCTATCCGGGCGTTCAAAGCAGGATGGAGTTCCTGAAAGACGAGAAAAAAATTGACGAAAGCTTTTACAAATTAATAGAGATAAAACAATTGACCGACGAGACCTTTTCCTTGAAACTGCCAAAGGCCCGCTTTCCGTTCAAGGCCGGCCAGCACATTTCGGTAGGAATCCACGGGAATTACCAGAGCCGCGAGTACTCGATCTACAGTGGTATCCACGATGAAAACCTGGAGATCTTGGTCAAGGAGGTGGAGAACGGCTATTTTACGCCCAGGCTCCATAAACTGAAAGCCGGCGACCTGGTGGAGGTGCATGGACCGTTCGGAAGATTTGGCATCGGGCCAATAGCCGCTGAAAAGGGAAAATTCGTATTCATTGCCAGCGGTACCGGGATTGCCCCCTTCCGCAGCATGATCCGGAGCTACCCGAAAATGGATTATACCCTCATCCATGGGGTACGTTCTTCAAAGGAGGCTTACCAAAGGGAGGAGTATGACCCTGCGCGCTATGTACTCTGCACCAGCCAGGATCCAAAGGGAGATTTCCAGGGCCGGTTGACCGGCTATCTCAAAAAATGCACCTTTGCCCCGGCAACCCAGTTTTACCTTTGCGGCAACAGCAACATGATCTTCGATGCAGTGGAGATCCTCCAGAAGAAAGGATTTAAAAGGGAGCAGATCCATTGCGAAGTCTATTTCTAAGGAAGATTTTTCACGAATTTCAAACAAATTTCACGAACGAAAAAGGCAAGTGAAGTGGGCATGAAAAATTTATTTGAGTAGTATGAAGTATCATTTAATCACCTTGGGTTGCCAGATGAATCTTTCGGATAGCGAGAGAGTCAGTGCTGTGCTGGAGGGGATGGGATACATCCGCACCGAAATCGAGGAGGAGGCCAATTTGCTGGGCATATTGGCTTGTTCTGTCAGGCAGAAGCCCATCGACAAGATATACAACAAGATCGCCGAATGGAACCGCTGGAAGAACAGGCGTAGCCTGATCACCTTTGTCTCCGGCTGTATCCTGCCCGCCGACAAGGAGAAGTTCCTGAAGAGCTTCGACCTGATCTTTCAGATGAGTGAACTGGCGCAACTGCCCCAAATGATCAGGGAATATGGCATAGTCACTCCTGCAGGATTAAAGCAACCCAGCCCGGTGATGCCCAAAAATGAGCACATCCTGGAGATGTGGCACATCCAGCCCAAATACCAATCCACCTACGAAGCGTATGTGCCCATCCAGAATGGTTGCGACAAGTTCTGTACCTTCTGTGCGGTTCCCTATACCCGTGGACGGGAGGTATCACGCCCCTCGGCTGAAATATTGGAGGAGGTGCGGCACCTTGTCAGTCAGGGATACAAATCCATCACGTTGCTGGGGCAGAATGTCAACTCCTATGGTCTCGACAAAAATGGGGAGGAGCTGAGTTTCGCTGATTTGCTTCGAAAGATTGGCGAATTTGGGAAGGCTTCCGGCGAGGAGTTCTGGCTCTACTTTACCTCTCCCCATCCGCAGGACATGAACCGGGAGGTGATCGAGGTGATTGCCGCCTATGACTGTCTGGCCAAGCAAATTCACCTGCCCATGCAGAGCGGGGATGAACGGGTACTGATCAAGATGAACCGCCGCCATTCGATGGAGAAATACCGGCAGATCGTGGCTGACATCCGGGAACTGCTCCCACAGGCAACCCTCTTTACCGATATCATCGTGGGTTTTACCAGCGAAGGGGAACCCGAATTTCAAAATACAGTGGCAGCCATGGATGAATTCAGGTTCAACATGGCCTATATCGCCATGTACTCCCCCCGTCCGGGAGCCGCCAGTTTCCGCTGGGAAAACGAAGTGGCTGCCGAGGTCAAAAAGGATCGGCACCGCAAGTTGTCGGAAGTGATGAAGGTGCACTCCCACCAATACAATGAATCGATGGTTGGGAAAACAGTTCGTCTCCTGGTCAACGGAACAGACCGTAAAACAGGTTTTTCTACCGGATTGACGGAGGGGAAACTGATCGTCCGACTGGATCAGAAGGATGATTCATTGCTTGGGAAGATTGTGGATGTCAAAATAACCTCTGCGGCCGATTTCTCGATGAGTGGTGCGTTGCAAATGGTGGTTAGCATTCCGGTCTAATTGCAGTTTCTGATACGCTGGAACATACTAATTTTGTGCAATTTTATGTTTACCGTCCTATTTTAATTAAATCGCTATATAACGTCCCTACGGGACTTCCTTCCATTCAAAAATTGTTTTCTAGAAATATAATGTCCCTAACGGGACAGTCCAACCAGGGACAGAAAGGTGCAAAATATACTATCATGATCTCGGTCAACAAAGTCAAACATGACAGTCCCGTTAGGGACATTATATTTCTAGATAAAGGGAAACCAAAAGTTTCATAGTCCCGTAGGGACGTAACAAGTTATCCATTAGCCTGTTTTGGGATAAACAGCCTGACAACAATAATAATAATTTGAAAAACGAAGTGAATACAAGCATTAAAAAGAGTGTTGCCTTCAAGACACTAGGTTGCCGGCTGAATCAGTACGAAACCGATGCGTTGGTGACCAATTTCGACCAGGCAGGATACCGTCTGGTAAATTTGGACGATTCGCCCGATGTGGTGGTGGTCAATACCTGCACCGTGACCAACCAAAGCGACCAGAAATCCCGTACCATGATCAGCCAGGCTGCCCGCAAGAACAAGCAGGCAGTGGTGGTGGTCACAGGTTGCATGGCCAACAATTTCAAGGAGAAGCTGGAAAGTCAGGATCACATCACCTTTGTGGTGGAGAACAACCGGAAAAGCGCCATCCTTTCGCTGGTGGAGGCCCATTTTTCGGGGGAACTGCTTCATCCCGACAAGCTGCCCAACGATGTCTTCAGCTACCAACCGGTTCAAAAAAGCCTTCATACCCGCAGTGCCGTCAAGATCCAGGATGGTTGCGACAATTTCTGCACCTTTTGCATCATCCCAATGGTTCGGGGCAGGGCGGTATCAAGACCTGTCGCCGATGTGCTGGAAAATGTCCGCAAGACTGTCGAAAACGGGTTTAAGGAAATTGTGATCACCGGTGTCAACATTGGCAGGTATGAAGAGGGGGAGACCAGGTTTGAAGATTTGCTGGCAAAGATACTGGAGGTGCCCGGCGATTTTAGGGTAAGGATCTCCTCCCTTGAACCGGATGGATTTGGCGACAGTTTTGTCCACCTCTTTTCACATCCGAAATTGATGCCGCACCTGCATCTATGTTTGCAGAGTGGTTCCGAAATGACCCTGTTGCGGATGCGCAGGATGTACGATGTGGCGCAGTTCCGCAAGACCATCCAGCAGTTTCGCGCGCGCTATCCCGATTTCAATTTCACCACAGATATCATTGTTGGGTTCCCCGGCGAGACAGAGGAGGAGTTTCAGCAGACGCTGGATGCTGTCAGTGAGTTTGGTTTCAGCCATGTGCACACCTTCAAATATTCGGTACGCAACGGTACCAGGGCCGAACGGATGGAGCACCAGGTGGATGAAAAAATAAAGAATGCAAGATCTGCGCTGGTACGTCAACTTTCGGACGAAAACAGGTACCGATACTACCAGAGCCTGATCGGGAAAACCCAGGAGGTTCTGGTGGAGAAAATCTTTAAAAACAGGGCTTCCGGCTACGGTGATTTGTATGTTCCGGTTGAATTTCAGGCCAGGGAAATTCAAAAAAACAGCGTCTATACCGTCAGGTTAACCGGCGTGGCGGGTGAAGGTGAAAAGTTGTTTCTGGTAGGGGAATTATCGAACAATCAATTTAATAGTAGCTGTCAAAAATCATTGCGCACATTGCCCGTAAGGCATTCATGTCAATAGAAAAACAGGTATCGTAAAAGGCTGTTTCCCCGTATGGGGATTAATCAATGCAATTCTATACCCCTAAATCTTTCAACATTTCAGGTATTTTGTTAATCCCCTGACGGGGAATCATGTTCTCCTGAGATGCTCTTTCTATTGATATGGATGCCCTACGGGCAAGAAAGAGAAGGATAAATAGAATCTACGACCTTGATTTTGAAGCCAGTCTTCTGAAGTTTCTGATCCGGTGAAAGGTGAGGTAGTTGGCATTGTGGAAATTTTCTGCCCCGCCAAATTCATCATCGTAGGCAGTCCGGCAAAGGAAGAGGATATCCTTCCCGTCAAACTGCCAGTCGACATATTGAAAACCATGTTTGATGATATCCGGATGTTGAAGAAGCACCTTGTGGACGGTCCAGTTTCTGAGATCAGAAGAACTTTGAAGCACCATCCTGTTGCGTACTTTGCTTGCCACCAATGAGGCGTGCTCCGGTGTAAGCTGGTTGGTTATGGCCCAGTATCGATTGGTTTTTTCATCGTACCGGATGGAGAACTTCCTGGCACCGCCGGCAAAATCGATGAATCCGCCGGTAGGATCGAAAGAGGCAGATTTAACATCCTCACTGATATTGACAATGGCTGCGAGGTCGCGACCAGGCTCTTTTGTATCGACCCGAAGAAAATCAACCAGTTTCCCATCCCTTGTGACGACGGCATTTCCTTCCAGCCACCCCCCGAATTTCCCCTTGAGGTAGGTCGAATCGTAAGGAAGAAAATTGGTGGCCAACCAACTCGAAGCCTTCAGCAAATCTGCCTCCAGGGGGGCAGAAATGACCATGGCCGAATATCTCTTGCCCCAGGCGGTGGTGTTTGATTTGGCATTTTCGATGGCACGGCACAACCTTCCGTTGTAGACCACCATCGGGACCGGAGCAGTATGGTATTCACCTTCACGGAGCAACCCACTAATGGAGTCTGCCGGTTCACTCCAGCTCTTTCCGCCATCCACCGAACGCCGGATAATCAGGTTTCCGTGGTGTTTCCAGCATCCCATGAGGTAAAGTGCCTCCTTGTGGAAAAAGAGATTGGACCAGAACTGTCCGTTGATCTCGGCGATCTTCTCCCAGCTTTTGCCCTTGTTGCCGGATTTGAAAATCGCCGTCAAGGCCCAGCTGTGCTCGGTAGTGGCAGGACCAAAATAATCATGGGAGGCCACATAATCCCCGTTCGGAAGTATGACAAGACTTGGAGAACCTATGAAAGTTTTGGCGGATGCCGGAAGATGATCCACCACAACGCCGGGGACCTTTCCCCTCTTTCCAGATGCAGCGGAATTGAAAAGGGTCAAAAGCAGTACAACTGCCGATATTAGTAACTTCATGGTAATAGTTATTAGTCAAGATAGAAAATTCCCAACCTCCAATCAGGCATTAAGTTGATTTAGGGTAACCCTTCGGCATGCTCAGGGACCGGAGGCTTTGAATCTTTGCAACTGATCCTTCAACAAGCTCAGGAAGCCCAATCCAAAATCGAAAATCCAAAATCAATTTTACATTCGTTCCGGCACCTCGATACCCAATAATGAAAATCCGTTTTTGATCACCTTTCCAACGGTTTGTGCCACCACCAACCGGAAGTCGCGTTTGGCACTGTCGGGCTCATTCAGGATGGAGTGGTCGTGGTAAAAGGAGTTGAACTCCTTCACCAGGTCGTAGACATAGTTGGCAACAACGGCAGGACTATGGGCTGTTCCGGCTTCCTTCACCACCTCCGGGAATAGAGAGATGATCTTCAGGAGATTTCGTTCCTTGTCGTTGAGTGATTCGGTTGCTGCCTGCGAAGGTACCTCAACGCCTGTATCATTGGCCTTTCGGAGGATACTTTGGATCCTGGCATAGGTGTATTGGATGAAGGGTCCGGTGTTTCCGTTGAAGTCGATCGACTCCTCCGGGTTGAAGGTCATGGTCTTTTTGGGATCCACCTTCAGGATAAAATATTTCAGTGCACCCAATGCCACAATGTGGTAAATGTGCTCCTTCTCGGCCTCGCTGTAACCCTCCAGTTTACCCAATTCCATGGATACTGCACGGGCTACATCCACCATTCCGGCTACGAGGTCATCTGCATCCACCACGGTACCCTCTCTTGACTTCATGCGGCCATTGGGCAGTTCAACCATTCCGTAGGAGAAATGATAAAGGTCCTTGCCCCATTTGTAACCCAGTTTATCCAACAGGAGTGAGAGTACCTGAAAGTGGTATATCTGTTCGTTGCCCACCACATAGATCATGTGGTCGATGGGATAATCGCGGTAGCGCAACTGGGCAGTACCGATGTCCTGGGTGATGTAGACGGAGGTGCCATCCGATCGCAGCAGGATCTTCTTGTCGAGCCCCTCCTTTTCGAGGTTGGCCCAAACCGAAGAATCGCTCTCTTGCTGGAATATTCCCTCTTTTACGCCGCGAAGGACTTCATCCCGTCCAATGGTATAGGTATCCGATTCGTAATAGATCTTGTCAAAATCCACCCCCAGCGTCTTGTATGTTTCGTCAAAACCCTTGTAGACCCAGCCATTCATCGTTTTCCAGAGGTTTCGGACCTCCGGATCGTTGGCCTCCCATTTAAGCAGCATTTCGCGGGTTTCGACAATGGAGGGAGCCTCCTCTTTGGCTTGCTCCTCGCTCCTGCCCTGAGCGATCAGTTCTGCTATCTCACTTTTGTATTGCTGGTCAAATTTGACATAGTACTCCCCCACCAGGTGGTCTCCTTTTTTTCCATGCGTTTCGGGGGTTTCGCCTTTGCCGAACTTCTGCCAGGCCACCATCGATTTGCAGATGTGGACGCCCCTGTCGTTGACGATATTGGTCTTGACGACTTTGTAGCCATTGGCTTTCATCACCTCTGCCAGGGAGAATCCAAGCAGGTTGTTGCGGATGTGTCCCAGGTGAAGTGGCTTGTTGGTGTTGGGCGAAGAGTATTCGATCATCACCAGTTCAGCGGAAGCTGTCTCCGGAACAAATCCGTACTTCTCTTCCCTCACCGCTTCGTTGAGCCTGTCGATGTAGAATTGATTGTCGATCGAAAGATTGAGAAATCCCTTCACAACGTTGTAACCCGAGACTTCGCTGACATTGGCTGCCAGGTATTCTCCCAGTTCGGCACCGGTTACTTCTGGCGATTTTTTGGAAATCTTCAGAAATGGAAAAACCATCACTGTCTGGTCACCTTCAAACTCGCTCCTGGTAAGCTGAACCTGTACCTGTGAAGGTTCAATGGACTGACCGTAAAGGGCGTTGATTGCCCCGGCAACCTTTTCTTTTATAATAAGTTCTATGTTCATTTTTTACTTTTAAGCAATTCTAAAAAATTATCCAAACTAATCACTTTAACATTTGGAAACTCAATATCTTGGAGAATATTAAAATGTTTATCATTGGTAACCAGATAATCTGCATTACTTGATATTGCCAAATCGACAAATTTATTGTCATCGAAATCCTCAGTTATTATCTTCCAATTATAGTAAATCTCAAACTTTTCGACATTCGCTCTGATCAATAGCAACTCCAGCACATTTGAGGCTACTACATCATTGGCAAACCTGGATATTACTTCATAATATTCAGTAATAACTTCATTACTAATTATTAAAATTATGCTGCTGTTTAAAAAATCATCAAAGATTCTTCGGTATTTCGATAATTTTGGGAGTGATACTAAGAGTACATTGCTGTCTAGAATAACTCTCATTTTTTGTAGGATGTTCTTGTATGATTGTGAGCCAATGACTCAATCGTAGAAATTGTCCACTCTTTTTCATTACAAACCTTATCCATTTCGAAATCGACTTTCTCACTGAAATAGGCTGAAAGCAACGCTCTTAACTCAACCATTTGAGATTCATTAAGATCATACTTGAAAATCTTAAGAAGTTCCAACTGCATATTGGTCAGTTTGTCATTTGTTGCTATCATGTTTTCCATTAATTATCTGATGCAAAGATAAAGCATATTTTGCGAAAAGTTAAAAAGATGTCATTCAGAATAAAAAGCGGGATTAAGTTTTCCTTAACCCCGCTTTTCAGTATCATCAACCGCAAAGTTTAAAAACAGGCGCTCATTTTCACATTTTCACATTTCCCAATTTTCAAATTACTCCTTGATCCTGATATTCCTGAACTTTACGACGGAGCCGTGTCCCAGGAAGCCGATGTGACCGGTGGTCCGGAGAAGACCGGGATGGTCCCTGTGGTCCATGGTGCCGTTCCGGCTGGCGGTATGGATATTCCCCTCCGTAATGACATTTCCGTTGAGGATCACCTTGATATCGCCATCTTTGACAATTACCTCTTCAAAGTTCCACTCTCCGGTTGGTTTCAATGAACCCCGTTTGGAAGGGATAATGCCATAGACTGAACCATGGTACTGGTAAGGCTGCAACTGCGAATAAATTGGTGCATTGTCGTCCAGTATCTGCAGCTCCATTCCTTCGTAGGCGGCGTCGCCCTGGAGTGGTGCCCGGATGCCGAGGCCGTTGTTGGCACCCGGTGTCAGCTGGAACTCAAACCTGAAGGTAAAGTTCTTGTATTCGCCCTGTGTGTAGAGGTTTCCATGGGAAGGACCATTGTCAACATTGAGCACGATCTCCCCATTTTTAATTTCATAATCGATGGTATTTCCCGTCCAACCATCAAAATTTACCCCATTGAACAGCGGGACAAAACCCTCTTTTTGCTCCTCAGCAGAGAGTACATAGCGGTTGTCGTTGATCTCCCTGACATAGATATCGCGGAAAGCCAGGTCGGTACCATGGGCCTGGAGTTCAATCGCCTCCCTGGGGAAGATCGGCATTTTGCGGTCCCAGTAATTTTCCAGCGGAACCTGGTCGACTACCAAAACCCCGTTTAGGTAGACGGTTACCTTCTCTCCCACCATTTTGATGTAGAAATGATTCCAGTCGCCTACCGGATTGTCGGCAACTTTCAGCGGGGTACTCCTGTATTTGGCGTTGTTGTACAAGCCGCCGGATCCTACCTGGGCACCCACCTCAACCCTGGAGGTATCCCATATCTGGATCTGCGGTGTACCGCGAAGGTAGATGCCGCTGTCGCCTTTTTTGGTAATGCGCCAATCGACGATCATCTCGAAATCACCGTACTGTTTTTCGGAGCAGAGGTTGTCGCCGGCACCATTGAATACGATTGAATTGTCCTTTACACTCCAGGTAGTGGCAGCTTTGGCATCCGCTTCCGCCTGTTTTGCAGCCAGCTCTTTCTGACTCATTTTGGCACGGGTGATGGGATTTCCTACCAGGCCTTTCCATCCCTTCAAATCCTTCCCGTTGAACATCGGTACAAATCCCTGCTCCTCCGGCATGGAAGCCAGGTATTTTTTGATCTTCTCCTTGTCATAGTCACTTTCGTCTCCCTTGATCAGTGGCAACGATTTCGTAAGCACCTCTTTCACGATCTCACCTGTCAGGCCAGTCGTTTTGCCGGATCCCGGCAAGGCAACAAACATGGCAGAGGAGGCTGCTTCGGCTTGCAGATCCTTGTCGTCAAGAAAATTGGCCAGATAGAGCAGGGTTGGAAAAGTTTTCAAGTCAGCAAGCCTGTTGACAACCATCAACTTTTGTTCCTTGCTGTCGGCCAAAGGCATAATTTTTCGGAGTTGCAGCAATTTCTGATCATCGGTCATCGCAGAAGCGGTTACCAGGTCCACGAAGCCCTTCCAGGCCTTTGCCCGGTAATCCGGATTACCGGCACAAATCTGAAAGAGGGCGTCAGCAGCATCGGCACTGCTCCATTTCACCAGCGCCCCAAAAGCGCTCTCCCTGACGGCTGCATCGCTTGAACCAAAAGCCTCCACCACCTGTTTCAGCGCAGCTTGTCCTCCAAGTTTGGCGAAGATACCCAATGTCCGACCGGGATCGTTCATCTTGCTCAATTGCGTCACAAAGGCAGCCTTCTTTTGGTTATCCAGGCGGACAGTGGCCGTGATCAACGATAGCTGAACAGCTGTAATTTGCTCTTTGGAAGCTGATTTCTTCAGCAATTCCAGCAAGGCTGGAATATCTTCTTCGGAGGAGATATTTTTCAATGCACCATAGGCTGCACTGGCCAAATCAGCATCCTGATTTGCCATAAGTGCTGCCACTTTTTCAAAACCCGGTTTGTAAGCCTTTGTCCCCATCAGTTTGACGATCTCCACCTTGACAGCCATTGGGGCTCCATCGAGTGCATTTGCCAGGTTTTTTAGGTGAGCAGCATCCAATCTGCGGGATAGGACCTTCGCGGTAGCAGCCACATCCTGTCCCTGAACCAGGTGGTTTTCCAAAACTGATATTGCTTCGGCAGTTTTGATATTGGCAATGGCATCCAGGCTGGCTTCCCTCACCAATTCGGAAGGATCTGACAGCATGGATATGATATAACCCATCCATTTTGTATCTCCACTGCGTCCAATCATCTCCACAATTTCCGACCGGGGTTCGCCATTCACCTCTTTTGATTTAGCCATCCACTGGCGGGTGGCTGACACATCTTTGGAGGTGGCGGCAAGATTCATCACCCCTGCACGGTAAGCCTTGTCGGCATTGTCAAACTCTTTCAGCAAGAGCGGCAACGCCTCCATGCCCCAATATTTCACCCTTACCGCCAAAGCCGATGAACGGTATTGCAACTGATTCGTTTCTTTGCAATTGGACATCAATACTTTCAATGCACTCTCGCATTGCTTCAACTCCCCCTTTTCACCAAGCCTGTCAGCATAAGTGACCAGGGAAGTCACTATCCCGGTAGGTTCGTAAAGGAATTTGACCCTGGCGGCCCGATCCTTTAAAACCGGAAAGCTCTCTGCAGCAGCGATCTGCGCCAATGCATCCAAAAGGACTCTTTGCAATTTGGGATCAGCACCGTTTAGTTTATTGATCAGCACCGGATTGCTGGCTTCAATCCTGAGTTGACCGGCAGCTTTCGCGAGGGCCAGTGCAGCCAATCCCTTTGCCGGTGCAAGATTCTTTTGTATTGCATCACCTGCCGCCGGGGTTGCTATGGCAATAAGTACCTTTGCTGCAGCATCGCACAATTGCTCCTCCTGAAGGTATCCGCTTAACGGACCGACCGACTGGTCTGTGGCTACAAAGTAGAGTTGAGAGAGGTAAAATGATTTCACCTCAACCTCCGGGGCAGCCTGAAGCGCTTTCAGCAAGCCGGATTCGACCATCTCTTTGTCGGCCTCTTTTCCATTTTCAGCTACATATTTGGCCAGGCTTGCCAGCAAAAAGCGGGCAGCCACATCATCCCCCGTCCCGGCAGGAACTACTTTGGCTGCCAAAAGGGCTAAACCCTCCTCTTTCATGCCAGCCACCTCTTTCATCAAGGCATTTAGCTTGCTGTAATCTTTGGTTGGCACCTGTGCCAGAGCATCTGCCACTTTGGTGTTGATGGTCCGGTTGATCTGCCCCATGCCATTGAATGCCAATGCAAGTATCAATGCAACAACCGTATAAAACGAAACTAATTTCTTCATTTCTTTTTTCTTGGAAAGTTAATCTTGTAGAAACTGAAATAATTTTCTTTGCGTTTTTTGCGTCCTCTCTTTGCGCCTTTTGCGTGATCATTTTTCTCGCAAAGTTCGCAAAGGATTTCGCAGAGATCGCAAAATATAATGATGCATCTCTTTGAATTATAGCACTAAATACTCCACGGTGCACGCATGGGTTGGTTGATGAGCCGGTTGGCGGCTTCATCGTCAATGAACTGCTGGGTGGCAGGATCAAAATGAAGCGTGCGGCCCAGTTGCAGGGCAATGACACCCATGTTGACCACGGTGCAGGAATGGTAGCCATTCATCTCATTGAGGGCAAACTTCTTCCGGGTCTTTACCGATTCCGTGAAGGTGGTTATCTGTACCTCAGGTTCGGGAAGGGTTTCGATAAAAGACTGAAGATTGGGGATCGTTGATTTGAATCCCCTGAAAATCTTTCCATTGGGGCCTTCGATGTAAGCCGCGTCCTTGTCGCGGTTCTCTCCATCCAGGATGATTTTGCAACCATCGGCATAGGTATATTCGATCCTTCGCCAGGATCCCACTGCATCGTAATGCTGCTCGGGTGCATCCACTTCCACTTTGATGGGACTAGTATCGTCTTTGCCCAGGAGGTATTGCACCGGATCGAGGTAGTGCTGGCCCATGTCGCCCAGTCCACCGCCATCGTAATCCCAATAGCCCCTGAATTTGGAATGCACCCGCTCCGGATTGTAAGGTTTGTATGGCGCAGGCCCTAACCACATATCATAATCCAACTCTTCCGGCACCGGCATTGGTTTGAGGTTACGCTCCCCGCTCCAGTAGAATTTCCAGTCGTAGCCGGTAATGCCGCTGACAGTGACCTTCAGTGGCCAACCAAGTATCCCGCTTTGGATCACTTTTTTGAGTGGTTTCACGTCGGTACCCAACCCATAAAAGGTATCCTTGAACCTGAACCAGGTGTTGAGTCTGAAGATCCTGTCGTATTTGTTGATCTCTTCTACCACCCTGAGTCCTTCGCCTATGGTGCGGGTCATCGGTTTTTCACACCAGATGTCCTTTCCTGCACGGGCGGCCTCGATGGCCATGATGCCATGCCAGTGGGGAGGTGTCGCAATGTGAACGATATCGATATCGGGTTGCAGCAGCAACTCCCTGAAATCGTGGTAGCTCTTCACCGGATTGGGGATGAGTTTTGTGGCCTCTTCCATGTGTTTTTTGTCCACGTCACAGATCGCCACCACCCTTGTATCTTCGTATTTGATGTGGCCGCGGCCCATGCCTCCCACCCCAATGATCGCCTTGTTCAAGCGGTCGCTGGGGGCCGTAAAACCAGTCCCGCCAAGCACATGCCTTGGGACAACCATGATTCCCGCCAAAGCCAGCGAGCTGTTTAGAAAACTTCGTCTCTTCATGTTAAGTAGTAATTATAGAGTTGTTTAATTTATTAACATTCGTTGCCAAGGAAAGTGCCTAAAGTGAACTAAAGTGACTAGAGTGCCTAAAGTACTTCGCCTCGATCAACTATAGTTGTCCACGTATCCCATTTCTCCGTTTCTCCGTTTCTCTGTTTCTCTGTTTCTCCGTTTCTCCGTTTCTCCGTTTCTCCTTCCTTTATTCGTCCCTTCCGTCCGATCCCGTCGTCATGCTAGTTTCAAAATACTACCGCGGACGGTGAACTCCCGACATTCCGTTACCCGGGGTGTCGCTCCTTCGTCGCTTTACCCCGGGCTATTGAGCTTTAACCCCTTCGGGGTAAAGAAGGCAATTGTTCCGTCTCTCTATCATTTTCCTGTCCCCGTTTCTCAGTTTCAATTCTTTACGCTCAACTTTCCACTTCCCATCATTTACCGTCTCCTCGTCCCTTCGTCTCCCTGTCTCTCCGTCTCTCCGTCATTTTCCGTCCCTCCGTCTCCCCGTCCCTAGGTCCCCTAGTCCCTAAGTCTCACAGTCCTTGCATCAGTATCCCGCTGCCTGCCCGTCCTTCCTGGATTCTGAGGCCCCGAAATAGACGCTGTTCTTCGCATCCCATCTGATGGCCTGGTATCCACCATATATTCCATTGGTGTATTGCACCAGGTGTCCCTTGCCAAGCAATTGACGGATAGTTTCGTAGGGCAATCCGCTTTCGAGGTAGACTACACCGCCATCTGTCATGGTCTCCCCGGTAGGCTCACTGGAACCCTCGTGGCAGATACGGGGTGCATCACCGGCTTCCTGCAGGTTCATCCCAAAATCGATCAGGTTGACCACCATCTGGACATGGCCCTGCGGCTGCATGGAGCCTCCCATCAGTCCGAAACTGATAAATGGTTTGCCATCTTTGGTGATAAAGGCCGGGATGATGGTGTGAAATGGTCGTTTGTGAGGTTCATAACGGTTCATATGGGTATCATCCAGGATGAACATCTCACCACGGTCCTGTAACACGAAGCCAAGCTTACCCGGAGTCATACCTGAACCCATGCCGCGGTAATTGCTTTGAATGAGCGAAACCATGTTGCCATCCTTGTCGGCAGTGGTCATGTAAATGGTATTTCCCTGCTCCAGATTTCCGGCAGGATAGCTTCTGGCAGATCTGGCTGCATCAAAAAGTTTCAGCCGCTCTTTGGCATAAGCTTTTGAGATCAGCTTCTCAATAGGAAGCTTATTGAAATCGGGGTCTGCATAGTATTTGGCCCGGTCCTCAAAGGCCAGTTTCTTCGTCTCTACAAAAGTGTGAATGTATTGCGCACTGCCGAAACCCATTGCCTTGACATCGAAATTCTCCAGCATATTGAGTTGCTGCAAAACGGCTGTGCCCTGGCCGTTGGGTGGTAACTCCCATACATCGTATCCCCGGTAGTTGGTCGAAATTGGTTCGACCCAATCGGAATGATGGTCGGCGAGGTCACGTTCGCTCAGGAATCCCCCCTGCTCCTTCATGTAAGCCGCAATTTTCTGCGCGATTTCCCCTTTGTAAAAAGCATCCCTACCTCCTGCCGCGATTTTTTCAAGGGTGCTTGCCAGGTAGGGATTCTTAAACACCTC
>CAMCBW010000038.1 GCA_945873105.1 Tangfeifania diversioriginum
GTGGTAGGTAAACTTTCCTGGAAGAAGGACAACTGGAAAACCACTTATAAAATATGGCCTATTTTGGACAAAGACCTGATCTCCAATCCAAAAATCAAACAAAATCCTGGATATTAATTAATTATCTAAAATATTACAAAGCAATGAATAGAATAAAAACATTTTCGTTATTGGTGGTCCTGTCGGTTTGTTCGATGGCTGTAATGGCACAAAAAAGTATCGTGACGGGTAAAATTACCGGATTCGCTGGCGAAAAAGTGGCTGAAATACAATTTTTCTACGATGCGAAAACGCAGAAGGTTGCTGTCGATAAAGAGCAGCATACTTTTCAGGCGGAATTGGATCTGAAAGAGGCTCAGTTTCTGGAAATTAAAAGTGGTGGAAGTTTCAGTAGTTTCCTTTATGTAGTTCCGGGTGAAAATTTTGAACTCAATATTGACAAGGCGACCCTTAATGATGCGACAATTGTTCCTTCAGACGGCAAAATTAAAACGTTGAATGCCGGAATGAATCAATTTTATAAGTTCGTCGAAGAAAATGGATTCAAAACTACCATCAAAGATTGGGGAAAAGAGCTGTTTAACAGGCCTGAACTTGTTTCCAGAGCTATTGAAAAGGCCGTCGCTGAAAACGCTTCCAACGAAAAATTGATCAGCACTTTGGCCCCCCAGTTCAAAAAGGATTTTAACTTGTTCGCAGAGGCTGTCAAAAAGTATATTTTGATTGATAAATTGACCTTGTCGGAGATTGAGATTCTCTTGGAAGGGATTTCACATTCGGAGATGAAAAATACTGTATTAACAATTCCACTCTACAGGGAATATCTTATTGATTTAACCAATTCCCTGGCTGCTCGAAAATTGGAGAATTGGGACTTGATCCTGGATTATCAGAAGAGTAGCTATATCGCGCAGAGCATTGCGTCAGAAGCATGTGTCAAGTATTTCCCCAACAAGAGCGTCATCAATTACCTCTTCTATGACAAGATTAGCAGGGAGCTGACGGTGAGTGGAGTCAAGCATCAAAAATACATTGATTACCTGTTTGCCAATTCCTCCAAGATTATTACCGACAATTTCACCAAGCAATACGAAACACTGAAAGCCAATTCCTCCGGAGTTACAGAAAAGGAAAGAGTTGCAGCCAAGGATTTTGAATTTCACGATGTAAATGGGAAGGCCTATCATTTGGCTGACTTTAAAGGCAAACTGTTGCTGCTGGATTTTTGGGCATCCTGGTGTGCTCCATGCAAGGCACAGATTCCGCACATGAAAGAACTTGAGAAAATTTATGCGGGCAAGGATATCGTATTTGCAAGTATATCGCTCGATGCAAGCAAAGAAGCCTGGTTAAAAGGTGTAAAGGATGAAGAGCTTCATAATCTGGTGCTTCATGCCGAAAAGAATTTCAAAAATGCCTTTCCGGTAGCTTATGGAATTAATTCAATTCCCCGATTTATGCTCATTGATGCGGAGGGGAAAATCATTTCGGACAATATGTCCAAGCCACAAAATAAAAAAGAGGTCATGGCCATGATCGATGCCGATCTTTACAAGGCACAGTTAGGTCAGATCCTCGACAAACACATGAAGGCGGTGGGTGCGGAGAATCTGATGCATGGCAATGGTCTTGAAATTAAGTCATTGCAATCATTCATGGGGATCGAAATAGTGCACGAAAGCCAATACAGCTATCCCAAAAATCTAAGGTTCAATTTCCGTCCGAAAGAAAATGCAGCGCTTCTTCCTGCAGTTGGTGAAGACTTTTTCAAAAATCGGTACTTGGTAGTTAACAAAGACACTGCAGTTGGAAATGTGAAAGATCTGGAGAAGGCAGCTAGTTCCTGGATAGGCAAGTTGGCGGGACTGGAAATATTTCTTGCGAACAAGGTGGAAAATGTTTCATTTGATTTTGCTGAGGAAAATTCTGACAATCCAGACAATCAATATGTTTTGAAAGGCACTTTCAACAATAGAACCGATAAGTACTACCTTGACAAAGGTAGTTTTCTTATCAAAAAAATTGTTAGCATTGGGAAGATTGATCCCAGAATGGGTGGTGGATTTATTGAAGCAGTATCCAAATATGAAAATTATAAGTCGGTCAATGGAGTAATGATACCTCATTCAACCAACCTGAACAACATCATTACGATAAAAGTAATGGAAGCAACGGTAAAACCCATTGACAAAAAGGTGTTCAGCATTTCGGAAAAGTAATACTTTTGAAGCTCTTATGGATAAGGTAGGCGGATAGAAAACCCTGATTGGCTATCCGCTTATCTTCCCTGAGGGCATTTCTGTTTTCATAAGTTAAATTAAACATTGTCAGACTTTTAAAAAATATTGTTTATGGTATCATCTATTAGAATTCTTTCAAGGCTATTTATTACCCTTGTTGTAATTATCACTGTAAATGAGAGCTATGGCCAGGTATTGACTCCTGTCAAATGGAGCTTCAGTTTCAAGAGTATCAGCAAGAGTGAAGCGGAACTCATTTTTACCGCTACCATCGACAAGGGTTGGCACCTCTATTCGCAGGATATTCCGGAAAATGGTCCAATCCCAACCAAGTTCACTTTCGAAAAGGGGATGGGATTCCTGCCGTTCGGGAAAATTTCAGAGCCGGTTGCCACGGAAGTATTTGACAAACAGTTCAACATGAAGGTGAAATATTTTGGCGTAGTGGCCGAATTCAGGCAAAAGGTCAAGGTGATGTCTGCCAAACCTGTGGAGATAAAAGGGACTGTGGAGTTTATGTGCTGCAACGACGAAAGTTGTCTGCCTCCAACCGAGGTGCCTTTTGAATTTAAACTTCCTGCCTCGAAATAGTGGGCCCGCATTGGCTTCGGTTATCAGGATCCAGCAATTTCTACACCGAATTTTCTTGTTCAACAGGTGAATTAGTGGGGAAATACCGATATTACACCTCAAGTTTGTCCGGAAAATAATTCTTGATAAGTTTCAGCAGATTTTGGCGCACGATAGGTTTGGCAATGTAATCGTTGCAGCCGGCAGCCAGTGCCAGCTCTTTGTCGCCAGTCAATGCCAGGGCTGATTGTGAGATAATGATCACATTGGTATTAAACTCCCTGATCAACCGGGTGGCTTCGAGTCCATCCATCTTGGCCATTTTGGTATCCATCAATACCAAGTCAATATCCGGATTTTTTCGGCAGGCATCCACCGCATCTGCCCCATTTCTTACGCACAAAATGTCATGGCTGAATGCCTTGACGATGGTCGAAATATAGAGGGAGGATATCTCATCATCTTCGGCTATCAATATTTTAATGGTTTTTATAGGTTCTTTCACGACAAGGGAGGCATCTGTTTCTGCTGTTTCCAACGCTTCCGGATTGTAGGGGAGGGTAAAGAAAAAAGTTGATCCCTTCCCTTCGACACTGTCCACCCATATGGCGCCACCAAGCATCTCGACATAAGCCTTGGAGATGGATAATCCCAATCCTGCACCTTCATAATTTCGGGACAGGGATTCACTGCCTTGCCGGAATCTTTCGAAGATGATTTGCTGGTGATCCTTGTCGATTCCTACCCCTGAATCCTTTACAAAAAATTTCAATTCAGCAGCATCTTTCTTTTGGACCAGGTCATAGCCAAATTCGATAAAGCCAGATTTGGTAAATTTTAGGGCATTTTTGACCAGATTGGTCAGGATGGCATAGATTTTCTCCCCGTCCGAATGAATAATAGCCTGATCCGAAGGCAATGAATTGCAAAATTGAAAATGAAGACCCTTTTGGTCGGCTTCCGGTTTAAAGAAAAGATAGATGTATTCGATCTGTTCATTGATATTCGTCTCTTTAACAGAAAGTTCCATTTGGCCTGACTCTACCTTGGATATAGTGACAATATCATTGATAATGTTGAGCATTCTCAGACCGCTTTTCTCGATGATGTCTATGTACTCCTTTTGGTCAGAGCCTGTGAGTCCCGGCTCTTTCAGTAGTCCGGCAAACCCAAGGATACCATTCATGGGGGTTCTGATTTCGTGACTCATATTGGCAAGGAAGGCTGATTTGAGCCGGTCGCTCTTTTCTGCCTCATTCTTGGCTTTTATCAGCGCTGTTTCATTCTCTTTTTGAATGGTGATATCAATAATCTGGGTAATATAAAACTGAGGTTGGAGGTTGGCATCCCTGATCAACGATGCTGAGACATGTGTCCAAATAATCCTTTTGTCTTTGGTTACATACCGTTTTTCATAGGAGGTATGGTCAATCTCACCACTCAGCAGCTTACTTAATTTGGAGGAGCCAATTTCAAGATCCTGGGCGTAGGTGATATCTGCAAAATGCAGATCGACCAACTCACTTTCATCATAACCTGTCATCTCTTTGAACACCTGGTTCACACGCTGGAATCTGCCATCGAGACCCACCAGGCAGCTTCCGGAGGCTGAATAGTCAAAGGAATGTCTGAATCGCTCTTCGCTGTCGCGCAGGGCAAGTTCTGCCTTCTTCCTTTTCGTGATGTCGCGTATGTTGCATTGGATCACCTTCTTATTGTCGACCAGGTAGACATTGCTGATAAATTCCACATTTATTTTTCGACCATCAGCTGTCTCCAGGGGTAAATTTTCATAACGGACATATTTGGTTTCCTGCAATTCCTGGAATTTCTCCTGACTGGCAACAACATCCTTTAGAAAGCCAATTTCCCAGATTGCTTTTTCAAGGAACTGATCTTCTGAATAGCCCAACATCTCCATTAGAAAGGGGTTCACATCCATGATCATTCCAGTTTCAGCATCCAAAATCAGAATTCCATCCTTGGCTGATTCAAAGAGTCGCCGGTACCGTGCTTCGGAGCTGACCAGTGATTCTTCTGCTCGCTTCCGGTCACTGATATCGACAACAAGACCTGCCACCACCAGCGGTTTTCCACTGCTGTCTCTTTGGGCAACCGAGCCATTGTCGTAAAACCATTTGTAACCTTCTGATTTTGTTAAAATTCGGTATTCGGCTTCGTATTTGTCTGCCTTTCCGCTCAGGTGGTTTTGCATGGCCATCATGGTCCTGGCGCCATCATCCGGATGCACCAGGGCCATAAAATCCCTGTAGTGGTGAAATTTTTCGGGAGGGTATCCCAGCATCTCGGCTTTGCGGTGGCCGAAAATAACCAGACCGGTAGTTGTATCCATTTTCCACCAGGCCATGTTGGCTGCATTCATGGCCAATTCAATGGTTTTGCTATTCTCCTGAATAGGTGTAGGATGGATGGATGGGTTTGGTTCAGGTTCTGCTTCTGCTCTGGAGCGGAGATCGAAAGATGCCGGGTTTTTTACTGTTTTCATTTTTGTGATACTATTCCCAGCCCAACTTCCCGTGACGAACGAATAATCGTGTATAAACCCAATTGTCCATTTCTCAAAGGCAATGGTGGCTAGCCAGGCGGAACCAGATTAAAGCTGAAAGATGATTGAAAATAATGGCCCAATGTAGGCTCAATTATTTCCATATCAGTTACAAAACAATTTGGGAAGATTACATAATTCACACCTTTGTCAGCTTTCCCTTCCTCCAATGCATCCGGTATACTTGAGGTCGTTCCCCAAACAACATTCTTTGCGACGCTTTGAATGGTTGGTGCAGATCAGGAAATATTTTCCTACTCCCCTCTTTCAAAAGTCTATCAGCTGGAAATCTTTTACAAATCACGCAGCGCGACCGCCTGGTAAATGATTCCCTGGTAGGGGCTAATGGGGCCGGCTTCGTACAAACAGCCAATGTCTCCGTTGGGCAATTGTGTCAGATCCCCGTAGGCAGCGGGACCGGGGAAAAGCACGATTGATTTGGCCCAGGTTTTTCCCTGGTCAAAACTAATCCGAAGGGTCATATTTTTTCTTTTGTTCTCATCTGCAGGATTCAAAAAGAGCAGTCTCTGCTGGTTTCGCTTTTGACAGGCATAGGTCAGCAGACTACCCTGGCAGATTGGCTCTACCAATGTCTTGTCTGTGTAAATGTCACTCCAGGTGGTACCTCCATCCTTGCTGACAGATACCTTTCTGCATTTTTCTGCTCGATTGTAATTCCGCATATTCAGCATCAGTTTTTTGGCTGATAATTCAGCCACCGTGCATTCATTTACCTGATCCTGAGGAGTGGAACCTCCCAGTTTCCAGGTTTTACCATGATCGTCCGAATAGATAATATGGGAGAAATATTTGTTCGTCACTGATTCAATGTGGTCGCAGGGAACGATCAGCCTTCCGGAAAACCGTCCTTTCTGCAACTGTATTCCGTGGCAGGGACCCGTTGCATACCAGGTCCAGTCGGGCTTCTTAACATCAGAAGTAATCTCTTTTGCCTTGGTCCAGCTCAGTCCATTATCGGCAGAGGTGAGGACAAAAATTCGACGGGTATCCAGACTGGTTCCATTGATGATCTGTTTTTCGTGGTCTGTTCCCAGGTTCCAGGTGGAGACCAGCACAATGTTTCCCGACTCACGATCCACGATTGGTGAGGGATTTCCGCAAGTATTGGCTGCATCATCCCATACCACCATCAGTTTTGACCAGCTCTTTCCTTCGTCAGAGGATCGTTTTACCACCAGATCGATGTCACCGGAATCGCCGCATCCGGTTTTCCGTGCTTCGGCAAAGGCCAACAGCGTACCTGATGGGGTAGTTACGATCGCGGGGATCCTGAAACAGGCATATTCCGCTTCTCCTGCTGTATAAAGGGGTTTAAGATCCTGCGAGAAGAGGGGCAAATTGAGCAGCATTAGCAGGGTCAGGGTAGCTGCAAATGGGAATTTATTCTGTTTCATATTCAAATTGGGACTAGCATGTGGTGTAAAGGTACAAAGTGTTGCCGATGTTTGGAACAGTTGGGGGGGTGAAACCACCTTGAACGGGATCCGTAATAACCAATGACGCTCATGAGATCACAGGTAAAGTGCGGGGATGAATCCTGCCACCTTGATTTCAGGGAGTCTGGCAACCAACGGAATAGCCTTTCAAAAGGTAGCCAACCCCAATCTTTTAACAACTGCAAAATATGAATGGATACGATGAAAACCGGCGGCGGTTTTTAACCAAACTAGGTCTTACGCTGGGGGTTACCCTTACCGGCACGAAGGTAATGCAGGGAGAACAAGCCCCTGCAAGCATTGAAACGGGGCTAAGTGCAGAACAAAAAGCCTTCATGGATAACTACGAAAAGTGGATGGACAATTTTATTGAAGTGATCAAGTTTCAGAAGAAAGACCCCAATGACTTGGGAAACAACATGAAAATAGTAGCCCTGTCGGAGGAGGCCAAAACGTTTCAACAGGAGCTGATTGGTTACATGAAGGATGATAATTTTGCACGTCACTACATGGTGGCCACCGAAAGAATGACGCTCACCATCTGATCAAGCGTTTCAGAGACTGTTTAAATTTATAACACAGAGAATATCTAACTATTTATCGAAAAGAGAGAGTAAATAGAAATTTCTGCTATTTTGAATTTTCATTAGAGAAACCCCGGATTTTCACAGAGTTGGAAAATCGCAAGCGATTTTCTCTCTGTGTACCTCATTTCTTCTCTTGTAAATTTTGCACAAAGCGACAATTTCAATGACATGATCAGTTTCATCAAGGAGTCATAAATACTCTGTGTAATAATTTTAAACAGCTTCTCAGAAATGGTTAGATAAATTCGCTATCTCTTCAGGGCGGTCTCTTCAATGCCGAGAGAGAGTTTTCCCGAAAAGACCAGGTTGGCCTTGACCGACTCCGGTGTCAGCAACAGATCGGATACCGTGATGTTGGACAATTTTCCGCTTAGTTCAAATCCATAGCCAAGTTTCTGGTGGTTCAGATAACTGGAAAGGAGCCGTTCAATTTCGCGGATGTCGCTGTTGAAGGGGATGGCTATGGCCTCTGTCAGGGATCTTTCAATCTTTCCGTTGAAGAGCCAGTTGGCCGACTTCATCCAAAGATTTCGGCTCTTCAGGTCAAATTTCAGATTTTTCACCCGCAAGGTAGTGTCTTTGGCATTGAAATAGGGTATGCCGGTCAGGTACATGGTCCCCTTGATGCTCCCCTTTACCACGGTTTCGATCACCATCCGTCCCTCTGTACCGTAGATTCGGAGAGATTCAAATGCAACCTGCTTCTTTCCAAAAGTAAAAACCGAATCGCGCACCTCTTCCATGGTAAGTCGTTCGATGGTCTGGTAGGGTACATCTGTCAGGAGGTTGATGCGAAAGGTATCTCCTGCCATTTCGAGGGGTTTCAGGTTGGGAAGCTGGGGGATTTTGGTCACCGGCGGTTTTCTGTCGATCAGGCACTCAATCTCAGAGGTGACGACCGCCCCGAAGCGGAGTTTCCCATTGGTTGCCTTAACCGGAAGCATGGCAATGGAGGAGGGAGACATGGATAACCATGCCTGGTAGCTTCCGGGGATCCTGAAGGGTTCGTAGAGCATCTGCCAACCTCTTTCGGCATATTTCCGGAAATTAAAACCGGAGGCAAGGGTTTCGTCCACCTGTTTGGAGTAGTTGTCAAGATTGAATTTGAGCAAAACATCGGCAATGGCGGAGACAGGAATCGTAATGCCGGCAATCTTCAGGGTGGGCTTTTTGGTCCACTCGTAACCGGCGGGGGTCGTCTCTGTATGGATGGTCCAGTCGTTGTTGACCCTGAACCGGGTCTTGAACTTCAGTTTGATCTCCCCCTTGCTCTCCATGATATCACCGATCGGACGGTTAAAGGCAACCAGGAACATTGTTTTTTGGACGGAAATCCGCAAGGGGATTTCCCAGGAGAGGAGATCTTCGGCCAGGGAGAACCTGATCTCTCCATTTTTCCAGGCTTTCAGGGTCATGTTGTCGCCGGCAAAACTGGAGTCTTCGTACAAGACGCTGTCCGTGTTGTTGTTGACAATGGCCGATAACCTGTCGAGGTCCAGGTCGGCATAGAGGCTTACCACCGAAGGCTGTGGCTTGACAAGGATGTTGTTGTAACTCTCGGCCGGCATCGGTGGTTCAATGGTTTTACAACCTTCCAACAACCATCCGGCAAGGAAGAGGAACAAAATTGAATAGGTGAGTTTGCTCAAAACAACGGGTAATTTTAATTGTCTGCAAAGTTAAGTGATGTTGCAATTAAAAATAAATTTAATTTTAACCTGCTGTTTATTGTTTCAGCCAAACTAAAAAGCACCATTTAAAATGACCAGAGTAAGTTTTGAGGTGATGGAGGCCACCATCAAGCAGGCCTTTCTCCTTGCCGGTATGCCTGAAGCTAAAGCGGCCATCTGTGCACGAATCCATGCAGAAAGCAGCAGGGATGGAGTCTATTCCCACGGGTTGAACCGTGTGGAAAGGTTTGTGGATTATTTGAACAAAAAGTGGGTGGATGCGGATGCAGAGCCCAGCCTGGAGATCGCTCTTGGCGCCATGGAAATCTACAACGGGAATTTGGGTCCCGGCATTCTCAATGCACAATTTGCCATGAACCGTGCCACAGAACTGGCCGAAGCAGGTGGGTTTGGCATCGTAAGCCTGAAGAATACCACCCATTGGATGCGGGGAGGCACCTATGGTTGGCAGGCTGCCGGGAGGGGTTACATCGCCATTTGCTGGACCAATACCGAATCCTGCATGCCTGCCTGGGGTGCAAAATCTGAATGCATTGGCAACAATCCTTTCATCATGGCTGTTCCCGGGGAGGGGAATCCGATTGTGCTGGACATGGCGATGTCGCAATACTCCTACGGCAAATTGCAGGTTACCAGGCTGAAAGAGCAGAAATTGCCCTTTCCGGGAGGTTTCGATCATGCGGGTAATCTCACCGATACCCCCGGGTTCATCGAGGAGACCCGGCGTATCCTGCCGATGGGGTACTGGAAGGGTTCGGGATTTGCTGTTTTGCTGGACCTGATTGCCTCACTTTTGTCCGGAGGTCTTACTACGGCAGGGATTGACAAGGCAGGCAAGGGCAGTTGTGGCAGCTGTTGTCAGGTATTTATCGCCATCGATCCCTTTAAATGGAATACCAGGGAGTTCGTTGAACAGGCTATACAGGAAACCATTGAACAGCTAAAATCAGCAGTTCCTACCCACGAAGGTGGGGAGATCTATTATCCTGGGGAACAGTCGCAAAAAAACAGAAAAGAGAACAGTGAGCTTGGAATACCGGTGGACGACAGCGTATGGGCGAGGGTGAAGGAGCTGGCCAGGATATAAAAACAGCAGCCAATTGATGGGGATCGTATTGGCTGCTGTTAAATTCTATTGGTCACAGGGTCTCTTCATTCTATTGTAGCCGTAGGACTTTCCCATTCCCTTGTATTCTTCCAAAACTACAAGCTTGTCCATCCCTGACTGTTATTGTTGCTAGGATGTCTTTGCGATTGTCTTTTCCCCAGGATTGATTGGCCTCTTTGCTGGGCCAAAAGCAGAAACTATTGTGGTGATTTATTTGTTGTTAATTCCTTGTATACCGGAAGATCTCCACGAAAATCGACCAGGTAGCCTGACTTTCCGTCTGACACTTTCATCATCCCTTTGTTTATTCTAAGATAAGGCGAAAGGTACACCGATCCCTCGGTGAATTTGTCCCAATTTTGTTTCTTGCGGTTGATGGTGGCATTGCACCGCAGACCTTCGGCATTGTAATTCATGGTAATGTCATCTCCTTTTAGTGAATGGTAATTCACTTGCATGTTTTGTTCAAGTCTGGAAAGATCCAGTTTTGTTTTTCGAACGATTGCTTCGATAAAATTCTGTATGTTGCCGAACTCTTTTTTCTCTGCCGTTTCTACCACATAACCGGAAATCAGTCCCGGGAAAACCAGCAAACTGTAATCACGAAAGAATTTCTGCACCTCCGGGCTTACTGGGTTAAGCGAATTATCAGAAGGAGATAAACAGTACCCATCCTTGCCTACCGGGATAATTGCCAGCAACATGTGTTCGGCTTCGAAAAAGAATTTTCCATCTATTTCAATGGGTTGAAGCTGTTGGGGATAGTAAAACCAAGAGGAGGCAGATCCCTTGCTTTCGTTCCAAAATCGCTCCAATTCTTCACCTGACTGATTTTTTGGTTTTTCAAGGGGCAACAAATCTTTTGCTGCATATTTCTGCCGGTTCCTGGGTTCAAAATTATTTCCCTGTTCAATATCAGGGAGCAACCAAAGGTTATCACGTTTTACCTTGGAATAGTTAGGAGCAATTGCAGTATCAGTTGCAACGATGACCCTTGTAGGAGCTGTCAGAACGAACAAAGTCTCCTTGGATTGCAGGGTCTGGGTATATGGACTGTGACCCGAAGTACTTCCCCTCATGGGCTGGCCGCCACTGAAACAGAGCGGTGCGGTTGTTCCTTTGGCCACAATGGACCAGACCATCTGTTGATTGGGATTGTCCACAATTGTCATCTGGATATTTCCCAAGGCATAGGAATCGGAACAATAGAATGTTTCGGCAAAAGCATGGGGATGATCCATATGGTAAAAGGGGCGGCTCATTTTTGCTTCGAAGGGCATTTTAAGCTGCTTGTTAACAATGTTGCAGATGATTCTGTTGGGTCTGTAATTGGTAGTGGCTTGTTGTATGGTGACAGATTGCCCGGCCATGCTACGTGAAGTGTTGTTAAAAAAGGCCCACTGCATCACCTCCATTTCATTTGGTACTGAACCTGACAGGTAGCCTCTTTTCTGAGCTCCGGCAATGGTTCCGTCGATGACCTTCAAACCATAGGTAAGAAAATAATAGTCAAGGGCAAATTTAGCCAGTTGACGGGTTTCCTCATCCGGTGAGAAATCGTACAAATTCAGAAAACCTTCTATGCTGTGCGGATAATAGATCTGGGAATCATATTCACCATTACCAGTGACAAGCAATCTTTTCAGGTAGTTGCGCAACATCTCAATTGTCAGCTTTTCAGCCTCTTTGACCGGATATCCGGAGATTTTGGCTGAATTGGGAAAAAGCTGGGCGTAGAGCAGACAACTGGTGCGCCACATGGTTTTGTGGTTTTCTGTTCCCCCATCAAGCGGATTTCCACCTAGCAAAAAGCCGGGTTGTCCTACCAAATTGTGAGCAGTAACCAACTTCAGCATTTCTCTGCTGGGACCGTCGGAGGGGCGCCGTTCTTCTGCATATTCTGCCACCTGTTTTTGAAATTGTTCCTGCCATTCAGACCCCAATTTTTCTGCCAGTAGCGGATAAAACCTTGCCCAGTTTTTACATGCAAAGTGGTATTGCTGCTTCAAATTTCCAGGAATGGAGACAAATGCCCTGGCCTGCGAATTCTCCGGATTAAGAAGCAGAGCGGCGGTTGCCGGAGGCAGGTCGTACTTCAAAGGGTCACCGCCAAAAGCAATAATCTCACCTTTCTCATTCCTTGCTTTGGGACCAAAATAACCAGTAGGGCCTTGTTGGTATTTCCGGCCGGTGTAGGGCGAAATGATCTCTTCACCTTCGACAGCCCAGACTTTTACCAGAAGGCCGGTATCCGGACACTTTGATTCTGCAAGACTTCGTTTGCCAAATTCTTTTGTGGCGATCTTTTGCAACATGCCTTTCATGCGCTGCTGGAAGCCAGCTTCGTCGGGATATGTTGAGCATGACCAGGGTTGGGCATTTGAACATATTGCCAGACCGAGAAAAACAAACGTGTAAATGATTTTTTTTATCATGGTTGTACTTTTTTGAAGCTAAAATCATCAAAATTGGCAAATCCATCTCCAATTGCCATAAATCGTAAATCGGCAAATGGGTCGTAGTTGGGAGTTGTAAAAACAAGTTCTATTTTTCCCCATTTATTTTGCTGATTGCTCTGGTTTGTCTGCTGTTTTTTCAGCCATGCTTCATCGTGTGGAGTCCATTCATAAAGGTCGGCCGAGATAAAAGCCTTTACATTCCCTGATGTGCGGACATATGCTTCAATCTTATAGGTGCAGTTGGGCTCGAGCAAAATCTGTGGAGTGATAATAAAATTGGCATATTTCTGATGCGACTGTTCCTCGGTAATCCCATCAATGCGGATGGATTTTTTCCCACGATGTGCCAGAGATTGATCGATCACAAAATCCTTTTCCCACCAGCCTTTGCAAATGCCACGAATGCTTGTTGAGGTCGACAAGGGTTGTTCTTCAAATCCTTCATCCACACCCAGCCGAATCTGAACCATAGAATCTTTTTTCAACTTGAACGGAACCGAATTTTCAATCAGATAATTGGCCATTTGGGGTGGAAGATAAACAAACCGGAATCGTGGATTCACGCGGTACATTCCATCAGCATCAGGTTTTTCGGGAAGCAAAGCTTTGTTGTGCTGATCGAGCCAAACATTGCATGTATTTTGAACGTACGTTGCGTTTCCGGTTCGAAGCAGAGCTGGTGAATATTTTCCCTTGTCGACAAAGGCCATTAATCCTCCGTTGCGGGTTGTTGTTCCTTTTCCCCATTTGTGCTGAATTTCGTCGGACAAGTCGCCGGCTGCCAGATTACTTGAAAAACGAACATAAGCTGAAGTGTCGGCTGATGAATAGATCGTATAATCGAACTTCCATTTTTCCGGCCATGGATTGGATTGTTCGGGCGACAGCAAATTGGTAAATTCGATGCCTCCTTTAATAAACTTATCGGTTTCGAATGTACAATGTAGGTCGAAAACATATCCAAAAACCGGATCGATACGCAGGGTTGCCCGGTGTACCGATTTTGCCCTACACTTGAATTTACCTTCGGGCAGCCATTCCTGCGATTCGACAATGGTTAGCGAATCGCCACTACCAACAAAATGGAATTCGTGTTTGTCGCCGGATATTTTAAATTCGGGCCAATAAGCAATGGTAGTAAACCGTGTGCCAAACATCGCACCGTAATGGTATCTGGCCGGAAGATCTAATTTTGTGGGAGCCATTTCGGGGGTAGGCGCAATTACATCAATTTGCGATTGAGGTTCCTGTAAAAAAACGGCAACAATTTTTTCTCCATCTCTGATTTCCCAAAAATAATTTTGGTAGTCGCCGGTTGCTCCATGAAACTTGTATAAGGCTTTTTTAATGTGAAAATTGGGTTTATAATGGGCATAGTTTGCCATGATTTTGGTTTGTTGCACCAGATCCTGTATTTCGTTGTCCGCCCTAGAATTCTGTGCTACAACATTTTGAATCAACAAAAAAGCAAAGCCAATGGGGAAAATATACGATTTTATCATTGTTACTGATTTTAGCTGTTTCAAGGTTTAGCTCTGAGGTATTAACGTTTTCAGCTCGTTCTAATTCCACTCGTGCATTTTTCAGGTAGTTATTCCTGAATGTCAGATTTTGGGTTGTTTTACCCGATACCTGAATAAATGTTTTTGTTTCTGGTTTGGCATAACATCTTTCTACAATTCCATTCCGGAGGTTGGTGAGTAGTAAAGCCGGATGATTGGTGTCAGAAGCCTGTTTCCCTGAAATTTTATCCAGACGTAAATCCTGGATGTTCTCAAAAAAGAAAGCACTACTCCAATTTGGCTCCGGCTTTTCTTCATTCCATCGATGGTCACAATTGTACATTGAAAGATTGCTTACATCGTGTGCCAGAAATCCATGCGTAGCTCGTTTATCCGGCAGCGATTCACTGTAGATAGTCATTGCTATGTCATTGAATTTGATATTCTCCAAAGGTTTTTCCGGAAAACCTTCTATCCTTGAAGTTCCCTGACAACTTCCGGAGATATTGTAGAATGTAACGTTTTTAATCTTTCCGACTTTTGAGTTTTCGTTACCTTTGAAACGACCAACCAGCGAACGAAGTCGAACTTCCAAAAATTTCAGTTTGGTGGGATAATCGTATTTCGACATCCAGTCAGGAACCGCTTTGGGTACTGTCCAAAAGAGGGGATGTCCTTTCACTGTTAAGCCATTGGCAATGCCCCAATCGACGGTATCGGAAAAACCATCCAGCTTAAATTCGCCCTGGAAAGCTTCCGTTTTGGCCATGTTGTTTTTGGGGCGCTCTGTCCAGTAACAGGTTGAATTAACTGCATTGAGCGTCCCTGAAAAGAGTTTCCGGTATACATCCAGCTTCTCAGCAGCAGCCTGTCCCATGCGGTACATGCTGTTCATGTTGGGATTGCAGTCGCCAAAAAGGAAAGAATGTTTGGTCTGTAAAACTTCTACCGATTTGTTTTTTAAAGGATTACCAAGATGGTCAAGCAATTGGATCTCGACCTCACGCATCCGTATTCTTCTAATAGAGTCTGAAGTGTTGGACATGGCTCCACCATTGGCCCCTGGAGTGAAGAAGAGTCCTTGTCCATTGGATGATGAACTTTTCAGTGGATTTGCTAATGCTGCACCGACTGCGCCAAAAGTAGTCAACTTTAAAAAATCTCTTCGGTCGTTATCCATTCCCTTTGATATTAGCTGGAATTAACATACAGATTTTAGAATACATTTCTTTTAAATGCTGCGCCTATTTCCTTTTCAAGCAGGGCAGCCTGGATGAAAATTTGTTTATGCATACCAGGATCAAAATCACACAGTGTTGACAAAACCGTTTTTATCCCTTTGTCATACGAGCGGGTAAATTCAACGTCTGAAGGATGCATTTTCCCTTCAGGATCAGTTGCCCGGAAATGGCAGCCACACACCAGTGCGAATAAAATTTTATCATAAGGCATTTTCATCTCGATTGCCAGTTTTATAGCTGCGGAAAGACGATCATTTGATCCTAATTTTCTGGGTAAGTCGCAGCCAACCCTAAAGATAGTATCCCCCAAAGCTTTGTTCATAAAGCGGTTTAGAAGGTCGTCGATGTGTTCAGTCATCGATTGATCATTAAATTCTGATGGGTATTTTTTAATCAACAATTGAGCTGCTTGTTGCATAATGGCCCTGACCTCGGAAATAATTTCCGGAATTTCGAGCACTTCATGTATGTAGACCATTTGGGGGTAGTGCAGATGACCAAGATAGGCTGTTGCTGCGTGTCCCAGATTGTGGATAAATAACTTGCGGTCAACCCATGCTTTCATGTTGTCTTTTGGAGCCAATCCTTCCATTTCAGGAATTGGATTTCTGAATGCTTTACGATCTAAAATTAGGGTATTGTAAGGCTCTGCAAATACCTGCAAAATGTCTTCCTGAAGAGCTTTTTGTTCCATGATTGGAACCATTTTCCCAATACTCGTTTCTACCAGCCCAACCAATTGATGAAATGGATAAGATTTGGGTAGTAGTTTCAGAAGCTCGGTTTCAAAGTAATCAGCGGCGGCCCTTAAATTTTCAGCGATAATGATGTCAATTGCAGCTGCAGGTGTTTTCTTGTAGCGAAACAATAAGCCGCTGGCAATCAATGGGAAAACCCCTTTAAGTCCATTCATTCCTACAGAAACAGTGAGGAGTCTCGCAGTACTTATCTCATATGCTACCTGAGCGATATCGTCAGCCGGAATTCCTCTCACATTCTCAACAATTATCACCGATTCCCGAGCATCTTTCAGGATGACTTTGTAATTTCTCCGAGAGTTAATTTCGTCGATAACGGGTTTAAAAATATCGACAAATACCACTTCGTAACCGCCTTCACTGAAAAGTTGTCCAATAAATGAACGCCCGATCCTTCCTGCACCAAAAAGCACCAGTTTGTTATCCTTAGAAGCGGTTTTGAGCTCAATTTGTTTCAGATAAGCCTGCTGGTACTCGCTGATTTTGAGTCGCTTTTCTTTCGGCGATTGTTCAAAAAACGTGCCGCCAATGTAGCTACAGGCAAAGCCCCCTGAAGCTACTGCCCAGGACAGTGCTTCCTGGAGATGAAGGGATCCGGCAGCACCGAATTGCAATTGTTCAGCGATGGAAGCAATGATTCCTCCGGCAAAATTGTCGCCGCATCCTGTAGTGTCACCTTTCCTAAAAGACTGTTCAGCCACGCTGGCGGAGACAGGAAATTCCCCATAGAACGTTTCTTTAAAAAATTTTCCATTCGATCCTACTGTAATATTCCCTGATCCGTTGGTTATAAAAAATGATGGAACATTGAGCGATTTTAAATATTCAGCAGCTAAACCAATGGTATTTTGTCCACATAATTTCAATGCTTCTTCCCTATCCATGATCAGCACATCGATCAGACTGAAACTGTATTCATCCTTTCCCAACGGCCATTTCCCATTGGGATTAGCCTTTTCATTTCTAAAATCATAAACGGTATTGACGATCGTAATGCAATTGTGCTGCTTCGCTCTTGTCAATAATTCCAATAGATGATCGTGTATTTGAGGTACAAGAGCAGTTCCTCCAAAGCAAACCAGGTGTGATTGAAAGAAATCATCCGGCAGGTTCTCCGGCGAAAAATCCCAGGCGGCACCAATATTGTTCACAAAAGTTCGTTCCCCTTGCCCATGGTCAAAAGTTGGATCTGAGAACACATCTGTAAATGGCGTGGCTCTTTCACTTCCTATCTTGAAGTTGGAGATGTCAAGAGGAGTTTCCTTGAGCAATTCAAAAATTATGTTGGCATTTGAATCATTTCCAGTGACTCCAAAGAAACGCACATCAAAGTCATCAGGGGGAAGCATCTGTGCGGCATGAATCAAGGAAACCAGACCAGGACCTCCTACATTGAAGGCAGCAGGCGAATTACCGTCAGATATCTCTTCAACAATAAGTGGGTAAGATTTTGATGAAAAGTGCTCTAATTCTTCAGTGAAAACCAGTTTGCCGGGACTCAGGCCTCCATCTCCGGCACGCTTCGAAACATACTTTTGAAATGAATCGGAATGAAACCGGATGTCGGTGTAAAGTAAATCGACCAATGCGCAGCCGACACCAGATACAATGATTTTATTCAGATTCATTGTTTAAAGGTATTTGGGATAGTCGGATGCCAAAAGGTGAATTGGTTTTTCATCTTCAACAATTTCAGGGAATCGGCCAACCGGCTGAAAGAAACGATTATCGCAAGTGTCGTCGTTGACAGCACTAACCTCACCAACAAATACTTTTCCCTTTCCGGGTTCTCCATAAAACTGGTGATAGATTCCCTGTTCCAGACAAATGCTTTCACCGGGAGTAAGGGTTATTTTATCTCCGGGCTTCAGATTTCGAATGACTCCATCTGTTTTAACAATAAAAGATTGATCGGAGAATTTCTCGTCCTCATCTGATTGATACAATTCGATGATCAGGTTTCCGCCACCCCGGTTGATGATATCCTCCATTTTGCTCCAATGAAAATGCATCGGGGTTTCCTGAAGTTCTTCCACAATCATGGCTTTTTCGGCATACGGTTTATTGTCTTTTTTTATGTTGCCGTTGCGGATGGTAAACAGAATAAGCCCACGCCGATGAAAATCGCCACTGCCAAAATCAGTGAGGTCCCAGCCCAGCATATTGTCCACAATTTCACTGCACGAGTCGTAATTCCCTTTCCAGTTTTCAGGTGTCCAGTACGCCCATGGCGGAAGCTTGAAGTTCATTTGATTGAAAAAATCAATAGAGGAATTGATCAATTGGTTAATTTCACTGCGTTTCATAAGTTTTTTTATCGTTTGGTTATTGACAGTGTTCTGATAGTTCCATTTTTTGGTTGGTAATCAACCTTGATTGAAGATTGAGTGGTCAGCACGGAAGTTGTTTTTACAAAATCGACAGGAATACGGATTAGGAAACAGGTATATCGTTTGGTGAAGGCTGATTTGGCATCCACGAACAAGTTGTTGTTTCGACCGTGGAAAGTAATTGCAGCCCGATCTTCAGGAGAAAAAGTATCGCCCAACCCAGTTGTTCCAAATTCAATTCCCCTGGTCCACAATTTGCCGTCTTTAATACCCTTCCAGACATGCAACCAGGGATAATCTTCAGTTTTCCATACATACCCGATCAGCAATCCTTTACCCGGATTGGTGGCAGTTGCCCACCCGATTTCATGGTCGATTACATGGGTAGATACATATCCTTTTGAATCAGATGATTTGGTCAGATCGATGGTGTTTTTAAACGAATCGGAATAGGCCATTGGCCATTGATATTCAAATCCGGTAAGCGATCTGGAAATTAACACTTGATTAAAACCAGCTCCGGCATTGCTATTAACTACCACACTTTCATCCAGAAAAGCTCCTCCAAGGGTGGCATGTTGAACAATGGCCGTAAAACGTCCGGTATTTAACTGGTTTGTCAGCGTTTCCTGAACCTCGAAACAGGCTTCGTTGGCTGAAAGCTGAATGCTGCGTTCCATTTTCCATTGTTCCAGAGGAGCTTCGGTTTGCATGGTTACCTGGCCGATAATAGTATCCTGATGCGATACCCACCATTGATTGGCAGGTTCGCCGTTGTGTGGAATTCCCGCCTGTTTTTCGCCTTCGGTGGGCGATCCCCAACGTCCGACACACAGAAAATGTCCCTGAAACGGTGCTCCTTTTTTATTGTTTTCGGGCATGTCGTTGGGTAAAACTTTCCAATCAAGCGGATTCAATTTCTGGTTGGTGAAATGAAAATCAACGATTGCTCCACCAAATCGACTAATGGAAAGGGTCACCGAATCATTGCGAAGAACAATCAAGGTGTCTTGAATTGACTGCGTTTCCGGGGCCATTTTTTTTAACGGGATACTGCACGACCAGACGATCAGCAAAATAAAGCTTAGTTTCTGATATTTCATAACCTATTATTTTCAATCATTTGGTAATATATTCAAGACCTCGGAAGGAAGCTTCATTCCATCCACACTGCAACTTCGCCGGGTTTAATTTCCGTTGTTCCGATCAGCATTTTTGCTGTTGCCGGAATGGGAAGTTTTACCGTTTCAGATGTATAATTCACCCCCACCCAAAATCCGTCTCGCCATTCAACGAAGGCGTAATTCGGAAGATCAAGAATTTGTATGCCTGCATGCTGATAGATCGTTCGTAATACCTGTTTTTCAAGTTCTCCATCATTGGTCCAAACGCCCAAATATGTAACTGTTCCTTTACCTAATTTTCGGTTAACAACAGCGGAAGTTCCGGCATAAAACTGATCAGAATAGGTTGCCACTGTTTCTGTTTCTTTTTGCGGAGTCAAAAGTTCACCCCAAACACTCCATGAATAATTTTTACCATCGAACAAAACGCTGGCTTTGCGATCGGGTGGCAGCTGATCGTTATCCTCCACTTTTGCACCAATCAGTTTCCAGATGGGTTGCTGCAACAAGGTTTCGTGAAAATGTCCATTGTTGTCCTTTTGTCCGGAGCGACAGCTTAAAATCAAATGGCCTCCATCGTCAACGTATCTGGTCCATTTGGCGATAATTTTTTCGTCCACCATCGAATAGGCTGGAGCAACCATAAAAGGAAACTCTTTCGGATCAAATACATCGGTTTCCTGAATAAACTGCACTGTGGCTCCCATTGTTTTTAAGTTCCCGTAGTAAGTGTAATAATGTTGCCAGCTGTCCCATAATTTGGTATGTGGACTAACCTGCATTTCCCAAAGATTATCCTGTTTCCACAAAAAGGCAGTTTTTCGCGATGCCACCGAGATAGGGACAAGTGGATTGGGTTGATAGTACTTTTGGAGATTTTTAACCTCAGCAATTGCCTTGACATATTCTTTCCCTCCACGGGCAACGGTAATTCCGTCGGTTTCTATAATCCCCTTGTGTGTTTGCTCACTTCCAAACAGCGGCTGCCTGAAACGGTAGGTGCAGGTGAACTGATCTCCCAGCCCGAAGCTGTGCCATATCCACATTCGAACAGCACCCGGCAGAGGTTGTGCATTGTATACACCCCAGTTGATTTGCCCGGGCTGAAGTTCCATGATTCCGGTATATCCTTGAATCGATTTGGCCATCTCGTTCGAGAACGAAAGTTCCATTCCACTGCCAAGACGGAAGTTTAATGCCCCTTCAGGATAATTCAGAAAGGTACTCAACAGGTACATGGTGTGCGAGGCAAAGTCAAGATCGCCTTTGTTGCGGAACAGGTCAACCGGCGGAAGAAATTTGTAATAGGCGAAATTGGTCGTAATCCATTGTTGTGGTGAAACCAGTTTCCGGAGTAGTGTCGCCTGAAATCGGATGGACCCGGCTAAGCCATCGGCAGTATAACGTCTGTAATCGAGCAGGGCATGAGGATTCGACGACGATTCCTTTTCGTTGGGAATGCGTATCTGATTGAAGTTGTTGTATGAACTACTCCAAAAGGCATTTCCCCAGGCAGAATTGAGTGTTGAAATTGAGTTATTGTACTTTTTCTGTAGCCAGTTTTTAAAGTCGACCTGAGCAAAGTTGGAATAATCATAGATTGTTCCCAAATGAGGTTCATTGTCGATTTGCCATCCCCAGATTCGCGGATCGTTTCCGTAGCGTTTCCCCATTTCGGTTACGATTCGCTCAATATATTTCCGGCAGATGGGGTTACTTTGATTGGCATGAAGCCGATTGCCGCCATGTGCCGAGCGGATACCTGCATCATTTACATTCAGTATTTCAGGATATTTGCTGGTTAGCCAGGCCGGTGGACATGGTGACGGTGTGCAAAGAATCACTTTTAATCCGTTTTTGGCCGCTTCGGCTATACACCAGTCGAGCCATTCGAAATCAAACCATCCTTCTTCTGGTTCCAGATTGGCCCAGGCAAATTCGGCCAGGTGGGTGAACGAAAAACCTAATTCGCTCATCCGCTTCAGGTCACGTCCCCATTGACTTCGATCCCAGTGTTCGGGATAATAGTAGGCTCCAACAGGCATCAGTGCTTTTTCAGGAGAAAAGAACGATTGTTTTTGCGCATAGGAGGACAAAAATCCTCCAATCAAAAAAACAAGCAGCCAGGTTTTTAATGTTATTCGCATAGTTACTTTATTTTTCACATCTGATCCATCTTCCGCTGTGGCTTTCGAGTGCGATCGACTCTGGGCTAAGCTTTTCTCCGGTCAAAACATCGGTAATTGATTTATACTTGTACTGTGCAAATTTTAACGAAGTCGTTTTTGCTTCATCGTCGTTAATGAAAAAGTAATGATCGGCTGTTGGACTTGCCAATCGGTAAACTATGGAATTCGGGCAAGAGTAAGGTATGGCCAGATTTTTCAGCGAATGGCGCAGGGTCCAGTCTTCCATAAACGTATTGCCCCGGTTTTTCATGCCAAATGATGCGTCAGCAGCCAGAATGACGGCAGTTCCTTTTCCCAGCTTGTTTTCCGTAACGACTGGTTCGTTAGTCTGGAATTTTTCGATTATTTGGGCAGTAGTGGGTTTCAGTTCGAATACAAATCCAGAAAGGGTTTGGTCGCCAATTTTTCGTGGGACATTGTTTGAGTACTGAAAATCAGTGATGGAGGCTCCGAAAATCCGTTCAAAAGCCGATCCTTTTCCGGTGTTCAGTACTTTTCCCCTTTCGTCCCACCAACCTCCTGGAGCATCTAAAACCAAACGACCGCCCTGTCTGACATATTCTTCAAAAACAGGAAACAAGTCCTGGTTGATGGCTGCCTGTGCTGGCAGATAAATCACTTTATACCGGGCTCCCAGTCCAGCCTTCAAATCAGATGGAGTAACATGTTCCCATGGGATATTGCCATTGATCAATGCACGGCTAATTCCTATCCGGGCCTGAACAGGGTAGTGTTTTAAATGGGTTCTTCCGGGGCCGGATAGAGCCGCCCATATTGCTTCATTGTCCCAGTTTACAAACACTCCAACAACTGGTTCTTTGTGAGCTTTCCACAGTTCATCGCGGTATTTATTGGCAGCTTTGGCAATTTGCCCTGCCCGGATAGCCCGTTCTCCTGGTTCGTTTTGGCGGTTAAGTAATGCATATTCTCCCGATTCCCAGCCAGCTCCGCGATAATTCCACGCCCATAGGCCAACTCCCTTGAATCCACCGGCCAGATAAGAAAGCAACAACTGTGTCATCGTTCCGGTGTTAACAGTATATCCGGCTGTTCCTTCTTGACCTTTGCGGTCCCACCCTTTGCCTCCGCTGAATTGTTGCGGACCGCCTGTACTTTCCCAGGTTGCCGCCCAAGCTCCTTTAAACCAGTCGGTACAAATCGACGATTGCATGTAAATGCAACGAGCTACTTCGTATTCGGTTTCTTCGAAATGCCAGGCTAGGTGAATCGATGGATAAAACGAACCGCGGTCTTTCATGGTTTCGGCAATTCCTTCCATATCGGTTCCACGGGAGGCGAACGGTAAAAACAATCCCATTTCGCCACCGGCCCGAACCGGTTGTTCCGGAAAATCGGGAATTACCGTTTGCCGGATATATTCGATATTCATGTCGGCTTTGTAACGGAGAATATCACGCACTTGTCCGTATTCACGACCTGATGATGGAATAATTTCGTCGCTACCAGGAATTGATTTGACCAACGGATCATTATCGAAATCGACCCACGATTGGTAAGGTTTATCGCAAATGCCCACTTCGTATTGGTTCCAGGCTTTCGACAGTTCTCCAATGGTTTTGTACTGCATTTTTACCCATTCTTTGAACGGTTTTACGTCAGCAGTGCGTAAATAGGCATCGGCTTCATGAAAGTAAATTTTCCCGTTGTACGATGGTTTGTTCTTTTTCCAGCCTTCGAGTTGTTTGTAGAAAACTTTTTTCTGGTAGTCGAGCATCCTTTGGTCTTTTCGAATGTCGGCCATGGGTGTTTTTTCAGGAATACCCAGTTTTTTCAGCAATTCCGGAGTAATCGGCTCCCAGCCACCTTCGCCGTACCAAAAGGGTATGATTCCTTCTTCAAGTGCAATCCGAAGTATTTCCTTTTCGGGCCATTCGGGTGTTGCCATGGTTTGCTTTAGGTTGGTGAAACCCAATTTTCTCATCGTCCGGAAATGATTGCGCATATCCTGTTCAGTGCATCCGGCCCAGGGCAAAAAAACCACTCCAAAAGGCATCGGAGCTATTTGTTTTATTTTTTGCTGCATGGGCGAATCGTGCAGTTTGTCGTAAAGCGAAGTGAGAAATTCGTCGGATTGCTGGGCACTTGCATTGGTGAGTACCAGCAAAAAAATGAAGTAAATAAAAAGTTTAGTCATGAGTTTTTCGATTAGTTAGTTGAATATCGGAGTTTCGTAGGTCGAACTTTATCTTTTCTCCCGATGAAGAATTGGCCAGTGGAGCGTTGATAAATCCACCTTTCAGCTTGTTTCCCCAAAATGCGCTAAATTCAGTTTGTCGCGATTTCGAATAATCCACACGATGAATACGGGGGCTCCCGTTTTCAATACGCTCAGGATGTTTCCAGAGTTGAGGAATTGTCTTGGATTGAGGCCAATCAATCATCAGGTTATCAATTACTAAGTTGGTAATATTTTCAGAAACAATCGCTGCCAAAGCTCCAACGGCCTCAGGATGATCCTGCATTTTGGGGAACTGAGAACTGCCAGCTCCGGCAAGCATCGGAAGGGGGTCTTCAATCATTGGATAGCGAAGTATAATGTCTCGCAAAACGATATTCTCCATAAATCCACCTTCGGCGCAGGTAAGCATTATACGACCCTCGGTTTCGCAAATAAAATTGCTGATCAGCACATTCCGGATGCCTCCCAGTGGACTGGTATCTTTCCACCGGTTGACCATGATGTGAATCGGACGGTTAAAAATAAGGGGCGCATTGGTATTTGCGGTTACATTCGAAATGGTAATCCGATCGTAAATGGCTCCATCTTTCACATAAATGCCAATGGCCCGCGATGATTTATTAATGATGCAGTTGCTGAAGGTTACATCGGTCATATCTTTACTCGACTCGGTACATCCCAATTTTAGTCCAACGCACAGTGTCTCAATAATGCAGTTTGTGACCGTTACCCGATGGCATTCGCGACTGTCTTCGGTCGTTTTCAGGCAAATGGCATCGTCGCAGGTTTTAATGTAACAATCCGAAACAATTACATCATTGCAGCCGGTCATATCAATCCCGTCAGAATTTGGGCTGTATAAGTTATTGACAATATTGATTCCGCGAACTTTGGCTACATCACAATCGAAGAGATGCAGGTTCCAACCTCCTCCTGTATGGATGGTAACATCGTTGATTGAAATGTTGCGGCTTCGTGTTATCTCAATCAGTGGGCTTACTTTTAATTTTTTAGCTTTAATCCAACGAGGAACAACCATATTGTCCTGAGGGTCTTTTTCATATTCCTGCCAAAACGATTCACCATTGCCATCAATAATGCCTTTCCCTTCGATGGTGACATTTTCAGCATGATCTGCCACAATCAGGTGATAAGGCTGACGGTCGACATTGTGACCCCAAGTTAGTTCTTTGTAATCCGAAATGTTTGGAGAACCGAGCAGTGTTGCTCCGGCTTCAATACGCAGCGTAACATTGCTTTTCAGGAATATTGTTCCTGAAAGATATACTCCTTTTTCGAAAATTACAGTACCCCCACCAGCTTTGGCAAGCTGATCAATGGCTTTTTGTATATAGATGGTGTTGAGGGTTTTACTATCCGGCTTTGCGCCAGTTTCTTCAACTTTAAGGGTTGTACCATTGGCCTTAATGATTAGAAATAGAAAGATTATACAACTGGAGATTTTAATATACCCTGTTAGCATAGTTTTATAGTTCTTTTGTGATCTATATGGGAGATTTTCGTTACAAAAAAATCGTCTTCATCATCAATCCTCCTTCAAAACTTTTACCTCGAAAGGAGCTAGTTCAAAGTTTTTCCCGTTGATCCTTTTACCAGTGAGAATGTTTAAAAATCTCTCTGTTTCTGAATTTAATGTCACTTTCTTCGCCTCTCTGGTTAAATTTACCAATACCCATCCTTTTTGTTGTCCCTCGCGCGGAATAATCACAATCTGGTCACCTCCAGAAGCCATAGGTTTAATTCCCGCCTGACCGGCATAATGCAATAGTAATTTTTGCATTGCCTCTTTTCCCGGATCTGTTCCAAGAATTACCACGTGCCCACTTCCAACTTTATTTTCAATAATGGCGGGGTGATTATTGTGCGCTCCCCCTTGTGTTGTGGCAACAATTTTTCCTTCCGGTGAACGCAAGGCAAGGCTAAAAAGTGAACTTTCCGACATTGGAATATCCAGGGAAGAGTCAAATTTCAACATGAAAGGTATTTCAGCAGAACGTCTTGTTGTACCGATGGGTAAAACTGAAACGGTATAAATCCCCGTCCAATCTTCCAGTCCTCCGGTAAAATGATCCGTAAATTGAGCCCACTCTTCTGTCCGATAGCCAGTCATGGGGCCAAGGATTAGCGTTCCCCCGTTTTCCACCCATTCTTTCAACCGATTTTGAAATTCCAGGGGCATGTAAGGCATTAATGGAACAAAAAGTAGTTTATAACCTGAGATGTCTGCTGAAGGATAGATCACATCGCGCAAAATGTGGGCATCAGCCATGGGTCGATAAAAACGGTTGCTCCAATCCTGATAATAACTCAAACCGTTTGCATACTGCTCGATGCGGAGTCCCATCTGTGCCACATGACTGTAAACAATGGCAGATTCTGCTTTTTTCACGGGATTGTTCATTAAAAAGTCAGACGACTTATTCAATTCATGACCCAGTTCCTTAATTTCAGAATAATTGGCTGTTGTATCGCCCCACGCCGATAGGATAGAGCCATGAGGCATTTCGTGTCCGGCAGGATGTTGCCGCCAAAGCCAGAACATAGAACCCTGTGCGCCTGATGCGTAATTCATCCATAATGCAGCCTTCATACTGCCGGGTATCTGGTGTAAATACCAAGCGTTTCCTCCTTCTCCTCCTCCCGAATAATTGGCTGCAGTTTCGAACAACCAGTGGTAGCCTTTGCCCATTCCGCGCATTCGATCGTAGTTGCTCTGAATCAAAGGGTATGCCTCAAAACTATGATAATTGTTAACTGCTGCATAATCGAGGTTTTTAAAGAGTTTCTCGTAATCGAGAGTTTGTCCCGGCATTCCATCATGAGTAACAGGTAGTTTCGAATGGTTACGGATGGCTTTAAGTTGCAAATCCTGATAATCAACAACCTGATCGTTACAAAACTGGTCCCAGACAAAACGCAAAGAGGTATGGTGCCAGATAAGTGAGGATGGCATTGGAATTTGATCGAATCTCTCATAACGTTGGCTCCAAAGATCGGTGTACCACAGTTTATTTAGCCGGTCAATTGTACCGTATCTGATTTTCAGCCATGCGTGCCAAATCACTTCGGTTTCTTTGCTATAGTCGGGCGACATCCCAAATTCATTATCGGTTTGCCAGCCAATAACTCCAGTTTTATTCCCAAATTCCTGAGCCATTTTATCGCAAATTTTTATTGAAAATTCCCGATAAATCCGACTGGTATAACTACAACTCCGGCGGGCACCATGGGTCTTAGTGATGCCGGTTTCGTCAATCCTGAATATTTCCGGATATTTTTCTGCCATCCAAATGGGAGGAGTGGCGGTTGGTGTTCCTAAAATAACGTCAATACCATTGGCTTTAAGCTTTTCAATCACCCGGTGCAACCAGGCAAAGTTAAACTGTCCTTCGGTTGGTTCCATTTTAGTCCAGGCAAACTCGCCGATACGCATCACATTCATATCCAGTTTCTTCATTCGGATGATGTCACGGTCAATTTCCGATTCATCCCAAATCTCCGGATAATAAGCAGCTCCGTAATAAAGTTTCTTCTCGCCCAGATACTTAACTGGTTGTGCAAAGGCATTCAGAAAAATAGTAGCAAAAAATAACAGGAAGACTATTTTATATCTCATAATCAGATTAATAAATTATCCGCAATGCCCAATGTTCATTCAGACTTCAGGTTCGATAATACTTCTACATCTTCGGGACGCAACTTCCCGTTCGCCATCGGTCCACAGTTCAGCAGCAGGTTGGCATCCATTTGCCGCGATACATTCAGGTAATTCAAAATGGTTTCTTTTGATGCCACCGAGTGATCCCACTCGTGCCAAAACCAGTTGCCCGACTTAAACTGCTCGTTGCCTTTGACCGACATCGTAGTTTCGATTTGCAAAGGCAGATAAACCATGCCATTGAGCCAGTCCCACACTTTTAGGTCGTTTTTGTTGGGGCTGGTATATTTTTCGCCACTACGGATGTCTACAGGATGCAATGGCACTCCGGGATATGCCGTTGTTGCATTGTTCATTACCAGACAATTGGGCTGAATACTTTTAATGAACTGGTACAAATGGTCCATTTGCCAGCGAAAAGCCCCTTCCATCCGCCAGGCGTTGATAAAAGCCAAATCTCGATCGTGATTTTTCTCCAGAAAGCCTGCCTCTCCGTTTATTTCCAACTTCTTACTCCAACCATGGTTTTGCTTTTTCCAGAAACCATCGAACCACAATTCCACCACATCGCCGTAATTGCTGAGTAGTTCCTGCAATTGGAATTTCATCCAATCAACATAAGCCAATTCATTGGTGTCGTGCAGCTTTTGGTTGCGATCCCAAAGCGAATAGTAGAGTCCCAGTTTTAGCCCATATTTAGCTGCCGAATTGGCTACTTTTGCTACCAGGTCGCCTTTCCAGGGCGACGCTGCGACCGTATAAGCAGTATGTTTGCTGGGCCAAAGGCAAAACCCATCGTGGTGCTTGGTGATGAACACAATGTATTTCATTCCCGCTTCAACGGCAGTTTTACACCATTGGTCGGTATCCAGTTTTTCTGGGTTGAAAGCTATCGGATTCAGTGTTCCGTCGCTCCACTCCTTGTCGTAATAGGTGTTTATTCCGAAATGAATAAACATTCCAAAACGCAAATCCATCCATGCCTTTTGCTGGGGAGTTGGTGTTATTGGCAGGTCGTTTGTATGAACAGGCACAGTGGCTTGACGTTCGGAGGCTGAAAGAGGCCATGAAGTGGCAGAGGCCAGTCGGGCCAATCCGGCTTGAAAAAGAAACATTCGTCTGTTGATTTCCATGAGCCATTATTTTGTGGATGAATGCCATTCGTACATTTTTGAGGAAGCCGTATTGACTGATTCTATCATATGGTTATGTGGCTGATCTGTTATATCCACCAACCCAACTGTTTGACATTCACCATCGGTTGATCGGCCTGTCAGGTGCTGATCGGCAAACTGATACCAATGACATCCCAGTGAAAAGGGCATTTTAGCCCACCGCTCCACATAATTCAGGTAAAAAGCTTTCCGGTCATTTTCGCTTAAGCATTTGTAATTGGGAGGAAACTGTCGTTCGCTGGCCAGCGGAACATGATGTTCACCAATAAGAATTGGTTTTTGGGCGTACTTGTACCATGTTTCCATATCTTGCTGAACGAAAGTATAAACGTTGACCGTTATGACATCACAATATTTTCCTGCTGCACGCATAATGTGAATTGGCTTTAGTTGTCTGGTGAATCGGCATCCCAGATACAAATGATTGGGATCGTATTTTTTAAGATTGCTTGAAACAACTTTGAAGTATTGCTCGGCAAAAGCAGTTTCGAAAGCGACGATGTCGGTCAAAAGCAGAGGAAATAGATTTTTGTCTTTCAGCAATTTGACTTCATCCCAGCTGGAGAAGCTGGTATGGTTTTGCAGATTTAGCTTTTCAATCGTTTGATATTTTTTTTGTAGGTTTTGTTGCCAAATTTTTCGCGAAAATGACGAATCCGATAAGTTTTCTAAAAAACCTGAAAAATCGCCTTTGCCCCAGCCTTGTTCGTTATCGACAAAATAACCCAACAGATATTTGTTGTTTTTGAAACGAAGAGCATCGCGACAAACCGAGTCTACTGCGGCGACCCATCCCGGATGGAAAAAATCGGAAACACCATTCACTGCTTCAAAACCGGGAATTTTGGTATCGAAACTTTTGGTAAAAGGTATTTTCGACTGGTGCAACAACGAATCTTCGCTCCAGTTGCCAATGGTGTTAATTCCCCAACGGTTTAGCCGTTCAAAAACATGGGTTCGCCAATTCTCGATTTTCCCATATTTCCGCAGCAGATTAAGGTAATAGAAACTGATTTTGTCGTTGCCAACCCATGCCGAAGCATACGCTCCATCTTTTTCGGGCAGATAATCAAACATGAACTCGCGTCCCAAAACCCGGGTAACGTCAGTTTTGTCATTTTTCGATCGAATTCCTGTAACTCCGAGCGACCAAAACAAGTGGCCTTCGGGAGTGACCATCCACCATTTGTGGTTCTCCATTTCGTACCTGAAAAATCCGGTGGCATTCAGTTTTTCAGCTTGAATTCCACCAAATTCATCACGTTCCGGGATGTCGTTAAAATCGATTGGAGTATCGTTAAACAGCGATTCTTTCAGCATTTCGTCTTCCGTAACTTTTCCTTTCCAGCTTGTTTTTTTGCGCTGTCCATAACGGTCAACTACAGGTTCTGGTTTCCAATTGTCATCTTTTTCAATAACCAGTGATTTGATTTTCAAGGACCATTTTTTTGTTTTTCCTGTAGCTTCCAATGCAATCAGCGAAGGTGAAAATGGCATTTCGGTTGAGCCAATCAAAGATAACTCATCCAGTGGATAGCTAATTGTTTGGTTTTCACCCGGGGAGAGTGTAAGCTCCTTCATTCCCCGAAGCCAGCGTCCGCGAATGCCAAATGAAGCTGAAACCTCGGAATCATTTTCATTCTCCAAGTCTATCTTCAGCATTTTGCACTTTTCCCACGATGGAGGTAAACCTGCCAGAATAGGGGAAAAGTCGGCTCCGCCAAGAGTATCCGTAAAATGCACACGAACCATTCTGTCGGCCAGCAATTCGAATTTAGCATTCCTTAGGGTTAAAGGATTCATTTTTTTGAACGTTCCGCCGCCCAGAGTGGCTGATTCAATTGCAGTAGCTTCAGTGTTTGTATGAAGTGCATTAAAATCAGCAACAATCAGATCTGGTTTCGAACAGCTTAAAGGAAAAACCCAGATGAAAAGAATTAATATCAGTTGGTTAATCCCAAAAAGCTTCATTATCTTATTCATATAGCTTTTCTCCTGCTTGTATCTTTCCATTCTCTTGCTTTACCTGTGGATGAGTTTTCCCTTTAGGTTGAAGTGTAAGCGCAACAGTTATATTGCCTTTTGTATTACAATCGATGGCATTTGTCCAGGCATACGATTTTCCGTGGTATTCAATACCCTTGTTATGAACTTTGGTGTTGCCTCCATAATAAATTTTTGAAGAAGTTACTTTCAGTTGGGCAGCATCAGTAAAAACAACGGCTTTTAATTCAGCTCCATCTGGAGAAACAAGCGTAAAACCATCAGGATTCATTTTTAAATTGTTGAATTCGGGTGAGTTCATTCGCCAGATTTTCCCGTTTTCGGAGCGATCGGTAATGATAAAGACTGCTTCAGCTCCCGACTTTTTACTGTAGCCGGCTTGAAATGTGCGCACATGGTTAGCCACTCCCATACAACTGCCGGTAGCGGTCATACTGCCCGAGCCATCGTTGTCGAAATGAGTTACAATGACTTTACCTACTGCCCCTTTTTCTCCGGAATGATTGGCTATATTGGATAACGGAAACAAGCAAGTTTGACCAGCCACCTGATTGGTGCGGCCTGCGCCAACGGCCCAAATGCTTCCGAGTCCCAGGATGCGGAAGCCTAGATTATCATATCCCTGGTGTCCACGCATCCGTTTGGCGGTTGCTGTAAATCCGGCAACAATGTCATTTCCATCCTGAAAGCGATTTCGAAACAGCGCCAACCCCTGATCAGCATCATAGAAAGTGAGCCATCCGGATTTCGCCGGATTTTCGGATTGAATATTTTCAGGAGTCCAAAGAATATTGTAAAAAAGCTGTTCCGCATCATGCACCCAGGTATCGGTGCCACTCAGGTATTTGAGCATCCAAAGAAGCGCTGGCTTTTGTTTTTCAGGGAAAAGCCGCAGGCCAATGGGGTAAAGGAAATAACTGCTCATTGGGTCATCATCGGAAAAATCGGGCTGCATCACTTTGCCGTTGATTCCCGGAATAGCAACGGAAGCAGTGGAGTAGGCCCACAATGAATTCACAGCATTCGGTAAATTTTGGTCGATGCTGTATCGCGCTGCACCAATCCGGTTTTGCCAGGCAATTAGTGCCGGAGCCACGAATGACCAGTTGTAGGAGAAATAGGATAGACTTTCGGTGTTCCAGCCGCTGGGGTTGATATTCATAGCATTGTGTTCCCCCAGGCGTTTGTTTGCATCCCATTCAAAAGGCAGCAATCGGGATTTCAACTTGTCATTTGCGTTCCAGTCGTCATTAACCAGTGCTGCCAATAAAACTGCCCCATACCGAACCCCCATCCAGTTGCTCTCGATGGCATAATTGGCATCGTAACCCATGTTCGAAGCAGTAGTCATGGTGGCGAAGAGGAGTTTTTCGCTCACTTCCCGGCAACGGTTTTCTGGCCAGCTATTGTAGCATAGATCGTAAGTTTCGGATAAATTCCGCAACAATGTGGCGCGGTTCAAACCTCTGGAAACTGGATTATTGAAATACTCATGGTTTTTTAAAACGCCACTTGCATATTTCCATGCCTTTTCGGCATCGCTCTTTTGTCCAGAAAGGAGGTGGTTGTAGGCATAGATTCGCGACAAGGCAGAGCTGTCAGATACCGATTTTTCTTCTTTCAGAGCCATTCTATTTGCACTCTCCTTCAATTTAGAAAACATGGTTCTAAAAGGCTCATTTTGAATTTTTTCCCTGAGTAGTTTAATCTCTTCCCTTGAAATTAGCCCCCGCGGATGTGTAAATACAACTTGACATACTCCTGTTATGGTAAAAAATAGAACAAGAAATAGGGTATTTAGCGTATTCCTGATCATGACCAACATTGTATCGAATTAGATGTTTCTAAAAAAGAGGATGTCTCAAAAGTCAAATATAAATTTCTATAGCTTACAATTTGATAGTAATTTCCGATTTGATCAGACCCCAAACCCCTGAAGGGGCTTAAATTCTGACCATTTCACGCATTTCCAAGTCCTCTTTAGGGGATTTAGGGGTGAAAAAAGTGAAAGACTTGCAAATTGTAAGATCACAGAATTTCATCGTGACTTTTGAGATAGCCTCTTTTTTTTCTCCAAAATCCTATTTTTTCAAGACAACTTTGTAGGCTACCGAATTTTGAGCGGTATTGTTGTATAGTACCCATGAAAGCGTCATTTCGGTTGCCGACTTACTTACTACCGTATAGGTGGTATAGGGTTCAGCAATTGGATTGGCAAATCCGGTGTGAATGGTGGTTGTTTTCTCCCAAAAATTGAGGTAAATAGTCTTCCCCAAATAATCACCACCAGCAGTTTCGCCAATGGTAAAGTAACCTGTTTTTACAACTGGGGTTTTTGGAACACCATCGACAAAGGTAGTAAGGGTTATTTTTGCCGAATCTGTAACCATCATACCTGAAGCGCGCGCTATTCCCAAGTCAAATTGCATGTCCACCGTTTCGGTATATGTAGTATCCCTGGCGGTAAAGTCCTTGGTAATCAAGTTCTGTGTGCGGATATAGGTTGTTTTTTCGCGGTAGTTTTGCGATTTCCAGATACCCATATAGTCAGTTTTACCAACTTTGTTAATATCCGGCCAAACGGTTTTTTCACAACTTATCAGGCCAAAAGCCATTGTGCTTAAAATGACCAGTAGTTGAAATATTTTGTATCTTTTCATATAATTCTGTATTTTAATAAGTTAGTCAGTGAAACTATTTCAAAGCATCATTGTAATCTTTTTCGTTCTGCGGCATTGGATATACTAAGAATGGACTGTTCCAATCCAGCGCATCAACACCTCCTATAAAAACTTTGTCTGCAGCATCTCTTTGCCCGAGCGGAACAGGTGTCCCATCCACTGCCCCCAGACGAAGGTTGTCGAGATGGCGTACAGACTCGCAAATCAATTCCCTTCCCCGTTCATCGCTGATCTCTTTCAGGAGTGCTGCTTTAGAGGAGTAAACATAAGCAGGAAGTCCTGCTCTCAGACGTGTCAAATTCAATTCACCAACGGCATTGGCCTGCTGGTCTTTGCGTGCCAGTATCTCAGCTCTCATCAGGTGAAACTCAGCAGCGCGGAAAATCGGGACGTTCATCCCGGAGACAGCAAATTTCTTTTGCCAATAGTTAGCTCCAACTTTCTCTACCAATAAAGTAAAGCGTTTGTCCTTGGTCTGATCCATCAGACTCAAATAGGGTGTTCCTATACGAACCCTTCCATAAGCTTGAGCAACAGTTGCCCCGTTTGCATCTTTTAATGGTCTTGTGTGACGATAAAATCCCCATTTGCTGTCTTGGGTCCATTTTTGGGCAGAAGCACCTTCAGCTGCAAAGATCATCTCTTTGCCCATATTCGGTCCGAAATTTTGATTGCCGATAAGCTTATACAAGGCATCAAAAGTCGCAGTCAAAGGATATCTTGAAGATCCTGTGGCAGATACCGGACCCAAAATCTTATCAACTTCTGCAAGTGCCTTGTCAAAATCATTCATCTGAAAATAGATTTTTGCCAGCAAAGCTGTCGCTGCATCTTGCCTTACCCCTACCACATATCTTGAGGGGTGTTTGGTCGCATCGTATGAGACAGGTAGTTTGGCTTGGGCGTCCTTCAAGTCTTTGATAATCAGATCATACATTTCCCCTACTGTGCTAATCCCTTTTGGAATATCTGAAAGACCCAAATTGGGTTTGTCCCTAAAAATCCCTGATGGTTTTGACAGTGTTGTTGCATGATACTGGGCACCTAACATGACTGCTATTTGCCAATGAGCATAAGCCCGGATAAATTTTGCTTCACCCATTACCCTGTCTCCATCGGTTTTCTTTTTGGGATCATTGTCGACCATTCCCAAGTCGAGCGATTCGATGGCGGTATTTGCCAGATTGATGGCAAAGTTGTTCCACTGCATGACCTGAGCCTGCAGGTCATAATCTTTGTTCGAGTAGGAGTGTGTATAGGCATTTCCATCACGTCCGGTAATCCAGGCGGAACTCAATGACGGCTCGGCATAGAAAAAATCACTTTGATACTCCATGCATCCCTGAAAGGAACCCATACCTGTGGGACTGAACAATGCTCCATAGGATCCATTTACCAATACATCCAGATCATCGATAAAATAGCGCAATGAGTAGACATCCTGAGCTGTTTCAGGTTTGATTCCGGCAAGAAAATCGTTGGTGCAACTGCTGAATGCCAGAATAGTACTCAACACCACAATTTTGCCAATATATTTTATCCGTTTCATAAATTTCTTTTTTAATGGTTATACTATAAACCCAGATTTAAACCAAAAGTGATGGTACGAACCTGGGGCATCGTGATATCTGCAATGCCGGGAGAGATATTGGCTCCCTGGCCGCTAGCCCTGAAAAACTCAGGATCTGAGCCTGGGTACTTGGTAAAGGTAAGCAGGTTCTCACCCATCATGTACAACCTCAAACTTCTCACATGAAGCTTCTGAAGGATTGTTGGGGGGATCTGGTAAGCCAGGGTAAGGTTCTTCATCCTAATGTAACTTCCATCGTACAGAAACCTTGAAGAGGCGCGACCCGACATTTGCGTATTCCATAACAATGGAATGTTGGTCGGAGTCTCTGCGGTCCATCCTTTTAGCAGGTCTGGTGAGACATTCTGTGTAAATGCAGTCGAAACGTAATTCAACCGTTGAATACCTTCATCGTAAATCCAGTTTCCATACTGGTAGACAAACAAGAAGGATAGCTCTACACCTTTGTATTTAAAGGTATTGGTCAAACCTCCATAAAAATCAGGATATGGAGTCTTGTCCTTAAGTAATACCCTTAGGTTGTTGAATTGAGTTGCATTCAGTCGTTCAGCATCGATCACCTCATTTGTCAAATCATTCGTAGTGGCCATATTGGTGGAAGCAATCCCCTGATTGGTACCATAAACCATTTCATGACCTGTGGTTGGATCAACTCCCGCCCAAATTGGGAGAAAGTAGGATCCCAGTGGATAACCTTCTACAACACGGTTCTTGCCTGAGTCTATAAAGCGTTGATTTGGTGAAAGTTTGGTTACAACTGATTTAGCCCTTGATATATTAAATTCGGTATCCCATTTAAGCGCACCAGTAAGATTATGGGTGGTGATACCAAAGTCAAACCCTTCGTTGCGCAATGTTCCAAGATTAACATTGATGTTGGTCGTATTGTACCCATGAAAATTCCCAATTTTATTTGAAACGATCAGATCGCGTGCATCCTTGATAAAATAGTCAAATGTACCACTGATCCTGTTGTTCAAGATGGTAAAGTCCAGTCCAATGTTTGTTTGAACCTGTGACTCCCAATGGATTTGATCGTTCCCAATATTGTCGAAGAGGAAGCCGGGTGTACTGCCATAGGGAACCCAACCTACCAAGGTAGAGAGATAAGGATAATTGCCCATCTCCGCATTACCAACAAAACCGCGGCTCAAACGCAATTTGAGGAAATCAATTTGCTTGATATCTCTCATGAAACTCTCTTCTTTGATGGACCAACCAAGCGAAACACCTGGGAAGTAACCCCAACGGTCTTTTGCTCCAAACCGCGAAGACCCATCTGCACGATAGGATAGTTCGGCGTGATATCTGTCTTTGTAACTGTATTTTGCCCTTCCAAAATAGGACAAAAACCGATATTGTTCATAAGATACGCTTTGGCGGGTGGCAACCAACTCAGTATTGGCATTGGTAAGGGTAAAGTAACCCGAAGGAAATCCTTCGTATTGGTTGCTATTCCCATCGTAGGTATAAGCCTCTGCCGAATGACCAACAACTACATTAATGCGGTGATTGTTAAAAGTTTTGTCTAAAGTGGCATAGTTGTTGGTCGACCAGTTATAGGTCTGGTACCTGCCATAGTTGATTCCACCGGCGACACCCACTTTTGGGGTTGAGGTGGAATAGGCATATGCATAGGAATCTTCTGCCCGGCGGAACTCTTTGGATTGATAAGATCTTCCACGGTTGTTGTTGAAATTCAAAGACCATTCACTTTTAATCTGGAGCCATGTAACTGGTTTTAATTCCAGATATCCAGTTGACAGCAACTTCATTGACTGATTGTCGCTCCAGGTTTCATCGCGGATATAGAGTGGGTTGATGCCTTGGTTTCCTGCCTTGTTGCGGTCGTAGAAATATTTATTGGCCCTTAACGGCGAGTATATAGGATAAATGGGCAACAAGCGGTTGTAAACATCTGTAAAGCTTGCATAAGGATTTTTTGTAAATTGATAGGTTCCTACCATGCTGGCACCAACTGTTAACCAAGTCTTTATCTGATGGTCAATTCCAATTCGAAGCTGTGCTTTGTCGTTTTTGTCTCCCGGGTTCAAACTATTGTAATTACGGTAGTATCCTGATAAAAATACTTTGGTCTTTTCTGAGCCTCCGACGGATTGCATGGAGACCAAATTGTAATTGGCTTGTTTCCTTTGTACCTGTTCCCTCCAATTTGTGTTGGTTGCTTCAGCGATTGTCCTGTCGAAGCCATCCCAACCAAATTCAGGAAAGTTAACAGCCTTGCCAATGTTTTCTGGTCTGCTCGACCATGCTCTGTCGTAGATCTGCAACAACTGTGAGTTGTCAGCAATTTCCCAATCCTTAATGGGCTTACTAACACCACGTTGAACTTCGAAGTTCAGTGTGCTTTTTTCCTTGGAGCCTTTTTTCGTGGTAATCATGACAACCCCATTGGCTGCCCGAGCACCAAAAATGGCTCCGGCAGAGGCATCCTTCAAAATTTCAATAGATTCGATATCGTTGGGGTTTATATCGTTTAGACTCATCGCTCCTGGGATCCCGTCCACAACGATAAGAGGCGTACCACCTGAGTTGATGGACGAGGTTCCACGGATACGAATATTGATTCCGGCATTTGGATCGCCTGAACTTCTTGTTATCTGAACCCCTGCAGCTTTCCCTTGCAAAGAGCCGGCTAAATTGGTTGTGTTGGAGGCGATGATTTGGTCACCGTTTACCTTTAATACTGAACCAGTTACTGCCCTTTTTGAGGTCGTACCATAGCCAATGGCAACAATCTCTTCTATTCCAATCGTCTCTTCAATAAGTACGACATTGAAAACAGTGCCGCTGCCAATATTCACTTCAACAGACTTCATTCCTACAAACGAAAAAATCAACGTTTTGGCATTTGCCGGTACCGCCAATGAGAAACCACCCTCTGCATTGGTTGTGACACCAATGGTCGATCCCTTCACAAAAACAGACGAGCCAGGCAATGATTGTCCGGAGGAATCGGTAACTTTCCCAGTGACAGTTTTTTGCTGCTGACTACTGGAATTTAATTCACTTATAGTGCTGATGGCAATGTACCTGTCAATAATTCTGTACCCCAATCCGGTATCTTTCAATAGACCATCCAATATCTCAGAAACGGTGGCTTCCTTGAAATCAATGTCAGTTTTTTTGTCCAGCAGGTTCTGATCATATTTGATGACCACATAATAACCGCTCTCTTTTTCAATTTGCTCAATGATCTCCTTGAATGAAGCGTTTTCAAGGGAGATGGTCATCCTTTGATTTTGACCATACGTGTTAGCAAACGTATGGAAACTCAAAACGAGCACCAATACTGCAGCTATTTTCATAATGTTTAAGATTTTTCTGACATTCCTCCACAAAGGGATGTCAGACATGCAATTTTTCATAAATTTGATAAGTTTTTGGTAAATAATGAATCCTTTGAGAGAAGATTTTGTTTATCAACTTCATACCGGCTGTTTATTCCACCGGTTAATTACATCAGCCTGAAAATATGTCCAGTATTTTCGGGCTGGTTTTTTTGCTTCTAAGGTGAGTTATTTTTCATAATAAGGCTGTTTTGTTTCTTAAGTTCGGTTAAACTCTGACTCCTATGTCCTTACCTCCAGTAAATTATGGTTGGTTTGTCTGGCCTGTATTCAATTTTATACTTTAAGGAGGAGGATAATTTCAAAACCTCCAGTATTTGGTCAATTGGCTTATTTTTCAGGATTGTTCCAAAATAGGCTTGTTCCCCGATCTTTGGATTGTTGATGATGATCTTGACATTGTACCAACGCTCAATTTTTTTGGCGATCTCCTTCAGTTTTTCATTGCGGAAAGTGATCAATCCATCTTTCCAGGAGGTATATATTCCGGTACTTACATTGGTCACGACAAGTTTTGTCTGGTAGGCATCATAATGGGCATTTTCACCCGGTTTCAGCCGGTGGAGCTCCTTTTGGGTTTTGTCTGAAATGGCCAGGCTACCCTCTACCAGGGTGGTATTGATGGTTGGGTCATCAGGATAGGCTTCAATGTTGAAGGAGGTGCCAAATACTTCAAAATTAAGAAGGGAGGTCTCTATCCTAAAGGGGTGATCCTGGTCTTTGGCAACATCAAAAAAGGCCTCCCCCGTTAAAGTTACCAACCTTTCACCTTGCGAGAAATTGCTGTTATAAGTAATGGAACTGCCTGAATTCAGCATCACTTTTGACCCATCGGGTAATACAATGTTGGTCATTTGTCCCAGGGGTGCCGCAATGGAGCAATTTTGAGCATAAATGAGCTTTTCATGTTTCAATCCCCAACCTGTATATTGGAAGGCAAATCCGGCTCCAATTGCGAAAAGTAGCATCGCTGCATACTTTGCGAAACGCCAGTAGTTGTGAACAAGCTTTTGCTTCCTGAATCTTGGCGCAAAGAGGCGATCCCAAACCTCCTCCTCTTCCCCTGCCCGTGAAGTTAGTGCCCATAACTTCTTGTACTGTATGAACTCCTTCTTGTTTTCAGGCGAGGCATCAATCCATTGAAACAAGGCGGTTATTTCAGATTCTGTCGCCTCTCCGCACAGGTAGTTTTCTATTTGTTGAATTTTCATGTTTGGTCTTGTTCTTTAGTAGGTACAACCAAACATAAAATTACCCTATATCCTGGAAGGTAAAAATATTTTCAGGATGAAAGTGGAGAAATTAGAGCCCTTCCAAGATTATTTGAACCAATATTGCGGGCAGATAGGCAGCTAGTTTTAGCTTCAGGGTTTTTAAAGCCCGGGTCATGTTCGCTTCTACTGATTTAACGGAAATCTCCAGTTCTTTGGCAATCTCATTGTTTTTTTTCCCTTCGATCCGGCTTAACCTGAACACGAGTCTGCATTTTTCGGGTAATTCCTCAATCGCCTGATTGATCAATTTCTCCAATTCCATCAGTTCAAGTTGATCAAAATCAAATGATTCCAATATTTCTCGGTTCAACTCGGCCTCTTTCGCCTGAAGTTGCCGGTCACGGTGTCTGTTGATTATTTTCTGGTGCTTGAGGTAGTTTAGGCAATCGGTCTTTGCAGCAGTATAAAGAAAGGAGTGTATTCCATTTACCGTTTCAAGCTGAGCCCTGTTTAACCATAATTTGACAAAAGCCTCCTGGGCTAGACTTTGTGACTGGTCCTTGTCCTCAATGAATTGCTGACAAAAACCAACAATTCGTTTGTAGTCGATTTTAAAAAGATGTTCGAAAGCGGACTCATTGCCCGCTTTCAACTGAGATAGGAAGAAATCATTGTAGGGAGAATAGGAGGCTTCCATTCAGCTATTTCAATTGTAAACTACAAATATCGGTATTTAATGAGAACGAAGACTCAGAAGCTGTTTAAAATTATTACACAACTTGTCCCGATTCATTGGGAGAATATTTATGACTTCTTGATAAAACTGATCATGTCTTTGAAATTGTCGTTTTGTGCAAAATTTACAAGAGAAAAAATGAGGCACACAACTTGTCCCGATATTTCGGGAGAGAGAAAATCGCTTGTGATTTTCTCTCTCTGTGAAAATCCGGGGTTTCTCTAATGAAAATTCAAAATAGCAGAAATTTCTATTTGCTCTCTGGTTTCGATAAATAGTTAGCTATTCTCTGTGTTATAAATTTAAACAGTCTCTCAATTTTCAAACAAAATAGAGATCAAAATGATTGAGGTATTGGCATTTTTATTGCGTTGACCAATCTATTTTCATGAATGGATTCATCATAAAAAAAGGAGCACAAGGTCTACTTGCACTCCTTTTTTATCAGATCTGTTTTATTTAGTTTAAAACATAATCATAACCCATGATCTCAGAAGCTTTAAAAATGGTCATGGCATTGGTAACCATTGTGTCATACATCATGGCATTGGTTCCGAACAGGATAGATTTGGCATCGTATCCAAGCAATCTAAGATAAGCTACCAGAAAGGCACTTGTTTGTCCGGTGTAACAGTATACAGCAATGGTCTTTCCCACAGGAAGTGTCTTCAGATCAGGTGCCAGTTTGATGGTCTCTTTTGGGGTGTACTGCATGGCTCCAGGTATGTGTCCAATGGCATAGTGTGCAGTAGTCCAGTAGTTTAGAATTGAGTAGTTGCCAAGATTTCCAAAGACTGTTGCATTGGTTACACTGGCAGGAGTGAATCCTTCCACGAGCAAGGCAGCAATTCTCGCTTCGAGAATATCTTTCCCAGTTGATTTTCCAGTGCTGAGAACCGGTAATTCACCTTTTGCACCTTTGGGAGAATCTGTTTTTACCATTTGTGAGGCATAGGCATTGCCGCTGGCAATAGCCGTATTCCATTTACCTGCGAAGAAACTGTTCCAGGAGCACATTCCCCACTTCAGGGAATAGACTTTGTCGTAACCCATCAGGCGGAGCAAAGAGGCGCCAAAACCTGCTGTTTGACCGGTATAACAAACAATGGCTACTTTGTCATAATTGGTCATGGTCAATCCTTTGACATGGCTGAGTAAATCACTGAATACAACGTTTTTGGCATTGGCGATATGGCCTAATGCAAAATCAGCTGCAGAGCGAATATCAATGATATAGACCCTGTTGGTTGCCATCAGGGTTTTTACCTCTGAAGCTCCAATGATGGTAGGCATGTCTGTATTGACGAAATCCTTTTTAAGTGGTGATTGAGCAGATTCAAGGTATTGAACCAAAACTTCAGATTCATTGATCTTCACTTCTGCTTCTTCTTTTTCGCAACTTGCAAAGATTACGATGAAGAGCAAGATTAACACAGGAAAGAAAAATTTGATTTTTTTCATGGTGGTTTAATTAATTGATATTTAAAGAATAGATTATATTTATTTGGTGGGTTGTAACCATTTGGCAGGAAGCTTGTCATCAACGGTAATGCCTGTCGTTGCAGGTAATTCCCATGGCAGCAGGTCTGATTTGAATAGATACAAGTTTTTGTTGACCAATACTCCTCCTTCATTGCGGATATGGCAATTGGAGAAACACATCCCGGTGGTGATCTTTGTTCTGGGGGTCCAGCGCAAAAGGTTGTGGGGGGTGGTATAGTTGTAGGTAGGAAATGCATTGAAATTGCTGTAAAGCGGAACGCTGTATTCTTTCCAATTGTCGGGTGCAGCCAAAGTACGCCGCACAAGGCTAAAGTTGTATCCTTTCTTTATCGTGGGTATTGGGTTCATCGCGATTTTGAATCCCTGGTAACTTGGAACCCTTGCACCTTCCCCATGGATGTGACAGCTCCCGCAGTTGTTGTACTCCTGGGAGTGACAAACCTGGCAGTTAAAGGAGTCATAATGCATGCTGTGGTATGGATTTTTGGTGGCGATGTTGGTATGGCAGTTCTCGCATTTCGGAAGCTTGGTATAGGCATAGCGCTGGTCAACAGGTTTCCCGTCTCCATGAAGTTCAGCCCCGCCATGACAATCGATGCATTGGAAATTGCTTTGGGTCAGGTGGGCATCTGGTTTTGTCCCGGATGCAACACCCAGGTAAGCATGTCCGCCCCTGGAGACGTGGCAGGTGACACATACGTTAACCATGTCAGGCGTTTTCTTGAAAGCATGTCCGGCTGCCAATCCACCACCTCCTGATAGGGGTCGGACGACGTGACAATTGCCGCAGCTTCCATGGCAGGTAGCACAGTTCTTGTTGTATCCTTCAATTTGATGCTGAGGTAGTTTATCGAAGTCAGCGGCTCCTGTTAGTCCACTTCTGATCGCAACTTTGCGCTTCTGTCCGGTGCCATTGTGGATGCTGGTTTTGAAATTGTCGACAATCTGTTTGTGACAACTGGCACATTTTTGATCTGCGATGGCCGAAGGGTGGGAGACAAAGTTCCCGCCATGTGCCTTGGCTTTGTCATCGGTCTTATCTGTTCCGTTGTGGCAACCAACACAACCCACGGCATAATGGGCCGTTTTTTTGTATTCTTCATAGCCATCACCTCCCATAAAAACGCGGTCGTAGGGTTCGTAATGAGGGGCTTCACCACCGCAGCCCCCAGCAGGAGCTTCGGTATCGGGTGAAAAGACCTTTTGCAGGTGCTCGTAATTTGTGTGGCACCCTTCACAGGAATCGACAGCGAGGGCCTTGTCTACCTCAGAGTCTTTGGTACATGCCCAGAATCCAATCAGAAAGATTAGGATGGCACAGAAAATCAGTCTGTTAATTTTTATCATGGAATGAGATTCAATTAATCATGGTTACTGGCAAAGTTGAATTCTTCCTGATCCCGAACCAAAGTTATCAGGTCGTCATGTAAACAGAAAAATGATGTTTTGTATACATGTTACAATTGATCCATATCAACAATTTACATGATAAATGATATATTTGCATTTTAATAATTGATTATGTAAATGGGATCTAAACAACTAACTAGCTGCACAATCAGTTCCCGCCATTGTGCTTGTTTTGAACAGTTGACCAATGCTGAACAGAAAAGAGTTGAGGAGAATACAGCGATCGTAAAGTACAAGAAGGGGGAGTTGATCTGCAAACAGGGTGCAATGGCCTCTCAAATCCTGTATATTGAGAGTGGTTTGGCGAAAGTATTTCTGGACAATGGCAACGATACGCTGGTATTGAAAGTAATTCCACCTGGCAATCTGCTGGGATTGACATCTATTGGATCAGAAAACAGTACATTCCAATATTCTGCTTTAGCTTATGTTGACTCCGTAGTTAAACAAATCGAAATCAGCTGCTTTAAGGAGATGCTGCATACCAATCCAAAATTTGCATCCGAAGTAATAGAGATACTTATCTCCAATACGGTACAAATCAACGGAAGATTCTTTTGTCTGACGCACAAGCAGTCCTATGGAAGACTTGCCGATATTCTTCTATGCCTTGCTGACAGAATATTTTATAGTCAGGATTTTTTGTTGCCACTATCCCGCAAAGAGCTGGCTGAGCTCTCCGGAATAAGTGCTGAAACCGTCGTCCGAATGTTGAAAAAGGTTAATGACGAGGGACTGATTGCCACCGAAGGTAAGAACTTGCGAATACTGGATTACCACAAGTTGAAGATAATCAGTGAGATGGGATGAATAAATTTCAAAGTTGATTTTCAACAACCAGTAACTCTAGCCTAGGTTGTTCCCAATGATCTATGTGCGGCATCTGTCGATCTTTTCGGATTTTGTCACAAGAGATAATCTCCTGGCAGGGTATTGTCACAGATCAATTATAAAATACCCAAACGTAAGTTCAACAGGATAGAATTCTGACTCAAAAGTAGCTGGAACCATCCCAGCAATGGGTGCATAATTTCTCTTTCGGTAATCCGATTGCCTCTACCAGGTCATCCAGCCGCTGAAATTTTAAGGTGGTCAGGTCAAGATTTTTCCGGATTTGCTCTACCATGGCCTGGTATTTGGGATGATCGGCGTCTGAATAGTCCTTCAGCTCGGTATGCAGATCACCGTTAAGCTGCTCTATGGCCTTGTGCGTGGCCAGATCCATGTTGGAGCGCGACCGGCTGAAATTGAGAAATTCGCATGGGTAGGTAAGCGGCGGACAGGCGATGCGCATATGAACCTCTTTGATTCCGGCCTCATGCAGGTCGCGTACATTGTCCTGAAGTTGTGTTCCCCTGACAATGGAGTCATCCAGAAAAATTCCCCGGTTGTTGCAGATGACGGCTTTGTTTGGCAGCAGTTTCATCTTCGCAACGAGGTTTCTGATGTTCTGGTTTTGGGGCATAAAACTGCGTGGCCAGGTGGGGGTATATTTGGAATAGGGTCTTTTGTGCGGAATGTTGGTGGCATTGCTGTAACCCATGGCATGTCCCACCCCTGAATCGGGTATTCCTGCTACAAAATCAGCTTCAACAGGATCATTTTTAGCCAGGGCTGCCCCGCATTTGTATCGGCATTCATCCACATTGAGCCCTTCGTAAAAAGAGGGTGGATAGCCAAAATAGACCCAGAGGAAGGAACAAATCTGCATCTGTTCGTTGGGTTTTCTTAATTGCTCGTAACCATCCGCTGTCAGCGAAATTATCTCGCCAGGACCCATGAACAGCTCCGTATCATAACCCAGGTTGGGAAAGGCACAGGTTTCAAAGGTGACAGCATAACTCCCCTCTTTCCTGCCAAGAATCACGGGAGTCCTGCCCAGACGGTCGCGGGCGGCAATGATTCGGTCTTCCGTCATGATCAACATGGAGCAAGATCCTTTTACCAGCCTGAAAACATTTTCGATGCCTGAGGTGAAATCTTCGCCTTCTGCAATCAGCATGGCTATCAATTCGGTGGGATTGATGGAACCCTGGCTGGTCTCAGCAAAAGTACGGCGCATTTTCATGAAACGTTCTTCCAGCTCCTCCAGGTTGACGATTTTGCTTACAGTAGTTACCGCGAATCTTCCAAGATGAGAAGTAACCAGAATTGGCTGCGCTTCATAATCACTGATTACACCAATCCCGATATGACCTTTGAACCCGGGAATATCTCCCTCAAATTTGTTGCGGAAATAACCATCTTCCAGGCTGTGAATGGCCCGCTGAAATCCGCTTTTTTCAGAATAGAAGGCCATTCCGGCTCTTTTTGTTCCCAAATGGGAATGATAGTCGGTGCCATAAAAGACATCAGAAACACAATCATACTTAGAAATGCTGCCAAAAAATCCGCTCATGGTTGAATTGGTTCGATTAGTTTTAGAAAATCTAAAAATAGCAGAAAAGCTGGTACAATTGTACCAACATGCTTCTAATTCGTACCAATAATTTGTGAAGGCTTCCAAACGCCCGGATGGCCTGTTCCCAAAGGATCTAGCGTAAGTGCTTTGCCAGGTATTGATCGATCTTTTCCGGTTTGATGATCGGACCAAACCGCTTCACCGGTTTACCTGTTGCATCGACAAGAAATTTGGTGAAATTCCATTTGATTTTTCCGCCAAAGAGTCCGCTCAACTCAGTTTTAAGGTATTTGTAGATCGGATGGGCATGATCCCCGTTTACCTCTATCTTGGCGAACATTGGAAATGATACCCCATAATTGATCATGCATCCTTCTGCAATGGAAGATTCATCCCCGGGCTCCTGGTTGGCAAACTGGTTGCAGGGAAATCCAAGGATCACCAATCCCTGGCCCTTGTATTTCTGGTAGAGGTTCTCAAGCCCTTCGAACTGTGGGGTCAATCCGCATTTGCTGGCAGTGTTGACCACCAATACAGTCTTCCCCTTGAAGCTTTCCATGCTGATTTCCTTGCCCTGAAGCGTCTTGGCAGAGAATTGATAAAAATGGGTACTCATTCTTTTAATGGTTTTTATGCGGTTAATAATTGATCCTTAAGCCTGTCCTCAAAGGCTGCCAATGCTGCTTTTGAGCCTTCCCCCATGGCGATCACAATCTGTTTGAAGGGTACGACCGACACATCCCCTGCGGCATAAATGCCAGCCCGATTGGTGCGGCAATGTGCATCGATGATGATCTCACCAGCCCTGTTTACCTCCACCAGATGGCTAAAATTCTTGCTGTTGGAGGTTAGACCGATTTGGACAAAGATACCATCCAATTCAATAGTTTGTGTTTCACCGTTTTTCCTGTGTCTGAATTGCAGCGAGTTTACCTTAGATCCGTCCCCAAGGATGGCCAGAGTCTCGGCTCCCGTAACAATGCTTACATTGGAAATGGTTTTTAATTTGTCCTGCAGGATCTGGTCTCCCTTCAGTTCATCCAGGTATTCCAAAACCGTTACTTCACTGGCCAGGCCCGACAGATCAATGGCTGCCTCAAGCCCCGAGTTTCCACCTCCTACAACAGCAACTCGCTTGTTCTTGTAGAAGGGACCATCGCAATGGGCACAAAAGGCGACCCCCGATCCAATGTAATCGTTCTCCCCGGGCACATTTAGTCGTCTCCAGCTTGCACCGGTAGCAATGATCAGTGCTGGGGCAACCAACGTTTCATCCAGGGAGGTCCGTACCTGCTTCTCTCCGTTTACCAGCTCCACGGTTTCAATTTTGCGGTTTTCGAACAGCTCAACCGGGTATTCTCCCAGGTGCTGCTTCAAGTTGGCTACCAACTGACTTCCCGTAGTGGTTGGAACCGAAATCATGTTTTCGATGCCTGCCGTCTCTGTAACTTGTCCGCCAATGTGATCCGCAACAATGGCCACCCTGAGGCCCTTGCGGGCCGAATAGATGGCAGCCGAAACGCCGGCAGGACCACCCCCAGCTACAATTACATCGTACCGTTTGGCTTCCTTCCTTTGTGATTGGAAATTTGTTCCAAACTTCTCTTCCAGTTTGCCCAGTAATTCGCCAAGTGTAGTCCTGCCCACGTGCAAAAGCTCCCCGTTGGCATAAACCGATGGGACTGCCTGGATGTTCAGTCTTTCTGTGAGCTCCTGGTGGATGGCTCCATCGATGATCTCGTGACGGATGTTCCCATTTAATATCGAAATCATGTTAAGCGCCTGGACAACATCGGGACAGTTGGTGCAGCTCAGGGAGATGAAACTCTCCACCCTGATGTTGCCTTTCAGTGCTTTGATCCGGTTGCTGATCGTTTCATCGGGGATATTCTTCCCAATACCATCCATGTTAAGCAATGCCAGCACCAAGGTGCTGAATTCGTGACCGTTCGGAACTGCACGAAACAGGATGGACGAGGCCACTCCATCCTTTAACAGTTGAAAGGATAATTCTCGCCCTTCCGAAACCTGGCAATCGATTTTTTCTGTACAGGAAGCTACCTCCTGCAACAAGCCGATCAGCTCACCGCGGTTGGCATGATTTGGATGAACTTGTATGTGAAAGGTATAAGAGGATTTTAATCCTTGAAACAGGGTTTGGAGTTGCGTTTTAATGGCTTGATCTAACATGAGATGTTTTTTTTGAAATGGGAGCAACCCGTTGGGTCACTCCCAATTGTGTGTGGCTGTTGAATTAGATTTTTCCTACGAGGTCGATGCTCGGTTTCAGGGTTTCTCCCCCTTGTTTCCACTTGGCGGGACAAACTTCTGAAGGATGGCTGGCAACAAACTGAAGTGCCTGCAAACGACGCAGCAATTCATCTGCATTGCGGCCAATGTTTCCGGCCACCACTTCGTAAGCTACAATTTCCCCATTTGGATTGACAATGAAGGTCCCCCTGTCGGCTATGCCTGCTTTTTCGATCATCACATCGAAGCCTCGTGCCAAAACTGCAGTTGGGTCGGCCAGCATGGGATAGTTGATTTTCTTAATGGTGTCTGATGTATCGTGCCATGCCTTGTGGACGAAGTGGGTGTCGCAGGAGACGGAATAGATTTCGCAATTGGCTGCTTTGAATTCACTGTATTTGTTGGCCAGATCTTCCAGCTCGGTTGGACATACGAAAGTGAAATCGGCGGGATAGAAGAAGAACACCGACCATTTGCCCAAAACATCCTGTTTGGACAACTCTTTGAAGCCATTGTTTACGAAAGCCTGTACTTTAAAATCAACAATTTCTTTACCAATCTGTGACATAATTTTTAATTTTTGTGTGAATGAATTTTTATATTTCCTGTTGTTATTTGTTTGATGATGCAAATGTAGATCCAATATTATTATAATAAAAACAGATAATATCTATGTATATATAGATAATTACTATATTTGACAAGCTGTACGGGAAGGGAATCTTTGAATGTTCTGGAGAAGCGAAAAAATATGGATACGAAGAATCCTGGTAATTAAGCTTTACCAGGCCTAAGCTTACTCCAGGCCATGGCTTGAATGATATTTTCCTAACGGGAATCAAATGCAATTAAAGTGGTTAGAAAATGACGCTTCAACAATTGGAATACATAGTGGCTCTTGACAGGACCCGCCACTTTGTTCGTGCGGCGGAGCAATGCGGGGTAACTCAGCCTACCTTGAGTGCCATGATTCATAAGCTGGAGGATGAATTGGGCTGCCTGTTGTTTGACAGATCAATGCATCCGGTGGTCCCTACCGATGCAGGAACAAGGGTGTTGCACCATGCCAATGTGATTTTGTACAATGTACGGCAACTAAACGAAGAGCTTTCTGCGCAGAAAGGCTCCCTGTCGGGAACCCTTACCCTGGGAATCATACCCACCATTGCTCCTTATCTTTTGCCACGTTTCATTGCAGGGTTTCGCAGGGATTATCCCGATGTGACTTTAAAAGTGGCAGAAATGCGTACGGATTCCATCATTGCCAAACTGCATGCAGCGGAGATAGACATGGCCATCCTCTCTACTCCGCTGGAAGAGCCAAATATTCTTGAAGTGCCACTCTATTATGAAAAATTCATTGCCTACATATCGCCCGATGAGTCAATCTTTGGCAAGGAAGAGTTGTCGATCAGCGACCTTCCGATGGAGCATCTTTGGGTGTTGGAAGAGGGACACTGTTTGCGGAACCAGGTGCTCAATTTTTGTGAGAACAGGTTGCGTACCTCCACCTTTGAGGCTGGCAGCATCGATACTTTGGTGAAGATAGTGGATGTAAACGGCGGTTATACCGTCATCCCTGAATTGCACGTGGCCTTGTTGAGTGCGGAGCAGAAATTGAATCTGAGAGCCATCGTACGTCCGGAGGCTACCCGTGAAATTGCCCTGGTGATCCGCCACGATTACGTGCGTGAGGGGTTGGTGAATGCGGTAGCCAACAGCATCAAGACCATCATTCCCTCCTCCATGCTGGACCAGCGGCTGAAGAAATTTGCGATCAGGTTGTAAAGGCAGCGCAAGCCACTGTTTGTGCCAGGAATACTTTGGGGTAGTAAAGAAGGCAAACCAGAAATACCCCGCATGGATCCATCCCTTCCACTTTGTGAAATAATTAGATGATCCTGTAAATCTCCATGATCTCTTCCAGAATGTGCTTGAAATCAATTTTTAAATCGGTAAGTCTCCCTGACTTGACATCAAAAACCCAGCCATGAACCACAAGGTTCCGTTCTTTCGAGGCTTTTTGTACCTCAGAGGTCTTGATGACGTTCACACACTGCTCCTGGACGTTCAATTCAACCAGTCGGTTGTACCGCTCTTCCTCCGTGGCAATGGCGTCCAGTTCAGCCCTGTGCAGCCTGTATACATCCCTGATGTTCCTTAACCAAGGATTGAGAATTCCCAGATCTGCCGATTGCATGGCCGCTTTTACCCCACCACAAAAGTAGTGGCCGCAGACTACAATGTGCTTTACCTTCAGGTGGTTTACAGCATAGTTGATGATGCACATCGCACTTAGGTCAGTGTTGGCCACCATGTTGCCGATATTCCGGTGCACAAAAACTTCCCCTGGTTTTGCACCCATTAACTCTTCTGCGGTTACCCGGCTGTCGGAACAGCCGATGTACAATACCTCCGGATTTTGGCCAAGAGAGAGGTTCCTGAAATAGTCCTTGTCTATTTTCAGTTTCTCGGTGATCCAATCCTGGTTGTTCCTGAAGATCTGTTTGATATCCATGTAACGAATTATTTGACAGCGACAAGGTAATGCTGTGTTCTGAAAAAGAGCAGATTCCCTGAAATCGCAGGAGTGGCCATGCAAACGTCCTTAAGTGGGTTTACAGCCAATTGCTGGAATACAGGTCCAGCTTTAATTACAAATATATTGCCCTCTTCTGAACTAAAGTAAAGCTTCCCGTCTGCCGCAATTCCGGAGGCGGTGAAGGCTTCCTTCAGGCTCTCCTTGTACTTTAGCTCTCCTGTAAGGGCATCAAAACAGGTCAGTTGTCCATTGACCTGCAGGTTGTAGAGGTATCCCCTGTATACGAGGGGAGTCTGCATATAGGCTCCACCCCTTTTAACGCTCCAGGCAATGTATTTGTTTCGGGTACTGTCGGGGGCGAGGGTGATATCCCCGGTTGCATTGGGTCTGACGACAAAGATGGGGGAATATTTGCCATGGGCACTGTTGAGGTAGATCAGGTCGTTGGCTACTACAGGGGTAGGAGTAGGGATATCCCCGCCATTGCTCAGTTTCCAGATCTCTTTCCCGGTTTCAAAATCGTATCCGCACATGTGGGTGTAGCCGTTGGCGATGACCATGGTTTTTCCTTTTCCTTCATAAATGGCTGGTGTACAATAGGTCTGGTCTTCATCTCCGCGCGAAGTTTTCCAGATCACTTTCCCAGTAGCTAAATCAAGGGCAGTTATGTAGGGCGTTTTGGGAATATCACACTGCAGGATAATACGATCTTTGCAGATTATTGGGGAGCTCGAATATCCCCACTCTATACCTGGAGCAGGTTTAAATCCAGGGTTTAACAAACCCATATCCTTTTCCCACAAGAGATTTCCTTTCATGTCATAGCAGAAGAGGCCTTCAGAACCGAAATGCACCACCAGGTATTTGCCATCGGTGGCCGGAGTGCAATTGGCCTGGGAGGCTTTGGTGTGCCGCTTTGATTTTGGGACACCTGTGCGGGCAACTCTCTCCCAAATAATCCTTCCATTCTGCTTGTCGATACAATAGGTCTTGAATTCATGTACCATCTTGTCGTCTGCTTCACCTATGTCACCATAAAGTCCTACTTTAAGTAATTCAGTATTGGCAAAATTGGATGCGGTGGTGATAAATACGAAATCGTTCCAGATTACCGGACTGGAGTGGCCCAATCCGGGGATTGGGGTTTTCCATTGAATGGAGGCAAGGCTGTCGATGTTCCATTTAACCGGAGGAATCGCCTTCTCTATAAATCCGCGACCTGCCGGTCCGCGAAAACCAGGCCATTGATTTTCAGAAGAACCCTGTGCCATCAGACATGGCGGTGTTAAGCAGAATCCAGCCAAAAAAAGGCCAAAAGCCAAGAGGTGTTTTTTCATAGAAAGTAATTTGCTAGAGCTTCATCTCCCAGCCCTTTTCGTAGCTGCGGCTCCAAAGCTTCCCGGCCTCCTTGTTGCCAAGGATGTGGCCGTTTGCAGGATCCGTTAGCAGCGTGGCACCGGTTCGCTGGGCGATGTTGGCCAGGTGGCAAAGCACCACACTCTTGTGTCCCTCCAGGATGGGGGCCGTGACTGTGGCCTCCCCGCGGATACTGTCGATGAAGTTGTTCAGGTGGAACAGGTCGGCCTTCCCGCTGGCACTCACCGTGTTGTTGGGGTCGATCTTGTTGTCGGATTTGATCTCCTTCACCAGCTTGTTGGCCATGTCGTAGACCTTGTACTCCTCCCCGCCGTAGTTGACCAGCGTACCCTTGTCGCCATAGACGATGAATCCCCTCCCGTTCCCCTCCACGGGGAAGGAGTTGCAGCTGCGCCCCTCCCAGGAGATGGTCTTCTGGTCACCGAATTCGAAGCAGGCCACCTGTGTATCGGGGGTTTCCCAGTCATCCTTGAAGGCATAGCGCCCGCCGGCAGAGGTTACCTTGGTCGGGAAGTCTACCCCCAGGAACCAGCGGCAGCAATCCAGCTCGTGGTTGCCGTTGTTGCAGGCCTCGCCCGTACCCCAGTGCCAGAACCAGTGCCAGTTGTAGTGGATCAGGTTGTCCTTGTACTCCCTGCGGGGGGCAGGACCCTGCCACAGGTCAAAATCCAGGGT
>CAMCBW010000039.1 GCA_945873105.1 Tangfeifania diversioriginum
GGGATTATCGCCGAATTCAAGCGCCGCAGCCCCTCCAAAGGTTGGATCTTCCCAGATGCCGATGTTACAACGGTTGTGCCTGCTTACGAACAAGCCGGTGCCTCCGCCTGCTCCATCCTGACCGACACAGATTTCTTCGGTGGCACACTGGAGGACCTCAGCGGTGCACGGGCGCTGGTCAACCTGCCGCTGCTTCGAAAGGAATTTGTCATCGATCCTTACCAGTTGATTGAAGCCCGGGTTGCCGGTGCCGATGCCATCCTCCTGATCGCGGCAGTACTGACTCCTGCAGAGTGCTTCTCCCTCGCACAATCCGCCCACGCCCTGCAGCTGGAGGTGCTGCTCGAGATCCACAACGAAGCGGAACTCGGCCATCTCAACCCGTTTGTCGACATGCTCGGTATCAATAACCGCAACCTCGGCACCTTCCACACCACCCTCGACCACTCCTACCACCTGGCGGAGAAAATGAGGGAGGCGAACCAAGAAATTCTGCTGGTCTCCGAAAGCGGCATCGCCGAACCCTCCACCGTTACAGAACTACGCGAAAAAGGGTTCCGCGGATTCCTGATTGGCGAGACCTTCATGCGGGGCGGAACCCCCGGCGAAACACTCTCCACCTTCATCAAAGGAATTCACCATGCTGGTTAAAGTATGCGGACTCCGCGATCCGGAAAACATCCGGCGGGTGGCAGCCATCCCGGGTGTCGACCTGGTGGGACTGATCTTCTACCCACCTTCGCCACGCTTTGTCGATTCGGCAGTAACCGCAGCGGCAGTTTCTTCCCTCACTACCGTGAAGGTGGTGGGCGTGTTTGTGAATGAACCAAGGGAAGAGATCGTCAGGAAGGCTGCCCAATACCACCTTGGATATGTCCAGCTTCACGGTAGTGAAACGCCTGAATACCTTACCGCACTCCGAAAGATGCTTCCTGCCGGAATCAAGCTGATCAAGGCCTTTTCCATCCGAACGGAAGCGGATCTTTTACAGACTTCCGGGTACGAAACGCACTGTGAATACCTGCTTTTCGACACGCCCACCAGCGTGTATGGGGGTTCCGGCCGCAGTTTCGACTGGAGCATCCTGCAATACTATACCGGCGCCACCCCCTTCCTGCTGAGCGGTGGGATCGGTCCCGACAGCCACGAAACACTCCACCATTTTCACCACCGCCTCTGGGCAGGCATCGACCTGAACAGCCGCTTCGAAACAGCCCCCGCCGTAAAGGATGCCGAACTCCTCTCCGGTTTCATTCAAAACATTAAAAATCAACCACTATGAACCGCCTGACACAGCTCTTTCAAGACCAGACCAAAAAAATCCTCTCTGTCTATTTCACCGCCGGCTACCCCAACCTGAAAGGCACCGTCCCGATCCTTGAGGCGCTCGAAAGGCAGGGGGTCGACCTGGCCGAGGTGGGTATTCCCTTCAGCGACCCGATGGCTGACGGTCCGGTGATCCAGCAATCCGCCGGGGAGGCGCTGCGCAACGGCATGTCGCTCAAGCTCCTCTTCGAACAACTGAAATCGGTGCGCACGACCGTGAAGATGCCGCTGGTGATGATGGGCTACCTTAACCCCATCATGCAATATGGGTTCGAAAAATTTTGCCGATCCTGCACCGAGGTGGGTGTCGACGGGATGATCATCCCCGACCTCCCCTTCGCCGACTATCTGGCCAACTACAAAACGATCGCCGACCGGTACGATTTGAAGATGATCATGCTGGTTTCGCCCGAAACCGAGGAGACGCGGATACGATTGATTGACGAGCAGACGAATGGATTTATCTATTTGGTCTCGAGTGCCTCTACCACCGGCGCACAACAGACTTTCGACCAGGGTAAACAGGACTATTTTGCCCGTGTGGCAGGAATGAAACTGCGCAATCCGCTGCTGGTTGGCTTCGGCATCAGTAACAAAGAGACGCTTGAGGCTGCCTCGGAACATACCAACGGCGCCATCGTGGGCAGCAAGTTTATCCAACTGCTGGGCGAGTGCGCCACACCCGATGAGGCGGTGACCGAGCTTCTGCAAGCGTTGAAAGCTTAAGAAAATTACACAGAGTAAATTGTAAACATTTATCTTGATGCAATCAATATTGTAAATCTGCATCACTTAATCATCTGTTATAAAGAGAAAAACCGAGATCACGGAGCAGAAAATCGCAAGCGATTTTCCCTCTCTGCGACCTCTGTTGCTTACTCAATCATTTTCCGGCGGGCTTAAACTTTGATCTCACCTGGAATCTCTTTCGTAATGTAATTATTCCTCTCCCGAAGAATCGGGACAAGTAGTGTAAGAATTTTTTTCCTGCTAAATTTGGACAAGCAATACAATCCTGATTTTCCATGCAAGATACCGTCAGCGCCCACTATACCACGAAGATATCGGCCCTCGAAACCGAACTGAAATCCATCAAAAAAGTGCTCTCCCGCCTCTACCTGATGCGGCTGGTCACCTTCCTGGCTTTCGTTGCTTTTCTGGTCCTCTTCATCCGTTCCTACCATTCTGACCCCCCTCCTCTCTCCGTTTCCTCCGTCCTTTCTGTCTCCTCCGTCTTTTCCGTCATCTCCATCATTCTTTTCCTCCTCGCCATCAAGCTGGACCTGAAATATGCCTTCCGGGAAAAATACGCCACCAACCAGCTACTACTCTTCCAGAACGAGCTGAAGATCCTCGACCACCAATATGACCACCGTGAAACAGGTGCCACCTATCAAACCCTCCATCCACACCTGGCGGCCGACTTCGATCTTTTCGGCGCGGGCTCGCTCTTCCAGTACCTCAACCGGTGCGCTACCCTTGGGGGGAAACAGCAACTTGCCGAAAAACTCTGCCAGTCACAACAGGAAAAAAAGGTGGTTGAAGAGAGGCAGCAGGCCATTCGTGAACTGGCCGAAAAGCAGGAGTTTGTGACCAATTTCCGGACCCATGGGATGTTCCTCACCGAGAAGGGCAACGAACTCGGGAGTTTGGAGACCTGGCTCTCCCTGCCTTCCGAAAAGAGCCCCATGCTCCATGCCCTCTGCTACATGCTCCCTGTACTGAACATCTGCTGGATCTCCCTGGTAAGCTTTGGCGTCTTCACCCTCAACTCGTTGTGGATTCCGGTAATCGTGAGTCTCTCCATCGTTGGCTCCCAGCTGAAGAAGATCAACAAAGCACACAGCCTGCTGAGCAGGACCGCCGCAACGCTCAAAAGCTACACCACCATCATCCGGCTGATGGAAGCCGAACATTTGCAGTCGGCCTACCTTACCCGGCTGCAGGCCAGGCTTTCCGGCAACGGTACAAAGGCCGGCGACTCCCTCACCTCCCTCTACCGGCTGCTCAACAGCTTCGACCAGCGGCTCAACGTGCTGGTTGGTGTCGTTTTGAATGCCCTTTTGATCTACGACATCCAGATCTGGCTTCGACTCGGGAAATGGAAGGCACAACACAGAAACAGTGTATCCTCCTGGTTCGAAGCCCTCTCCGAGCTGGATGCATTGATCAGTCTCTCCGTCTATGCCTTCAACAACCAGGAGTCGGTTTCGTACCCGGAAGTTGCCGGGGAGGAGTTTACCTTTCAGGCTACAGAGATGGGGCATCCACTGATCCATCCGGCGATCCGGGTTTGCAACAGCTTCGGTTTCGCCGGAACGCCCCGGATCCTGATTATCACCGGCGCCAACATGGCCGGGAAGAGTACCTTCCTGCGCACCCTTTCCGTCAACCTGATCCTGGCAATGAATGGGGCGCCCGTTTGCGCGAAAGGGTTCCGTTTCACTCCCTGCGACCTCCTCTCCAGCATCAAGATCCAGGATTCCCTCTCCAACAACGAATCCTATTTCTATGCCGAGCTGGTGCGGATCCGGGAGATCATCGACCATGTACAGGCCCATCCGCGCACGCTGGTCATTCTCGACGAGATCCTGCGCGGCACCAATACCCGCGACAAGCAGACCGGTTCCCGCGGATTGCTGGAAAAACTGATCTCGCTCAAAGCGGTGGTACTGGTAGCCACCCACGATCTTGCCCTTGGCGAACTGGAGCAGAGCTATCCCGACACCGTCACCAACAACTGCTTCGAAGTCGAGCTCACGAACGACCAGCTGATCTTCGACTACAAGCTCAAACCCGGCATCAGCCAGAAGCTGAATGCGAGTTATTTGATGAAGAAGATGGGGATTATAGCGTAAGAGTTGCGAGATGAGATTTAAGCGTTAAAAGTGGAAGGCTGCCAATTGACGAAAGACAGTGAATATTTGACAATGGAGGACTCCTAAATTCCTATTTCTCCCTTCCCTAACTCCGCAGGAGTTACCCGTGAATAACCCCCGGTTTCAACCGGGGGAGGGCAGACAGTAAAGAAAATATCAAAACCCTGCAGGGGTTTCCCTCAGCTGGCACGGATTATTGATAAGAACTTTACAATGGAAAGAAGAATATGGATATTAGAAGAATCCAAACTAACTAAATGATTGTTGTTTAATTATTGAATTAATCATTAATCAAACTTGAGGTATTACTACCTTAACTCACAAATCATAAATATAAAACCAGTTTATTTAGTTATTAAAGAATTTCATCCAATTACAAAAAATATGTGTTATGTGCTTGATTTCCCATATTATTATGTAGGTTTAAACTGAATAAATTGATTAAAACTGGACATGAAGTGACCTCTTTCGAGTTTCAAATCATAAAAGGCAAATGACATTAATGTTTTCAAAGCAACATGAAAGATCTTCTTGAAGATATCAAAACTTTTTTAATAGAGTTAGTCGGTTTACTTGGTGGAATTCTATGGGGTTTTAAAACAAATTGGGAGTATGAACCATCCATTTTAGTAGCATTATCATTTCTTGGAATTGTTACTTTTATAATCTTAAAAATTTTACCCACTAGTAAATTAGATCCATCAGTCGAATTAGAAATGATATACACCGGTGGAAGTCGCAATTCTCCTGGAATTATTCCGCATATAAGTCCAAAAAACGAAGATGGAAATTATGTATTTGAAGGCAATGGAAAATATCTGTATGAAATAGAGCATAATTATGATTTAGTCATTCGTAATAATTCTATATACAATGCATATAATTTACGAATCTATGTTCCAAAAAACTTTCTTTTCAAATTTGTTAATGATTTAAGTCCACTTGAGCCACTTACAATAGATAAACCTAGAATAATCAAAATGAAATATCGCATTGTAGATGGAATGTCGTTTCAAGAGTCCGAAATTCAATTAGCAAATACTCTTGCTGAAAAATTGAAAGAATCAAAAATTATAGCTGAATTCAAAAATGAGAACCGAAAGACGCTTTATTCTTTTTTTACACCATTAAACTCAAACCAAAAACTAAATAAAAAGCCTAAGCAATTAAATGAATATAGAGTAATGTAATTGATAAAACACACATTGGAAAGGACCTGTCCTTTTTTTGTTTACAAAAAAGTCAAAGAACTCTTGCTACCTTTGATTGCTAAAATTTTTTAATCCATCCCCATGAAAAAAATTCTTGTTTTGTTGATTGTGCTGGTCTCCCTGACCACCTTCTCCTTTGGCGCCGGTAAAGAGAATAGTTCGCCCCAGTTGCGCCATGTGGTATTGTTTGGTTTCAAAGCCAATGTTACGCCCGATGAGGTAAAAGCAGTGGAGGCTGCCTTCCTGGCGTTGCCCGTGCAGATCAAATGCATCAAGAGTCTGGAGTGGGGAACCGACATTAGTCCGGAAGGATTGCAGAAGGGACATACGCACTGTTTCTTCCTTACTTTCAGCGCTGAAAAGGACCGTGACGAATACCTGGTACATCCGGCACACAAGGCGTTCGGAGCCATGCTGGGCAACAAGCTGTCAACGGTTACGGTGGTAGATTATTGGGCAAAATAGGTTAGCCACCTACGCTGCACGGATTAATATTCAGGGGTATTCGGAAGAGTTTTGGATCGCCAAACACTTCCGGATACCCCTGAATTGTATACTGTACCAGCGGGGTCAATGGGGGTAAATAAAACCATGTGAGAATGTTGCAACTCTATCATGGAATTGTGTAACAGCCCGGTGCAAACAAAGTGATAACCTTGCTGCTATTATTAATGTGATTTAAAAAACATGAAAAGCATGAAAAGGATTGGTTACTTGTTGTTGACAGTTGTGGTTGTACTTTCGGGATTTCTGGCCACATCTTGTAAAAAAGAGGCCACTGAAACGAACATGATCATCAGGAACTGGACGTTGTCATCCAAGACAATAGCTGGCTTGAATGTGGCAACAACGTGTGAAAACAGCTCAAAATGGAACTTTAAGGCGGATGGAACCTACGCGATCTACGATTCGTGCAACAACACGCAAACAGGTACCTGGGAATTGGCATCTGATGCAAAAACATTGACACTGGATGGGATCAAAGCCTATGCAGTCGTTGAAAGTACGCTTGGCAAACTTGTAGTAGAATTGCAGGTAGGCAGTATCGGCTTAACCCGATGGGCCTTCAACTAAGTGACAATGGATCGTTCCAGAGGCAACCCACCCCACTGCTCTTCCTCCCTGGCAGGCTTGGCTCGTACGATGTGGATGCGATCCTGCTTATACACTTTTCCACCCATATTACCCTGAGCGGCCGGGGGAAACTCCTACGGAGTTGTTTAGCTGCGTGATACCTTAACCCCCGGATGAAACCGGGGGTTATTTTTGGGATACTCCTTCGGAGTAATAATAGCATTGTCCCCCTGGGTTTCTGTGCAACAGAACAGGATGCCAAACTGCCTGGGGAAACACTTAAATTTCCGTTTTTATTAGCTAAATTTATGGCTGAAACAATTCTCACCATACCTGTCTGCTTTGCCATCAAAATAGATGCAACCGGGAAGGTTTGTTGTATATTTAAACAAGTTTGGTCAACTTTCTACGCCGGGTAACCATCATTTACATAGTATGAAGAAATATTGGATGCTTGTAGCGCTTTTTCTGACTGGATTACTCCTATCGGCAATCCGTCCCCATGACTATTTCACCTGGATACTGGAAGTAGCTCCCGGCATCCTTGGGTTACTGGTACTAGTATTTACCTTCAAAAGCTTTAGATGGACGGATCTGACCTATGTGCTGATCCTGGGTCATTGCTACATCCTGTTTGTGGGTGGGCATTATACCTATGCAGAGGTGCCATTGTTTGACTGGATCAAGGAGATATTTCACCAAAGTCGCAACAACTACGACAAAGTCGGACATTTTGCGCAAGGATTTGTACCTGCCATGATCGTACGGGAGTTGTTCATCAGAAAAGAGATCGTTAAGCAGGGACACTGGCTCTCTTTTCTCACGATTTGCGTATGTATCAGCATCAGTGTTTTTTATGAGTTCCTGGAGTGGTTTGTCGCAATTGTATCCGGCCAGTCAGCAGAATCATTTTTAGGGACCCAGGGATATGTATGGGACACCCAGTCGGATATGCTCTATGCTTTAATTGGCGCCATCTGTATGGTCGTTTTTGCATCCAAAATTCATGACAAACAAATAGCCAAACTAAAATCAGGAGTTTAATCCGAACCCGGGTTCTCCCGGTTTCCTAGTTTCTCCGTTTCAATTCTCAACTCTATCACTCGTCCGTCCGATCCCATTCAACTATCTCTTTCCAACATTAGACCATGGACGGCTGTTTAACTGCATCCATCCTACCATAATTGTGCAGCTACGCTGCTCATTCATAGCGTTCAATCCATCAATTCTCACATTTCCACATTCTCACATTTTTCTCCCCCCAAAATCAACCAAAACAATTTAACCTTTTGCCCCAAATATCGTCTAAACAGGAAACTGACATTTCCGCCATGTACTACCTGAAATTCCTTTTGATACTGCTGCTTCCGCTTTGGGGATGCAAAAAGGTGGACAATACTGACCCCGATCCCGGCATTTCGGACTATTTCCCTCCCACCGCGGGGAGTAATTGGGAGACAAAATCTCCTTCCAGCTTGGGTTGGAACGAAAGTGCCATTGTGCCACTGAAGAATTTCCTTGTCCAAAAGCATTCAAAATCCTTTGTGATCCTGGTTAACGGAAGAATTGTGATGGAGGAGTATTTCAACGGGCATACCGCTACCACCACCTGGCCCTGGAACAGTGCGGGGAAAACACTGGTATCTGCCACTACCGGGATCGCGCAGCAAGAGGGATTGCTCAGCATCCAGAACAAGGTCTCGCAACATTTGGGCACCGGCTGGACCAGCGAACCCATCGCCAAGGAGAACCTGATCACCACCAGGCATCTTCTAACCATGACCAGCGGAATCAACGATGAGAATGAGCTGGTTATCAAATCAAATCTGACCTACCTTGCGGATGCCGGAACAAGATGGTCGTACAGCAATGTATTTCAAAAATTGATGGAGGTGGTGGCTGCCGCCGCTAACCAGGATTTTGAATCCTATTTCAACACCCGGATCAAAAACAAAATTGGGATGGAGGGCTTCTGGAACTTCGGGATCATCTTCAAAATTTACCACAGCAACACCCGCAGCATGGCCAGATTCGGTCTGCTGGCCCTTCACAGGGGGAAATGGGGAGAAAGCCAGCTTGTCAACGAAAGCTATTTCAACGAATGCACCACCTCCTCGCAAAACATCAACACATCCTACGGGTATTTTTGGTGGCTCAATGGCAAAACCAGTTTCATGGTACCCGGGAGTCAAACCATCTACCAGGGTTCGCTGGTACCCAGTGCCCCGGCAGACATGTATGCCGCGATGGGGGCAGAAGACCAGCGCATCTATGTGGTCCCCAGTAAAAACATGGTCATCGTCAGGATGGGAGATGCCTCGGATCCGCTCAATCCAAGCTTTGCCTTATCCGGATTTGACAACGAGCTTTGGCTGAAGATCAATGCAGTAATCAATTAAACCACCGACCCCAGATTGCACTTCGCATCACCAGGAACTATGCTGCACGCTGCCCTCCTGATGGTTGGCTTTTGTCAGGTCCATGCCTCCTTCTTGCAAACGAAGTGCCTGAACAAAATTTGTAACCATTGTTTTTTATCAATAAAAAATAGTATTTTGCATCATCGGTCTGACGAACCCCTGGAAGAGGAAGATCACAACCCTAACAAAAAAACAACAATTGATATGAAGATCCACAAAGAGGTTTTGGCGCCTGTCGGAAAGCTAACCAACCTGTTAAATAATGAAGAGGGAGAACATATCTGGCAATTTTCCCGCATCGGCGGGGAGAACAGGGTGAACTTGCTCTCTGGAGCAGACCTGGCCAACCTGGAGTCGCTCGACCAGAAGCTCTGGACGGCGCTGAGCTGTCCGGTCTTTGGCATGGAGATCGACGACCGGACCCTTGCCCTGATCGATACCGACAACGACCAGCGCATCCGGGTACCGGAGGTGATTGCCGCCGCCAAATGGCTGGTATCCCTTGTCAACAACCCTGACGATCTGGTGCAGCAGAACCACGCGCTGCCGCTGTCGGCCATCAACACCTCCAGTGAGGAGGGTGAGGCCATCTACCACTCCGCCCTGCAGATTCTTCGCAACCTGGGGCGGCCGGAGCAGACAGCACTCTCCGTGGCCGAAGTATCAGACCTGACTGCCATACTGGCCGATGCCCGCTTCAACGGGGACGGGGTGATCGTAGAAGATTCGACCGATGACGAAGAACTCAAAAAGCTGATTGGCATTATCTCAACCTTGACAGGTTCGGCCACTGATAAATCTGGTAAAACAGGTATCACGGAAGAACACCTCAACGATTTCTTCACCCAGTGTACTGCCTACGAAGCCTGGTATGCCGCTGCAGAGCAGGAGGATTCAGGCCTGCTTCCTTTCGGTACCGGTACATCCGAGGCCTATGCCAGCTACCTTGCTTTGAAGAGTAAAATAGACGACTATTTCCTGCGCTGCAAAATGGCCGAGTTCGACAAGGGATCTGCCGCACAGTGGAACCTCTTCCAACTGCAAGCAGAACAGCTCAGTCCCGAAAACCTGGCTGAGCGTACCGAAGCCATCGCAGCCTTCCCCATTGCCATGGGATACCAGGCAGAGATGCCGCTAACCGAAGGGATCAATCCCTCCTGGAGATCGTTGCTGGATAAACTGCGGGCAGTGCTCCTCACCCCGCTATTTCCCGGTAGGGATCGACTTTCGCAGGAGGAGTGGGACTCCATCCCCGGCCATTTTGCGGCCTGGAATGAATGGCAGGCGGCCAAAGCAGGTGCGGCCGTTGAGCCCCTCGGCATCGACCAGATCCGTGCCTACCTGAAGGGGGAGGCAGAGGCTGCCATCCGGGAGATGATCGCCCTCGACAAATCACTGGAGGTGGAGATCAACAACATCGGCCGGGTAGAGAGACTGACCCGGTACTATTGTGATTTCTATAAACTGTTAAGGAATTTCGTCACCTTCACCGACTTTTACACCCCCGGCGGATTGTCGATGTTCCAGGCAGGCAGGCTCTACATCGACCAGCGCTGCTGCGATCTCTGCATCAGGGTCAACGACCTGCCCAAGCACAACATGATGGCAGGCTACAGCGGCATCTGCCTCGTTTATTGTGACTGCACCTCCAAGACAAAAAACGAAAAGATGACCATCGTGGCAGCGCTCACCGATGGCGACATCGACAACATCATGGTGGGCAGGAATGCCATCTTCTACGACCGGCAGAACTGCGACTGGGACACCACCATCGTCAAGATCATCGACAATCCCATCAGCATCCGGCAGGCCTTCTGGTCTCCTTACAAAAAGATGTCGCGGATGATTGCCAAACAGATGGAGAAGGTAGCCTCTTCCAAGGAGAAGGCGGTGGATTCTTCTATCTCCTCCGGTGTGGACAAGTCCACCTCCCATGTAGAGAGCGGGATCAACCGCTCCATTCAGGCGAATCCGGCTCCTGCTGCTTCCCCCGCTGCACCTGCTGCACCACCTTTCGACATCGGAAAGTTTGTGGGAATTTTCGCGGCCATCAGCCTCGCCCTGGGCGCCATCGGAACCGTTATCATGTCCATCCTGACCGGCTTCCTGAAGCTTACCTGGTGGCAAATGCCACTGGCGATCATCGGCATTGTCCTTGCTATTTCATTGCCATCCATGGTAATTGCCTATCTAAAACTGCGCAAACGCGACCTCGCTCCGGTGCTGGATGCCAACGGTTGGGCCATCAATGCACGCGTGACCATCAACATCCTCTTTGGCAAGACCCTCACCCACCTGGTCTCCCTGCCACCCAATTCAAAAGTCAACCTCATCGATCCCTTCCAACGGAAGAAAAAAGCGGTCTGGCCGGCCTTGCTGATTATCCTGGCCTTGATAGCGATTGCTACATTTGTCATGTGGAGGTACTATTATTAATGTGGAAATGGGAAAATGTGAAAATGTGGAAATGTGGAAATGTGAAAATTGGGACAATTGGCGGATTAACTATTAAAAATGAGCAGCGTAGCTGCAAAATTATGGTAGGGAAGGATTGTTAGCCACCACCGTCTGCGCACGAAGTTCCAAAAGAGAGATACTACCGGGATCGGACGGCAGGGTGACAGAGTTGAGCGTGGGGAATTGAAACGGGGAAACAGGGAAGAGGAGATTGCAAACAGTGCTGTGACCAATAAAATTGAGAAAAACTATTGTGTTAACGAGATGAGTCTATACTTTTATGCCCGACTGAAAGATCTCTGCAAATTTTAAATCCTATGACCTACCATAGACTCAAACTCATTCTGGCAGCGGCAACCATCCTGGCCGGATGCCACTCAGGAAGCAATTCCAAACGGACGGAAATCCCCTCCTCCAATTTTGTAACTGCCGCAGCAGAGACCAAGCCGGTGCCCAGGGATGCGGCAAGTGATGCGGCAGACGATCCTGCCATCTGGATCAATTTCTCAAGACCTGACTCCTCCCGTATCATCGGAACCGATAAACAGGGTGGCCTTGCCGTGTACGACCTCTCCGGACATGAACTGTTCTACTATCCTGCCGGGAAGATGAACAATGCAGATCTCAGGTACCATTTTGCCTTGTCAAAAGATACCATCGACCTGCTGGCTGTCAGCAACCGCACCGACCAATCCGTCGACCTCTACAAGATAAATACCAACGGATCGCTGGAAGTCATTCACCAGCAACCACTCAAATCCCGGTTAAAGGAGGAGGTGTATGGGTTGTGCATGTATCTCTCGGCAAAAACAGGCAAATATTATGTGTTTGTCAATGGAAAAGATGGGGCCATAGAGCAATGGGAGCTCTTCCAGGTAGCGGATCAAATTTCGGGCAGGATCGTGCGCAATTTAAAACTTGACACGCAGGTGGAGGGAATGGTGGCGGATGATGAGCATGGATTGCTCTATGTAGGGGAAGAGAAGAATGGTATCTGGAAATTCAATGCTGAGCCGGAGGGAGGAGATGCGCGTGAACTGCTAACACGCTCAACGGAAAAAGAGAATCCGTACATTGCTTATGATTTAGAAGGAATGGCCATCTATAAATTGCAGGATGGGGAGGGATATCTTGTTACCTCCTCCCAGGGAAATGACTCCTACGCCCTCTTTGAAAGGAAACCGCCCCACCAATATCTCGGTAGTTTCAGCATCACCGACGGAATTGCTACAGACGGGACACAGGATACTGATGGTCTTGACCTTACGAGCCTGCCGTTGGGAAAAGACTATCCTGCCGGACTCCTGGTCGTCCAGGACGGAAAAAACAAAGAGGCAGGCGTGGCTGCCGCTCAAAACTTCAAACTGGTCAGGTGGGACTCCATCAGCGTCAAATTCAACCCTGTTTTAAATACCAACAAGCCTTGAGCTACTCCCAGCACCGAATAACCCACGCCCAACTTCCAGATTCTTTCTTCCGGCTACCGGTCACCACCTTCAACTGCACCACGGCAATCACCGGGATTTTGCATCTGCAAATGATAACCATCCATTGGTTCTTACGGTCCAAATGCGTAATTTTGGAAACCGGAACATTGGGAACAATAACTCATCACTTCTACATTTTTCATCTTCAATCCCTATTACCAGCATGCGCAATAATCCTACTCCAAAAAAGAAACCCAACCGCCTTGCTTTTGGGATCTCCCTGGGCCTGGCATTTGGTGCGGCCATCGGTGCAGCCATAGGTTTGGCCACCAATAATTTAGGTGTCTGGCTCCCCGTAGGTACCGCCTGCGGAATGACCATTGGCATTGCCATTGGTGTTGCCGCGGATGGGGGCAATAAAAAGCCGGCAACGCGCAACAGGCGCAGGTAATTGCAGATAAAGACCACCATTTAATATGAAAAACCTCCTTTGGATCTTGCTTTCGATTTTGACGATGCAGGGTTATGGCCAGACAGCAGACAGGGATTTAAAAATTGGGGAAAACAGATACGCCGCATTGAATGATTCTTTGCCGCAGGTGATCTACAAAAATAATAGGGTCTCCAAACACCAAACGGCCTGGTTGGTCGACAACCAGCTGGCCGGAGAGTATGTTACCAAAACTATAAACGCAGAACAGATTGGATCTGTTGACGTATCGAAGAGGAGTGTTGTGATTGACGGCATTACCTACGACAGCCAGGTGACCATCGCGATGAAGGAGGGTTATCACACCAAATTTATTTCATTGAACAATTTGAAGGCAAAATATACCAACCTGAAAGATAGTCCGGTCCTGTTTATGATTGAGAACGAAATTGTCCAGGCCGATTACGACAAGTACCTGGTGGATGAGTGCTATTTGCTACAGATCATTGTAGACAAAATAGAGATAAAGCGTGAAAAAATGGATTTCTTCCTGGTAAGAGTGCTGACCAGAACTCCAGAAAACATCAAAAAGGCGAAAGAGATCAGGATCCGGTGAGGAGCAGAGCAGAGATAACATCAATGCCAATGCCCTGTTTTCGCGCTGATGCAAAGCAAAAACAAAAAATATTTATCAGAAATTATTCAATATAACGCATGGATTACCCTAAAATAACCATTTACAAAACATCACTTATTGTTGCTACGTTGCTTAGTCTACTTGGTAGCTATTTCAAGATTACACATTACGCCTATGGAAATCTTATCCTGGTAATTGGCATGATCATAAGCCTGGGGTTTATTATTCCCGGCCTGGCAGATGTATTCGGAAACAACAGACTAAAATCTCATGAAAAATTGATGTGGATCGTGGGATTTATTTTTCTTACCTGGATAGCAGGTTTCCTCTATTTTCCGAAGTTTAAAAGTAGTACAACCGATACAACTCCTTAGCGATGAAAGTCACGCTCCTACTGTTCTCCCTTTGCTTCTTCCTTTCCGCTATCGGTCAAACCCGTCAGGTATGTTTCACCTACGATGACCTACCCGTGGTAGCCTATGGCACCACTGATTCCGCCTTTCAGCAGGGGCTGACCGACCGTCTTGTCTCTACACTGGTAAAGAACCGGATCCCAGCCATCGGGTTCGTGAACGAACGGAAAATGTACAATATGGGTCAGGTCGACCCCGTTCAATTGGCCCTGCTGCGAACCTGGACCAACCATGGCCTGGATTTGGGCAACCATACCTTCTCCCACCCCGATTACAACAAAGTCACCTACCGGGAGTTTACCAAAGATGTGCTCAAAGGTGAAACCCTTACCAGGAAGTTGCTCCAGGAGAAAGGCTCACCACTCAAATATTTCAGGCACCCCTTCCTGCACGTGGGGGAGACCAAAGCCAAAGCCGACTCCCTGGAGACTTTTCTTCGCGACCACCTTTACACGGTTGCCCCGGTTACCATCGACAACGAGGATTACCTTTTCGCACTGGCCTACCACCGGGCCAATGCCAAAAAGGATACGGTTCTGATGAAGAAGATTGGTACTGATTTCCTCTCCTACCTCGAAGCCAAGGTAAAATACTACGAAAGACAATCTGTGGCGCTGTTTGGCAGGGAGATTCCGCAGATATTACTGCTGCACGCCAGCCTGCTCAATTCGGTTTATGCCGGTGCCCTGGCAGCCATGTTCCGGAGAAACGGCTACTCCTTTGTATCCCTTGACACAGCACTGGAAGATGCAGCCCACCAAACACCGGTCACCGTTTACGGCAAGTGGGGCATCTCCTGGATCGACAAATGGGCACTTTCGAAGGGTAAGAAAGGGGAGTTCTTCAAGGGGGAACCGGAAACACCTGACTACATTAAGAAACTGACAGAATAAGGATTGGGACTAAGAAGAATTTACACTGAGGAAATTGTATATTTTGATTGAAGATTCGTGCATAATTATAGTGCTACCTACGATAGATTTAGTGACAGAGAAAAACAAAGATCACAGAGGTGAAAATCGCAAGCGATTTTCCTTCTCTGTGGCCTGATTTTTCACTCAAACGATTTTTGATAATGCAGTTATCTAGTATTTAATTAGAAATCTTGATTGTTGAAAAATAATCTCTCTGTGTAATATTTTTACAACAAACACAAATACTGCAACGATGCTTACCCTCTACCTCGCCCGCCATGGACAAGACCTCGATAATGCCGCCGGGATCCTTAACGGCCGGCGCGACCAGCCGCTTACCGCAGTCGGACTGGCGCAGGCCGATGAGCTGGCGCAAAAGATAAAAGTAGCGGGCATCCGCTTCGACAAGGTCTACAGTTCACCGCTTAGTCGTGCCTATGAAACAGCCAAAACCATTACCTCCGCCCTGGATTTAGCGCCGCCGGAAACACTGGGATTGCTGATCGAACGTGATTTTGGGATGATGACAGGTCTGCCCGCCTCGGAGATTAAGCTTCGCTGTGCCCCGGACCTGCTGGAGACTGCTACGATTACCTATTTCCTCTCGCCAGAGGGGGCAGAGACTTTCCCTCAGTTGTTGGAACGGGCGGTCAGGCTACTTGAATTTATACGGAATAATCACCGGGAACAGACGCTGCTTCTGGTCACCCACGGCGATTTCGGAAAGATGCTCTACGCTGCCTTTTACGGTTTAGCGTGGCAGGAGGTGTTAAGCTCGTTCCATTTTGGAAACTCAGAACTTTTGTGGTTGAAGGAGGAGACCGAACCGGAGCAGCGGCAGCTCTTTAGGATTCAGCAGTTCAACCAGTAGCGGGAGGAAAGGGTCGCGCAAAGCACGCCAAGAGCGCAAAGAAAAAACACTTTGCGCTCTTGGCGTCTTTGCGCGACCTAAAAAAATCATCTCCACCTGTGAATTTCAAACAATGTTCACTAATTTTACACTTAAACATCAGGATATCACATGAAAATATTTTCTGTACTGATTTGTCTTCTTCTGTTAATGGGAGGCTGTTCCGTGAAAAAATCGACGGATGAGCTGTCAACGGATCCTCTCATGCTGGTTGGTCATAGCTTCGTGCTGCAGGTCGACCGGGCCGTCAAGGCGCCATTAATGAAAGGCCCGCAGATAGAGCTGGCTGAAACGGATTATACAGTTTCTGTTTCGGGCAAAAGTTATTCGGTCACCTTTTCGTCCGATGGAAAGTTTGTAACGCTGGAACCCGGATCTATCCTTGGCGAGAGGGGCCAGACGGCAACCGGCACCCTGGGATTTTACAACCTCACAGGAGGGGTATTTGCGGGTGGCAGAGTAGTGATAAGGAAAGTGCAGGAGAAGCTGGAGGGAGAGCTGACCATTTACGGCTCTGGCGTTCCCATTGTTTTGAGTGAACGGGGAAGCCTGGTGGCAGGGAAATAAGCATAAAGAAAGTATAAGACCAGTTGTCGCGTAAAGCACGCAAAGAGCGCAAAGAAAAACACTTTGCGCTCTTTGCGTGCTTTGCGCGACAATATTTCTGCCATTAGCGAGCTATTGCCCGGATCATCCCCCTGAACATCACCAGGTGGATGGGCAGCAGGCACCACCAATAGAGTCTGCCACTCAATCCCTTGGGCATAAAGGTGGCCGTTTGGGTAAGGTAGAATCCATCCTCCTTTCGTACAATTTTAAATTCAAGCCAGGCTTCCCCCGGAACCTTCATCTCGGCAAAGAGGAGCAGTCTCTTGTTTGCCCGGTCGGGAATCAAAACCCGCCAGAAATCGAGTGCATCTCCGGGATTGAGTTCCGCCACATTGCGGCGCCCACGGCGAAGACCGACACCTCCCACCATCTTGTCGATCATCCCCCGAACGTTCCAGATCCAGTCGGCATAGTACCAGCCGGTATCTCCCCCAATGGCAAAAATCCGCTCCAGCACCACCTCCGGATCCCCGCTGATCTTCATGCTCCTGCTGTCACGCAGTACCCCGAAATTGGGCACATCCTGGAATTCGAAAAGCTGACTTCCAATTGGCATGGAGACCGCATCTGTCCAACTGGAGGTTACCGTATCGAGGTTGATACGTTCCAATGCGCGCCTACAGGCTTCCCGGTAGGTAAGGGGTACTATGCCCAGCATCTCCTGCAACCGGTTGTCCTTGCAAACCACCTCAACCTTCATGCTGTTGACGAGGTTTACGGCCAGGTAATAGGAGGTGGAGGTGACGAAATAGAGCCAGTAGGAGGACATTCGCGGACTGAAGAATGGGAGGACGCCAATCCACCGTTTCAGGCCGCGAACCTCCGCATACTGCAGGAGCATCTCCTGGTAAGTCAATATCTCGGGACCGCCAATGTCAAAAATTGCATCATAGGTATCTGCCCGCAACATACAACCGGTAAGGTATTTCAGCACATCGGCAATTCCCAGTGGCTGACAGCGGGTTCTGACCCAGGCGGGTGCGACCACCACCGGCAGCAGCTCCATCAGGTCGCGGATGATTTCGAAGGAGGCACTCCCACTGCCGACGATGATGCCGGCCCTGAGTACGGTAAGTGGCTTGCCCGACTCGCGCAGCAGCTCTTCAACATCCTTCCTCGATTGCAGGTGCCTGGAGAGCTTTTCGGAATTGGAGATTCCACTCAGGTAGATGACCTGCCTGCAATTGGTTTTTCCGATAAAATTGGCGAAATTCCTGGCAGACTGGGCCTCCTCCTCCATAAAATCTCCGATGGAGGAAGACATCGAATGAACCAGGTAAAAGGCCACATCAATCTCCATTCCGACCAGGTGATCCGGAATAGGCTTCAGCAGGTTGATCTGGTGACCCGAGACCATGGCATTCGAATGCTTTGGAACGATCAGCCGCTCAAGATTCCTGACAAAGCAGGTTACTTCATGTCCTTCCGCCGAAAGATTCTGTAGCAGCCTCTTTCCGATGTATCCTGTGCTACCTGTGAGAAGAACTTTCATGGGATCCAGTTTATAAAGTTATCATCCTGTACATGCAAAAATGTGGAAATTCGGGCATTTCCAAATTTCCACATTTTCAAATTTTCAAATTTGTTTTATTCGTAAAGCACGCGGTGGCACTCCGAGCAGAAGGAGGTTTTCCAGGCACCTTTGATCGGAACCGGGTGTTCGAATTCCAAAGACTTGTCGGTAGTACTCTGGGCCAAATTTCCGGTAGGTCCCTGGTTGATAATGGTGTGGCAAAGGTCGCAGTCGCGTGAGATGGTCTCCCCTTTCTCAGTTTTGTGGCGATCGGAGTGACAGCGGAAGCAGCCGTCCGACTCGAGGTGGCCGATATGGTTCAGGTACCTGGTTGCATCTGCCCGCATGTAGGGGAAGGCATTCACCTTGTATTCAGCCTGGATGGCACCAATGGCAGCCGTAATTCTTGCCGTCTCTTTGGTATAGATGTCAGGATAGTTCTCCTTGTAAAACCCTACTATGGTCTTTTCTATCTCAGTCATCGCTGAATCAGAAGTTGTATAAGTTATTTTCAACGCCTCCATGGCAGCCTTTTTGATGTAGGGAATATCCTTTGGAATCTTCCCGGATACCATCGCATTGTTGATGTAGAAGGTTGGCGACCTGTAAAGGTGTGAAGGTCGGTTGTGGCAATCCATGCAGTCCATGGTCCTGGCAGGCAGTGTATCCAGGGCAGCCTTTTCGATGGGATTCTCTTCGTCCATGAACGTCTTCACCTCACCGGTCTTCAGGTTGGTCATTTTCACCCATGGAATGGACTCCCTGTCGTTGGTGGTAGAAGCATACTCGATTTTAAAATCCTTGTTGATGTGCCAGTGAATTCCTTCGGAATGACCAAGGGAGCTGAATTCGGGTCCGATCTTCATCATCAGGGAGTTGTTCCATTCGGTACTGGCCGAATCGGTCAGGTAGGAACGGATGTTCACCAGTTTCCTGGAATAAAACTTCTCGGGCCAGTGACAGCGCTCACAGGTTTCGCGTGCAGGGCGCAGATTGTGCAGGGGTGTTTCGATTGGCCTTGCGTATTTCTTGAAAGTAACCGAATAGACTTGGTAGAGCCCGGATAACTTGGATTTCATGTACCAACCGGCTCCCTCCCCAACGTGGCACTCCACGCAGGCAACCCTGGCGTGTGGGGAGTGCTGGTAGGAGACATATTCGGGTTCCATCACCTTGTGGCAGAGAGTGCCGCAAAATTCAACAGATTCTGAATACTTGAATGCCTCGTAGCTTCCCATGGCGGAAATCAGCAAAAGCACGATGGTGATCATGGTAATGGCGAAGAACCCCTTGCGGAATTTGGGATCGTTGAAGTTAAACACCGGCCAGTTTCCAACCTCTTCTGTGGGTGCCTCCTTCTTGCGGATTTTTAGAATAATTCCCAATGGGATCATCAGCAATCCTATGACCAAGAACATTGGCACGATGATGTAGATGAAGAGTCCGAGATAGGTATTGCTGTTCTCTGAAAACATGGAAAAAAGGAACAAAACCACGATGACAAGCAGGCTGTTAGCGGCAATGGCGACCCCGGCCAAACTCATCCAGTTGTAAAAGTTTCTTGATAATTTCATAAGTTCTGATGGCTAGTTAATAAGTTTCCTGTTGCTAAAAAATAAAAGGGCCAAATAGATCATTTCCAGCCTCTCTTGTGCATCTTCCGGGAGGGGGATTCTCCCCTGCCGACGGTTGACTTTGTTCAAATTTATAGCTTTTTCATCTAAATATCTAGATGTGTAATGCTAAAAATATTCATTCAAAATAGCACATTCGCCGGAAATCGGGTATTCAGCCATTGTGACCAACCGTGCAATTGTGCATTATTTTTACGATTTTTGAGCGACCAATAGTGAGACACATGCAACAAGACATAACGAACCTGAAAGACATACACAAATTGGTGGATGCCTTTTACGCCAAAGTCAGGGAAGATCAGACCATCGGCTTCTTTTTCAACAGCCGGCTGGAGGGGAAATGGGAGGCCCACCACAAGAAGCTTTACCGCTTCTGGCACACCGTTTTGCTGAGAAGACCCGACTATTTCGGGAATCCTGTTCCGATGCATTTCAACTTGCAACTGAAGCAGGAGCATTTCGACCACTGGCTGGAGGTCTGGTGTACTACCGTGGATGAGCTTTTTGCCGGTGAGATTGCCGAACGGGCCAAGTTTCGTGGTAAAACTATGGCAAAAGCCTTTTACAGTAAGATTAAGCGAGCGGATGAGGAAATGTGAAAATTGGAAAATGTGGAAATGTGAAAATGATCGCTACGAACAAATGCTTTTTTAATTTCCACATTTCCACATTTTCCAATTTTCACATTTACTCCTTGTCCAGGTTGTAAAAGTAAAGTTTCTCGATAGCTATCCGGATGGCCTCATTGATGGGCATTTGTGGGACGGCCAGGTCGGGATCGATGGCCAGCAGGCGCATAAAATAGTTGCTGAAGACCGGCATCTCCTCCGGATGTAGTTCAGCCATTTCGGCAGATTTCTCAACAGCGGCAGCTTTTGTACACTTCATGATTTTGCAGGTAACCAGCACCGGCTTGTTCTCCCGGTCGAGGCGGTATCCAAATCCAAAGAGCCTGCAGATGAGCCCCCTGTGCTCATAGTACTGACAACCCCACTCCCCGTTTCGGGAGGCATCCGGGTCAAAGCAGACACACCAGCTGTGTTCAGGGTTGTCGAGTTTCCGGAGAACCTCCTCTACTTTTCCTGTCTTGTACAGCCAGGCAGCCAAAGGCATAAACTCAATTGGGGAGGCTTCAATGTCGCTTTTGCGGCAGCAGGCCCCGCAATAATCGGGGCACTTCAAACCGCTCTCCCCCGATGTTTTCTTCAGGTGCTTGTCCAGCTCCTCGAAAACAGCTTCCACCTCATCAATAATCCATTTTTGTCGCATCGGGGAAAGTATTAATGAAAGAAGAGATAACCTATAAATATCGCTGCTATTAGACCAACGAGGTCGGCCAGCAATGCGCATGCCAGTGCATGCCTGGAATTCTTGATTCCGACAGAGCCAAAATAGACGGCCAGAATAAAGAAAGTAGTATCTGACACTCCCTGTACGGTACAGGTCAGTTTACCCACAAAGGAGTCGGCACCGTAGGTTTTCATGGCATCTATCATCATACCACGGGAACCGCTGCCACTCAATGGTTTCATCAGTCCGGTGGGAAGCGATGCCACAAACTCTGAATTGATGCCGAGTGAATCAAAGATCCATTTGACGCCGGCCACCAAAAAGTCCATGGCACCTGAAGCGCGAAAAACGCCGATGGCCACCAAGATTGCCACCAGATAAGGTATAATTCTGACCGCAGTGGCAAAACCTTCCTTTGCTCCATCTATGAATGTTTCGTACACATTGATTTTACTCCTGACACCCAACAAGATAAAAAACAGGATTACCGAGAAGAGAATCAAGTTGGTGGCCACCTTCGAGAAGACTGAAATCTGTTCCTGTGTCATACTGCTGAGCGAAAAGATTAAAGCAGCTACCAATGCTGACGTTCCCAGGAGGTAGGCCAGTATGGTCTTGTCCCAAAGCTTGATTTTTTGCACAATGGAAACTGAAATCAGACCTGTCATATTGGCGAAAAAGGTGGCAAAGAGGATGGGAATGAATATGTCGGAAGGGTCGGCTGCCCCCATTTGTGCACGATAAACCATGATGGAGATGGGAATTAGGCACAATCCGGATGCATTCAACACCAAAAACATGATTTGGGCATTGGAGGCCACCTCCTTGTTGGGATTACTCTCCTGCATCTCTTTCATTGCCTGCAATCCCATGGGCGTGGCTGCATTGTCAAGTCCCATCATGTTGGCTGCAAAGTTTAACATCATGGGGCCATGGGCTGGATGATTTTTCCCAAGCTCGGGAAATAGTTTTTCAAAGAACGGACCGATCAGCCTTGAAATGATCTTGACGATCCCCCCTTGCTCCCCAATCTTCATGATCCCCGACCAGAAGGCCAAAATACCGGTTAGCCCCAAAGAGATCTCAAATCCGGTTTTCGACATTTCAAATGTGGCCGTAACCATCTCGGAAAAGGTATCAATATTTCCCAGGAAGATTAGTTTGAAAAGGGCGATCACGAATGCGATGACAAAGAAGAATATCCAGACGTAGTTTAAGGCCATTGAAAAAGGTAGAAGGTGAACTGTTGCTTAAGATTGGTAAAAATAAAAAAATCCGGATTCATTCCGGATTTTTTTAGTCTTGGAAGAACATTCCGTTCACTATTTTTTGGCGAACTCGTCGGCGAGTGCATTGATGGCCTCGTCCGAAAGATCGGAACCATTGTGTATGACCATTCTATACTTGAAAGTAACAGATTTACCTGCAGGGACGCTGTAATTAAGTGTCTCCTTCCCTTTGGAAAAAACACTCCATCCCAGTGGATTGGCCGCGTACAATCCATAACCCCTGGAGTGCCAGTAGGTAGGATAACCTACATTTTTGGGATGGTCACAAATGATGATGGCAATCTTTTCTCCTTCGATGGTTCCATTCAGGTCCATCCATCTGCCACGGGTGGCCCATACTGCGTCGTCCTTGATCCCTTCGCTGCTGCGGTAGCTTCCGGTAACACCCTCGTTGCTCATCGATTTTACTTTGGTTGGTATTCCCTTGGCGTCGGTCATGATCACCTCGTCCTTGGAGGGAAGTTCCAGTTGACGTGCAACCCGGATGGCAAATACACCCTCCTTGTTGTCAGCCATGGAAACAGTCTCACCAACTGCTGTAAGGGTGGTTACCCGGTCAATAATCCTGGTCGCGCCCTGGTTACTGAAGAGGAGTTCAGTCTTTTCTGCCAGCAGCTCCTTGCCGTCGGGTGCTACCCATGAAGCATTTACCACCAACAAGCCACGGCCTTTACCGCCTTGCTTCTTTTCAATGGATTTGTGGAGGATGGTTCCATACTCGCTCTTCTTATTGGCTGGAATCGCCTCTGAATTGTTCCAAAAATCGAGTTTGTTGACATCCCCATAATTGAACCAGATACCAACATGGTGGGGATGATCAACCCGTTCCCCTGCTCTTGGTTTCATGGGGAAGCCCCTGGTAACCTCTTTCCCAGAGGCTGTAATGACAGGATACAAAACTGGTTTCATGACGTTTTCAGGCCAGATGTAGGAGGTGAAGAGCACACCATCCATCATGACATCCACCCTCTTTTGGTCGCTTAGGTCGTTGAATGAAACAGTTCCCTGTTCCTTTCCCTTTGCGAAAAGCAATGGATTTGAGGTCATTGACAACATAATAATTCCTAATAAGAGGATAATTTTTAACTTCATGGGGTTATAATTTTATAAAGTACAGAAAGATCGAAGTGTAAAAATAAGAAATCTCTGCATCACAACTGTCAGCAAGACAAGTTTTCTGGCTTAAAATAAAATATTTTCCTCTGCTGTTTTTTTCACACGGCCAATGTAGTAATTTCATCCCCTAATTATTGGCGCTAAAAGGGAGATTTGAAACGTAAAGGGTACGATACCGTACACCGTTTTTGAACCACTTACAAATTGACTTAACATCATTAACAGAATGCTCATGCAAAATAAGAAGGCACTTATATGGATTTTCGCGGTGTTGTTGACCATTTCCGCAGCCATTTACCAACGATTGACTGGCCCGACACATCCGAAACGCACACAATCCACCCTTGCGGGTCAAACCTATAAATTCAAGCTGCTAAGATCCACCGATAGTGCCGGTGATTGTCCGATTGCCATTAAGGTTGCGGATCCGGATGTTACAGGCAGGCTGGAGTACCGCATCTATCCCCAGAAAGTAGATTTTACCGGCGTGGATATGGTCCGCGAAGGGGATAACCTTGCTGCTTCCCTTCCCCACCAAGGCATGGCAGGAAAACTGGAGTACAAGATTGTCCTGAAAAAGGGAGAGGAGACTGTAGCACTGAACGATGGGGCTCCAATCGTGATCCGTTTCAAAGGTGCAGTACCTCAATTTGTCTTGGTACCACACATCCTGATCATGTTTTTGGCCATGCTCTTCAGCAATGTAGCCGGACTGTTCGCACTCTTCAGAATTCCCTCCCTGAAGATGATGAAAATCACCCTTTCCACGATTTTTGTGGGTGGACTGATCATGGGTCCGCTGGTGCAAAAATATGCCTTTGATGAACTTTGGGCCGGTGTCCCCTATGGTTGGGACCTGACCGACAACAAGACGCTGATTGCCTTTATCGCCTGGATGATAGCCTGGTGGTTCAACAGAAAAGCTGAATCAAGAAACTGGGTGGTTTTGGCCTCACTGGTGACTCTGGCCATTTTCTCCATTCCCCACAGCCTTTTTGGTTCCCAACTTGATCCTGCAACCGGAAAGATCATACAGGGAATGCTTCTGCCCTATCTCTCAATTTTCTAAATATTTAAGCAAAAATCCATGAGAAAGCCCTGGTTTGTCCTTGTGTTACTGACCATCTCCACCACCTTAGCCGCACAGCCCGACAACTGGTATTTCTCACTCTCGATGGGTGGATGCTGGCCGATCGGCTCTTTTGCCAACAACAATCCCGACCGGGAAGAGCATGGATTTGCCCGCAAAGGATTTGCGTTGAACCTGGATGCCACCTACCCATTCAATGAACATTGGGGTTTCAAAGGGGTAGTGATGCTCAATAGCAACCAGACCGACCGGAATGGAATGGGCACCATGATGGAAAAAAGGATGGTCGATCAGGTTCCATTTACAGAAACAGAAAGGGATAACCTTACCCTTTCTGTCAATTCATGGATGTCGAACAGCATGCTTCTCGGGCCGGTATATTCCTTCAATTTCGACCGTTTTGCCTGGGATTTTCACCTCATGACGGGCATGAATGTTGCCTATCTGCCCAGTCAGAAGCTGCTTTACGAACACTCCTCCAAAACCTGGGAATATCTGCAACGAAATACCAATTCCGTGAATATTTCGCTGGATCTGCTTGCCGGAACTGCCTTCCGCTTCAAAGTTTCGGAAAAAACACAGCTCAAACTGGCGTTCGACTACCAGCAATCGAAATCCAAAACCAGTTACGAGGAGCTCAAAACAACCATCCTCAATGGCAACAAGGAGACCGTAAAGCTCAATAGTGGTGATGTCTATGTGCCAAAACAGGTAGTTATGGCAAGTGTCGGATTTGTTTATTATTTGTGAGGGAGCCGATAAATAATTTGTTGAAGGGTTTGAAAAATTGTTTGAAGGGTTTGAAGGGTTACCCTTCGGCTTCGCTCAGGGACCGGTACTTTTCCTAACAAATTAATTTATTTCAAACTTATTTCTTCAATCCTTTGAGGAATGCATCGAGGTATTTTTGGTCACTGGCATCCGAATCACCATATTTTGTACGTACTTCAGTGAGTCGCTTGTGCATCCTCTGCTGCACATCTGCGTAGGCAGGATCATTGTAAACACTTTTCATCTCATGCGGATCCTTTTCCAGATCGTACAACTCCCATTCATCTACATCGTAATAAAAATGAATTAGTTTGTAGCGGTCGGTGGCCACCCCATAGTGTCGTTTTACGCTGTGTTCTGCCGGATATTCATAATAGGTATAATAGGTCGCATCGCGCCAAACTTTTGTCTTGCCGGAAACCAATTTGCGGAAGGATTCTCCCTGCATATCCGACGGGACTTTCGCATCGGCATAATCCAGAAACGTTGGGGCAAAGTCGAGGTTTTGGACCAGATTGCCAATTCTGGTGCCGGGTTTGATCTCTTTTGGATAACGGATCAGCAATGGAACACGGAAGGACTCTTCATACATGAACCTTTTGTCGAACCACCCATGTTCACCCAAATAAAATCCATTGTCGGAGGTATAAACCACAATGGTATTATCCTTTAAACCGTTTTTATCGAGATAATCAAGTAATTCACCAACTCCATCATCCACAGATTGTATCACTTTTAAATAATCACGCAAGTATCGCTGAAACTTCCATTGGTCCAACTCCTTTCCTTCCGGCTTATTCTTTAAAAATGCTTCATTTTTTGGATTGTAAACGGCCCTCCAGGCTTTGCGCTGCTGGTCATCCATCCGGTTTATATCTGCCATGAAATTGGTAGGTGCACCACTGTAGGGATCATTTTCAAATTTCATGTCATGTCCCCAGCCCATGATTTTGGTGATCTCCATTGCCTGCGTATGCGCAGCAGTGCTCCTGCCGGAATAATCATCGTAGAAATTATCAGGAAACGGAAACACACGATCTTCGAACAATTCCAAATATTTCTCTTCCGGCAGCCAGTTTCTGTGGGGGGCTTTCTGGTGATAGAGCAGACAAAATGGTTTCGTTTTATCGCGTTTTTGATCGAGCCAGTCAAGGGCAAATTGCGTTGTCAGCTTCGTTACATAACCAGGATATCTCTTCTTTACACCGTTCTCAATGAAGTCGGGATTGTAGTAATTACCCTGTCCTGGCAAAACATTCGAATAATCAAACCCCTGCGGGAGTCCGTCAAGGTGAATTTTTCCAATCATGGCAGTGGTATAACCTGCCTTTTGAAGCTGTTTCGGAAAATTATCCTGGTCCCAGTTGAAGCCACCCCGGTTATCGGTTTTTCCATTGACAAAGCTGTGTTTACCCGTCAGCATGGTGGCCCTGCTTGGGGCACAGAGCGAATTGCTCACACAAGCCCTGGTAAAGATGGCACCCTCCTGGCCAATCCGATCGATGTTGGGGGTTTTGTTCAGGCCGAAGCCATAGGAGCTGACGGCCTGGTAGGCATGGTCATCTGACATGATGTAGATGATATTGGGCCGCTGTTTCATGGTTTTCTGGCCGAAGACCGCAGGTACCATTCCAGCCGTACAGAGGGTAAGCAGGGATACAAGTGAAGTTTTGTTCATGTTGGTTTGTTTTATCTACCAAAGATACATTTTTGGGCTGATTAAGCCCGTGTAGTTGCTCGAAAAATGCACACAATCCCCTTTTATAATCCCTTACATGGTTTATAATGCAAGAATGAATTTTCTATCTGGAGTTCAATTGACGAGGAATTGGGCAAAATCGTCCCGGTTCCGGAGGCACCAGTCGGCCAGCATCTTCCTGTGCTCTGCCAATATAGATTGAAATTTGGGATCCGTGGCAAGATTGATCATTTCGCCCGGATCGTTCTTAGTATCGAAAAGTGATTCACGCTGATTTCCCTGGCTGTAGATCCAGTATTTGTAACGGTCACCTCGTACCATACGACCATCTGGATTGGGTTTTAGGCCATCAATAGCAGCTCCCTGTACAGGCTTCACCTCAGAGACAATAAAAGTTCGGATAAGGTTTTCTTGCCCATTTTCCAAATTTATCTTCGCACTCAGTCCCGGCAAGTCTGTGGGTATTGGAATCCCGGCATAATCGCAGATGGTTGGGATCAAATCTATTCCAGTTTGGATCAATTTTTCAGATTTGACAGGTTTTTTCATTCCCGGTACTGCGATAACGAAAGGCACATTGACCACCTCCTCGAAGAAATTGGTTTTTTGATTGAGGCGATGGGCACCCTGACTATCTCCATGATCGGAAAGAAAAACGATAACGGTATGCTTATCCATACCCGTCCGCTTCAATTCATCCAATATCTTTCCGATTTCAGCATCCACTTTTTCGATCATACGGTAGTAAGCCCAGCGGTATTGCCGCCATTTCGCCTCATCAAAATTCCCTACCGGGAACATGGGGCTGGCATGGGCAGAGCTCCGTAACAGGGTAACGATGTCTGATTCATTCCTGCTTGGCGCCTGGTTGGGTAACACTGGCGGACAGAATTCCGCTGCAGGTGGATCGCCAATTGTTCCATCCGGCAATTTTTGTCCCCTGGCCCATTCACAAATGTTGTGGGGATTGCAAAATGAGGCGACCAGCAAAAATGGTTTCTCCCGCTTTTGTTTCAGAAATTGAATGGCATCACCCGCAATGACCGAATCCATCCCCACCGATTTGTTGTGCGCCAAGAACTCAAATCCGTGGGATCCCTGGTTTTTAAGCTCATAGGGCATGTGCCATTTCCCAACATAACCTGTTGCAAAACCAGCTTGCTGAAAAATGAGGCCCATATTTACAAACCTTACAGGGTCAAGTTTTTTTTCATTGTCATTCATCTGAATACCCACACTGTGGGTATAGTGACCGGTAAACATGGAGGCACGGGAAGGGATACAAAGCGGATTGGCACAATAGGCTTTCGTAAAGGTAATCCCATGGTTGGCCAGGTAATCCATGGCCGGTGTCTTCAAATATTTGTTGCCAAGGCGGTTGCTCATGGCATCGGCCGATTGCTGGTCGGTCATGATAACAACAATATTCGGTTTTTGCACTGCCTGCTGCGCCGAAAGTAAGGATCCGGTTCCTGTGACTGAAACCAGCACAAGTCCTATTGACAAGAATGGTCTATGTTTATTGTTCATCGTAATGATTGTTGTTTTGATTGTCAAAGGTAAATTAAAACACACCTATTACCTGCAAGTCAGTCTTCCTATCGCATAGGATATCGAGCCTTTCATTCAAGCAATATGGGTAAAAAAAGGAAGCTGTCAAAATATCCTAAAACCAATGGCAATATTCCGAACAGCTTCCATGGAATCAAAAATACTAATATCCCGGATTCTGGTTGAAGTCCGTAATGCTTATCTCGGTTTGTGGTATCGGGAACAAGTAATCCCTGCTTTTGACAACTGCATGGGGCTCGTAGGAATCCACTGAGGTAAAAGCCTCCTCAAGAATTCCCCAGCGCTTGATGTCGTACCACCGGTTGAATTCAAAGGCAAATTCCAATCGCCGCTCTTCCCTGACAGCCTTTATAAAATCCTCCTTACTTATTCCGGCGTTTACATTAATAGGGAAAGCATTGAGGGAGGTTCCGTTCCACCTGGCCCTGGTCCTAATAAGATTAACATAGCCAATGGCCTCATTGGACGCCCCTTCTGTTTCGGCTATTGCTTCAGCGGCTATCAGCAATACCTCTGCATAACGGTACATGCAGTAGTGGTGGTCGCTCGACCGGTCATCACCCGAAACCAGCGGTCCGGGACCTGTGTACCTGAAGTATTTGGCAATATGTGGCCGTTTGATCGAAATGGTTGCAGGTGCTTTTAAGATGGCTGTTTTTACACCTTTGATATCAATTGTATCCTCGAAGGCCACTTTTCTGCGGTAATCCCTGCTGTCCCACGAATTGTAAACCTTCAGCGAAGGCACATTAACAGACAAACTTCTTGCCGCCAAACCCTTCACACGGGTCAGGTTGACCATCCCTTCCACCGGGTCATAGCCGCCAGAAAATAGGGTAGCCTTTTTATCAATGGTAAATACCGGTTCCTTGAGAATTCCGGTAGTCTCAATATTTGCATTGAAGAGATCCTGGTAATTCTTTTCCAGTTGGTAATTGAAACTGGCAGCATTGTTGATAACGAACCTGGCCTCGGTAGCAGCATTGGTAAACTGCTTCAGTGTAAGATAAACATCGGCCAACAAGGTGGCAGCACTTCCCTGGGTGCCAATATTTCTGACATCCGCGGTATTCTTGGCCGGCAGATTATTTTTGGCAAAGATCAAATCCTCCACTATCTTCTTGTACACTTCGCTCTCCGCAGTTCTGTTGATGGCATCCAACTGCTCTGCACTTTCTACAGGCGTATCAAGATAAGGCACATCGCCAAAACAACGTACCAGGTGGAAATAGGTGAAGGCACGGATAAATCTTGCCCTGGCTTCCAATTCATTTTTAACCTTGGCATCCGCAGTAATCGAACGAGCAGCCTTAATGGCCGTATTAGCGCCAGAAATTGACTGATAGAATCGAACCCAGCTTTCGCTGATCAGCGAATTGTTGGCATCCATACTGAAATTATTGATTGCAATCCGTTCGGCGGCCGTCCCAACATCGCCAATGTCTACCATGTCGCTGCGAAGCTGCAGGGTTAGCCAAAAGGATTTTTCTATCTGGGTGGTATTCCATTCTGCATAAGCGCCCATGATTACCGCCTGAACATCATCGGGTGTTTTAAAAAAACCTTCAGGTGCCATCAGCCCTTTTGGTTCTTCGTCCAACTTGGTGCATCCTGAATAAACCAAAGTCACCAAAGAGAGAACTATTGTATATGCTAATTTTTTCATTGCTGTAGAATTTAAATATTTAGACCATTAAAATCCCAAATTTATACCTATGGTATAAGAAATAGTATTCGGGTAACTGCCAAAATCCAGGCCAAGATTGGTGTTGCTGGATTGGTAGGCAACCTCCGGATCCACGCCGGAGTAGTTGGTGTAGGTCCATAAATTCTGCCCGCTCACGTAGATGCGTGCCGAACTTAATTTAAACCTGTTGATAATTCTGGAGGGAAATTCATATCCCAAAGAGATATTTTTCAATCTGACAAAGGAGCCATCCTCCACAAAACGGGTAGATGTTCTTGGGGATCTGCCCGTTGCAGCTTTTGGCACATTGGTATTGGTATTGGTAGGTGTCCACCTTTGCAAAGCTTCTGTGGTAGCATTGGTATTTCCGCTCAGGATATTCAACTCCATCTTGGCCAGATTCAGCATGTCGCCTCCGGTAATAGCCTGAAAGAAGATATTCAGGGCAAATCCTTTCCAGGAAAGATCATTGTTCAAACCCCAGACAGCTTTTGGGTTTGGATTGCCGATAATCTTCCGGTCCTTGTTGTCCAATACCAGGTCATTGTTCAGATCTGCAAATTTTTCGCCTCCCGGTGTGGTCTCGAAAGCGCCTCCTGCGATGATTTTATCACCTTCCTGGTAAACACCCTGGTAAACATAACCATAGAAAGAGCCAACTGGTTCACCGACTCTCAGGATCGAATTTTCGACCGAGCCGGAAAAACTAGGCGCATTGGTGAACATGATGTCCGCACCACCATTTGGCAGGTTCAGCACTTTGTTGCGGTTCAAAGTCAGATTGAAACTGGTGTTCCATTTTAGCGTTTTGATAAGATTTTTGGAGGTTGCTTCGAACTCATATCCTTTGTTCTCAATCTCTCCCAGATTTTCCAAACGTTCCTGAAAGCCTGAAAAGGAAGGGATCGGAACACTAAACAGCAAATCATTGGTTTTCTTGTTGTAATATTCGGCCGTAAAAAGTAACCTGCGCTCAAAAAAATCAAGGTCAACCCCCACGTTGAACTGGGAGGTTGTTTCCCAGGTCAGGTCCTTGTTGGCAATGGAAGAAGGAAGTACAGAGGTAACGCTGGTGTTGTTCACCACAAAATAGGTAGAGGAGATCCTGGCAAGCGACTGATAAGCCCCAATGGCCTGGTTGCCAGTGAGACCATAACTTGTTCTGAGCTTTAGCCCAGAGACAATTTTATTTTGAGGGTAAAAACTTTCGTTCCCTACATTCCATGAAAAAGCTCCGGAGGGGAAATAGGACCATTTGTTGCCTTCACTGAACTGGGAGGCTCCGTCATAACGGCTGGTAACTGTAACAAGGTAACGCTTGTCATAGTTGTAATTTGCCCTTCCATAAAAGGAGGTAATTTCTGATTCGGTATAGTTGGAACTTGGAGCTTTAAGATTTGTGCCAACGCCAAGATTCCAAAAACCAAGTGCATCGGTAATAAATCCCGAGTTGGTTGCCGTAAATGTTTCGTATTTGAAATCCTGGTAAGAATATCCGCCAGTCAATACAAAATCGCTTTTCTCCCCTGCCTTAAAGGTATAATTGAGGTATTGTTCTGTTAAAAAATTAGAGCGTTTGCCATATGACATTGATCCCAAACCATTTGTAGCTATTCCCTGGTTGGATATTTTATTGCTGTATACTCCGTTGCGCTGGGTCGAAACAATCATTCCATAGGTGGAATTAAATATCAATCCTTTGGCAAGCTCAAATTCAGCTTTCAGATTGGTCTGGAATTTATCCAGTATGTTCTCCTCTGTTCTGCCGTCGATTACAGCCATGGGGTTCTCATAAGCAGCGATTCCCACTTTGCTTACCGTATATTTACCATTGGCATCCAGAACTCCTTGTGTAGGCTCAAACCGAAAAGCAGCCTGAGTTACACTGGCATTGGCCTGTCCTCCGCCAACTGAGGAAAGGACACCGTCCTGGCCTGATTTCATGTAGGAGGAATTAAGGTATATCCGGATATGGTCAGTAACACTGAATTTCAGGTTGGTAGTTAAAGAATATTTGTTGTAGGCAGATGATTTTACAACTCCCTTCTGGTCAGAATAGATTCCAGAAACATAATACTGGATTTTTTCATTTCCACCTGAAAAAGACAACTGGTAGTTTTGAAAATGTCCTGGTTGGTAGATGAGGTCCTGCCAGTCGGTATCTGTCGTGATGGCATTCAAGTCGTAAAAATTGGTTTTCCTTGCTTCGTTGATATAGGCAGCAAAATCATTGGCTTTGAGCAAATCAAGCCTGCCAATCTCTTTTTGAAATGAGTAGTAACTATTGAATTCCACTTTCGTTTTTCCTGATTTTCCTGATTTAGTGGTGACCATTACCACACCATTGGCTCCCCTTGATCCATAAATTGCTGTTGCGGAAGCATCCTTCAAAATTTCAATAGCTGCAATGTCCTCGGAAGGTGGCATTGAACCTCCAACCAAACCGTCTACCACAAAAAGCGGGGCACTGCTGGCATTGATGGAAGTGGCGCCGCGAATGGTAATTTTAAAATCCTCACCAGGCTCACCGTTGGTGGCCTGGATCATAACCCCGGCAGATCTTCCCTGCATGGACTGAACAACGCTGGTAGCCGGATAGGCTGTCAAATCTTTTTGACTGACAGTGGCGACTGCTCCTGTAACATCACTCTTTTTGATACTTCCATACCCGATCGCAACCACTTCTTCCAAACCAATGGTCTCCTCCTCCATGACAATATTGGCAGCAATTTTTCCGGAAACGGCTAACTCCCTGGTCTTCATTCCCACGAACGAGAACACCAAAGTTGAATTATCAGAAATATTTGAAAGCGAATACTTTCCATCGATATCCGTGATAACTCCAATGGTGGTTCCTTTTACCACTACTGAAACCCCGGGCAAAGTCGCTCCTGAAGTATCTGTGACCTTCCCGGTAAATTTCTTCTCCTGCTGCGTGGCAACCGAAGCAAATTTTTCGGCTTTTGGTGCAAGTACAATCAGGTTGTTTTGGAGCACATTAAAGGTGATCTCCTGATCTTTGAATAACTCACCAAGAATCACCTCCACACGCTGATCCGTGACTTTCAAATCAACTTCTCTGGTAACATCTACTTGTTCCCGCTGGTAAAAGAACCTGAAATCACTTTTCTCTTCAATCTCCTTTAGCACATCTACGACCTGCCTTGCCTCAACATCGAAGGAAAATTTGGTTACTTGTGAATAAACAGTCGCAGAAACCTGCATCAGACAAACCATCAAAATCAAAATTGTCAGTTTCATCTTTAAGATTAGCTTATGCCCCAAAATTCCACCTGGGAAAGAGGCAATTGGTTTTTTTTTCATAAATTTGTACGTGTTTGATTAATAATTTAATTGGTGTTACAGCACCAGTTTATTAACTGCATCGGGCCGGTGGTGTTACAGCATCTCCGGCTCTCTGTTTTTTTGATTAGCTCATGTATTCCTCCTCTTCTTTTGTATGACAATATTTTGACCCTTAATCCTGTATTCTATTGGTAATGTTTGTTTCAATATGTCCAGTACCTCCAGAATGGTTTCGTTCTTAAAAGTTCCATCATAGTGGTAATCCATGATATTTTGGTCTACGATAACAATGTCAACGCCATATCTTCGCTCCAGCAAGGTCTTAAGGTCTTTCAGCTTCATGTTGACAAAGACAAGCTTGTTGTCTTTCCAGGAGATGTACATCCTGGTATTCACTTCCCCCACACTGACTTTGTCTGACTCCTTGTCGTAGACCAACTGCTGACCCTGCTTCAGGATGGTTCTGGATTCATTTGTATTTGCACCAGATCTGTTCACTGCAACACTTCCCTCCACAAGAGTGGTAACTACCTCTCTTTCTTCCGGATAAGCCTTTACATTGAAGGTTGTTCCTGTTACTGCGATATCATAGGAGCTGGTGTGAACGAGGAATGGTCTTTCCTTTATTTTGGCTACCTGAAACCATGCCTCTCCATTCAGGAAGATTTCCCGGTCTCCCAAAGAATCTTCCACCGCATATTTCAAGGTCGAACCTGAATTCAGAAAAATATGTGAACCATCCGGCAAAATCACTTCGGATATGGATCCCAGCGGTGCAACCGATGTACAATAGACAGGTTTTGAAATCTTCTCACCCGAATTAATCCAGTAACCGGCAAACAATCCAAAGAGTAGTATGGCAGCCCATTGAGACAAACGGATGATCCATTGAAATCTGTTGGTGGACCGATCAATTTCCAGGGATCGCTGGTGCCACATGTTCTCGAATAGCTGATCGAAATAGGGTTTGTTTTCTTCAACATCTGCCGGTTTCACCAATTCATCCAGCAGGTGATCCTTGATTTCATTTTCAAGCTGAGGTTGGTGAAACAGGGATAGGAATTGCTGTCGCTCCGCGGGATCCGCTTTTCCTGAAGCTCCATTTTGAATAATATCTTTGATGGATAGTGCCATATTTACTTTTTATAAGAGTTAATACGAATGACGCTGTCTGTTTACTCACTCCCCTCAAAAAATAAGGCCAAAAATTCAAGTGATTGGCTGTAACAAGCCCAAAAATCAGTCAAATACCAATTATCAATTGCAGTGAAGGTAAAAAAAGAGCAGTACGGGCAGAGAACTTTGCCCGATCCTCTCCCGTAGGTAAGAAATGGCACGGTAAAGCTGGTTTTCGACCGTTCGTTTGGATAGTTGAAGCCGGATGGCAATTTCATCATTGGAGAGACCATCCTCCTTGCTTAACCTGAAAATAAGCCGGCGCTGATCAGGCATAGTTTCAACCAGCCTGTTCATTTGCATTAGCATGTCGTGGTAGATTACCTCGTGCCAGGTCGAATCAGCATTGGACTGATCATTGTTTCCGGCAAATGCAAGGTAGGCCTGTTCAATATTTTTTCGGCGGATGAAATCGTAAATTAGGTTGATACAAATCTTGAAAAGGAGTGATTTGATATTTTTGGAATCATCCAGGGTTGCCCTGATTTCCCATAGCCTCAGAAAAATTTCCTGGAGCAGTTCTTCCGCATCTTCCCTGCGTTTCAGATAAGACAACGCAAACGCAAAGATTCTGGGGGCATACCTGTTAAACAATAACTGGAATGCATCTTTGGATCCCTCTTTTAGTTGCGAAACAAGTAGTCTATCCTGGTCAGTATATTCCGGTACCATTCATCCACAAGTAGGTTATCGCAAATATACATTTAAGAAATCAGAATTTCTCCACATCCGTCTTCTCAATCCAGCCGGCGCTCATTTTCTCACCCGACAACCACCGGTTGTAATAGTTCCGTTGCCGCTCTTCCGAATAGGGGTAAGTATCGAAGATCTCTCCCTTCCCCAAAATCCGGGGATCCTTGTCTTCCCTCAATTTTTTCTCCATCTGACCAACCAGTTTGGCCTTTGCCTTTTCAAAGTTGGGATGATTTGCCAGGTTTTCAATGCACTCCGGGTCCTTTGTCAACAAGTACAGCTCCTCCCCGGGGTGCTTCCCAAAGTTCATTTCCCAAAAATAGCTTTTCCCCTTGGATCGGCGATCCTTCAGAATGTTGGATTTGGTGGGGGACCCATCACAATCCATGTATCCGGTCTCCGGGTTACCGGCAGGCCACCGCTCCGGATGATAATTTCTGAGGTACAAAAAATCTTCGACGACTATCCCTCGAATCGGATATCCCTGGTCATCCGGTCGCCCCAAATCTGTCCGCTCCTTGCCAATGACCATGAATTCGCGCAATTTACCCTTTTGTTTGTCTGACAGGAGGGGCACAAGACTCCTGCCTTCCATCGGTTGCATCCCGTTTTTGTCAGGTTTGATTCCTGCTGCCTCAAGGAATGTCGGGGCGAAATCGGTGAAACTCACAAAATCGGCTAGCACCCTACCGGGATGTTGAATGCCCAAGGGCCACCGGATGGCCAAAGGCAGGTGATTGGAGAGCAGGTAGGCATTCCCTTTGATCCGAGGGAAGGGCATGCCATTGTCTGCGGTGATGATAACGATGGTATTTTCCAGCAGCTTCTGGTCTTCCAATATTTTCAGCATCTTACCGATATGCGAATCAAAATACTCGATTTCAAAGGCATAGTCGAGAAGGTCATTTCTAACCGTGTCGTTGTCAGGCCAAAAACCATAGACCTTCTCGATCTCGTTGGTTGATTTGCCGCCTTTCCCTGCCCCGGCCCTGAATTCATATGGCCGGTGAGGTTCGGTACTGCCAAACCAGAAACAGAAGGGTTTCCCTTGATGATTATCCTTTAGAAATGCCTCAAAGTTGGCGGTATAGTCATTGTCGGAAATGAATTTTGCCGGAGGGACAGTTTTGATGGTGCTGTAGGCCGGCCCCAACAATTCCCGCCTTTTGCCGTTAAGCATACCCGGATCGCCCGGTGCCCAGCCTTTGGCGGTATGGCCTACATGGTAACCGTTTTCCATCATGGTTTCGGCATAGGTCTTGAATTTCGCAGGAAAAAAGGGGACATGATTGGCTGCCGCTTCCAGTTGCCAGGAGGTTCTTCCGGTCAGGATGCAGGAACGGGAAGGAGAACATTTGGCATTGGGGGTAAAGGCATTGGTGAAAAGTATCCCCTCCCGGGCAACCCTGTCGAAGGCCGGTGTTTTGACCCATTTGCATCCATAGGCTCCGGCATGGGGAAAAGACTGGTCGTCGGCAATACAAAACAGGATATTGGGACGATCCATTGCCATTTTCTGGGAGTAACCAGCGATTGCCTGCATCACCAACAGGCCCAACATAGTCAAAGTTCTCATCTTCACAGGGACGCAACAAGTACGCGCCAATCCCACAAAAGGTAATGTAAATGCACCTGAGAGTTCCATACGCAAGAACTGAAGTATGACAATTTAAGAATGATTTTTACGGATGAAAGGTAACAATTTTCTAAATCCCTCCGTCCTATTCCCGCTCTATCCCCCAATCCCTTTGTCTCCCAGTCCCTAAGTCCCAATCCCCCAACGAGCCAATATTGATTCAAAGAATCTCTCCATCCAAAATTACCATCTCTATCAGATCCGTGCTAAAGGCGTAGGGGAGGTAGTCGTAGGAAGATATCTTCTTGGTTACAAACAGATTGGCTGCCTTACCTTTTGCAATGGAACCATAACCCTCACCAATACCCATCAGAAAGGCAGAATTGATGGTAGAGGCATTGATCACCTCTTCCGGTTTCAATCCATACTTGAGACAGGCCAGTGACTGCATAAACTTCATATCGCAGGAGGGCATGGATCCAGGATCGAAATCGGTGGCCAGTGCCAATGGGAGTCCGGCATCTATCATTTCGCGGGCGGAGGAGACCGAAAGATTGTGGAAGAAGGAGGCTCCGGGCATGATTACCGGGAAGATCGAGCTACTGACCATCCGTTCAATGTTGCTACGGGTGATTGGCTCATTCGAATGAAGGATATCCAGCGCTGTTGACAAGTTGTTCTCATTGAGCCGGTTGAGTCCCAGCTCATCCGAATGCAGTTTAACATTTAACCCCTCCCGCACTCCGGCCAGCAACAGGGTTTCTGTCTCACTTCTGGATAAAAACTGCTGGTCACAATACCAATCAAGGTTATCGGCCAGCTCATCCCGTGCAATGGCAGGCAGGATGTCCAATACATGATCCAGGTACCTGGCAGGTGATTTGCGAAATTTTTCGTGGTAGGTATGCGATCCAAGAAAGGTCGACCGGATGACCAGCGGAGTGGTTTGTTTCAGTTTCCGGATTACCTGCAACAATTTGATCTCATCTTCTGCATCCAACCCGTAGCCACTCTTAATCTCAATAGCGCCTGTACCCTTTGCTACCACCTCTTTCAGATGATCGAGTGCCTGGAGATATATTTCCTCCACCGACATTTCGTGCAACTCCACAAAGGAGTCTAAAAAACGCACCCCCATTTTGGCCCTATCGGGATGACGCTTCGAAAAGCCGGGCAGCGCACCGAATGGATAGAGCAGATGCGAATCCGGATCACAAAAACTTGGAAATACCAACCTGTCACAGCAATCAATCTCCATCAGCAGGTCACCACTGCAGTCGGCACATTCTCCCAGCGCCTCCATCGGACCGTAATCCACTATCATTTCGTCGCTGACCAGTAAAAAGGCATTCTTCAGCGTACTCAACATGGACATCTCCTTGCCAGCCAACCAAGCTGGAGGTCTTTCCCCGGTCTGGACCAACTCCTTAATATTGAGAAGCAGCAAATCCATGTGCGAAAAATATTGAAAATGAGTGGTTTGGTTTTTTCTGACACTAAAGATAAAAAGAATTCCGTAAATGCAAAATTTTAAGGCAAAATATTTTGAGAAGCTGTTTAAAATTATTACACAGAGTATTTATGACTCCTTGATGAAACTGATCATGTCATTGAAATTGTCGCTTTGTGCAAAATTTACAAGAGAAAAAATGGGGTACACAGAGAGAAAATCGCTTGCGATTTTCCAACTCTGTGAAACTCCGGGGTTTCTCTAATAAAAATTCAAAATAGCAGAAATTTCTATTTGCTCTCTCTTTTCGATAAATAGTTAGATATTCTCTGTGTTATAAATTTAAACAGTCTCTGATAGGGCAAAAAAAAACCTGCTTCATTGAAGCAGGTCGTTTTTAAAGTTTTATGTCTTGTTACTCAGGCGAAATAGCATCAGTAGGACAAACTTCGGCACATGATCCACAATCGGTGCAAAGCTCAGCATCAATTTTGTAGATTTCACCTTCGGCGATTGCTTCAACAGGACACTCATCGATACAGGTACCACACGCGATGCATGCATCAGAAATTTTATAAGCCATAACTTAAATTATTGGTTTGACAGAAAATAAATTTCAAGAAACTCAACACAAAAGTACAAAGTTTGTGTGAAATAAAAATTTTTAACCACAATTCAATGAAGAGGCAAAGAAATTTAGAATGATTCCAACGCCACCCCGAAAAGCTGTACATATATTGTTCAAGTGCCTAGAGTGCCTAAAGTGCCTAGAATGCCTAGAATTTTGAACTCCGAACACAAAACGCAAATGGCAAATTACTCTAGGCACTCTAGGCACTTTAGGCACTCTAGGCACTTTCTTTTCCGAAGGCTAATATTTTGTAATTTTGCGAGGAGTGCTTCGAAACAAACTCATTTTTACTTTTAACATCCCGGGAAATGGAAAACTACCCATTCAGATACCTTACTGCCTGCCTCCTGGTGGTATTTCTTACAAGTTGCAGCAAGGAAGGTACCTCGCAAAAACCGCCGGCTGCGGACAGTTTTGCCAGGGGAGCAGATATAAGTTGGTTACCACAGATGGAGGCCACCGGTTACAAGTTTTACAGCAATCAGGGCAAGGAAGAAGATTGTTTTAAGATTCTGAAGGACCATGGCATCAACTCGATTCGGCTGAGGACATTTGTCAATCCTTCGGATGACAAGGCCAGCGGTCACTGCAGCAAGGAGGAGACAGTCGCCATGGCGGTTCGGGCGCAGAAATGGGGCATGAAGGTGATGATCAATTTCCATTACAGTGACAGCTGGGCCGACCCAGCCAAACAAAACAAGCCCAAGGCCTGGGAAGGTCATGACTTCCCTACCCTTCTCAATGATCTCTACAACTACACTTTTGAGGTGATGTCGGCACTAAAAACGGCCGGTATTTCCCCCGAATGGGTGCAGGTTGGCAACGAAATACCCGGGGGAATGGTTTATCCGGAAGGAAGCAGTTCCAATTGGCCCCAACTGGTACAACTGATCAACAAGGGATATGATGCCATCAAAGCCGTAAGTCCTCCATCGAAAGTCATTCTTCACATTGACAGGGGTAATGACAACAGTCGCTTCCGTTGGTGGTTCGATGCAGCCAAAGCCAATGGTGCTAAATACGACATCATCGGACTATCCTATTATCCCTACTGGCTGGAAGTGAAACCAGATTACACCCTATCAATCAGCGAATTGGGTATAAATCTAAAAGAGATGGTTACCAGGTACGGGAAAGAGGTGATGGTGGTAGAGGTGGGAGGCGAAGATACCAAGGCTCAAAATACCCTTGACATGCTGGTAGCGGTCCAGAAGAAAGTAAGGGAAGTCCCTGCCGGGAAGGGGCTTGGTGTTTTTTACTGGGAACCTCAAGGTGCCCGGAGCTGGAGTCACTATGCGCTGAGTGCCTGGGGTGACGATGGCAAACCCACCAAAGCCATGGATGCTTTCCTGGTGGATTTATAACCATATTAATGCCAAGGAATTGGCAACTTAAAGCGTTGACTTTTATGCATCATCTTGCCAGCCATATTTTTCGGATTTTAGGATTACTTCTGGTACTCCAGACGAGTTCATTTCCCAATCTGCTGGCCCAGCCTATGGCTTCTGACTTTGAGAAAATGGCGGGTAAACGTGTAAGCCTTTCGGTGGAAGATCCGGCCGATTCGCTCTCCTCCAGGGAGATCATAGAACTAAGGGACGAAAATGGGCTCCCACGCTGGTTTGGCCGTTACTTCCACAAGGTGGTCTGCCTGACTGGTGAGTGCAGGATGGTGCACATCTGGCTCTATTGGGATGGTGCAGGCAACTATCTTGGGTTTGTGCCGGATAAAAAGGAACCGCTCACCAAAACGGACCACCATGACTTTAGTGAAGCAGATTACCGTAAACTGCACAGTATTTTGGCAGATTCAGTTTCTGTACTTAAATCGTTGAAACAGGAGGATATGATCATCCTCCCTGAAAAAAAAGAGCAACAGCTGAAGGTGGATGCCATCACTGGTGCCACCAGGCAATACCTGCAGGATTACCTGGTAAGGAATGCTGCCTATACCTGCTATACCTTGTGGCACACCGTTTACGGACCAACCAGGGAAAGGATTCTAAGCCATATGGAGGCAAGGATAGACGCAGAATTTCTTGGGAAAATTTTTAGTCTGAATGATCCGGTGCTCTGTGTCTGGGCCATCCATGCCGTCGGCAAACACCCGGAATACGCATCCCGATTCAGCGAAAATATTTTGCATCTCGTAAAATCGGGCAACAATGAGGTGGCACATGCGGCCCTGAACTATTTCACACCAGCCAGGATGTCCGACCCGGGAATACAGCAGCAAATGGCCCGGTCAGTAGGCGAGGCAATCTCCCAGATCCGGTTCGAGATCATCTGGAAACTAAAATCCCTTCCCAGGATCAGCAATGAGTCCATTGGGATACTGCTTGATTTCTACCTGCAGCAAAAGATCTACGCCGGATTGTTGGGATACATTTGCGAGATGATTCATGCCGAAAATTTGAAGGATCCGGCCATACTTCAGCAGGTGAAGAAAATGTCGAAAGACAAGAACCCATATGTCAGGAACCTCGCTGCACAATTACGTACTGGGGCAAAGAAATAAGATTGTAAATTCGCATAAATCTCCAAGCTATCAACGAAATTCTAAACAAAACAAAACGATGAACAACCTCCAATTGAGCCTTCTGGCGATTTTCGCATCCCTGACCATTTCCGGAGCTGCCAGGGAATACCATGTTTCGGTAAATGGGAGCAATCAGGCAAATGGATCGGCCGGCCAACCCTTCAGGAGCATTAACTTTGCCGCCCAGCTCGCTGTACCCGGAGACATCATTACGGTTCATGCCGGTACCTACCGCGAATGGATCAATCCTGCCAGGGGTGGTGAAAGCAACACCAAACGGATTGTCTACCAGGCTGCATTGGGGGAAAAAGTCGAAATCAAAGGATCTGAAGTGGTTACAGGCTGGAAAAGAACTTCGGATGGAACCTGGAAAATTACGGTTTCCAACACCATTTTTGGGAACTACAACCCTTACCAGGATTCCATATTCGGAGACTGGTTCAACAACCAAGGCAGAATCCATCACACAGGGGAGCTCTTTTTGAATGGTAAATCGCTTTTCGAAAAGGAGACGCTTGACAAGGTTATAAATCCTGTGGCAGATGCAAAAATCAAGGATCAAGAGGGTTCGACCTATGTTTGGTATTGCGAAAGCAAGGGCGACAGCACCACGATCCGGGCCAATTTTCAAAAAGTGGATCCAAACAGCAACCTTACTGAAATCAGCGCAAGGAGAACATGCTTTTATCCAGACAAACCGGGCATCAATTATTTAACGATCAAGGGATTTCACTTCAGTCAGGCCGCTACCCAGTGGGCTGCCCCTACTGCTGAACAGATCGGCATGATCGCCACCCATTGGAACAAGGGATGGATCATCGAGAACAATGTGATCAGAGATGCCAAATGTTCAGGAATCACCCTGGGGAAAGAGCGCGGTACCGGCCACAATGTCTGGTCTGCAAACAGAACGCTGGACGGATCGCTGCACTACATCGAGGTGACTCTTAAAACCCTAAGAAACGGATGGAGCAGAGACAAGATAGGCTCCCATGTTGTAAGAAACAACGAGATTTTCAACTGCGAGCAAACCGGCATTTGCGGTAGCATGGGTGCAGCCTTCAGTGTGGTGGAGAACAACCATATCCACCACATCTGGACCAAAAGACAGTTCTCCGGAGCCGAAATTGCCGGAATAAAATTTCATGCCGCCATTGATACCAAAATTGAAAAAAATTGCATCCATGACACCGGAAGAGGTCTGTGGCTCGACTGGATGGCGCAGGGAACAAGGGTCTCCAGAAATCTCTTCTACAACAACGACCGGGAGGATCTTTTTCTGGAAGTTAACCATGGACCAACCCTGGTAGACAACAATTTGCTGCTTTCACCAATCGGGATAAATAATCAGTCTCAAGGATCCGCATTTGTCCATAACCTGGTGGTTGGCCAGCTAAGCATGTGGCCGGAACCAAACCGGTTTACCCCCTATCACCTGCCGCATTCCACCGAAATCGCCGGACTTTCCACCATATTCTCAGGGGATGATCGCTTCTACAACAATGTCTTCCTGGGAACTGGCAATGAACTGAATCCCAAAATCCCAAAATACAATTACGGCCTTGGGATTTACAACAATGCCAAATTGCCTGTCTGGATAGATGGGAACCTCTATTACGACAAAGCAACGGGCTACAAGGCTGAATCCAATAAGATAGAGCAACCGGGGTTTCAACCTGTTTGCAGGATAGAGGAAAAGGAGCACCAGTTCTTCCTGAAAATTATTGTTGATGATAATTTTGCCAAAATGAAGAACAAGCTCATAACTACCGAAGCTCTTGGCAAAGCCAAACTACCCCAAACTGCTTTTGAGAATCCGGATGGCTCACCAATAAACATTGACACCGACTATTTCGGGAACAAACGATCACTCCTGGCTCCAACTGTCGGACCATTTGAAGGGATGAAGTCCATGGGGCAACCTGTAAGAGTTTGGTAAATGTAGATCCATGAAAAAATCTTCCGAACAACTACCCATCTATTCACTGCAGAGTTTCAGCTCGCCGGAACGCAACACCCAGCAGTTTCAGGTAGAAATATTCGATGCCAACCGCCATTTCAGCGTGAAATATCCCCATCGGCATGATTTTTTCGAGGTACTCTATCTGCTGAAAGGATCAGGTTACCATGTGATCGATGGCAATCAATATGAGATAAAGCCACCCTGTGTCTTTTTCATGTCACCGGGTCAGGCGCACAAACTTGAGCTATCACTCGATATAGATGGTTTCATCTTCATCTTCACCTCCGATTTTTACCAGCTCAACCGCAGCAACCAAAACAGCCTGATTGAATTTCCCTTCTTTTATACCATTCACCAGGACAATCCACCACTGCTGCTTTCCAGTGAAAACGACATCCGGTTCCTGGAATTGTTGTTCCGGCAAAGCATCCATGAGATCAACCACACCGGGGAATCCTCCCCCGAGATGCTCCGCTCGATCCTGGATCTTATTCTGACCACCTGTGCAGCAAGGTATCCTACCCATGAGTTGCTCAAAAACAACCGGAAGGGACAAATCATTGTCAAAAGATTCTTCCATCTGATCGAAGAAAATTTCCAAAGAAACCTGCTGCTGAGCGACTATGCCAGACTGATTGGCGTCACACCCAATCACCTGACCCAAACTGTCAGACAGCTGACCGGAAAGAGCTCCTCTCAGGTCATCAAAGGCAAACAGCTGCTCGAAATCAAACGGCTGCTCTTCCATACCAACCTGACTGTGTCCGAAATTGCCAACCTGCTCCATTTTGAAGACCAGTCTTACTTCACCAAATTCTTCAAACGGGAAACCGGGTCTACCCCACTGCAGTACCGAAACAACGCATCAAAATAATCAACAAAATTACCATTTGGGAAAAGTTATTATCTAGCTCTATTTTAAGACATAAATCCAACGATTTTATTCAGCAGAAAATAAGATCCATGAAATGTACCTAAAATTATCCGGTTTTTTCCATTCCATTTTGGGAAATATTGTCTTGCTTTGCAGAATCAAAAAACTGGAATCAACGTAGTATGAAGCGTAAAATATAGGTCGCGCAAAGAACGCAAAGAAACGCAAGACGCTTCGGGGCTAACTTTGCGTAACCTTGCGTTCTTTGCGCGACAATTTGGAATCAACCCAGAAGAGCAGATATTAAATTAATTACTCATAAAAATTCATCAAAATGGCAAATTATTTCAATTCATTACCCTTGAGACTCAAAATTGAGGAACTTGGCAAGTGTGACTTCATGGAACAGTCGGAATTCGCTGACGGCGTTAAGAAATTGATTGGCAAGAAAATTGTCGTGCTAGGTTGTGGCGCACAGGGTCTGGCACAAGGGCTCAACATGCGCGACAGCGGACTCGACATCTCCTATGCCCTGCGTCAGGTAGAAATCACCGAGAAACACATCTCCTACCAGAATGCCACCGAAAACAAGTTCAAGGTGGGAACCTTTGAGGAGATGGTTCCCCAGGCTGACCTTGTTTTAAACCTCACCCCGGATAAGTACCATACCCCTGTGGTAAAACAAACGGTACCCCTGATGAAAAAAGGCGCCTGCCTCTCCTATTCTCATGGATTCAACATTGTAGAAGAGGGGATGGACATCCGCAAAGACATCACCGTCATCATGGTTGCTCCAAAATCTCCGGCATCGGAGGTAAGGGCTGAATTCCTCCGCGGATTCGGTGTACCTACCCTGATTGCTGTCCACCGCGAAAATGATCCCAATGGCGATGGTTTTGAAATTGCCAAAGCATACTGCGCAGGTACCGGTGGACACAAGGCCGGAGTATTGAAATCCTCGTTTGTGGCAGAAGTAAAATCGGATTTAATGGGGGAACAGACCATTCTTTGTGGGGTACTGCAAACGGCTTCCATCCTTTGTTTCAACAAAATGGTTGAAAAGGGTATCGAACCCTCCTATGCCTCCAAGCTGATTCAGTATGGTTGGGAGGTAACCACCGAAGCATTGAAGTTGGGGGGTATTACCCACATGATGGATCGCCTGTCCAATCCTGCCAAGATTGAAGCATTCAAATTGTCGGAAGAGTTGAAAACCATTATGCGTCCGCTCTATGAGCACCACATGGACGACATCATGGACGGAACCTTCTCTTCCACCATGATGGAAGACTGGAAGGCCGGCGACAAGAACCTATTGGCCTGGAGGGCTGCAACCGGGGAAACCGCCTTTGAGAAAACAGCTGCCGGAGCAATGAAAATCTCTGAACAAGAGTACTTCGACAATGGTACCCTGATGGTTGCCTTCATCAAAGCGGGTGTTGAGCTGGCTTTTGAGGTAATGACTGAAGGAGGCATCAAGGCTGAGTCAGCTTACTACGAATCACTCCACGAAACCCCGCTGATCGCCAATACCATTGCCCGGAAAAAACTTTTTGAGATGAACCGGGTAATTTCTGATACTGCCGAATATGGCTGCTACCTTTTCGATCATGCAGCAAAACCATTGCTGGCAGATTTCATGTCCAGGATTGAGACCAATGTAATTGGAAAGAACTTCAATACGGGTATTGACAATCATGTCGATAACAAAGAGTTGATTCAGATCAATGAGGCCATACGTTACCACGATGTTGAGCTGATCGGACAAGAACTTCGCGAGGCAATGGAAGCCATGGAAGCGATTATCTGAGCCCTAGAAAAAATCAAACAAAAAGAGGATATCAAAAGTGGTATCCTCTTTTTTGTTTGATTTACTTGAGATTTTCCTTGATTGATTCTCGTTTGTTCCTGCCAATATACTCAGAAGGTGAGAGTCCGAGTTGCTTTTTAAAGCACATAGAAAAGTAGGAGTGGGAATTGAAACCTACTTTGAAACAAATCTCATCAATATTGGTCTCCCCGCCCTCCATTAGCCGGATAGACTTATTGATCCGAACGAATTTGATAAACTCTGTAGCAGACTGGTTGGTCAAAGATTTCAATTTTCTGTGCAATGAACTTCTGCTCAGATTAAGTTTAGAGGCCAGTACATCAACCGTAAAATTCGGGTCGACCATATGATGATCAATAATTGCTACAGCCAAATCCAGTAACTCTTTGTCCGGACGAAGTTGCTGCATCTCTTCATTCCATTCTCCATGAGCCTTTGTGAATTTGTCGCGAAGGATGGTTCTGTAATCAAGTAATTTCCTGATCCTCATCAATAGCACACGATCGTCGAATGGTTTAACCACATAATCGTCAGCACCTGTTTCAAAACTTTCCAACTGACTTTCGACAGATGAAAGTGAGGTCAATATTATTACTGGAATATGACTGGTATTCAAATCTTTTTTAAGGATTTGACAGAACTCATTTCCGTTCATTCCTGGCATCATAACATCGGTGAGAATGAGATCTGGATCTGATTCCCCAACAATCCTGAGCCCTTCTGTCGCATTGTCAGCAGTAATGACGTGGTAAAACTCAGACAAAATATCAATGAGAATATTTTGCATCTGTTTGTTATCCTCGACCACAAGAATTTTAACCTCCTTGTCCGAAATTTTTGAAGCAGAGGGCTGAGACACCGAAAAGGTTTCTAGTTCTTCATAAATAACAGTTCCTGAAATTGCCTCATGAACACTTTGACCGGGCATGCTTTCAATTACTGGTATTCGAACATAAAAAGTGGCTCCCATATCTTTGCCCGTATAAACCTCAATCAGCCCTTTGTGCATCCTGATGTATTCGCTGCAAAGATGTAATCCAATACCTGTACCACCGGCATGATCATTCGACTTGTAAAAACGGTCAAAAATGTAAGGCAAATCGACAGGAGCAATTCCGGCACCATCATTCTTAACAATGATTGTCACATATTCTCCAGTTATTTCTTCACCAACCTGATAATGCCATGGCTCCTTAGGTGTCACTCCTTGCCATCCTGGTTCTTTAATGGATAGATGTATGGTTCCGTCATGAATAGAATTCTTTGTTGCATTGGAAAGAAGATTGAATACCAATTTATCAATTTTATCAAGGTCAATGCTCATAGGAAAGGAAGAAAAATCCGATTCAAAGACGAATTTAATTCCTAAGTCATTTGCCTGAAGTGAAAAGCATTGAAATACCTCCCGGCAAAGGGTAACCAGGTCAACGGATTGTGGTTGAAAACTTTCCTTCCCCAGCTCAATGACACGAATGTCCAAAATTTGGTTAACCAACCTTAAAAGCCGGTTGGCATTGTTCTCGATCATGTTCAAATGTTCTACAGGCTTATCCTCTCCTTCAATTTTCTTTTTCAAGACTGAAAGCGGAGCCAAAATCAGTGTTAGTGGGGTTCTGAATTCATGGGAAATATTGGTAAAAAACTGCATTTTCAAATGGTGTAGTTTTTTTTCGTTTTCATTTTGTAGCCGTTCTTGGAGGATTGAATTTTTAAGCCGGTTTCTGATACGTAATTCTCTCTGCAAAAGGTAAAATAGGGTAAACAACAGTACAACATAGGAGAATATCGCATAACCGGTACTCCAGAAAGGCCTGTTGATGATAATCTGTGTTTTGGTTGGTACATCATTCCATTTCCCGTCGTTGTTGGATGCCTTCACCTCAAGCAAATACTTGCCTGGAGGGATCTTGGTGAAAACGGCTTTGTTTTCTTGCTCTATTTCAACCCAACTTGGGCTATATCCCTTGAGCCTGTACTTGAACTTGTTTTTCTGAGGCAAAAGAAAATTATTCGCTGCAAATTCAAATTTCAGTGAATTCTGGTTATAATTAAGTGCAAGGCGATCCATTGTCATAAGAGATCGCTTAATCAAATCAGGATCAGATACATGAGTGGTTTTTTTGTTGTTTATTTCAAGACCGGTTATATAGGCGGTCGGGACAATGGGATTTTCCTTGATCGATAGGGGATCGAAACGGGTAAAGCCATTGGACCCTCCAAAATAAAGCATTCCGTTTTTGGACTTGAAGGCAGCACCCGGGTTAAACTGATTACCCTGCAGGCCATCTGAATAATCAAAATTTCTTATATTTCTGCTAACCGGAGACCAGGCGGAGATTCCATTCTCCGTACTCATCCATATCACTCCTGCATCGTCCTCAAGTATTCCATAAACATCGTTTCCTGCCAGTCCATCTTTTTTGGACAGGTTTGTAAATGTTTTTACATTGGGATCATAGATAATAACTCCTTCACCGGCTGTACCGATCCAGATGTTATGATTGGCATCCTCATGCAGGGAAATCATTACCTTATTACCAATGTGGTTGGTGGTATCCTGATTGAAAAAAAATCTCCTGAACGCTTCAGAATCATTACTTTTCATGTTTAGACCGTTTGCTGTTCCAACCCAAAGGTTTCCTTTTGAATCAAACAAAAGAGATTTAACACTATTGGAGCTAAGTGATTCAACGTCGGAATTTTTTAGCTTAAACTGCTTAACTTGACGATTATGGTAATTGTAGCAAAAAAGTCCGCTGAAAGAAGAGGCAAACCACACACCATTCCTGTCTGAGGTGATGTCGGTAAACAACTCTCTGTTGGTATCTATCAGATCAAAGCGTCTAAAATCACCCGATCCGGGGGGATTTAAATAGATACCCAAACCATAGGTTCCAACCCAAAGCGCCCCAAACAGATCCAAATGCACCGATTTGATATGGTCAACAATTCTATTCTGGTCTATTATACGGAAGTAACTAAAATGGTTGCTTTTCAGATCCAGGTAATTAAGCGTCCCTTCTTCCGTGGAAATGATGATTTTGCCATCCTTGGTCTCTTCAAAATCACTAATACCGTTATCACTCAATGAATTCACAGAAGAGGTTCTTTTGTAATGTTTAAAATTGTTTGACCATTCATTGATGTAGCTCAATCCTCCCGACCATGTACCAATCCATAAACCATTCTTGGAGTCCTTGTAAAATTCGAAGATGCTCTTGTTCTGCAATCCTGTTTGCGTATCATCTGAAATAACTTCTATACCTTCTGGTTTAATCCTTACCAATCCTTTGAATGTACCAAGCCAGATCTCATCCTTGTACCTGATGATGTTTTTCACCTTTGAACTTGGGATTCTGTTACTCCCCTTCGTGTCATCACTGTAGTGTTCAGTCAGACGACCTGAACTATTAAAAACATCTGCGCCACCCCAATCATAACCAACCCAGAGTTTGTCTCCATCCGGTAATAGCGCAGTTACTTTTTCCGGTCGCTCGTGCGCAAAAAGATTAATCTTCTCGTGGGTTGAATCCGAAAAATAGATTCCACCAGATTTCCCTCCCATCCAGATCCGGTCATCTTTCCTATTCATAAACGCAAACCCAATCCGGTCATTTTTCGTGTTATTCGGTATTTGCAGGTAGGTAAGCAGGTTTCGTTTAAAATCGATGCGGGCAATGCCGTAGTTGTCAACCATCCAATAAGTACTGTCGGCCGTCTGGAAAATCCGTGAAACATTGATACCTCTGGCATTCCCGGCTGCATCATGGAACTGGTATCTTATGAAATGCTTCATCTGGTTGTCGAAAGAGCATATACCATTGTTCGTGGCTATCCACAGAACATTTTTCCGGTCAAGATAAATTGACCGGACTGAATTACCCGGCAATGAGAATTTGTTCTCGGGGGAATTGATGTAATTTACTGTATTGATCGTGTTGTAGCGGTAAACTCCGCTGTTGGACCCAAACCAGATGAATCCAAACTTATCTTCACAAATGGTGTTGATTGCATTAGCGGAATAACCGCCATCAGGTGAAACCTTGATTATTTTAAGATCATCTGCATCCGCTGTACGCTGAAGTATCAGGAGCGTTGACAGAAGCAAAAGAATAAACAAATATTTGGGTTTACTATGCGAAATTGGCTTCTTGGTCATGTGCGATATTGCTAACAAGTGTCATCATTGTGCTATCTAATAAAAACTTTCTCCAACTGGGAACAGATAAAACCCTCATGCACTATCGTTCACAAAACAGCCTGTAAATTGCCCGAGGTTCCATATCTAATCTCTGATATTCAATGCATTAATACTGTCTTTTGTGGGAAAAACAATTCAAGGAATTTTTCCAATTTGTCTGTAAATGCAATCTTTCTACCATTACAATCAGTCATTAACAGGTAAAGTTAAACATTTAGCGATTTTTATTTACAATAACGTTGTATTTTATAACAGATGTTTCAAACTTGGAACATCTGTTGCATCTCCAAATATTGTTACATCCGGAAAAATCATTATTTATCAGGACCTTTGACTCTCAATTTTTAAAGCATTAAGAATCAGATCTATCAAACTATAACCCTATTAAGCATTCTAAACTATGAAAAAATTTACATTTTTTAATTGTTTATAATAGAACTTAACTATTTTTGGATAAGAAAAAATGGCTTTAAATTGTAGGACTTCCTTACAAATCAAAAGCTGACAATTTCAATACTGACTTTTTTTGATTTCTATGTTTGCTTGGTTTTATTCTAAGGGAAATGGTAAGATCTCCCCAAGTTCAAATTTATGCAGTATTAATTATTTAGACATACAATTATGTGTCAGTTTATATAAATTATGCACCAGATTACAACAGACGTTGCATGTTTGAAACATCTGTTACAAGATAAAAATTTAGTGTGTATCAAATACTGTTGTATTTGTTATCAGGCCAATTAAAAATTTGGTTTCAAATTTCAGTTCGTATTGTAATTAGAGGAAATTTAAAAATTAAAATATTATGCAATCGATTGCTCTCATCGCTTTGTCTTTTTATTTCAATATATATTATCAAGCTAAATAATCAATTTCAAACAGAACAGACTATGAAAAAAAATCAAAGGTTTGACTGCTTCACCTTGGGATGTTGTACCCAGATTCTATTGAAGATCAAATTGCTTTCTGTTGTTATGCTGCTCTCTATGGTAGCCATGGCGGCAGGAGAGCGTTTGGAGACAACAAAACCGGTGCCGGCCACCATTCCTGCCG
>CAMCBW010000040.1 GCA_945873105.1 Tangfeifania diversioriginum
AGCATTTTGAGGTGGCAGAACAACAATTTGCCCTCTTTGTCATTTCTCAGGTGCATTCCGTTTCCTTCACAATAGCGGTACGAGTCGCAGGTAGCACATTCGTCAATTTTGGTCCACGACCGATCCCTGTATTTCTGGAATCCCTTTTCCCACACGGTCATAAAATCATCCTGGTAGATGTTCCCCTGAACAAAGTTGTCCCTCAGGTCAGGACAGGCTGAAATAGCGCCATCAGCCAGAATGGAGCCAATGTTGATGCCTGCCCGGCAGAAGAAGAAGTTGTCCCTGACCTCTCCCTCATAGATACCAAGATATCCTTCACAGCTGTAATTCAGATTGATGCGACTCTCTTTCCTGGTTGTGGCAATAAAATCAAACAGCTTTTTGAACTCGGTCGGCGATAATTGCAAGGCAGGATCGCTCTTTGCCCTGCCAATCGGGAAGATAGTGAAGATGCGCCAATGGGCAACACCCCTGCCAATCAACAACTCTTTCAGTTGTTCCAGCTCTCCCAGATTCCGGGGATTTATGCAGGTTACCACATCATATTTTAAATCCGGAACATTGGGTAAAAGAGCGATGGCATCGACTGCTTTTTGAAAACTCTGTCTGTTGGCCCGAAGCCAGTTGTGGGAAGCTTCCAGTCCGTCGAGACTGATGGTAATGGATCTCAACCCGGCATTGAGCAACGCATTGAAGCGGGCTTGACTCAGCAAATATCCGTTGGTGACCATTCCCCATGGAAAGCCTCTTTTGTAGAGCTCATGGCCGCACTCTTCCAGGTCCTTGCGCAGCAAAGGCTCACCTCCGGTAACCACGATGGTGGTGTGGTTGGGTTGAACATGTGGGGCAATTGTGTCAATCGCATTCAGAAAATCTGCCAAAGGCATATCCTTCACCGCAGACTCTTTTTTACAGTCACTGCCACAGTGGAGGCAAGTCAAGTTGCATCTCAGGGTACATTCCCAGAAAAGATAGGATAGCTCGTGTATTCTGGTGGTGTTTTTCCTGTATACCCTGAAGAGTTCCAGCGCGATGCTTTTTTTGAAGGGGATCTTCGGAATGGTCACGGTTTGGGTTTCATTTTTAGGTTCAGGACCTTCTCTGTCTTCCCGGTGTACCACCCATCACCACCGGTAAATTTGGGATTCGTATAGGTCACCGTTGTATCAAGAGGTTCATAGGTTCCGTTCATTGCTCCGTCTACATCCGTGAGGGATAAATGGAGGTTAGTAACCTGTATATGCGTAATTTTGCATTGATAATTTCCCAGGACATCACTCTTGACAGTATCGGTTAGGAAGGGGGAGTCGGCATCCCTGGCGATGACCCTGATTCCTCTCAGGCTGGAGTTGTCTTTGGAAGAGGCAATATTTCCCTTGACAATATAGTCGGCATGCGGAGTGCCATAAGCTGCCACCAATCCACCCCAGGGTCCATTCTTGCATGCACCTGTGAAACCCAACAATGCCATCAGGAATGCGATGAATTTATTTCCTCCTGTAATTACTTTTTTGCGCATGATTTTAACGAGTACCTTATGATGGTAAGATGGGATCAGACCCAGCTAAGTTGCGTTTCCAAAATAAATAAATCCATCTCTACCCTTTCTCTTCCGACAACGTCAAGCAATCTAAAACCCTTCCATGGGATTCAACTTCATAAGCAATCCATCCTCTCTCCAACATCACAAAGGGAAAATATATCAATGACCAATCGAAAATCGAAAATCGAAAATCGAAAATTTCCGTTTATTGCTTTTATCTTTGCGTCAAAGTCAAAGTTATGATGGAAACCATAATGCAGCATCGCACCATCCGGAAGTACAGGGATACCCCGATTGAGGAGGAGTTGCTGAACAAGATACTGGAGGCAGGTTGCAGGGCCTCCACCACCGGGAATATGCAGGTTTACAGCATTGTTGTCAACCGTGAGCCGGAGATGAAGGAACGGTTGTCGGGTTGCCATTTTAACCAGCCCATGGTAAAAAAGGCCCCGGTGGTGCTTACTTTCTGTGCAGATTTCAACCGATTCAACCAATGGTGCAGACTGAACAACGCTGATCCGGGCTACGATAATTTCCTCTCTTTTTTTACTGCTGCGATTGATGCGCTGCTGGTGGCCCAAAACGTTTGCCTCGCGGCTGAAAGCGAAGGGCTGGGCATCTGCTACCTGGGAACTACCACCTACCTGGCAGGCAAAATTATTGAGGTGCTGCAACTGCCCAAAGGCGTCGTTCCGGTAACAACCGTTACGGTAGGATGGCCCGATGAAGATCCGGCGCTGGTCGACAGGTTGCCGCTGGAGGCGGTCGTTCACAGAGAGACCTACCGGGATTATTCAGCGGACGATATTGCCCGGTTGTATTTTACCAAAGAGCAGCTTCCCGAAAATCTTAAATTTGTAGCTGAAAACAACAAAACCTCATTGGCCCAGGTATTTACCGATGTGCGTTACAAAAAGGCCGACAATGAGCTATTTTCCGGAATGCTGCTGGAAGTGCTGAAACAACAGGGATTCATGAATCAATAAAAATGGCAGGTAAAAACATTCAATACCGGATTGCCCCAGGTTTCGAAAAGCTGGAAATGTGGGTTAAAAATCTTCCGGATTTTTTCCCATCCCGCGGTGTTACGGTATTCAAAGACCGAAATGAAGTCAAGGTCTTTGAAGAGCTTGGCCTCCAACTGAATGTCAAATCCTTCAGGCTACCCAACCTGGTCAATCGCTTTGCTTATGTCTACCTGAGGGGATCCAAGGCCGCTAGATCGTTCCGGAATGCGGGGAGATTTCTGGAGGCAGGGGCTGCCACACCTGCGCCGGTTGCCTATGTTGATTGCAGGGTGAACGGACAGTTGGCAGAGAGTTTTTATGTCACCCTGAATTACTTGCATGAATTTACATTACGGGAAGTCCTGAACAACAGAGTCGCGGACAAGGAAAATATTCTGAGGCAGTGGGTCCGTTTTACCTGGGAGAAGCTGCACAAAAACGGGATCTTCCACCAGGATTATTCCCCGGGCAATACATTGATCCAACTGGCTGAAGGCAGGTATAGCTTTGCGGTGGTTGACCTTAACAGGATGAAATTCACCCGGATTGGTTTTGAGCTTGGCATACAGAATTTTCGTCAGCTGGATACCGACGAGCAGACCCTGCGGTTGATAGCATCCGAATATGCCCTTCTTTGTGGAGAGCAGGCAGAAAAGGCCATTGAACTACTTTTGGGTTTTGACCAGCAAAATAAGGCTTTTCGCAGGAGGAAGGGGAATCTTAAGAAGTGGTTTAAATAGTGTTGGAAGCCCGGTAAACCATCAGCTTTACAAAGTGGGAGTAACCCTTCAAACCACATAAACATTTCAAACCATTCATTGACAAAGAATGATTTTGTTATTCTTTGGATTTCGGATTTAACACCCCAAGCAGCACCAATTTTTCGTAGAGATCTTTTGCCTTGATCAGCTCCATACAGCGGGTCGTTGGATAGATGCAGGGTTTTCCCCCGAAGACCGAGCAGGGACGGCAGGTAAGAATGCCCTCCGGTGGCTGAATATGGTATTCGTCAGGTTGTCCCAGTGCAGAAAAGCCAAATGCCGGATGGGTACCTCCCCAGACAGAAATGGTCTTCACGCCCGAGAGGGAGGCCAGGTGCATGTTGGAGGAGTCCATGGCAATCATCAGGTCCAGCATCCGGATCATCGCAATCTCTTCAGAGAGGGTAAACTTCCCTGCCACAAGGTGAACATTTTCGCTGTGTTGTTCGAGCTGTTTCAGCAGCTTTATCTCCTTTTCGCCACCTCCGAAGAGGAAGAATACGACTTTGTGGTTTTCGTTGATAAGGGTGATCAACTCCTTGAAATTTTCCAGCCCCCAGATTTTTGGTGCATTGTTGGCAAAAGGGGAGAGTCCGATCTTCAGGGATCCCTTTTCAGGTAATTTACCTACGAAATAGCTTCGCGCACTTTGAAATGCCTCCGTAGAGTAATCGATGTAGGGAGCTTTCCCAATCTTTGAAGCAATCCCAGCCCTGGCAAATGTGTCGATGTACCTTTTGGTGGAATGGGTCAGCTGGGTGATTTTTTTGGTACGGATCATCCTGTTTTTGTCACTTCTGCCTTTGTTGATGCTGTACACAGGTACCCCTGTCAGCCTGAACAGGAAGGAGACCACTTGTGTCCGAATAACCGAATGAAGGTCTACCACTTTGGCAAAGGGACCCAGTTCCCGCAAATCCTTGTAGAGCAGGTAAAGCCCCTTCAATCCTTTGTGTTTTCCCTCCAGCTTTGGAAAATACAATTTAACCCGGGGAATACCGAAGAAAAAAGGTGCAAAAAACGGACGGGTAACCAGTGTAATATGGATTTCCGGATTCATTTCTATCACCTTGCGGATCGCAGGAACAGTCAGGGCAACATCGCCCATGGCGGAAAGTCGAAAAACGAGTATTTTCTTCATGAAAAGTGCCTAAATTGCCTACAGTGCCTAGAGTGCCTAAAGTTGGGAGACCAATGAATGCCAAGTACTTTAAATACTTTAGGCACTTTAAGTACTTTAGGCACTTCTTATTTGTACTCCTCGTAGCTCTTCTCTTCGAACAGCTTGGAGCCAGTTATTTCATTGATTTTACGTTTCACCTCTGAGCGTTCATCGTTGATAAAGTAGACAGAGCGTGCAGTATTTACAAAATCATCCCCAAAATCCCTGGCGCGCTCCAGGTCCCTGATATGATCTTCAATCACCCAAAGTCTGGAGTTGATCTCATACAATTGAAGGTACAACGGGTGGGTTTTCTCCATGATAGAAATCATCGCACGGTTAACCTCTTCGTACTCATTTTTAAGGTTGGCCAGCTTCAGAGGATCGCTAATTTTGTCCAGTTTGATCTCGATGATGGAGAGTTTGTCGGCAATTTCTCCGTTCGATACTTCTAGCTTCATATTCTGATTTTTTGCAAAAGTAGCAATTTTATCCATTGGGCAGGAGGCTCTTCACGCTATGGATTCCTGAAAACATCGCGTGCAGATCCCTGGGCTGTCGCCAGTATCAGCATATCTCCAATGTTAACATGGGCAGGCCTGGTTATTACAAACAGGATGGTTTCAGCTATATCAGCAGGGGAGAGGGGAGTTACCCCCTTGTATACATTTTTGGCACGCTCATTGTCTCCCTTGAAGCGGACATTTGAAAACTCCGTATCGACCATGCCAGGAGCGATGGTCCCAACTTTGATCCCATAGGGCAGCAGTTCGATCCGCATCGCCTGGGTAATGGCTTCGACGGCATGTTTGGTCCCACAATAGACCCCACCCATCGGATAGGACTCCTTGCCTGCCAACGAGGAAATATTGATGATATGGCCCGTTTTGCGCTCTTTCATCCAGGGGACGACCGACCTTGAAACGTAAAGCAATCCCTTGATGTTGGTGTCAATCATCCGTTCCCAGTCCTCAATTTCCCCGCTGTCGACACTCTCCAGACCCACGGCAAGCCCTGCGTTGTTGATGAGCACATCTACTGCTTTCCAATTGGCCGTAAGTGAATGGAGGGACGATTGTACCTGTTCAGCCTTCGTAACGTCAAAGCAGAGCAGCAGACATTTTGCCTTGTACTTGCTGGAAAGCACATTCTCAAGCTCAACCAGCCGCTTGTTTCTTCTGCCTGTCAGAATAAGATCGAATCCATTGGCAGCCAGCAGGTGGGCAGTTGCCGCACCTATACCCGATGTTGCACCGGTGATAAGAGCAATTTTTGACATAATGAATCAATATTTAGGTAGCTAATATAGAAAAAATGATGTTCATTTTCGAAAAATCAGTACAAAAGATTCAATGGTTTTGGTAATCTACGGTTTAGGAATGTTTGGATGAATCAATTATCTTTGTCGTCAAAACATATCGGTCATGAGCGAAAACAGTCCAAAGTCTTTTACCATTGATCAGATTCCTGAGCCGGATGACCTGCAGAGTGTCATCTATTCGATGCTGGCAATCCCTCATCTCTCCCCGCTCAATATTTTCAACGAATTTGCAGCCCCGGATCTGGATCCCTCCCAGATGAATAACGACAATACCGATGATTCTGGTATTTTCCAGTTGGACGATGAAGAGAAATTTTATTCCCTCACCATCTATGCCGATCACCGCCGTTTGGCCATTGATCCTTATGCTGCGGCTCAAATATTGGTGGCAAAGGCGGTCAGGCGACTGGTGTGTTACGGTGCAGTACCGGTATCCATCAGTAGTTTTATGAACCATGTGGAGTTCGCCAATCCCATTGCGCAGGAGATGGTGATGGCTGCCCGGCTTGGACTGGATGCTGCGGCCAAGAGCTTCGGCTTGAAATTTTCCCAGCGAAAATTGCATTATGACTATTCAGGCGACCAGGGATTTGTTCCCCCTACCTTGATTATCAGTCTCTTTGGTAAACTTAAAAGCAGGGAACAGCTACTGCTTCCGAAATTCAGGAAAAAGGGTAACAACCTGTTGCTGGTAGGAAAATCCTTCAACGATATCAATGCTTCAGAATACCTGGATTTTTACCACGAGGTCAAAGAGTGGCCTTTGATGAAATTCAGTCTCTCCACCGAAGGCCGGCTTACGGAAGTGATGAAAGAGGTGGTTCAAAAAGATCTTGTTATTTCTGCATCTCCGGTAGGTATTGGCGGACTCTTTTTTACACTCCTCCGGAATGCCCTTCCAAATGATCTCGGGTTTGACATCACCACCGATGCTGAGATCCGAAGCGATGCCTTTCTGTTTGGCGAATCGATGGGAAGATATGTTGTCTCAGTTTCAAAGGAGAAGGAGGATGAATTTGTGGACTATCTATTCGACCGGAAGATTCCGGTGATGACCCTGGGACACGTTACCAAAGGAGAGATCCGCATTGATGATCAATCGATGGGCTTCGTCGACAAGGGGATGGTAAGTGAAATGTTAGACGACCTGGATGAGTGAAATAAAGCCCTACCGGGATTCTGCCGCCGGGAAAAAGGAGCAGATAGCGACCATGTTCGACCGGATCGCTCCGAAATATGATTTTCTCAACCATACCCTATCCCTTGGTATCGACAAATACTGGCGACGGAGAGCCATCCGGTTGATTTCAGCAGAATCTCCCGAAACCATTCTGGATGTCGCGACCGGTACCGGGGATTTTGCCATTGCTGCCCTGAAATCAGGTGCCAAAAGGGTGACAGGGATAGACATTTCAAAAGAGATGGTAGCCGCAGGGGTAGCCAAAATTGCCAAACTTGGATTACAGGATCGCATCGTCTTGTTGACAGGCGATTCAGAAAAAATTCAGTTTCCGGATGAAAGTTTCGATGTTGCCACTGTTGCCTTTGGCGTCAGAAACTTTGAGCAGCTGGGAAAGGGACTGGATGAACTGTTCAGGGTTATAAAAAGTGGGGGTCTTCTTTGTGTCCTTGAGTTCTCCAAACCCCGCAATCCGGTGGTGAGATTTTTTTACAATTTTTACGCCAACCGCGTCATGCCCAGGATTGGCAGAATGGTCTCAGGGGATCCAGCTGCCTATACCTACCTGCCGGAGTCGGTGGAAGGATTTCCTGATGGAGAAAAATTCATTACTTTTATGAGGGATTCCGGTTTCGGTGAGATCCGTGAATACAGGCTTACTTTTGGAATCGCCACGATATATATTGGGAAAAAGGTTAAAGGCTAAAGGCTAAAGTATAAAGGCTAAAGTATAAAGGTTAAAGTAAAAGGGGATGTTGAAAATGGGAAACGGCAGGATACCGGCATTGTTACTTCTTGTGCTTCTAATGACAGTTGCAGGGAATCCGCTGTTCGCTCAATTGACAAAGGACCAGAATCTCTCCAGGTTTGACGAACGCCTGCTCCATTTTGGGTTCTATTTGGGGGTCAATGCCATGGATTACCGTTTTTCCCACTATGAAAACGTTAACCAAAACCCGGTGATGACGGATCCTGCCCTTGCCGCCTATTCAGAAAAATTCTACAATGGCGTTCACTCCTACCGGGCAGAGGTCTACCCTTTGAATGCCGGCTTCACGGTGGGTGGGGTGGTTAGCCTGAGGGTCAACGATGTGGTGGACCTGCGTTGTACTCCCGGTATGTCGCTGGGATCAAAACAACTCAAATTTACGGACAACATCGCCCAATACATCAATTCGGATGTCGGGAAGCCAATCTATCCGGGAAGCACCTATGAAAGATATGTGACCACCCCTTCCGCCTACATCGATTTCCCGGTAGGATTTCGTTACAAGGGATTCAGGAGCGGAAACCTGCGGCCCTACATTTACGGCGGAGCTGCCTTCAGAAGGGATCTGGAAAGCAAAAGAATTTCAGAATCAGTGGTCCACCTGAAGCGAAATGGTTATTATGCAGAGGTAGCTTTTGGTTTGGATACCTATTTCCCATTTTTCAAGTTTACCAGTGAATTCAGGTTTTCCTACGGTCTGAATAACCTGGTCAAGCACGACGCCAACCTGACGGATGTTACTCCGCTGCCCATTTACGGGTATGTTTTTAAGGAGTTGAACTCAAATATTTTCACTTTGATATTCTATTTTGAGTAGCCAATCCTGCAGCGGTAATGTAACGGATCGGCTCTTAAATCGTACACGAGGCGTAAGATTTGACTTGCGTTGAGAAACACTGTGGCGCAAGTGTAACAAACAAACTATTTTTTTGGATGAAGAGAGAGCTCAATCTGGTGGTTTCGCCTGCAGAAGCAGGGGAGCCCGACAAGCTAAAAAGCGTTGTGGCCGGGACCTTAAAAGTTGACAAAGACCGGATATTTCAGCTCAATGTGGTCAGGCATTCGATCGATGCACGAAATCCGCGTATCCGCATCAACCTCTCCCTGGAGGTCTACGTCGATGAAAAACCTGAAACAAGAGGCAAACCGCATTTCGATTATCCATTTGTAGGCAACAAAAAGCCGGTGGTCATCGTAGGTGCAGGTCCGGCCGGACTGTTTGCCGCCCTTCACCTGATCGAGCTGGGCTTCAAACCCATCATCCTGGAAAGGGGGAAGCCTGTGAGCGAACGGAAGAAGGACATCGCAGCCATCCATGGGGAACACCTGATCCATCCAGATTCCAATTACGGCTATGGAGAGGGTGGAGCCGGAACATTTTCTGACGGCAAACTTTACACCCGGTCCAAGAAGCGGGGAGATGTCAGGAAAGTACTTGAAGTCCTGAATTTTCACGGGGCGCAGGATGAAATTCTGGTAGAAGCCCATCCCCACATTGGCACCAACGTGCTGCCCAGGGTGATTGGATCCATCAGGGAGACCATAGAGCGATCTGGCGGAGCCTATCATTTCAACGCCAGGGTCACAGATTTGATCCTTGAGAACGATTCCATCAAGGGAGTCATTCTGCAAAATGGAGAGAGGGTCGAAGGGATCGCGGTCATTTTGGCAACCGGACACTCTGCACGGGATATCTACCACCTCCTCCAAAAGCGTGAGATAGCGCTGGAGGCGAAGAGTTTTGCCCTTGGAGTCCGCGTAGAACACCCACAGGAGCTGATTGATAAAATTCAGTACCACGGCACCAGTCGCGGGAAATACCTGCCTCCTGCGGCTTATACCATGGTGGAACAAGTGGGCGACAGGGGTGTCTACTCCTTTTGCATGTGTCCGGGTGGAATGGTGGTGCCTGCAGCTACTGCTCCGGGAGAGTTGGTGGTGAACGGCATGTCTCCCTCCAGCCGGGGCGGTAAATTTGCCAACTCGGGGATGGTTACCGAAATCAGGGCCGAAGATATCCCGAAGGAATTTCACAAATATGGCATTTTGGCGGGCCTTGAATTTCAGCAGTCAGTGGAAAAGAGCTGCTTCCGTGCTGCAGACCAGAGTCAGCTGGCTCCGGCGCAACGGTTGGCCGATTTTGTCAGCAACAAAAAATCGTCTTCCCTGCCCGAAACTTCCTACCGCCCGGGCCTCATCTCCTCCAATCCGGCCGACTGGCTGCCTGGTTTTGTCACGGCGAGGCTCCGTGAAGGACTCCTCAAAATGGGAAGAAAAAGCAATGGATACCTCACCAACGAAGCCATTGTGTTGGGTGCCGAGACCAGGACATCTTCCCCGTTGCGCATCCCAAGACTAGATGATACACTGGAGCACATCCAAATCAAAGGGTTGTTCCCTTGCGGGGAGGGTGCCGGCTATGCAGGGGGTATTGTCTCCTCCGCGGTAGATGGGGAGAGGGTGGCGGAGATGGTGGGGCAGCTTTATAGATGACGGATAGACGGAGGGACGGAAAAATGACGAAGGGACTTGGAGACTAAGGGACTTAGGGACCAGGAGATGATCTGAAAAAGTGAAACGGAGAAACGGAGCGGGAAATGACGGAGAGACGGAAAAATGACGAAGGGACTTGGAGACTAAGGGACTTAGGGACCAGGAGATGATCTGAAAAAGTGAAACGGAGAAACGGAGAGGGGAATGACGGAGAGACGGAGAGGACGGAAAAATGACGGATGGATTTGAACTCCTGAAATTGAATTTAGCTGGTTGCATTCGTTACCCCAAAGGGGTTAAATGTCAATAGCCCCGGGTGGAGCGAAGCGGAACCCGGGGTATGGATAGAAAGGATGAAGACCGTCCGCGGTAGCATCCTGAAAATAGCCATTGAGCTGTTTCGGACGGAAAGCACACAGTGCTGAAAAGGGAGATAAACCCAAATTACAATAAAAACACAAGGCATTTTTACTATCACAATTTCAGGGATCAAACGACACTGAAAAAACCGGTTCAGATCATCCTGGGGGTAATCCCACCCCGACAGGCCCTGTTTAGCTCACCTTAGGGGTAATTTGCCTTCCTAATTTTCAATTTAACCTTTCTCCGGACAAATATTGGCACAATTGGTTTCCGTTTGGCCCGTCTTTTGGTGTTTTACCCGCTTAATTTTCAGTTTACCCTTTCTCCGGACAAATATTGGCACAATTGGCTTCGGTTTAGCCCGTCTTTTGGCGATTTACCCGCTTAATTTTCAGTTTACCCTTTCATCGGAAAAATATTGGCACAATTGGTTTCCGTTTGGCCCGTCTTTTGGTGTTTTACCCGCTTAATTTTCAGTTTACCCTTTCTCCGGACAAATATTGGCACAATTGGTTTCCGTTTGGTCCGTCTTTGGGGTAATTTAGCCTCCTGATTTTCGGTCCAGACAATCTTTGGGAACAAATAGCATGGGCCAGTTCAGGTTCTGTCCGGCTGTGCAGAAAATTGCGAATCTGCCAGATATCTCAATGAAGCCTGCATTTGACTGTGGTAGCAGTAGTAGAAAAATGAATCATAGACCCTGACGACTATCGTCCTTGCATTTTGAAAATTACGCCGCCATACTCTTTCCATCCTGTTTCGGTGATCAATTGGTGGTATTTCCGCATGGTAGTCGCATCGTTGCGCCAATTCCACTGTCCGACAGGAACCTTTTCAGGATACTTATCAATCTCAGCTGCAATTTCCAACATCGAATCCAAAGATTTTTGAATGGTTTCTTTTAACCTTACTGTTTGAAATGCTAGGCCACGGGAATAAACCCGGTAACCAAAATAGGCCGCAGCAGTGGCCTCATAAGTTCGGGCAGTCAGCAAAGTCCTGTAAAAAAGTTGATGCAATTGGGCAAACGCCGCATCCGGAAGAAATGGTTTTGCCTGTACTACATAGTCAAGTGCCTTTCGGGCAGCAGCTGTCCCATATTTCTTTTCTGTGAGGATGTAATCCAGAAAGGCTTCGTTCATCTGTTCGGTTGGCGTAACCCAATTGTTCTTTATCACCCAGGGAGCCTCCTCCTTCAGGGGGCCATCAGCCCTCTTTAGCCAGTAAGGAGCGAGGTGCTCCACAATATCCTTCCAGCAATGAAATTGCTGGTTGACATCATGGCCAATGGTTACCAGTGGCGGGTCGATCCACTTGCCGGATACATGCCTTCCATAACTTGACTTGTAAGGATCGAAGTCCATTTTTGAATGATTCGCAATGTTCGTTCCCAAAGTGTACATCGAAGAGGAGACAACATCGAAAGCCAGGCTGAATGCAGGTTTTAGGAATGGAATAGCCTCTGAACCATAGTTCTTCGCAATGAACTCTTCGTAGATTTTTGAAGTCGTCACAGACGAATCCTCGGAATACCTTTTCAAGGTGTACAACAGGATTTCATTGGGTGTACCCACCAGCCGGGTATCGTTGTAACGATCGGTTCGCGCAACATACCCTATCACATTGGGTCGTACCATCAACTCACTCCAGCGTTTGAGGATGTAATCGGGCCAGGTATTGGCAATAATCCCCTGGCCGTTAAATTCGTTACCGGTATCGAACTCCATGATGGTTGGGCGGTGGATGGTGCCAGCATATTGGTCATTCGGATGGGTCAGGAAGAAATCATGCGGAGTCTCTTTCATCATCAAAATGATTTTGTCGTTTTTGATATGGGATATACAACCTATGGTATTCTTGTATTCCTGATCCGTATAGGCAAACGTTCTAATGTAGAGCTTTTTGCCTAGCTCATCACAAACGACTGAACCCACTGCATCAACCACTGCTGCCAGCTTTTGCGCATCGGTGGTCATTTTTGCGGAATATTGTTTTTCGGCTCTGGCTCCGGTTTCGATAAAGGTTAGTACCAGTCCATCTGCTTCGGGAACAAGCTTCATCATCTCACGGTAGTCCTGTTTAAACCATTCCCAAAACTGTGGATTGTCCAGGTTAATGGTTCCTTTTGGACCAGTTTTAAATTGATCCGGATAGTATTTCAAACTGTAAAGGGCATGATCCCAGAGAACGACCTCCTTGACTCCTGCTTCATGCGCTTTGGAAATCAAATTGTTAACAAGGGTTCGCTTCTCCTTTTCCCTGATCTCATTTAAATCCATCACCAGATCATGTGATAGCTGCAAATGGTTGATCCGGTATTCAGCTGCGGCTGAAATGGTCACCATGGCATCTTCATAACTATCAGAAAGTATGTTCCAGCCCCTTGTCGAAACAGTTGACTGGCCAAAGGAAATCCCCAAACATCCGACCCAGACAAAAATCATCAAGGTCGCTTTCCTGAATGTCAAAAATTGATTCATCCTAAAAGATATATGTCTCCGTCATTTTTCCGTCCCATCGTTCCCTCTTTCATTCCTTCGCACCGTTCCGTCCGATCCCTACATATCTCACTTTTTAAAATGCTACCGCGGACGGTGGACTCCCGACATTTGCAAACCCGGGGTATCGCTCCTTCGTCGCTACAATACTTTAACCGCTACGCGGTAGGATCAGAGCAGGAGTCAAATGGTGGTCCAAGACCGCTGTAATCCCTCCGTCATTTTTCCGTCCCTCCGTCTATCCGTCATCTCCGTCCCTCCGTCATTCCCCTCTCCGTTTCAAGATCACAGAGATCGTCTCCTGGTCCCCAAGTCCCTTAGTCCCTCAGTCCCTCTGAACTCTCCTCCTGAACTCCGCACAAACGATCGCGGCGGAAACCGCCACATTCAGCGATTCCAGCTGGTTGGTTCCGGCGGGAAATGCCGGGATGGAGATTTTCCTGGTAAGATAGGGGAGTAGTTCGGGAGATATCCCTTTTCCTTCGCTCCCCATTACGATCAGCGCCGGGGAGTCGAGGGATGTTTCGAATAGATTTTCCCCCTCCATGAAGGTGCCATAGATGTGGATTTTCTGGTTCAAGGCCTTCCTGGTAAGTTTGGTTAGATCTGTGTAATGGACCCTTACCCGTGCCAATGCCCCCATCGTGGATTGCACACATTTGGGATTGTAGATATCGGCGCATTCGGGGGAACAATAGAGATCGGAGATGCCGAACCAATCAGCGGTACGGACGATGGTACCCAGATTGCCGGGATCCTGGATGCCGTCCAATACCAGACCCAGCCCATTCAATACCGGGAGTTCAATTTCCTGGTAAGAGGGGATTTCGAACAGGGCTAGCAGGCTGGCGGGTGTTTTGAATGCGGAGATGCGTTCCATCTCCTTCTCCGAAATCAGAATGTTGGGCAGGTGGAAGGCCGGAAGTTCAAATGTTGCCGGCAACTTCCCGGTATAATAGAGTTCGACCGGATGAAGGGTCGTTTTCAGCAGGTCGGATACTATCTTTTCTCCCTCAGCCACAAAGCAGCCAGCAAGCTTTCTGCCTCTTTTGTCTGCCAGTGAACGGATATATTCAATTTTCTGTTTTGAGATCATCGGAACCAACCTAGCTAAGTTTGACTCAAAAATAAACCATTTTTAATTAGCAGGGTTGATTATCTTTGTTTTAGTTTTTTAAACGCGATAATTTGAACTCTTTACCTATCCATAAACTAGCAGCTTTGGGCGTTGTCCTGCTCTCTTTGGTGATATTTGGTTGCCAGACCAACAAGTATGTTCCTGCCAATGAGTATCTTTTGTCGAAGGTGAAGATTGAGATGGACCTGAAAAGTATCGACAAGATCCAACTCAAGGCATACCAGAAGCAAAAGCCCAATACCCGCATATTCAACTACTGGAGATTTCACCTTGCCTTGTACAATATGTCGGCCAAAAGCAAGGAGAGTGGTTGGCTCAAGCGAATCGGAGAGGCCCCGGTAATTTACGATCCCTATCTGACCCAAAAAACCAGCAGGGAATTTGAAAGGTTTATGCACAACAAGGGGTATTACAATGCTGAGGTTAGGGACTGTACCCTGTTCAAAAAGAAAGGAAGTGCAGAGGTCACTTATTACATCAAAGCCAATGAGCCTTACAAGATCAGGACCTTTGAAACGGAGATCAAGGATGATTCCCTGCGTAGCCTGTTGACCCAGCCGGGCAACCAGAGTACGATCAAGCCCAATACGCTGTTCGATTCGGATATGTTGGGCAGCGAGAGTCAGCGATTGCTCAAGAAGATGCAAAATGAAGGTTTCTATAAGTCGACCAAGAATATCCTCTACTTTGAAGCAGATTCAGCAAACAACAACCACAGTGTCGACTTGAAACTGATCATAGAACAGGAGAGTATGGGCGATACCTCACAGTTTGGGGTCAAAAAGAACCATGACCGGTTTACCTTCAGGAATTTTTATTACCTGAATGAAAAGGAGATTCAGGGGGCACTTTTTTCGGGTGACGGATCGGTGGATACCCTGAAGAATGATACCCTGCGGATCAGGAATCACTACTTTGTCTCCAAGAAACAGCGGCGTTTGAAACCGGATCTGTTGATCAATGCCAACCATCTGGCCGACCGGATGTTTTACAGCTCAGAATTGGTTGACAGAACCTACAATGAATTTTTCGCCCTGAGGCTCTTCAAAATTGTAAACATTCGTTTCGTCGAAACAGCATTGAAAGATTCGTTGGGATATCCCATGCTCGATTGCTTTTTTCAGCTGACCCCAGGGATGAGCCAGTCTTACAGTGCCAGTATCGAAGGAACCAATTCGCTGGGGAACCTGGGTGTTTCGGGAACCCTGGGTTATCAGCACAAAAATCTCTTCAGGGGAGGGGAGATATTCGATCTTCAATTGTTGACAGCCACCCAGAAGCATAGTTACGGCGTAGGGGATTCTGCCAACACCTTCCATTCGGTTGAAACCGGCATTGATGCCAAAATTACCATTCCCAAATATTTGGCTCCCTTCTTAAGATCTGATTTCTTCCGCTATTCCACACCCCAAACATTTTTTAATATCTCCTACAATTACCAAAAAAGGCCCGATTATACCCGAACCATAGCCAGAACTGCCTATGGATACCAATGGAAATCATCGGATTGGGTAACCCATAGGGTGAATGCACTGGACATCAACCTGGTGAAGATGTTTGCCCTCGATTCTGCTTTCATCAACCGGATCGAAAATCTTTACATCCGTAGTTCCTACATCGATCACTCCATTACGGCATTTAACTATGCCTATACCTTTAATAATCAAACCCAGAACAGGCCGGATTACATGGTATTCCGTTTCAATGTGGAGACGGCAGGCAACATGTTGTACCTCTACAATACCACCATTGGAGGGAAAAAATATCTTTCAGAGGGGGGAACCATTGAACAATACCAGCTTTTCAGGACCCCTTTTGCCCAATACCTGAAGGTCGATTTGGAGTACCGGAAATCATGGACGGATAACGATCGAAATAGTTTGGTTGTAAGAACCTTTGGAGGAGGTGCATTTGCCTACGGCAACGCTGACCAAATCCCCTTTGAAAGGAAATTCTTTTCCGGCGGGGCCAATGGTATCAGGGCATGGCCCATCCGGACACTTGGTCCGGGCAGCTACCAGGCAGGGCTCAATGAGTTTCCAAACCAGTCGGGTGACATTAAACTGGAAGCCAATGCTGAATACCGGTTTAAGTTGGGGGGATCGCTGGAGGGAGCACTCTTTTTCGACATGGGGAATATCTGGTCTGTCAAGGATAACCGGGAAGGTACCGAATTCAGGCTCAATAGCTTCTACAAGGAGTTTGCATTGGGATCAGGGCTGGGTGTAAGGTATGACTTTAGTTACGTTATCCTTCGGCTGGATCTGGCATTTAAAATGTGCGATCCTTCGTTGCAAAAAGGAGACCGGTGGATTGCTCCGGCTGATTACTTTGGAAATGGCAACATGAATTTTGTATTTGGAATTGGTTATCCATTCTAGGGCCCCGCTGCATTCTTTTTTCTCCCCAAAATTCAGTAACTTGTAGGTTGAAAGCAGGAGCGCTATGCAACTCAATCAGCTGCGGGAGTTTTTTATGTTCACCAGCAAGGAGCGCAACGGGATTATCTTGTTGCTCATCCTCCTGCTGTTGGTGATGCTGCTTGACCTGGTACTTCCTTATGTAATTCCGGTCCGGCAATATGATACAGCCTCCTGGGTGGCTGCGGCTGAAAAATTTTATGCAGTCGATAGTTTGCCGAAGGAGGATATTGCTCCCCCGTTTGCAGGGACCATTGATCCCAATGCCCCCGATCCGGCCGATCTGATCCGTGCAGGTATACCCGAAGGTGTGGCAGCGAACTGGATGAAGTATCTCAAGAAGGGAGGGCATTTCAGGAAGAAGGAGGAGGTGCGTAAGCTCTACGGAATGACTGACCAGCTCTATGCCGGCATCAGCGGCAACCTGAAGCTAAAAGAGCGCAATGAACCTGTTGCGCAAAAAATGAAATCCAATGGAAAGAACAGCAATGGTCACCCTCCAGCCGAAAAGGAGGTGATACCGGGTGCAGGGAATGATGGTGTAAGACGGCAGCTGCAGACGGTAGATCTTAACTCGGCCGATTCCTCCCAGCTGGAATCTCTTCCCGGCATCGGTCCGGTGCTTGCTGCCAGGATCATCAAATACAGGAAAATCCTGGGTGGATATTACGATGTTGCACAGTTGAAGGAGATCTATGGTATGACTGAGGAGTTGTGGCTAAAATCGGTGCCGGCAATTACCGTTGATACTTCAGGGATCAGAAGGATAGACATCAACTTCCTGTCGCTTTCTGAACTGGGAAGACACCCTTACATTGGTTACCGGCGGGCAAAAAAGATCATTAAGTTGCGTGATAGCTCGGGGAAGTTGGGCAATACAGGGGAGTTGGCCTCCATTTTTTCTGCCGACTCGTTGCAGCATCTGCGGCCTTATCTGCTGATCCGAGAGCCTGTTCCCTGATTATTTTTTAATTTTGAGGAAATTTATTCACAATTATTGCATGTATTGAGGAATATTTCTAAATTTGCGACCCGAAATGACCCCGAACAAAGTAAAAAATTAAGGTATGATTGTTATTCCTATTAAAGACGGTGAGAACATTGAAAGAGCGCTGAAACGTTTCAAAAGAAAATTTGAAAAGACTGGTGCAGTAAAAGAACTTCGTGGCCGTCAAGCCTTTGAAAAACCCTCGATTACGCGTCGTACCGAGATCAAGAAGGCGATTTACATTGAGCAATTGCAGCGTTCAGAAGATAATTGAGAAATTATTGCGAAACATGGTGATGGGCAGGATATAATTTTGTAAATTCCTTCCGATTTCAATTTTCGTGTGAATGCAATATTTAGCGCATTTTCTCAGTTTCCTAAAATATGAGAAGCGGTATTCCGATCATACGGTAACTGCTTATGAGAAAGACCTCGACCAATTCATCCTGTTTGGCAGTGAAATGGTTGAGGATTTTTGTTTGATAGAAGTTGATCATCATCTCATCCGGCAGTGGGTCATCTCACTGATGGACCAGGGGATCACTGCAACCAGTGTCAAGCGAAAATTGTCGACCCTTCGGTCATTGTACAAGTTCCTGTTGCGGGAAGGGGTGATGAAGAAAAATCCCACCGAACTGGTAATGGTCCCGAAGACAGGCAAAAAATTGCCCCAGTTTGTTCAGGAAAAGGAGATGGACCAGCTTTTGGATACATCTTTCTTTGCAGATGATTTCAGTGGCCGGCGTGACAAGGCTGTGGTCGCCCTTTTTTACGGAACAGGGATGCGGCTTTCGGAGCTGAAGGGAATCAGGATGGCAGACCTGCATTGGAGCGACAAGGTGGTGAAAGTGGTTGGAAAAAGAAACAAAGAGCGGTTGATTCCGTACCCTTCTGAAATAAAAGATGATCTTGTCAATTATATAGAGCTCCGCAATGAACTTTTTGGGGTAGGGAACAGTTATCTTTTTGTTACCGACAAGGGAGAGCAGATCTATGACAAACTCCTTTACCGGATAGTCAGAAAATACCTGAGTCTGGTTACCACCCTGGAGAAACGCAGTCCGCACGTTTTGAGGCACAGTTACGCAACGCATCTTTTGAACCGCGGAGCAGATCTGAATGCTATCAAGGAGTTGCTGGGTCATGCGAGTCTTGCTGCCACCCAGGTTTATACGCACACCACTTTTGAGAAATTGAAGAAAATATACAACCAAGCTCATCCAAGAGCGTAAAATAGAGGAGGAACAATTATGGACGTAAAAGTACAAACAGTTCATTTCAAAGCCGATCAGAAGCTGATTGACTTTTGTGAGAAACGATTAAACAAGCTTGATCAGTTTTATGACAGTGTCATTGGGGCGGAAGTCATGTTGAAGCTCGAAAAGGACGAAGATCGTGAGAACAAGGTGAGTGAAATCAAACTTTCTGTTCCTGCCAATGATCCGTTGTTTGCCAAAAAGCAGGCAAAAACCTTTGAAGAAGCCATCGATCTGACGGTAGAAGCATTGAAAAAGCAGATGGAAAAATTCAAAACAAAAACCAGCAACAAATAATTTGAAAAAAAGTCAGACGATTTGATTTTAAGAAAAAAAAATAGTTTAAATTTGCAAACCATTTTTGAAGAGTAAAATCGGATAAAATGGTTTGCTCTTTGGAATTGATGATGTTCTTGTCGTTGTGGCGGAAACCCGATAGGGGAGATACCAAAGCGGCCAACTGGGGCAGACTGTAAATCTGCTGGCGTATGCCTTCGTAGGTTCGAATCCTGCTCTCCCCACCATCGCGAGACATATCTCCGGGACAAAGTTGGGCAAAAAAGCGGGAGTAGCTCAGTTGATAGAGCATTAGCCTTCCAAGCTGAGGGTCGCGGGTTTGAGTCCCGTCTCCCGCTCAAGTTTGCTTAAATATGCTTAGTGCGCGACCACTAAGCGTGGAATGGTTGTGGGTGTTATGCTTGCAGCCTATTGGTTTAAAGAGATTAGATGAACAGAAATATAAAAACTAGAATTTAAAATTATTTATTATGGCAAAAGCACATTACGACAGGTCTAAACCCCACGTAAACATTGGTACTATTGGTCACGTTGACCACGGAAAAACTACGCTGACTTCTGCGATTACAATGGTATTGAACAAAAAAGGACTTTGCGAAGTGAAGTCTTTCGATTCAATTGACAACGCACCGGAAGAAAAAGAGCGTGGTATCACCATCAACACTGCCCACGTTGAGTATGCAACAGCAAATCGTCACTATGCGCACGTTGACTGTCCCGGTCACGCTGACTACGTTAAAAACATGGTAACAGGTGCTGCCCAGATGGACGGTGCTATTATTGTGGTAGCTGCTACCGACGGTCCTATGCCCCAGACCCGCGAGCACATCCTGCTTGCACGTCAGGTAAACGTTCCCCGTTTGGTTGTTTTCATGAACAAGGTTGACATGGTGGAAGATCCTGAAATCCTCGAACTGGTTGAGATGGAAATTCGCGACCTACTTACTTTCTACAACTTTGACGGTGACAATACTCCTGTAATTCAGGGTTCTGCACTGGGTGCACTCAACGGTGAACCACAGTGGGAAGACAAAGTAATGGAACTGATGGATGCAGTTGATACCTGGATTCCAATTCCTCCCCGTGACGTTGACAAACCATTCCTGATGCCGGTGGAGGACGTATTCTCCATCACAGGTCGTGGTACAGTTGCTACCGGACGTATTGAAATGGGTAAAATTCACACCGGCGACGAAATCGAATTGATTGGTCTTGGTGCAGAGAACCGCAAGACAGTATGTACAGGTGTTGAGATGTTCCGCAAGATCCTTGATGACGGACAAGCTGGTGACAACGTAGGTTTGTTGCTTCGCGGTGTTGACAAGAAAGAGATCAAGCGTGGTATGATTCTTGCAAAAACAGGTTCTATCACTCCCCACACTACTTTCAAAGCTGAGGTTTATATCCTTAAGAAAGAAGAAGGTGGTCGTCACACCCCATTCCACAACAAATATCGTCCTCAATTCTACATCCGTACACTTGACATCACCGGTGAAATCAACCTTCCTGAAGGAACTGAAATGATCCTGCCTGGTGACAACGTTACAATTACTGTTGAGTTGATCTATCCTGTTGCATTGAACCTGGGTCTTCGTTTCGCCATCCGCGAAGGTGGACGTACAGTTGGTGCTGGTCAGGTTACTGAGATTTTAAAGTAAGCTGAAGTAATCACTTCAAAATAGAGAGTCCCGGGCTTCTGTCCGGGACTCTTACAACGGACAGCTTGTCGGAAGCAAAGGTAAGTTCGACTCTTCCTGTCCGGCTAAAAAATATTCAAATTTTCGTAGAATGAAATTAACGAATTATTTCACAGAAGCCTACACCGAACTTGTACAGAAGGTCTCATGGCCTACCTGGAGCGAGCTTAGAGGTAGTGCGGTAGTCGTATTAGTTGCTTCCCTTATAATTGCACTGTTGATCTTCGGAATTGATGTCACATTCAGGGGCGTCATGAAAGTTGTTTACAGTTTTTTCTATTAATTTTTCCTGGAGAGATCCCTAATGAGCGAAAGTCAACACAAGTGGTATGTTCTTAGAGCCATCGGAGGTAAAGAGAAGAAGGTAAAAGAGTATATCGAAAATGAGATAGCCAATGGCGGTCTTCAGGATTATGTTTCACAGGTCTTAATTCCTACTGAGAAGGTTTTTCAGATCCGAAATGGAAAGAAAGTGGCAAAAGACCGCAACTTTTTTCCCGGATATGTTCTGATTGAAGCCACCTTGGGGGGAGAGACTCCACACAAGCTTCGAAACATACCCAATGTAATCGGTTTTCTTGGTGATACCAAGGGTGGCGATCCTGTCCCCATGCGTCTTGCCGAAATTAACCGCATATTGGGCAAAGTTGATGAGCTTCAGGAGAGTGGTGAAGATTTCGATGTACCATTCTTTGTTGGAGAGACCGTAAAAGTGACCGACGGACCATTTAACGGATTCAACGGGACCATTGAAGAAATCAATGCGGAACGGAAGAAACTGAAGGTAATGGTTAAGATTTTCGGTCGTAAAACCCCCTTGGAGCTTAGCTTTATGCAAGTGGAAAAGGAGTAAAGTAAATTTTTTATAAAACGTTATGGCTAAAGAAATTGCTGGATTTATCAAATTACAGATCAAGGGTGGTGCAGCAAATCCTTCACCTCCTGTAGGTCCCGCATTGGGATCGAAGGGTGTGAACATCATGCAGTTCTGTAAAGCATTCAATGCCAGAACCCAAGATCAGCCCGGTAAGATTTTGCCGGTTGTCATCACGGTTTTTGCCGACAAGTCTTTCGACTTTGTGGTAAAAACTCCGCCGGTGGCCATCCAATTGCTTGAGTATTCAAAGGTCAAATCAGGATCAGCGGAGCCTCATGTCAAGAAAGTTGGATCGGTTACTTGGGATCAGGTAAGAGAGATTGCAGAGATTAAGATGCCAGACCTTAATTGCTTTTCGGTTGAAGCAGGTATGCGCATGGTAGCAGGTACTGCAAGAAGTATGGGGATAACCGTAACAGGTCAATCACCTTTTAATAACTAATAAAAGTTAAGGTTAAATGGCAAAAGTTACCAAGAATAAGAAAGCTGCATTGGAGAAACTCGAGGCCGGGAAATTCTATGAACTAAAGGATGCTGCCAAGCTGGTAAAGGAGATTACCTTTACGAAGTTTGATGCTTCTGTAGACATTGATGTCCGGTTGGGAGTAGATCCTCGGAAAGCTAACCAGATGGTTCGTGGTGTCGTAACTTTGCCCCATGGAACAGGGAAAGAGGTACGTGTTCTGGCATTGGTTACTCCTGACAAGGAGGCTGAAGCAACAGAAGCAGGTGCTGACTTTGTAGGTCTAGACAATTACATCGACAAAATCAAAGGTGGTTGGACAGATGTAGATGTCATCATTACCATGCCCCCTGTGATGGGAAAAGTAGGTGCGTTGGGTCGTATCTTAGGTCCGAGAGGATTGATGCCCAACCCCAAAAGCGGAACTGTCACCATGGAAGTCGGAAAAGCCATCAAAGAAGTGAAGATGGGTAAGATCGACTTCAAGGTAGACAAATTCGGTATCGTTCACACTTCCGTCGGCAAAGTTTCTTTCGATCCCATTAAAATTGTGGAAAATGCAAAGGAATTTGTTCACACGATTCAGAAATTAAAACCCTCAGCTGCCAAAGGTACGTACATCAAAAGTATCTACCTCTCCAGCACTATGAGCCCCGGCATTCAGGTAGAGCCTAAATCCTGCCTGGAAAGTTAAAATGTTGCAATGAAAAGATCAGAAAAATTAGAGGTTATTCAACAATTGACCAATGAGATCAATTCATACAACCACTTTTACATCGCCGATATCTCAGGGCTGAATGCTGATGTTACGAGTAATCTGAGAAGATTGTGTAACAAGCGCGAAGTAAAACTGGTTGTAGTTAAAAATACACTCCTCCGTCAAGCTTTGGCGAATTCTACCAAGGATACTGCCGAGCTTTACGATGTACTGAAAGACTCTACGTCCGTACTATTCTCCAATACCGGAAATGTTCCTGCCAAACTGATCAAAGAGTTTGCCAAGAAGAACAAGAAACCGGTATTTAAAGCTGCATTTGTTGAAGAGTGCGCTTACATCGGAGAGAGCCAACTGGATGCATTGGTCGATATCAAATCAAAGGAAGAACTTATCGGTGGCATCATCAACATGTTGCAATCGCCAATCAAAAACGTTGTTTCTGCACTCCAGTCCGGAGGTCAGACCATCGCTGGCGTATTGAAAACATTGGAAGAGCGCCAGGCATAAGCAAAATTACAAGAAAGAAAAACAAAACATTAATATTTAAAAATCTCAAGTAGTATGGCAGATCTTAAAAAACTTGCAGAAGAATTGGTTAACCTGACTGTCAAAGAAGTTAACGAACTTGCAGGTATCCTCAAATCAGAATACGGTATTGAACCAGCCGCAGCAGCCGTAGCAGTAGCCGCAGCACCGGCAGCAGCAGAAGCTGCAGAACCGGTCGAAAAAACCGAATTTGATGTAATTCTCAAATTTGGTGGCCAATCCAAACTTGCTGTTGTAAAATTGGTAAAAGACCTCGCTGGTATTGGTTTGAAAGAAGCAAAGGATTTGGTCGACGCAGCACCAAAAGCGATCAAAGAAAAAGTTTCAAAAGAAGAAGCAGAATCACTGAAAGCTGCGCTTGAAGAAGCCGGAGCTGAAGTTGAAATCAAATAAGGATTGACCTTCCTAGTAGGTTATACGGTTTAGGATCCTCACAAGGGATTCTAAACCTTTTTATGTTTTTATTTTGGTTCCTTAATTTGGTAGCTGATGCCCTCAATGAATATACAACAAAGGATTAGTTTTGCGTCCACCAGAAGCAGATTTGAATACCCGGATTTTCTGGAGGTTCAAATTCAGGCTTTCAAAGAATTTTTCCAATTGGGAACCTCTCCGGAAGACCGCAAAAATGAAGGTCTTTACAAGGTCTTTCAAGAGAATTTCCCTATCTCAGATACAAGAAATAATTTTGTCCTGGAGTTTATTGACTATCAGGTCGATCCTCCGAGATACAGCATCGAGGAGTGTATCGAACGTGGACTTACTTTTAGTGTCCCGTTAAAAGCCAAGCTCAAGTTGTTTTGTACCGATCCCGAACACGAAGATTTTGATACCGTGGTTCAGGATGTCTACCTGGGAACAGTTCCCTACATGACCCAAACCGGCTCTTTTGTGATCAATGGCGCCGAAAGGGTGGTAGTTTCCCAGCTTCACCGTTCTCCCGGAGTTTTCTTCGGTCAGAGCGTACATGCCAATGGTACAAAATTGTATTCAGCCCGGGTTATTCCGTTCAAGGGATCCTGGATTGAATTTGCCACAGACATTAACAATGTGATGTATGCCTACATCGACCGTAAGAAAAAATTACCCGTAACAACCCTCTTGCGTGCGATTGGCTACGAAAGCGACAAAGATATTCTGGAGATTTTTGACCTCGCCGACGAGATCAAAATTTCAAAGGCAGCCCTGAAAAAGGTTGTCGGACGAAGGTTGGCTGCCCGTGTGCTGAAAACCTGGGTGGAAGATTTCGTGGATGAAGATACCGGTGAGGTGGTCTCCATCGAAAGAAATGAGGTGATCGTCGACCGCGAGGTGGTCATCACCAATGACCATGTAGATGAGATACTGGAATCCGGTACCAAGACCATTCTTCTGCACAAGGAAGATTCGGTTAACGGTGACTATGCGATCATTTACAATACCTTGCAAAAAGATCAGTGCAACTCTGAGAAGGAGGCTGTACTTTACATTTACCGTCAGTTGAGGAACTCTGAACCGCCAGATGAAGCTACCGCAAGGGACGTCATCGACAAACTCTTCTTCTCTGAAGTCCGTTACGACCTGGGTGAAGTAGGACGGTACAGGATCAACAAGAAATTGGGGTTGAACATTGAGATGACTACCCGTGTGTTAACCAACCACGATATCATCGAGATCATCAAGTACCTGATCAAACTGGTGAACTCCAAAACAGATGTGGACGATATCGACCACTTGTCGAACAGGCGCGTAAGAACAGTAGGTGAACAGATGTTTACCCAATTTGCAGTGGGACTAGCCAGGATGGCCCGTACCATTCGTGAAAGGATGAATGTTCGTGACAACGAGGTATTTACGCCGATCGACCTGATCAACTCCAAGACATTGTCTTCGGTGATCAACTCCTTCTTTGGTACCAATGCACTTTCCCAGTTCATGGACCAGACCAATCCGCTGGCAGAAATGACCCACAAACGTCGTATGTCTGCTTTGGGACCAGGCGGTCTGTCGCGCGAAAGAGCCGGCTTTGAGGTACGTGACGTTCACTATACCCACTATGGCCGCCTGTGCCCGATTGAAACACCGGAAGGCCCAAACATTGGTTTGATCTCCTCCCTCTGCGTATTTGCAAAAATCAACAACCTTGGTTTCATCTCCACTCCTTACCGGAAATCGGTAGATGGTAAAGTCAACCTGAACAACGATGACGTTACCTATTACACCGCAGAGGAGGAAGAGGGTAAGATCATCGCCCAGGCCAATGCATTGATTGATGAGGATGGCCGTTTTATCAACCACAAGGTGAAGGCTCGTTTGGATGCGGATTATCCGCTGGCGAACCGTGAAGATGCTGATTTGATGGACGTTGGTCCAAATCAGATCGCCTCTATTGCCGCTTCACTGATCACCTTCCTGGAGCATGACGATGCCAACCGTGCACTGATGGGTTCCAACATGATGCGCCAGGCTGTTCCGCTGATGCGCCCCGAATCGCCCATTGTAGGGACTGGTTTGGAACGCAACATCGCCAAGGATGCCCGTATCAATATCGTTGCTGAGGGCGCCGGAGTCATTGAATATGTGGATGCCGACAAAATTGTGGTTCGCTACGATATGACCGACGAAGAGCGTTATGTGAGCTTTGACCTTGAGACAAAAACATATACATTACCCAAATACAAGAAAACCAACCAGGGCACCTGCATCGACCTTAAACCAATGGTTAAAAAGGGAATGCGCGTAGAAGCAGGAGACATCATGACCGAAGGTTATGCAACTGCAGGCGGTGAACTGGCACTGGGTCGCAACCTGAAAGTGGCATTTATGCCTTGGCAGGGATACAACTATGAGGATGCCATCGTGATCTCCGAAAGGATTGTTCGGGACGATATCTTCACCTCTATTCACGTGGATGAGTATTCACTCGAAGTTCGTGATACCAAGAGGGGATCCGAAGAGTTTACCTCCGATATTCCAAATGTCAGCGAGGAAGCTACCCGCAACCTGGATGAAAACGGATTGATCCGTATTGGTGCCATCGTTAAACCTGGCGATATCCTGATTGGAAAGATTACACCCAAAGGGGAATCAGACCCTTCACCGGAGGAAAAACTGCTGCGCGCCATCTTCGGCGACAAGGCGGGCGATGTGAAAGATGCCTCACTGAAAGCATCACCATCCCTCAATGGAGTGGTGATCGACAAAAAACTCTTTTCAAGGGTGGTCAAAGAGAAAAAAGGGAAGGTAGCCACCAAACCGCTGCTCGAACAGATTGACCGCGATTTTGAAGTGGAGACCAACAAATTGCGCGATATCCTGGTTGAAAAACTCTTCAACCTGGTCAACGGGAAAACTTCCCAGGGCGTCAAGGACTATTTCAATGCAGATCTGATCCCGAAAGGTGTCAAGTTTACCCAGAAACAACTTCAGATGATTGATTATCTGAATGTTAATCCTGGAAAGTGGACTACCGACAAGGACAAGAACGACATGATCTATGCCCTTGTGAACAATTTTATCATGAAGTACAAGGAGGCAGAAGCAGTTGCCCGCAGGAAACGTTACAACGTGACCATCGGGGATGAGCTTCCTGCGGGAATCCTTCAGCTGGCCAAAGTCTACATTGCCAAAAAGCGTAAACTTCAGATTGGGGATAAGATGGCAGGTCGTCACGGAAACAAGGGTATCGTTTCACGTATCGTACGTGATGAAGACATGCCATTCCTTTCTGACGGAACTCCTGTGGATATCGTTCTCAATCCGCTGGGTGTGCCCTCCCGTATGAACCTTGGACAAATTTATGAAACGGTGCTTGGTTGGGCTGGAAAAGAGCTGGGAGTGAAATTTGCTACCCCGATTTTTGATGGTGCAACATTGGCGCAAATCTCAGAATACACAGAGAAGGCCGGGGTTTCAAGATTTGGTAAAACCTGGTTGCACGATGGTGAGACTGGTGAGAAATTTGACCAACCTGCGACTGTCGGTGTCATATACATGCTGAAGCTCGGCCACATGGTCGAAGACAAGATGCATGCCCGTTCAATTGGTCCATATTCGCTTATTACCCAGCAACCACTTGGAGGTAAGGCGCAATTCGGAGGACAACGTTTCGGGGAGATGGAGGTATGGGCACTCGAAGCTTTTGGTGCTTCCAACATCCTTCAGGAGATCCTGACCGTGAAATCTGATGACGTAATGGGTCGTGCCAAAGCGTACGAAGCCATTGTCAAAGGGGATCCGATGCCACAACCCGGAATTCCGGAGTCATTGAACGTTTTGTTGCACGAACTCAGGGGACTGGGCTTAAGTGTCAACTTAGAATAATTGATTGGTCAGCAGCCGTAGAGTCTCTCTGCGGATGCCGGCTTTTGTTTATCATTTCGTTAAGTTACAAATACTTCCTATAAATTATGGCATTCAGACGAGATAACAAGGTTAAGAGTAATTTCACCAAGATCAGTATCAGTCTTGCTTCACCCGAAGAGATTCTTGAGCGTTCGCACGGAGAAGTTTTGAAACCTGAAACCATCAACTACCGGACCTACAAACCCGAGCGTGATGGATTATTTTGCGAAAGAATTTTCGGGCCGGTGAAGGATTACGAATGTCATTGCGGGAAATACAAGCGTATCCGTTACCGCGGAATCGTTTGCGACCGCTGTGGCGTTGAAGTTACCGAGAAAAAAGTGCGCCGCGAGAGAATGGGGCACATTTCACTGGTAGTTCCTGTTGTACACATCTGGTACTTCAAGTCTTTGCCCAACAAGATCGGCTACCTGCTCGGCCTGCCGACCAAGAAACTCGATTCGATCATCTATTACGAACGGTATGTCGTTATCAATGCGGGAATCAAACGCAACGATGGTGTCAAATACCTCGATTTTTTAACCGAGGAAGAGTACATCGACATCATCGATTCACTGCCAAAAGAGAACCAATTGCTGGATGATGAACATCCAGACAAATTTATTGCCGATATGGGTGCTGAAGCGCTTTACAAGTTGCTTTCAAGACTCGATCTGGATGAGCTCTCCTACGATTTGCGCAACAAGGCAGGCAACGAAGGTTCACAGCAGCGCAAGAGCGAAGCTCTGAAGCGTCTGCAGGTGGTTGAGGCATTCCGTTCCTCCAAAGTGAGAAATCAACCTGAGTGGATGATCGTAAAGGTCGTTCCTGTGATTCCTCCTGATCTTCGTCCGTTGGTTCCATTGGATGGCGGTCGTTTTGCCACTTCCGACCTGAACGATCTTTACCGCAGGGTGATCATTCGCAACAATCGTCTGAAAAGACTGATCGAGATCAAGGCACCTGAGGTAATTCTCCGCAACGAGAAGCGGATGTTGCAGGAGGCTGTCGACTCACTGTTCGACAACAGCCGCAAATCCAATGCTGTTAAAACGGATAACAACCGCGCGCTGAAGTCCCTCTCTGACTCACTGAAAGGTAAGCAGGGACGTTTCCGTCAGAACTTGCTCGGAAAGCGTGTTGACTACTCGGCCCGTTCGGTCATTGTCGTCGGACCAAATCTTAAGATTCACGAGTGCGGTATCCCGAAAGAGATGGCCGCTGAATTATACAAACCGTTTGTCATCCGCAAGCTCATCGAGCGCGGTATCGTCAAAACGGTTAAATCAGCCAAGAAAATCGTAGACCGCAAAGACCCCGTGGTTTGGGACATCCTTGAGAATGTAATGAAAGGGCATCCGGTTCTGCTGAACCGTGCACCTACTTTGCACCGTCTGTCGATCCAGGCATTTCAGCCTGTTTTGGTGGAAGGAAAGGCAATCCGTCTGCACCCGCTCGTCTGTACCGGTTTCAACGCCGACTTCGACGGTGACCAGATGGCTGTTCACCTCCCGCTGGGCAATGCCGCGATCCTCGAGGCGCAACTGCTGATGCTCTCATCGCACAACCTTTTGAATCCTGCCAATGGTGCACCGATTACGGTTCCGTCTCAGGACATGGTTCTTGGTCTCTATTACATGACCAAACACCGCAAGGGAGACAAGGGGGAGGGACTCTCCTTCTATTCCCCTGAGGAGGCCATCATCGCCTACAACGAAGGCAAAGTTGACATGCACAGCATCGTGAACTGCAAGGTAATGGACCTAGACGAAAACGGAGAGTCTAAATTGACAACGCTTGAAACCACGGTTGGTCGTATCCTTTTCAATGAATTTGTTCCAAAGGAGGCTGGTTATCTCAACAAGCTGATGACCAAAAAAGCCTTGCGTGATATCATCGCGGATATCCTGAAGCGGACCAACAATGCCACTACTGCCCAATTCCTCGATGATATCAAGGATCTTGGTTACAAGATGGCTTACCGTGGCGGCCTCTCCTTCAACCTGGATGATGTAATTATCCCGGAAGGAAAGACCGAAATGGTCGACGAAGGCTATGCCGGCGTCGAGGAAATTTCGAACAACTACAACATGGGTTTCATCACCAACAACGAAAGGTACAACGGTGTCATCGATATTTGGACACACGTAAATGCCAAGTTGACGCAAAGTGTGATGAAGACCATCAGTACAGATAAACAGGGATTCAACTCCATTTACATGATGTTGGACTCCGGAGCCCGTGGTTCCAAAGAGCAGATCCGCCAGTTGTGCGGTATGCGTGGATTGATGGCAAAACCCCAGAAATCAGGAGCTACAGGATCACAGATTATTGAGAACCCGATTTTGGCCAACTTCAAGGAGGGTCTGTCGGTACTCGAGTACTTCATCTCCACCCACGGTGCCCGTAAAGGGTTGGCCGATACGGCGCTGAAGACGGCTGACGCAGGTTACCTGACCCGTCGTTTGGTCGACGTTGCCCAGGATGTGATCATTAACGAGCCCGATTGTGGTACGTTGCGTGGTCTGATTGCCTCTGCATTGAAAAATAACGAAGAGGTGGTTGCCTCCCTCTCCGAAAGGATCCTTGGCCGTACTACTGTCCACGATGTTTACCATCCGATGACAGGAAAGCTGATCGTTCACTCCGGAGAGCAGATTACAGAAGAGATTGCAGCAGTTATCGAAGATTCTCCCATTGAAAGAGTGGAAATTCGTTCGGTGTTGACTTGTGAGGCCGAGAATGGTGTTTGCGGAAAATGTTATGGTCGTAACCTGGCTACCGGTAAAATGGTGCAGATGGGTGAAGCTGTTGGTGTTATCGCAGCACAATCCATTGGTGAGCCGGGTACACAGCTGACACTTCGTACCTTCCACGTAGGGGGTATCGCAGGCAACGTTTCTACCCAATCAACGGTAATTTCCCGTTACGACGGTATTGCTGAAATTGAGGAGTTGCGCACAGTTGAATGGACGGATGAGAAGGGCGATAAAGTAGATATCGTAGTGAGTCGTCTGGCTGAGTTGAAGATTCTGGACAAAAATACAGGAATTCCGCTCTCCACCCACTCCATGCCTTACGGTTCCAAGCTGTTCATCAAAAACGGCTCTGAAATCAAGAAGGATTCAGTGGTTTGCGAATGGGATCCTTACAACGGGGTTATCATTACCGAATTCAACGGAAGGGTTAATTTCCAGGATTTTATCGATGGAACAACCTACCGGGAAGAGTCGGATGAGCAGACTGGCTACCGCGAAAAAGTAGTTATTGAAACCAGGGATAAAACCAAAAACCCAACATTGAGGATTCTCGATGAAAATGGGGATGATATCAGGCTCTACAACCTTCCTGTTGGTGGTCACATCAGCGTGGATGAGGGTCAGATGGTGAAGGCCGGAGATGTTTTGGTGAAAATCCCAAGGGCATCCGGTAAAGCTGGTGACATCACCGGTGGTCTTCCAAGGGTAACCGAGCTCTTCGAGGCACGTAATCCTTCCAATCCGGCAGTTGTTTCCGAAATAGATGGTGAAGTTTCATTGGGCAAGATCAAGCGGGGTAACCGTGAGATCACCATTACTTCCCGTACCGGCGAGCAAAAGAAATACCTCGTACCGTTATCCCGCCAGATCCTGGTACAGGAGAACGACTATGTACGTGCAGGTATTGCATTGTCAGACGGAGCCACCACACCTTCCGATATCCTGGCCATCAAAGGGCCTACCAAAGTTCAGGAGTACATCGTGAACGAGGTACAGGATGTATACCGGATGCAGGGGGTGAAGATCAATGACAAGCACTTTGAAGTAATTGTCCGCCAAATGATGCGCAAGGTTGAGATCGTTGACCAGGGTGATACCCGCTTCCTTGAGAAACAGATTGTTGACAAGATGGAGTTCAATACCGAGAATGATTGGGTATTTGGCAAAAAGATTGTCACCGAATCGGGCGATTCCGAAAACCTGAAGGCCGGCCAGATTATCACTGCCCGTCGTTTGAGGGATGAAAATTCGATGCTGAAGCGCCGCGACAAGAAGGTGGTGGAAGCCAGGGACGCCGTTCCTGCAACCTCCAGCCAGGTACTACAGGGAATTACCAGGGCTTCACTTCAAACGAAGTCTTGGATGTCGGCAGCCTCCTTCCAGGAGACCACCAAGGTATTGAACGAGGCCGCCATCAACGGCAAGGTCGATTACCTCGAAGGTCTGAAGGAGAACGTAATCTGCGGTCACCTGATTCCAGCCGGTACCGGTAACCCGATGTTCCGAAATATAGTGGTAGGTTCGAAAGATGAATATGATCGTCTGATCGACCACAAGAAATACGAAACGGTAGAAGAAGAGGAGTAATAAATTAGTCAACGATGCAGGACGAACATCAGAATCAGTTGAACATCGAACTAAGCGAGGAGGTGGCACAGGGAACTTATTCCAATCTGGCCATCATCACGCACTCTCCTTCGGAATTTGTAGTCGATTTTGTCAGGGTGGTACCGGGAGTACCAAAAGCCCAGGTGAAATCAAGGATTATCCTCACGCCGGACCATGCCAAGCGATTGATGAAGGCCCTGCAGGAGAACCTCCAAAAATACGAAGCGATCTACGGACCGATTCAGATCCAGGGAGGCTACGAACCCATTCCCTCTACCCCTTTCGGTCCGCCGAAAGGACAAGCATAAAAAAATCCCCGTTGCAATTTGCAACGGGGATTTTTTTTTGATCTCATAATCCGGGTTCATTCTATTCCCTGGGCTACTCCATCTTATCGAATAACCAAGATTTGTTTAACTTTATTCTCTGTACCATAAACAATGTCTAAGGAAAAATTGTTATAACTTCATGGGATCCGGGTGCATTTCCTATTTTTTGAAAGAATGTACAGCGTGAAATCTTTCGTTTTGGATGAAGGTGGTGAACATTTTGAATATTTTCTCGTACTAATATTAAATTTTCCGGATTTTTTTTCTTTATCGCAACAGTTTTGATAGTGAATTTGGTGTAAAAAGACAAATTTAAAACTTATGAAGACCGAACAAAGTATTTTTTCTTCTGCTACGGGATGGGTGAAAAAAAGTGATCATAATCTTTCAAAAGATGCTGGCCTTGTTTTTTTATTTGGGAACAGACATTTACTTATGGAACAACAGCAAATTGATGCGGTCAAACAGGCATATCCTCTTGCAGAAATCATAGGTTGTTCTACTTCAGGGGAGATCTGCGGGGAAGAGGTACTTAATGAAAACATCATTTGTACAGCAGTATGCTTTGAAAAGACTTCAGTTGTTATTGCCTCGGAAACCATTGGAGAGATGGATGAGAGCTTTGTTATTGGGGAGAAACTTGCATCCAAACTGGACAGGGAAGACCTTGTCCATGTAATGGTTCTCTCTGAAGGATTGAATATCAATGGGAGTGAACTTACGAAAGGATTAAACAGCAGACTCGACAACAGGATTAGCGTTACTGGTGGTCTGGCGGGCGACCAGGCCGATTTTGTGGAAACAGTGATTGTTCACAACAAGGCAGGAGAAAAGAATCTTGTGCTTGCTATTGGGTTTTATGGAGATCATCTGCAAGTTGGATATGGATCGATGGGAGGTTGGGATTCATTTGGCGTGGATAGGGAAGTAACACGGTCAAAAGGTAATGTTCTTTATGAACTGGATGGCCAGTCTGCGCTGGAGCTTTACAAACGTTATCTGGGTGATCATGCTGCCAATCTTCCGGCTTCGGCCTTGCTTTTTCCACTGAGTCTGCGTTTGAAAAATAGTGAAACCGCTGTTGTTCGTACCGTTCTGGCTATTAACGAAGAAGATGGAAGCATGGTCTTTGCCGGAGATCTGCCACAAGGAGAGTATGTTCGGCTAATGAAGGCTAATTTTGATCGTTTGATTGATGGCGCGAACGATGCAGCCGAGATGTCAAAAGTGAGCCTCAGAAATTCGGAGCCTGATCTTGCAATACTAATTAGTTGTGTGGGAAGGAAACTCGTCCTGAAGCAAAGAGTGGAAGAAGAGTTGGAGATTATTCGCGAAGTCCTTGGTCCCACTGCTACCATTACAGGTTTTTATTCTTATGGGGAAATCTGTCCTATCAAACCTTTTGAACAACATTGTGAACTTCACAACCAAACGATGACAATCACTGTATTCAAGGAAATATAAATCAGGTTTACCATGGCAGATCACATTCACAAACTGTTGTTACGCCAGATTAAGAGGCACTTCGGCTCAATTGATCAACTGCCTGAAGAAATGAGAGGATTTATTCTGGATGTGAGTAACACTTATGCAAATTCTGAGGATGACATTAGGTTGCTGCAAAACTCAATTGAGCTCAGTTCGCAGGAGTTAAGGGATGGGTTATCTAAGCAAAAGCAGGATGCAGAAGCGCAAAAGGCAACCATCAACAACATAAAGGGAGCTATCTACGCACTTAATCCATCTGATAAAAATCGAATTAACGATACTGAGGCAACAACTTCCGACAGTAGTTACCTATTTGATTCCCTTATAAAATTAATTGAGGAGAGAAATCAGGCTGAAGAAGAAATTCTGAAACTATCAAAGGCGGTCGAGCAGAATCCAGCTTCAATCGTTATTACTGATATTAATGGTGATATTGAATATGTAAATCCCAAATTCTGCAACTTAACTGGATATACCAAGGAAGAGGCAATTGGAAAAAATCCGAGAATATTAAAAACAGAGAATACACCCGTTGAGCATTTCAAGAATCTTTGGAATACGATACTGTCGGGGATGGAATGGCAGGGGGAATTGCATAACAGAAAAAAGAACGGTGAGCTCTATTGGGAATCAGCATTGATCTCTCCAATTATTAATGAGAACAAGGTCATAACGCATTTTATCGCTATCAAGGAAGATATCACGGAAAGGAAGAGGGCGGAAGCTGAACGTATCAGGCAATCCGGATTGATCACCTCCTTGCTGGATTCTATTCCTGATATTATTTTCTTCAAAGATACGGAGGGCATTTACCTTGGTTGCAATCTTCCATTTGCTGAATTTGTGGGCAAACCTAAAAATGAGATTATCGGAAAGAGTGACTTCGATCTTTTTGATGTCGAAACTGCCAGTTCTTTTGTGCGTTTTGATGCCGAAATGCTCAGGCATAAGTTACCCAGCCACAATGAAGAATGGATTACCTATCCCGATGGCAGAAGCGTGTTGATCGATACCCTGAAGACACCTTATTGGGCAAGTGATGGAACATTGGTCGGATTGCTAGGAATCAGCAGGGATATTACGCTTAGAAAGCAGGCAGAAGAAACGCTGCAGAATGAACGTACGCTGTTCCGGACGATAATTGATTTGATTCCTGACGCTGTTTACGTGAAAGACCTTGAGGGCAGGAAAATCATTGCCAATCCGAAAGAAATTCAATTTGCAGGTAAAAGTTCAGAAGCTGAAATCATAGGCAAATTAGACTTTGAATTTTATCCTGATAAGGAGGCAAAACAGGCTCTTGAAGAGGATGAGTTGGTGATGCAAACAGGTAATCCGCTGTTCGATATCAACGGAACCCTAACAGATAAAGAGGGTGTGATCCATTGGCTCCTCTGTTCCAAAGTTCCGTTACGTGACATGCATGGTAAAATTAATGGATTGGTAGGGGTAACTCACGATATCACAGACCAGAAGAATCGAGAAGCAGAACTTTTAAAAGCCAAACAAGAGGCAGATATTGCCAATAAGGCGAAGTCTGAGTTTCTTGCCAACATGAGCCACGAAATCAGAACTCCGCTCAATGGGGTGATTGGCTTCACTGACCTGTTACTTAAAACCCCTTTGAATAAAATCCAGAAACAGTTTGCCGAAAACGTGAATACCTCAGGTCATTCGTTGCTGGGGATTATCAATGACATACTTGACTTCTCCAAGATAGAAGCAGGCAAAATGGAGCTCGATCTGTTCAAAACGGATATTATTGAAATTGCGGAGCAAACAGCAGATATTTTAAAATACCATGCTTCACAGAAAGGGCTCGAACTACTATTAAATATTCAGCCGGATATTCCCAGGTTTATCACAGCCGATCCAATCCGTCTTAAACAAATACTGGTAAACCTTATCGGTAATGCAATAAAATTTACAGAATCAGGGGAGGTTGAACTGAACATAGCTTTTACCAAAAAGAGTGAGACAAAAGGTGGATTTAGATTCTCCGTTCGGGATACAGGGATTGGAATCAGTGAAATCCAACAAAAGAAGTTGTTCAAAGCCTTTATGCAAGCTGATTCTTCCACAACCCGTAAATTTGGAGGCACTGGACTTGGACTGACCATATCCAGTATTCTCGTGGAAAAAATGGGTGGCAAGATTGAAATTGAGAGTGAGATTGGCAAAGGTTCAAATTTCTATTTTACAATTGAACTGGAATACGAGATTGGTGAAAAACTTGATTATAGCAGTCTCAATGAGATCAAAAGGGTATTGGTGATTGATGACAATGATAACAACCGTTTGATTCTGGAGCATACTTTTAATAATTGGGGTATCGAATTTGTCGGTATAGACAATGGGTTATCCGCGCTCAAAATAATTGAAAAATCTGATTTATTTGATGTCATTATTGTCGACTACCACATGCCCTACATCAATGGTCTCGATACCATCAAGATGATTCGGGAACAATTGAATCTTTCTTCTGAGGAATTGCCTATTATTTTACTTCATAGTTCATCAGATGATATTGCAATTTACGAGGAGTGTAAAAAGCTGGATGTTCGGTTTAATATTACGAAGCCGGTAAAATCTCAAGAGTTATTGCATTACCTGAAGAGTATTCAAAATCAGTCGTTTGCAGATTCAATGGAGCGCATAAGTGAATTGCCAACTGTTCCGGATGACCAAAGCGGTAAGTTTTCTCCAGTCATCCTTGTCGTCGAAGATGTTATGCTTAATATGTTGTTGATGACAACCTTGGTGAAACAGCTCATTCCCAACGTGGTGGTATTAGAGGCAAAAAATGGTCAGGAAGCAATCAATATGACGATCGCCAATAATCCGGATTTAATCTTTATGGATGTGCAAATGCCGGTAAAATCTGGAATTGAAGCTACAATTGGGATACGTGAGCATGAATTTGGGAAAGGGGACAGAATTCCTATTATTGCATTGACAGCAGGAGCAGTGAAAGGCGAAAAGGAGCGATGCATGGAGGCAGGAATGGATGATTTTCTTACAAAACCCATAGACAGAGCTGTACTGACTAAAATGATTGATAAGCATTTGACCCTTTTCTATGAAAGGAAGAATCCTTCAATAAACACAGAAGGTCTTACCAAAAGTTTACCACATTTTGATGAAGTGATGTTTAATGAGAATATGGGAAATAGTCAGATCCTTCTTGAAGATTTGCTGGAATTAATTCCCATACAGTTTTCAACCGATCTGGAATTACTTGACAATGCCATCAGGGCGGAGAACATTCAGGAAATTAAGCAGGCCGCCCATTCGATCAGAGGGGTAGCCCTCAATATGTGTTTCAATCAGCTTGCCGAAATGGCCGAAAAATTGGAGTATGAGTTTTCTGAAATGGGTATTGAAAAGTCACGTAATGCATACAATGAGATTGTAAAAGAATGGAATTATGTTCAAATTATTATGAAGAATAAGTTGTTTTAAGTATTATTGGAAATAGGTATGCACGCCATTCTTTTAAATGATTCTAAAAATCCAAGCAGAATTGATTAAATCTATATCCAATTTAGCAACAAACCCTCGCTGAACGCATGATAAACAGAAGAAAATTTATCAGGACGACTTCCCTGGCAACTGCCGGAAGCTTGGTTGCGATTTCACTTAAGGGACATACATCATCCGAAACTATGGAAGGGGCAGGGGTATTTGCCTGGAATGGCCCTGGGGGGGATGTTCCTTCATCCACAGACTACAGCATTACCTTGAAACAAGGATGGGAAAACTGGAAGCCGTTTGTATATTATACCTACAACCGTTCTGTAGATAAGGTGGTGGATCCGGAAGGACGCTATTTGAAGCATGGTTTCCTGAATCTTCATGCAAACCAATACATTGACCCTAAGCTCAACAAAGATACCTATGCCCATTCCTGGGCATATTTTGATTTCTCAGGGGCCCCGGTAGAGGTTACATTAAAAATCAGCAAGGGAGTCGAAGGAGTTGATTTGCCCTTAAAAAGCTGCGGTATATTTCCACAGCATCTCGGAATAAAATGCCGGATTATCGCTGATGATACCATCTGTTTTGTGATGGACAAGCCTGCAAAGATTGCGGTCATACCAAACCATCTTCAAGCTGTTGAAAAGATCATCCAGTCTGGAAAAGCAGGGGTTCACGATGGTTACCGCAATCCATTCTTCCTGTTTGCAAGAGAGCCTGAAACCGATATGCCGGATAAAAAAGCTCCGGATACCCTCGTTGTAAAGCCTGGCGATCAATATGGACCTCAAGACTTTATGAAAGCAAAAACTATATGGTTTGAACCGGGGGTCCATGATTATTCCAAATACAACAGCGAAGATCCTGACCATTATATTGACCTAATTACCGGGCAGACGCTCTACCTCGCAGGGGGATCCTACATCTATGGTCATGTTAGCTCAAAAATTAAAACCCCGGTTAGCGAAATGCCGGTTATGAAGGGTAGAGGAACAATGTCAGGCGAAAGGAATGCCTGGTCAGGTATTCCGTATGTTACAACAGAGGTCCGGAATGTCAGGCTGGAAGGTATTCATCTGACCGACCCGAATAATCACATTAGTCACTCAAATTCGCCCTTTAAAGATATTGCTGTTGTGGGCGCCTGGCATGGAAATACCGATGGACAGACGGTGGATGGTCCGGATGGAGATCCTTTTACTGGCTGGCATTCCGATAACTGCTTTGTGATGGCTGCAGATACCAATCTTAAATTCAGGGGCTCTTCAAGGATAAGAAACTATACGGTCTGGCAACTCGCAAATGCGGAGCCGCTTTGGATCGCTAATTCCTGGGACAGCTTGCTCGATGGACTGAATGTGATCTGCTACAATAAAATCGTAGCAGAAAGCAGTAAAAATCCAGGGCAGGTAATCAATATTCATATCAGGGAATCGGGAAATTTCAAGAACATAAAAACAATGAATGTGCACTGTGAGGCGCCTTTTGTCTCTAAGTTGTTTCTTGTTGAGTCTGCAAACAAATCGGATACAGTTTCTTATGATAATATTGTTTTTGAGAATATTACGGTGAATACCCCAAAGATCCTTTTTAAATCTACGGTTGGGAACAAAGGCAAAGATTGTTCCCCGTTCGGTGAAGTTATTTTCCGTAATCTGGTGATAAACGGGTGTAAGATCACCAATGAAAACTGCCTGGAGTATTTTGCGCTACTCGAAGGTGTGAGTGTTGGAAAGGAAGTGAAGTTTGATTAATGTCTAAATTGGGGAAAAGATGAAAGCAATAAATTATCATAGTAGGGGGGTGTATTTTACTGTATGTCTGCTATTAACGGTATTTTCAGCAGCTTATTCCGTCTATGGTCAGCGTTCACCGCAGGCCAGTGATCTGTTCCCTAACACCGGAGCATACATTGTCGTAACCGGGATGAAACTTAATGAGGATCCCAGGGATTTCGTCAATGATGCTACCGTCGCTGAGGGTGCCACGGTGAAAGTCTCCATGAAAAACGGTGCATCGGAGAAGAAAGTAACCAGTAAATTTACTCCGGTAAATAATTCAAAGGATGTCTACTATTCAGCTGACTTTAGAATAGCTTTTGACAGTACCTACACCATTGAAATGACATTTAAGGATGGAAACAGAATAGTGGTGAGCGACTATAGGATTCTTCCTCAATGGAAAACCCATTTTTATTTTCATAGTACAAACGGAACAAAGTCACCGGCCTCTGTGATGCTGAGACAAGAAGACAAGGATTCAAAGTTAAACTGCCTGATATATGGTCTGTATCCTTTCAGCAACTACAAGGCATTGGGGGGGGCTCAGCTGAGCAATTAGAAAAGTTATTTCACCTTCGCGGCTTCACAAATCACCGAAACCTTGTTCGTGGAGATTACATCAATCCCCGCCCGGATGGCCTGAACATAGGACTCAATCCTCTGATTCTCCCCAAATCCATCGGAAAAAATCTTTACTCCTTTGGCATGTGCCTTTTCAATCAGTTCTTTCGAAAGATCCTTCCAGTTTACATCCAATGCATAGGGATGATGGCTGTCGATCATTCGTTCAAGATCCTTCGGCGCAGGTAATCCGGGGATACATGGCAACCAGGGAGTTTTCAGGTACGAACTCGTTGGCAGCCCGGTGGGTAGCAACCCCAACAAAACGTTTCCCTTATCTTACGATGACATACTTCAGCTAAAATTCTGGATGGAAATGATATTCCAAATGAAATCTGGGTAATATTAACCTGGTCGCCAAAAAGGACCCCTCGCTCATTCGTATTTTTTGATAAGTTGCCTTCATGTTTGGTATATTATTGCCACATTGAAGCGTAATATGGTCGATATTCTGACAAAATTATATTATACTTTGATACTAGATCATTAATAATTGAGCAAGTTTTGAACTATGTTTGTGGGGAGATAAGTTAAGAATTTAGCATTGTACGAAACTTCGCAGTCCATGAAAAGAGTCGCAATTCTTGGTTTTGGGTTTATGGGGATGACCCATGCCGAAAATGTTATGAGGAATAGCGAATTGTCGTTGGTGGCAATCGTAGACAAGAATCCAAAGGCATTGGAAGAGAAGTTGCTCAATCCAACAGGCAATTTTGCAGTTGAGAAATCGGATCAGGGTAAGCTTTTGCAAATCAAAAGATACCGCAGTATAGACGATTGCCTTGAATACGAAGAGCTGGATGCAGTGCTGATTGCATTGCATACCGATCTGCATTTTGAGATGACCAGAAAGGTGCTGCTTCATGGAAAGCATGTCTTTTTGGAAAAGCCTTTCTGTCTGGATCTGAAACAGGCAGAGGAGCTTATCAAACTTGCCAGGGAGAAGGAGCGGATATTGATGGTAGGACACGTGGTCCGGTTTATGCCTCCCTATCAACAACTTAAAACATGGATCAATTCAGGTGAATATGGTAGGCTTAAGTTTTTGTCCATGACCCGGTATTCGGGGGTTCCGGCATGGGGAGAATGGTTGGACCGCAGAGTTTCATTTGGATCTTCTGGTGGGGCACTTTTTGATCTGCTCATTCATGACATTGACTTTGTCAACTCCATTCTGGGTAAGCCCGGAAGTATCCAATGCAATTATCTTCCCGGACTACTTAGCAAGCACGATTACATTACTGCCTTGTGGAGTTATTTCGACAAAGGGATTGATGTTAAAATTGAAGGCGGGAATATTTTTCATTCCAATTTCCCATTTCAGGCGGGCTTTATGGCTGGATTTGAAACGGCGAGTATTCAATATTCATCTTCCAGGGGAGATGTCATTCAGATTTCAACCGACGCAGACCTGAAGGAGATTCCTTGCGGATTATCAGGTGAAGGTTTCTACAACGAGATTGCCTATTTCGCCCAATGCATCAACCAAAACAGGGCACCCCTGGCGTGTATGCCTGAGTCTGCCCTGCAAACAATACAACTGTGTTACGACCATATATAGCTGCTGCATGAAGAATTTAGCGATTAATGGGGGAGCCAAAACGGTTGAAAGGGATTTCAAATGGCCCCTTTTTGATGAAACGGATGTTCAAATGGTGACCGACATCGTTCGGAGTGGCCAATGGGGAAACCCGGATTGTGGGGGTGAAGTGGAAAAATTTGAGCAGGAATTTGCATCTTTCTGCGGTACGAAATATGCACTTGCCTGTGTAAACGGATCGGTCGCACTTCGTCTTGCACTTATCGCCTGTGGTGTGAAACCCGGGGATGAGGTCCTGGTGCCGCCTTATACATTTATAGCCACTGCCTCGATTGTCATAGAGGCCAATTGTGTACCGGTGTTTGTCGACATTGATCCACGCACCTACAACATGGATGCATCCAAAATTGAGGCTGCCATAACACCCAAAACCAGGGCGATTATTCCGGTTCATTTTGCGGGCCAGGCTTGCGAGATGGATGAGATTTTGGCGATTGCCAAAAAATATGGATTGAGGGTGATCGAAGATGCCTGTCATGGACATGGAGCAGAGTACAAGGGGAAAAAACTTGGTTCTATCGGGGATGCTGGTTGCTTTAGTTTTCAGTCGTCCAAAAACCTCACCAGCGGGGAGGGAGGAATGGTGGTGACCAATGATGATGCACTCTGCGAAATGATGAACTCACTCCGCAATGTTGGCAGGGTGGAGGGTGGTGCATGGTATGAGCACCACCATGCGGGCTGTAACTACCGCATCACGCAGCTTCAGGCAGTTTTGCTCTCCAGTCAGCTAAAAAGGCTGGAAGCGCAAACATTGACGCGTCACGAAAATGGGGGCTATCTCAATGAACTGCTATCAGAAATTGAGGGTATTACCCCACTTTCCAGAGGATTGGGGGAGACACGGCACAGTTATCACATTTACATCTTCAAATACGATAAAGAAAAATTTAATGGGCTTTCCAAAGTTCAATTTTCGAAGATGCTAGCGGCGGAAGGAGTTCCCTGCTTTATGGGTTATCCTGAACCATTGTACAGGCAGCCACTTTTTCAGAAGAAAAATTTTATGTGTTATGCCATTCCGGTTGGGACAGACTATACCAATGTGCATTGTCCGGTCACGGAGCGTGCTTGTTACGAAGAGGCAGTGTGGATCATGCAACATGCCATGCTGGGAACAAGGCAGGAGATGGAACTTTTTGCCTCAGCCATCAAGAAAATCAAAAAAGCAATCATGGAATAAAAATCACTCTTACGAATTTCAAGACAAAAATCAGCTGCGATTTGTGTTTTACGACTACGACTACTATTACTATTTTTTGCAAATCTATTTGCTGGTAAAATCAGGGGCTGCCCGTCATGGACAGCCCCTTTGTATAGATTGGATCAAATACAACAGCCCCGCATTTGTTCATAGAGGATGCCCGAAAGGTTACTCATGCCCTCCGCTCCAAGCTCAATGCTCCATGCCCTCTGCCCAATGTTTACACCTCTTCGTAAGTAGTGTCCACAATGTTTCCAGCTTGTGTTCCTTTGGGAATATTCTTCAGCCTCCAGGCCATAATAAGTTCCAAAACACCATATACCAAAAGGATAGCTCCCAGGAAGGTGAGGATTTTCTCGGCACTTTCGATGGGTTGGGACAGCAGGTAGACACCCCCTGAGATCAATAACACTGAAAATATCAGGAAGGTCCATGACCACAGCGACTTGGACAGGGTTCCGATTGCACCGAAAAACTGCATCAATCCAAGCATAATGAAAATTACGCCGAAGAAGAATCCAAAGACTTTTACAATGGTCATGGGGGAGAGAAGGAAAAGAAGTCCCCACAAAATGTTGAAGAAACCCTGAAAGGAGAAGCCAATTTGCAGACCTTTCCTGTTGCTTCGTTTGGAGAAGAAAAGACTGAAGATTCCGCTGAGTAGGATCATCGCGCCCACCGTCATAACCACTGATTTCAAGGTTAATCCCGGTAGGGTAAGAAAGAGAATGCCAATTGCGAGGGTAAGGATGCCCCTGATGAATGCATTTTGGGGAGAGGGGAGAAAAAATATTTTCATGGCCAATTTGTTAAAGTGACAAAGCAAAGTTTTGACTAAAACAATATTAGCAAATATTTGGGAAGTAATGGTTAAGATATTGCAACTTTGAGCGTACTTTATTTGCTAACTTTCGACCAACAAATCCACACACCATGAGTTCGATAGCCAGATTCTGCCTTGTTGTGGCACTGATGAATATCGGGATGATATTTGCCACAGCCGGAGCTGTCACGGCGCAGGATCGTCCAAACTATACCCGTTATGTCAACCCATTTTTAGGCACTGACTTTTTTGGACACACCTTTCCCGGAGCCTCCCTTCCTTTTGCTTTGGTCCATGTGAGCCCTGATTGTCATACTGTTGGCTGGACTTATGGTGCAGGATATACTTATGCTGACGAGTCCATTATGGGATTTAGCCATACCCATTTCAGTGGAACAGGTATGGTTAGCGGGGGGGATATCCTTTTGCAACCAATGGTTTCAAATCGGCTGAAAGTTGTTCCGGGCAGCAGGGAAAATCCTGAAGAGGGTTATCGTTCACGGTTTGACCACAAGGAGGAGCAAGCTTCTCCTGGATATTATGCTGTATACCTGAAGGATAACCAGGTGAAGGTGGAGCTGACTGCCACCCAGAGGGCGGCCATTCACCGGTATACCTTTCCAGCCACCCTCAATGCCAGGGTAATCCTGGATGTAGGGCATCAGATTGGAACCACCCCTTCTACCGGTAAATCAAGGGTTGATATTGTCAATGACCATCAAATTGAGGGGTGCAGGAGCACAGAGCGGGGGAATGTATTTTTTGTTGCTGAATTTAGCAAGCCATTCGAGTATTACGGCACCTTTGATGCTACCTACAAAACGCCAGAGTCAGGTAACAGCGTTTTTCCCTATAAGAGCAGTGAGACCGGTGATAAAATCGGTGCCTTTGTCTCTTTCCAGACCGAGGAGAAGGAGCAGGTACTGGTGAAAGTTGCATTGTCATATGTGGATTTGGAGGGGGCGAGGAAAAACCTGAAAAGGGAGATGCCTGATTTTGATTTCGACAAGGTAAGGAATGCGGCAGATCTAGTCTGGAACCAGGAGCTCTCCCGGATTAAAATTTCCGGCACTATTGACAAGAAGATGGAGATTTTCTATACTGCCTTTTACCACTCCTTGCTGGCACAATACATTTCCCAGGATGTCGACGGAAGGTACATGGGTATGGATGGAAAGGTACACCGGGCGGAAGGGTATGATTTTTATGGCTCCTTCTCATGCTGGGATACCTATCGCTCCCAGCATCCCTTTCTGACTCTGGTTGCCCCGGATCATGTGAACGATTTCCTGAAGTCGATAGTTGCCAAAGCCAAGGATTTCGGTTGGATGCCAGCGCAACATTTTTTAAATGTGTACGGTGAAAGCATGGTAGGGGATCATCTTGTTCCCATAGTTGTGGATGCCTACCTGAAGGGTTTCAGGGATTTTGACGTTGAATTTGCCTACCAGGCTTTCCGCCGGAAGGCCATGGAGTTGCCCAAGCCTCCTGTTCCCGAAAGTGCAGGGCGATCAGGACTTGAATATTACCTGAAACTGGGCTATGCACCGATTGACCGGGTTACAGAGGCCGTTCCAAATACGCTGGAGCTTGCCTATGACGACTGGTGTATCGCGCAATTGGCCAAAGCGTTGGGCAAGAAGGCCGATTATGAAATCTTCATGAAGCGTGCCATGAATTACAAGAACGTTTGGGACGGAACGTTAGGTTTTATGCGTCCCCGGAAGGCTGATGGTACTTTTCTTGAAGCGCTTAACGGACGGGAGCAGGTGATTGACACCATCGGGAAGCACACTTTTTACCGCTACTTTGATCCCTTACTGGTTGGGAGACGTCCCTCAAGGCATTATACAGAATCCAATGCATGGCAATACATCTGGTCTGTTCAGCACGACGTGCAGGGATTGATCAACCTCTTTGGTGGTAATCGAAAATTCAATGATAAACTGGATCAGTTTTTTACGATGGATCCCAATATTTCACCACCAAAGTATGTGGGCGTAGTCGGAACAATAGGTCAGTATGTGCATGGGAATCAACCTTCCCATCATGTTGCTTATCTTTACAACTATTCAGGAGAACCCTGGAAGTCGCAGCAGCGCGTCCGGCAGGTTTGCGAGCAATTGTACAACTCGGGTCCGGGGGGACTGTGCGGAAATGAAGATATGGGTTCCCTCTCTTCCTGGTTTGCCTTGAGTTCCATGGGGATCTATGCGGTAACCCCGGGTTTGCCAATCTACAACATTGGTTCACCCCTTTTTGGAAAGGTAATATTACATTTGGGGGGAGATAAGAGATTTGTCATCGAGGCTAACCAGAATTCAACGGCGAACAAGTATATCCAGTCTGCTACCTTGAATGGAGTACCCTTCAACAGAAGCTGGATATCACATGAAGAGATAATCCAGGGAGGTTCGCTGGTTTTTGAGATGGGTGCCGAACCCAACAAGAAATGGGGAATCCAGTCTCCTCCTACCACCATGAGACAGTAAATAATAAAAAATCATTCTAAATTATTTAGGGCAATCAGACCTATTCTTTTTTTCGAACGCATAATTTGTATGTTCTAAAGGCTTGTATGATTTGACTTCAGGAGTTGTTTGGGCTGAATTTTCACCATTTGCCCCGGAAATTCCTGCAGGTTTATACCTGATTGGCTTTTGCAACGTTTTGGTAACCATTGGTTGAAGTTTTATATTTGCCCCCCGAAAGAATGAAATACCCAAAAGACTAATACCACATGGACAGAAGATGATTGGGTGGGTATTGGCTTCGCCGATCTTCGATTCCATGTGGCCATTAAAAAACAATTTATATACACATGAAGGGTTTAAAAATAATTGTATTGGCCAAGCAGGTTCCCGACACCAGAAATGTGGGGAAAGATGCCATGAAGGCTGACGGAACCGTTAACAGGGCTGCACTTCCTGCAATTTTCAATCCGGAAGATCTCAATGCGCTTGAACTGGCACTGAGAGTAAAAGATACAGTCCCGGGTTCAGTCATCACCATCCTGACAATGGGTCCCGGCAGGGCTGCAGAGATCATCCGTGAAGGATTGTACAGGGGAGCTGACAGTGGTGTATTGTTGACGGACCGTGCATTTGCAGGTTCAGATACGCTAGCTACCTCCTATGCCCTGGCACAGGCTATCAAGGAGATGGGCCATTTTGACCTGATCGTAGCCGGAAGGCAAGCCATTGATGGGGATACCGCCCAGGTTGGTCCCCAGGTGGCAGAGAAGTTAAATTTGCCGCAGGTAACCTATGTTGAGGAGGTTTTGAAGGTGGAAAAGGCAGCCATCACTGTTCGCCGAAGGTTGGACAATGGGGTCGAAACCGTTAAATCACCCATGCCGATGTTGTTGACTGTCAATAGCAGTGCCCCGGATTGCCGTTCCAGGAATGTCAAAATGCTGATGAAATACAAACATGCCCGCACCATCACGGAGAAACAGGAGGCAACAGAGGATTATACCCATTTGTACGATAACCGCCCCTTCCTTTACATCAGGGAGATGACCGTAGCGGACATCAAGGCAGATGCTGAGCAGCTTGGATTAACAGGTTCTCCCACGAAGGTGAAGAAGATCGACAATGTCGTTTTGCAGGCAAAGGATGCCAAGAAATTGAATACTGCCGATGAAGGGATCAACGATTTGATGAAAGAGCTGATTGAAAGCCATGTTATCGGTTAACGACTTCTAAAAAATTACAATACTATATGAACAACATATTTGTTTACTGTGAAGTGGAGGAGGGAATTGTATCGGAGGTAAGCCTCGAACTTCTCACAAAAGGCCGGAGCCTGGCCAGTCAATTGGCTTGTCAGCTGGAAGCAGTGTTAATTGGGTCCGGACTAAAGGGTGTAGAGAAGCAAATTCTCCCTTTTGGGGTGGATGTACTGCACATTGCAGATGATGCCAGGTTGGAGCCCTATACGACGTTGCCGCACGCCGCCATTTTAAACAAGCTTTTTGCAGAGGAAAAACCTCAAATAGCCCTGATGGGTGCAACTCCGATTGGACGTGACCTTGGACCACGAGTTTCATCTGCCCTCCACAGCGGTTTGACAGCCGACTGTACCAGTCTGGAGATTGGCGACCACGAGGACAAGAAGGCCGGAATGGTCTACAAAGACCTGCTTTACCAGATCAGACCCGCATTTGGTGGCAATATCATTGCGACCATCATCAATCCGGATTGTCGTCCCCAGATGGCCACCGTCCGTGAAGGGGTGATGAAAAAGGAGAAGATCAACGACAGTTATCCGGGTACAGTAAAAAATCTGGAGGTATCGAAATATGTTTCAGATCTGGACTTTGCCGTGCAGATCATTGAAAGGCATACGGAGAAGAAGAAGATCAATATCAAGGGTGCCTCCATTGTGGTTTCAGGAGGTTATGGCGTTGGATCGAAAGAGAATTTTAAACTGTTGTACGATTTGGCTGCTGTTTTGGGTGCTGAAGTAGGTGCTTCCCGCGCGGCGGTAGATGCCGGTTACGCTGAACATGACCGCCAGATTGGCCAGACAGGTATTACCGTTAGGCCAAAGCTTTACATTGCCTGCGGCATTTCAGGTCAGGTACAGCACCGTGCCGGTATGGAAGAATCCGCCCAGATTATCTCTATCAACTCCGATCCGGAGGCTCCGATCAATTCCATCGCAGATTACGTAATTACCGGGGATATTGCAGAGATCATACCCAAGATGATCAAGTATTATAAATTAAATACGAAGTAATTGTGGTCGAATCGGGGAAATCCCAATAATATCATTCAATATGGCAAATTTTTACAACGATAATAAAGACCTGAAATTTCACCTCAATCATCCAATGATGCACAAATTGGTCTCATTGAAAGAGCGGAATTTTCTGGACAAGGAACAATACGATTATGCTCCACTGGATTTCGAAGATGCGATGGACAGTTACGATCGTGTTTTGGAGGTAGTAGGAGAGATCAGCGGAGAGACTATCGCTTCGAACGCTGAAAGCATTGATGCCGAAGGACCGCAGGTTGTTGACGGGCATGTGCAGTATGCCAGGGGTACCCAGGAGAATCTGGATGCCCTCGTGAAAGCAGGTTTGATGGGCATTACGCTGCCCCGCAGGTTTGGCGGATTGAATTTCTCGATCGTGCCCTACATCATGGCAGCCGATATCGTCTCCCGGGCAGATGCCGGATTTGTAAATATCTGGGGATTGCAGGATTGCGCTGAGACTTTGAATGAGTTTGCCTCAGAAGAGCAAAAGATGCGTTACCTTACTAGGGTTGTGAATGGGGAGACCATGGCAATGGACCTCACTGAGCCCGATGCCGGTTCAGACCTGCAGGCTGTGCAGTTAAAGGCCTCCTTCGATGAAAAGAGGGGCTCATGGGTCTTGAATGGCGTGAAGCGGTTTATAACCAACGGTGACGGCGACATTGCGCTTGTTTTGGCCCGCTCTGAGGAGGGTACACGGGATGGTCGCGGACTCTCCATGTTTGTTTACGACAGAAATAGTGGCGGGGTGATTGTGCGTCGCATTGAGCACAAAATGGGGATCATTGGTTCACCCACCTGTGAGCTGGTATTCAAGAATGCGCCTGCAGAATTGATTGGTTCCCGCAAAATGGGATTGATAAAATATGTAATGGCACTGATGAATGGTGCCCGGTTGGGTATTGCGGCCCAATCGGTAGGAATCTCCGAGGCTGCCTACCGGGAAGCACTTCAATATGCCCGGGAGCGGAAGCAGTTTGGAAAGCCAATCATCGAATTCCCGGCAGTCTTTGAGATGCTATCAGTAATGAAAGCCAAACTGGATGCTTCCCGTACCTTGTTGTACGAGACTTCAAGGTTTGTTGACTTGTACAAGACTTACGAACAGATATCGGAAGAGCGCAAGCTGGAAGTCTCTGAACGCAATGAAATGAAGGAATCGCAGCGTTTGGCAGATTTGCTTACCCCGCTTGTCAAGGGGATTACCTCCGAATATTGCAACCAGAATGCCTATGATGCGGTACAGATCCACGGTGGTTCCGGTTTTATGAAGGATTACCCTGTTGAAAGGATCTACAGGGATGCCCGTATTACCTCTATTTATGAAGGTACGACCCAGCTGCAGGTGGTTGCAGCGATACGTGGCGTCACAACGGGAGGTTACCTGAAACAAATCAGGGTGTACGAAAAGGCAGAACTGAAACCAGAACTCGAAAAATTCAGGCGCATTCTAATCTCTTTGACCCAGGATTATGAAGAGGCAGTTGATAAGGTAGTCGCCTCGGGTGACGATGAATTTATCGATTTGCATGCCCGCAGGATGGTTGAGATGGCCGGATACATTGTCATGAGCTATTTGCTGGTGCTCGACGCCAACCGCGACAACATTTATACCCGCTCTGCGCAGGTTTTCAACAAGATGGCGAAGGGGGAAGTGAAGGCAAGGGCAGAGTTTATCCGCTCTTCTTCGGTGGAAGATATCGGATTATACAAGTATTGATACTCCGAAAAATTGCGACAAAAGCCAGTTTTATACCGGCTTTTGTTATTTAAGCAACTGATATTCAGCACTATGAATTTTATTTATTCTTTTTCCTAAAAAAAACTCACATATGTATTGCCGGAAAGAAAAACTCTCTATCTTTGCACCCACGTTTAAGGAAGGAAAACAGCCAATAAGACTGGGAATTTTTTAAACTGAGTTCATTGAATGTCGCGACTAGAATTCCACCAGGAATTACAGAGACGACCGTAAGGCTTAATTTTTTTAGAAAAAACCTTAAAAAGTTTTGTATAAGAACAAAAAACGCTTTACATTTGCACTCCCTTTCGGACAGTAACTCGACTAAGGTTGAGTGGAGTTTTGGAAGGAAAAAATAGAATACAAGTTCATTGAAAGATATTGAGAAGAAGGTAAGAAGAGAAGATACTGGGTTTCGGATATTCTTTGGGTTTAAGCTGAATAGGCGCGAGTTTGTTTAGCGGGGATCTTAGGAGTAGTTTAACAGGTATTATTGAAAAGAAGTAAAGCCTGAGGTTCTAGGATATATATTAAAATTTTCTATACAACGGAGA
>CAMCBW010000041.1 GCA_945873105.1 Tangfeifania diversioriginum
CGAAGGAGTGAAACATGTTACTCCCCGGGAGGCGCTCGGGGCACTGGAAAATGGCAGTGTGGTGATGATTGATGTCAGGGAATTGAGTGAGGTAAGATTGGAGATCATTCCGCTGGATCGTGTATTGAATCACCCGATGTCGGTCATCATGGATCGGCTACCTTACATCTCCAAAGACCAAAACATTGTATTGATTTGCCAGGGTGGTGTGCGCAGCGTAAAGGTTGCCAATTTGCTGAACAGGCACGGATACCCCCATGTAGCCAATCTGGAGGGTGGCTTTACCCTTTGGAAGGCACTTGGATTGCCTGTCGAAAGCAAGATACCTTCCGGCGGATGCGGGTGCAATTCAGCAAAACCAACTTTTACAGGTATTAAAATGGTGAAGCCAAACGAGAGGTGATAACCTTCAATTTTAATTCTACAACGTTGAGTCCACTCCGACAACTCTTTCCCTGCCACAAAGACACCAAGACACAAATGACTACAAAGAATTAATAAGTTGATATCTAGATATATATAAAGTCTTGGTGACTTTGTGACTTAGTGGCATTCTCATTTTCCAGCTTATCGGAGCAGACTCAATGTTGATTAAATGATTATTCCAATATCTTAATTACTTACATTATGAAAACAAAATCATTGGGCTTTATTGGTGGCGGACGCATCACCAAAATCTTCCTTCAGGCTTTGGCCAATAAGAATTTTGAATTCCAATCTGTCGTGGTTTTCGACACCAATGCTGAGGTAATTTTAGCGCTGAAACAACAGTTCCCAAAGATTGTTGTTGCCGAAACTCCGGAACAAGCAGCGCAACAGCCAACCGTGTTTATTGCACTGCACCCACCGGTGATCATGGAATCACTTGACAATATCGCCGGTGTCATCACCCCCGACACCCTGGTTATTTCGCTGGCTCCAAAAATTACGATCGAAAAAATCCGGTCCAAACTCAATACCCCGCATGTTGCCCGCATGATCCCAAATGCGACATCCTACATTAACCAGGGATACAATCCGGTGACCTTTGCGAAAGATTTCAATCCGAAAGAAAAAGCACTCTTCCTACAGCAGATGGAAGTACTAGGGACAACTTTCGAAGTAGAGGAGCCAAAACTAGAGGCCTATGCCCTGCTTTCGGCCATGCTCCCAACCTACTTTTGGTTCCAGTGGAAAGAATTAGCCAAACTTGGCGATCCCATGGGGCTGACCGAAGAAGAAAGCAAGGTGGCCATTCAACAAACACTGCAAGCTGCTATGAACCTCTATTTCGAATCCGGACTTTCACCCGAACAGGTAATGGATTTGATTCCGGTAAAACCAATTGGGGAGCACCAGCAGCAGATCTCTGAAATATACCAGACCAAACTCATGGGGCTATTTGAAAAAATCAAACCTTGAGCTATACATTTAACTGTTTATTAATCAAATACACACAACTCCAACCAAAGCATGAAGATATTGATACTTTGTACCGGCAACAGTTGCCGCAGTCAGATGGCGCATGGGTTTTTACAATCGTTTGACACGAATATTACCGTTTGTTCAGCCGGAACCGAAGCCTCCGGGAAACTGAACCAAAAGGCGGTTGCCGCCATGCAGGAGATCGGGATCGACATCAGTCACCATACCTCCGATTCTGTTGATTTATACCTGGACCAGGAGTGGGACTATGTGATTACCGTTTGCGGTGGAGCAAACGAAAACTGTCCGGCCTTTCTTGGAAAGGTAAAACACCGGCTTCATATTGGTTTCGATGATCCATCTCACGTGGTCGGTACCGATGAATTTATTTGGAGTGAGTTTATCCGCGTCAGGGATGAGATTAAAGAAGGGTTCTGGAAGTTTTACAATGAGACAATGTGACAATTCGGCGATTCGACAATGTGACAATTCGACGATTCGACAATGAGTCAATTCGACAATTCGACAATTATAAAAAAACCCATAATACTAAAGTTATGAAGGATGAATTTAAGGAGAATGTAATTATCAATCTCACTTTTGAATTTGCATTGAAGATTATTGATTTCTGCGATGATCTGGATGGACTAAGAAAATTTGCCCTTTCAAATCAACTTTTTAAGTCTGGAACATCGATCGGGGCCAATGCCAGGGAAGCACAAAATGCAGAAAGTAAAGCTGATTTCATACACAAATTCAAGATTTCAGCCAAAGAAGTTGATGAAACCGAATATTGGCTGTTGCTATGCAAACACTTAAAGAAATTGCCTGATTCAACACATTTGCTTACAGAATTAGAACCAATCAAAAAAATCATTTCAAAAATAATAGGCACCTCAAAACGCACCAACTAATTCGACAATGTGACAATTAGATAATTCGACAATGATGGTCATTACTTCATTCCCAATTTTATAACACAATGCATTAATGAATTGTAACATTATCAAATAGTTGAATCATCACATTATCTAGTAAATTAATTGTCGAATCATCACATTGCCGAATTAACTCATTGTCGAATTATCACATTGTCGAATCATCACATTGCCGAATAATCTAATTGTCTAATCGTCACATTGTCGAATTATCTAATTGTCTAATTAACACATTATTACCATGAAAGCAGAAGATCTAAAGTTAGTTGTACAGGAAAAATATGGAGCTATCGCCAAACAAAGTCTATTGTTGAATCAGTCATCTTGCTGTGGAACTTCTGGTTGTTGTGGTGACTTGGACATCAAAATGATCGGCGATGAATATCAAAATATAGATGGACATCACAAAGAGGCAGATTTAGGCCTGGGATGTGGCATTCCAACACAATATGCAGGAATTAAGCCCGGTGATTCGGTGCTTGATCTGGGAAGCGGAGCCGGCAATGATTGCTTCGTTGCGAGGGCCATTGTTGGGGATACAGGCAAGGTAACCGGATTGGACTTTACCGAATCCATGGTGTCGAGAGCCATCGACAACAATAAGAAGCTTGGTTTCACCAACGTTGAATTTGTACAGGGCGATATTGAAGAGATGCCATTCCCAAAGGAGAGTTTTGATGTAATTGTATCGAATTGCGTTTTAAACCTGGTGCCAGACAAGAATTTGGCCTTTGCCCAAATGATGCGTGTATTAAAACCCGGGGGCCATTTCTGCGTTTCAGACGTGGTAATTAAAGGCAACCTGCCCGATAAATTGCAAAAAGATGCCGAAATGTACGCAGGCTGTGTTGCAGGTGCTATTGAAATAGAGGAATACCTTGGCATCATAGCGAAAAATGGCTTTGCGGACACAACTGTTCACAAACAAAAAGCCATCTCCATACCAGAAGACTTGCTTGCAAACTACCTCACCCCGGAAGAAATTGCACGTTTTCAGAATCGGGAGAACGGGATCTTCAGCATCACTGTTTCAGGCTACAAACAAAGCTAATTCGACCATTTTTTAATTCGACAATTCGACAATTTAGGATCTGCAATTGTCGAATTGTCGAATCATCACATTGTGAAATTTAAAGTTAATACCATGCAAAAGCGACTCAAATTTCTCGACAGGTACTTGACGCTATGGATCTTTCTGGCCATGTTTATCGGCGTATTTGCTGGTTGGGCCGTTCCGGGTGTAGCCCAATTCTGGAACAGCCTATCGTCGGGCACTACCAATATTCCCATTGCCATTGGCTTGATCGTTATGATGTATCCGCCTTTGGCCAAAGTAAAGTACGAAGAATTGGGAGATGTATTCCGAAATACCAGGATTCTGATGCTTTCCCTGTTTCAGAACTGGGTGCTGGGACCTCTCTTGATGTTCGCATTGGCCATAGCATTTTTCAAGCTATTCCCTGGCGAAAACAATGCCAATCTGCCTTACATGTATGGAATTATCCTGATAGGGCTAGCTCGGTGCATCGCCATGGTAATAGTTTGGAATGATCTTGCCAAAGGGGACAGACAATATGCAGCCGGTTTGGTGGCCTTCAATGCTGTTTTCCAGGTTCTGCTTTTCTCTGTGTACGCCTATCTGTTTATCGCCATATTGCCTGAATGGTTTGGCATTCCGGTTAATGAGGCTGTCTCACAAATTACGATGGGTGCCATTGCTGAAAGTGTTTTCATTTACCTTGGAATACCAATGATTGCAGGTTTTCTCACCCGGTATATCTTAACCCGCATTAAGAGTAAGGTATGGTATGAAACCAAATTTATTCCTAAAATCAGTCCATTAACGCTGATTGCGTTGCTTTTCACTATTGTCGTGATGTTCTCGCTGAAAGGCGAATACATCGTAAAAATCCCGATGGATGTGGTGCTGATAGCGATTCCCCTCTTGATTTATTTTGTGGTCATGTTTATAGGCTCGTTCTTCCTGAGTAAAAAGATTGGAGCCAACTATGAGCAGTCGACTACCCTTGCATTTACCGCTGCCAGCAACAATTTCGAATTGGCTATCGCCGTGGCCATCGCCATTTTTGGCATCAATTCGGGAGAGGCATTTGCCGGTGTCATTGGACCGTTGGTGGAAGTTCCGGTGATGGTGGGATTGGTAAATGTTGCCACCTATTACAAAAAGAAATATTTCGCTTAATCAGAGAGTTATAAAATACGCAAAAATAAACCGCTGGATAATCCACTGGGATTTCATACACCAGTAACCCCCGGTATAAAACAGAAATGGGTTAGACCTCCCACTCATTATCAGGGGGTCGTAGGAGTTTGCCCTACTGGGCCCACCCTCAGAATTAAACACTTACAAGGTCAACTTGTAGGTGTTTTGTTTTTTACACCAGGAAGACGCCAGGAATTGGGGGAAATTGGAGGTTTTGTGGTGAAAAATTCTGCGGGGGAGTTCGTTTATTTTTAACTAATTAAGAGCACAATCTGCTATTTTTCTCCCCCACTATTATACCGGATTTCCGTGACATGAAAAATCACCATAACCCTGATCATCAGATCAAACAATGATTATGTTGGGTTTGGTCATTTTGCTCTCTGCCTTCATATTCAGAACTATTAAAAGCGATGAAGCAATACAACCTGACAATAAATACTTCATAAGATGATGCTCAATTAATTAAAATTAGTCTTGGCTTACACATTTCCCTGTTTTAACAAATATTTATTTTCAGCTCCTCTTTCCCCTCCCAACATACTGGTTCTTTAAAATTTTTGCAGTATTTACTCTGGTTTTTGTATAGCTGTCTCCAAACGCCCAATAAATGCTTTCATATAAAAATAATCTTTTGTCTGGTTGCCAGTGTCCATTGAGAAGCCCGGTGAGTTTTCAGGAAATAAAATTAAGCTAATTTTTGATTGATTCTTTCACTTAATACAATCATGGTCATTTACTATATTTTCGAATGGCAACTTTGTGTTGTAATCAACCCGAAAATTTGAACAATAACAAAATGATTTAAAAAACTTTCAGGAAATCTACCAGGATTTCCGACAACCAGTATCAACCAGTGGAAGATGGTTTTTTACCAAAGCTTTTGCAGTATATATACAGCATTGTAATTATCAATAGGTGAGACATATAAGAATTTGTCCCTCGATTAATCACAGATAAGTTCGAAAATATCCCTCAATTTACTACAATTTATTCTATAATCATCCCCCAATCTATTACATTTTCAATATCTTTATCCCAATCATTCATACTCTTTCATGCATGTTCAATAGGGATATAACCAACGAATTAAAAAAATGGGCTGTAAAACCATCACGAAAGCCTCTCATATTAAGAGGAGCAAGGCAGGTGGGTAAAACAACTTCGGTTAATTTGTTTTCAACTGAGTTTGACCAGTATATTTACCTAAACCTGGAAAAGGAGGAACACCGGGAAATTTTTGAGCGAAAATATCCATTCGCGGACTTACTCACCACGCTTTTTATTTTTGCTCAAAAGCGGCGAAGTGGCGGAAAAACCCTGATTTTTATTGATGAAATTCAGAACTCTCCAAAGGCAATAGCATTATTGCGCTATTTTTACGAGGAAGCAAGCGATCTTTTTATCATTGCAGCAGGCTCCTTACTGGAGAGCATCATGGGTAGAAACATTTCCTTCCCGGTAGGAAGGGTCGAATACATGGCATTACGACCATGCTCATTCAGGGAATTTCTTTATGCGACAAAAAGCGATCAGTTACTTGAAATGCTTGAAAAACCTGAAGTACCAGAGTTTTTGCATTCGCAGTTTATATCCTTGTTTAAGAAATACGCTACTATCGGTGGTATGCCTGGGGTACTCAATCTTTATTCCCAAAGTGCGGACATCACTGCTCTCGAACCAGTATATAGCAGTCTTATTTATTCCTATACGGACGATATCGAAAAATATGCCAACTCATCTGCCCAGGTTCACTATATCAGACACATTATTTCGAATGTGTTCCGTGAAGCAGGAACGAAAATAACCTTTGAGAAATTTGGCAACTCTCCTTACCGGTCAAGAGAGATGAAGGAAGCTTTTGTATCGCTCGAAAAAACCATGCTCGTAAAACTGATTTATCCATGCACATCGACAGAGTTGCCTTTAAAACCAAGTTTGGTCCGAAAACCGCGTTTACATGCTCTGGATACCGGGTTAGTCAATTACTCAAATAGAATTATGGGTGAGCTTGTTTTTAATGAAGAAATTAGCGATACACATCGGGGGTTGATTGCTGAGCATATTGTCGGACAAGAACTATTGGCTACCAATTTCACCATGAGCAACGATCTGCATTTTTGGGTACGCGAAAAAACCGATTCCAGTGCAGAGGTGGACTATATTCTTCCTTACAATGGGAAACTTATCCCTATTGAAGTAAAATCCGGAAGTATTGGTAAACTTCGCTCGTTGCATCAGTTTATGGATGTAGCGCCACACCACGTGGCAGTCCGTGTATGGCAAGGACCTTATTCGGTTGAGAAAGCAAAAACCATTGCCGGTACGGAGTTTACCCTGCTCAACCTTCCGTTCTACCTGGTTCATCGACTTGAAAGAGAACTGGATAAAATATCGGTCAAATAGCTTCCCGCATATTTGAACTTGATATGTTAAATGAATGCAAAAACCCCTAGATCGAGTGCCAAAATGACCCGCCAGGAAATCCCCCAGGTTTTCCGACAACCAGTATCAACCAGTGGAAAATAATATGGTTAATGACAACCAGTGTTAACCAATATCAACCAGTGGAATCTCATAATAGTTTAGACCTCCCACTCATCATCAGGGGGTCGTAGGATCATGCCCTACTGGGCCCACTCTCAGAATCAAACACTTACAGACCTGCGCTGTAGGTGTTTGATTTTTCACGCCAGGAAGACACCAGGATTTAGGGGAGTTTGGTGGTTTTGTGGAAAATAAACAGATTTTATTAATCAACTTTATATTGAGAATTTTTAAATCTCTTCCCATTAGTAAAAATATCTATCTCATTAAGATTAATGACATTATCAAATTTCACTACTGGACGGGCATCAGGTTGTACCGTTTTTACTGAAAAGTTATGAATGGTCAATCCATCGATATTTCTGGCATAAATTCCATAAGCCGGAATTGTTCCAATCAAACTAAACCCCGGAAACCTATCACCTAATTCTTCAGGTGTATATTCTTTAACTGTTAAATTGGCATCCTCCATTGATCCACCTCCTGAAACAACAAGTTGCACGTTGCTAATCAGGATATTTTCGATCTTGTTTTTCGGTAATCCGGTCAAAAAGAAAGCGGAATTTTTATCGAGTTTGCTATTGTCAATAAGCATATTCTGAAAAATGAAATGATGCATGGCTTTCATTGGGGCCAGCTCGATAGGTGAATCCACACAAGCTCTCTGTTGGCAGAAAGTCATGAACACAGGTCGGGTAACATTTTCCATTACCAGATTCGAGAAAATCATGTTTTTCATCTCTCCTCCTTCATTCATCTGTATCTTTAGTCCGGAATCGTTGCAATTCCGGAAAGCACAATTAGTGACACTAACCGAACTGAAATCCCCACGGGAAAGCAAGCCAATACGCATTCCTGCCCACTTGGATGAGAAGATACAATTGCTGATCAAAATGTCTCTGCAAGGTTTATCCACACGTGAAGTTTGTAAACAAATGCAATCGTCGCTGTTGTCAAAACTACAATTTGTAACTCTTACATTGGTACAACCATCAAAATCCAACCCATCACCATTCCCATTGACACGACTTTGAATCTTTACTCCAGTTACAGTTATGTCATCGCAGTAAAGCCAGGCAGAAGTCCAGGATGCAGGATTAATGATGTTGACATTATTTACATGAAGGTTTCTACAATTCAGGAACCGCATGAGCATAGGGCGTTCTTTTACAAAAACTGAATCTGATTTATGCCCGTTACCGTCAATTGTGCCATTCCCCACGATGGCAATTGAACTTGCATCGCGGGCATAAATTAGACAACGGTCCATATGGGACTCATTTTTATACATATTTTTATGAGTATCAGTGGCATAATCACTATACTTTCTGCTTCCCAGTAAAGTAGTTCCATTGTCAATGTATATAGTCACATTATCTTTCAAATATATTGTTCCTGTCAGGTATTTACCTCCACCGGAAAACAATACAATCCCTCCACCTTCATCAAAACACTGATCAATCGCTTTCTGAATATACTTAGTATTTAGCACTTTACCATCACTCACCGCTCCAAAATCAGTAACACTATGTGTCTTTGCAGAGATTCCTATACTGATAAAATTGAAGAGAAGTAAACTGATATGCACAAATGTTTTCATCATTTGATGTTTTTAAACTAACGGTGTAGATATTACTTTAAAATGAGAGATAATATAAATTTTACTTACAATTCCCAGGGAAGAGATACGTTTTCAATAGGTTTTTCCATGGTCCTGTTTATTCTTTTTATCATTTCAATTTTTTCTGGTTGTTCATGATAAATCCTTACTTCACAAATGCCTCCATGTAATTCCTGGTCATTTAATACTATTCGGAAAGCCTTTGTTTTAATGTTGCCTACCGGGATAACCAATCTCCTAAATGCATGTATATTATCTACTTCTGCTATTTTTACCCAATTATTATCTGTTTGATATTCAAGGGTGAATTTTTTAGAAGCAAGGTTTCCTCTGTTTTGAAAAACTAAATGAACCACATTGAATTTTTGAGGTTTATCCCAGGATAATTGTAACCACTGAGGTTTGACGGAATTTGTATCAGGGATCCAGGCATTCAATTTCAAATCTAATCCTGGAAAAACTGTAGGCAGCCTTACCCGCGAGAAACCATTAATTGCTTCAGATGCAGGTTGAAGTTCGCTTGATGCCTTAGTAACTGCCCGTAATGCAAGATCATTACTATCCATATTCGGCATTTCAATAATATAGGCTCCGTCTTTTATTAATTTTTGTTGAAGTTCCATCAAATAGTTTTGATAAATCCCCCGGGGGTCCAAATTTTTATTTATACACATACCAGCAGCTGTACCAACTGCCTGCCCAATTGTCCCTGTTGTCAGCTGCACTCTTGTGGCTGACAAAGCCACGTGAGTAGCTGAAATGTTCCTTCCCGCCATCATCAGGTTACTGATGTTTTTCGAATAAAGACTTCGAAAAGGTATCGAAAACAATAAACCTCCATGAGTATGGTAGTTTAATCGTGTTTTGTCGAAAAATCCCAATGAGGGATGATCATCAAGTCCCCAACCTCCATAGGCCACCCGATCCTCTAAAAAGGGTTGTTTCGTTACATCGGATTCAGACATCACATAGTCTCCTACCAGGCGGTAATTTTCCCGCATTCCTAACACATGTCCAACCCATACAAGGTTCCAGTAATCAGCATCCTTGTTCGATATGTCCGTACAATGATTTTTTATGTGGTCCCAAATTCCATAAATCAATCTTAGAAGGTCGTCCCTGGTTTCTTCTGCATTTTTATAAGAATTTACCTTGCCTCCAAGTTCAATAACCCATTGTTTATCTATTATATCTCCAACAGATAGATGTCTGTCCTTAAACAGACCAAAATCGGAGCAATTTTGGAAAGAATATATCCAATCTGGAGTAGCAAAAGGGCTGGGTTTATCTTGTTTTTTTCCCCAATATTTAAGTGAACTTCCCAGGATCTCATTATTTGTCGTATCCGGTGCTTTTGTTTCCTGGAACATATTTCTGGATTCCCTGCCTATCATATATTCTGCCCCGGCTTTCAACCCGATGATACCATTACCAGTGCAATCGATAAAAATTTTTCCACGAAATATCATCCTTTTACCTGAAGTAATATCGGTACATATTATTCCCGAAATTTCAGTTTTGTTTTTCATTCTTACAGAGTCAGCCTCAGTATTTAAAAACAACTTAAGTTCTGGTTCTGATCGTGCCAATTGGGATAAACGACTGGGCCAATACTTTCCAACCTCAAGATATCTTTGCTTGCCATAAAGGTTGATTTCTTCAATAAGCCCAGTTTCCCGCGGATCAAGTTTTATTTCTTCTTTCGATAATAAGTTTTGCATAGCGCCAATTGGAGGAACAAGGTTTTCGGTACTTGCATTTCCACCCAGCTCTGTTCTATTTTGGATCAAAACGGTTTTTGCTCCTTGTCTTGCAGCAGAGACTGCTGCAAATGTGCCAGCAACTCCACCTCCCACAACCACCACATCATACATTCCCATTTCTTTAATATTGGAGCTGATTACACCATATTTAATCCTTAATGCTAATACCTGTTTAGTTTCTGTAGGAGGAATCCAATTAGAGTCAGGACTCAAAATAATGGCATCACAACGACCATAATAACCTGTTAGGTCGTGTAAGTTCAAGGTTACTTCATCTTTTAAGTTAAAAGTGCCAGCGTCTTCCCATAGCCAGCCTTTCTGACCACTTGCGCCAAGAATTTTAGATTTTCTATTCTCATTTATTATTATTTCAAATTTTCCGGGATGATATTGTGGCATCCAGTCTTTTGTTCTTGCCCACAGCTTATAATTACCTGGTTTTATTCCCTTTATCGTAGTTGTAGCATCAGCCACAGGAGCTCCATAACCAATAGACATCAAATAGGGTGACCCCATTTGGGCGACAAATTGCCAATCTTTAGTCCATCCACCAGGATTTTTAAAATTTTCAGTTTCTATCCAGATCAATCCCGGACTCTTTCCAAAAGTATTTCCTAACCATATAAAACATATTATGCAACTCAAGAATATTTTATTACTCAATCTAACTGAATAGAAAATTGGATTATTAAATTTATTTGACATTTGTATATTAATAGTTATGAGATTATTATGACGATTTCCTTAAAGATGTTGTCTCACATTATAGTAATAAAATAAAACTTCAACTATTCTTTTTTCCCCATTCGGGCTTGTTCAAATTCTTTTGCAAATTCTGATTGTTTTCTGGGTCCTTTGAGTATAGATGCAATTGGCTTCACTTTGTAGTCTTCTGGGTGTTTGTACCACCAACATTTTTCACTTCCACCCCAACAACCAAATCCTGTTCCATCCCATTCAAGTATTTGGCCTGCCGATAACAGATTTTGATTGTATTTTGACATATCAATTCTTTGAACCGGCACTCCTTCATTGATCGATTGTGCAGCTGCAATTCCTGCAGATTCACCAATGAGCATCCATGTGGCTTCCATCCTAATTGAAGACATAGCAATATGTGTTGAAGATAGGCAAACGGGTACCAATAAATTACTGCATTCATCTTCTTTTGGGATAATCGAACGGTAAGAAATTTTGTAGGGACCCGGAGAAATAGTTTCATTGGATTCACCTTCAGTGGCAACTTTTCCTTCTGAAGTTGCAATAATTCTTACAGGATATATATCCGTCCAACCATCCCATCCATATCCAAGACCAATGCAATCGGCTACATCGGTTTGTAACATTAAATCATGCTGAGTCATTACGTAAGGTCCCCTCATTCTTCTCCCTAAACGAATGTATAATTGGTCAGGAAAGTCATTATTTTCAGCAAACTCTCCTTTCTTAAGTGACTTATCACAATTTGTGAGTTTGTGCATGATTTTTACATGGTCTATCCATTCCTGCCATATTTTGGATCTTTCAACCCAATTACCATCTGGATAGTCGGATTGTCTGCCAGGCAATCCTCCTGAAAATAGTGACTCTCTGGTATAATTGTCGCTCGGCCAACCAATATATTTCGGATTGATAGCCAATGCCCTCCGCACTAATTCATACTTTTCAGGATTGTAGTGTGAAGGTTCACCAAGAATCGTTCCAAATTCAGGTGAAACCCACTGAAGACGAAAATTATAGGCCATAATATGTCTTGATGCTGCGCCTTCCGCAAAAGGTTCACTATCGATAAATGGCAGTAACCCACTCGATGGGTCATTTGGAATTTTATATGGACTGATATCAAATACCCGCAGATTCCTTTGACCTGCTAAAGACTCTTTAAATTCATCTCTCGATTCGCGACCGACAACATAGGAAACCCCTGATAATGCCATTAAATCTCCTTCATAACTACAATCAATAAAAGTTTTTGCAACAACAGATTTAGCATTTACTTTCAGAGGATAAGGGACAGGGCACCCATACTTTCCTGTTGGAGCATAATCCAGGAACAATTTGTGTATTCTGTTATTAATTTTATTTATATTCCCAAGTCTATGCTCAAAAATCACGGGAATCTTATTTTTCTTAACTAATTCTGTAAATAGCTCCCTCAGTTTGGATTGATTTTCATGCGGCCCTCCCCCAATTCCCATGTCTTTTTTCATCAATAGGAGGGTTAGTCCACCAATTTCCTCCGGATGCCTGGTATCTCGATTGATACGAATACCACCGCCAATAATGCCTCCAAGATATCTGGTTGTTTCAACTATTATAACTGATTTACCTGCTTTTTTTGCAGCAACTGCTGCCATTACCCCGGATGCTGTACCTCCATAAATACAAATATCCAAAGTTTGGGCTGGCAGAATAATAACCCACAGGCAAAATATGGCGGTAATGTATAGTTTGAAAAATTTACTTTTCATTTGATTATTCTAAATAGCTAGATTACTATTGAATGAATAACTCACTACTGTTTCCATCAATGGAACAGTAGTGAGCTTAAAATGGCTAATTATATCCTGGATTTTGTTTAAATTCCGAATTGATATTCAAATCAATTTCTGTTTGCGGTATAGGCCATAAATTGTGGTAGTCTTTTATGTTTAACCCAGGAATAACGGGATTATTATTATACTTTCTTACGCGTTCCACTAATTTCCCTAGTCGCATTAAGGTGATCAACCTCCATTCCTCAGTGTATAATTCTCTAGCACGTTCATCCAGAATATAGTCAATTGTAACTTTACTTGGCTCAACAGGAGATGCATTTGCTCTGCTTCGAATTATGTTTATATCCCTTGCTGCAAGATCTTTCTGATTCAAGCCGAGATATGCTTCAGCTCTCAATAAATATGTTTCTGCCAATCGCATTGCATAAATATCCTTATTGGTTGTCCCACCTCCTGATCTATTTAAATCGGTAAAATGTTCCAATGGTGCAGCAGCCTTCATGAAATAAGGATATATGTATTGACATGTGTCATTCAATGTACTTGCTCTTGCACCTTTAGGATATAAACTCCAGTCTATTCTTTTCCCATTATAGATTGAAGCGGGATTGTCAAAGTAGAAATTACGTTTTATATTATGCTCTGCGTTACGAATATCATTTTTCCAGTCACTCCTCCAAATATCATATGCAAGATAATTGGTTGGCCTGTTCCAAGAAACAGGTCGACCCAAAGTATCACTATAACCTGTATAAACACCTTGGTATAATTCTCCTCTAAAAGCGACTTTCCCATCTGGAGTATTACCCATTCTATAATAAGCTGGTCCATACATTCTTTCACCCGGATATGCATCACCGCCTGTTATCAACGGTTCAACCTGAATAACCCATATTGCTTCTTTGTTCTCGGGAAGGTTATGATTATTCAACTGAAAAAGATCATAATATGGATCACCGGAACGAAAGATATCTTTACCTAATTTCGTTCCAAATCTTTTTGTCATTAATGCATAATTGTAATCAAGTATAACATGAGATGCAGCGTCGACAGCATTTTGAAATTTTGATTGTGCCAGATAAACTTCACTTAATAAGTTCCACGCTGCCCCTTGCGTGATACGACCAGGGGCCTTTTCTTTACCTTTCGGCGGTAAATTGGTTGCGGAGAATTTTAAATCTGATTCTATAAGTTCATAAAGTTTCGATTTTGGTGAGCGAACAAAGTCAGTCTTGACGTAATCAAAAGCTTCTATAACCAATGGAGCATCCCCCCAAAGAACCACAATGTTTCTATATGCAAGTGAACGAAAGAACATTGCCTCAGCTAAATAGGCATTTTTTTCTGCTTCGTTTGCCCAAATCTTTGTATCGCTAGACTTAATGCTGTTAATTAAAACATTCGCCCGTTGGATGAGTGTGTAAAAATAATCCCAGTAAAGAGTTGGAGGTGCACTGGTAGGAGTAATTACAATTGAATAATCATATAATATTCCACCGCCTGGGTTTTCCCCGTTATAAGCTAGATCTGTTCCATTAGCAAACATGATTGTTGTTGTACCAGAATTGTAAGTCCACCATGTTCTAACATACTGATGGATTCCAATAATCCCCTGCTCAATATTTGCAGGACTTGAATATGCGTTTCCCGGAGTAAGAAAATCCAACGGCTTTTCGTCCAAAAAGCCTTTATCACAAGACGTTAATATAAATAAATATATTTGGAGGCCAAGCAAGCTGCTCCATTTGAACCTTTTTAAGATATTAATGTATTTCATAATAAATTCTTTTAATCTTTTATTTCAAAGTAGAATACAAATTAGAAATTAAATTTAACTCCCCCTATTACGCTTCTCATTAAAGGAGTTCCATCACTTTCTGGATCCCATCCTGACCATTTTGTCCAGGTATGAAGATTTTTCCCACTTATAAAAAGTTGTAAACTATTAAATCCCAAGCTATTTAGTGTCCTCTTCCCAAAACTATAGGAGAATGATACGTCCTGTAACCTAACAAAGCTCCTTTCTTCATAAACTCCATGTATTTGCGGCGGTGAATAAAACATAGCGGGTGCGTTTTTCACTGGATTATTTGGCATCCAATAACTATATGATCCTGGTCTATTAACTCGATATTCAAAATCAGTTCCCCCTGCCACAATTGCACTGTAATTATTTGACAAATAGTAGCCATTTCCTCCTTGTATCGAATTAAGAAAGAAACTAAAGGATAAATTTTTATATGATATAGTGTTATTTATACCAAAACGATAATTCGGTGTTCCATATCCAACAATTGCCCTATCATCAGTTGGAGTAATTTTGCCATCGCTGTTTAAATCTCGGAGTTTATACATCCCAGGATAATAATTTGCCTGAATTGATTTATTAAATAATGCTTCTTCTTGCCAAACTCCATCGACATAATAATTATAAAGTGAGCTAATGGGTTTTCCAACAAACCAAGAGTTACCAATATCAGAATCATTTTTCCCACCGTACAGTTTAGAAATCTTATCTCTATTCAATGAAAATACCACTCTTGACTCCCAATTAATATTTGGTCTTTTCACGTTAATGGTTGTTAACCCAAATTCAATACCTTTATTGTCAATACCTCCAATATTTGTCCAAATATTGTCATATCCAGAAGCCATAGGTAATGTTCTTTTTACCAGAACATCTTCAGTGATGGCTTTATATACATCAATCTCAGCAGAAATTCTTTGGTTAAGAATCTTTAAATCCAGACCTAAATTTGTTGAGGTTGTTGTTTCCCAACTCAAATCAGAATTTCCAATTGTTTCAGGATAGACACCAACGTATGAATTACTTCCAAATACATGAGAAGTATTTGTTACTTTAGAAAGGCTAGAATAACGACCAATACCTTGATTCCCATTTTTCCCATATGAAAGTCTAAATTTGAGGTAGCTTAGCCAATCAATATGCTTAAAAAATGTTTCTTCAGATGCAACCCATCCTATTGAAATGGAAGGAAATAATGCATATTTATTATTTTTCCCAAAACCGGAAAATCCATCCTTTCGTAATGTAGCTGTTAATAAATATCGATTTGCATATGAATAGTTTATTCGAGACATGTAAGAAATACTTGTTTCCTCCCAGGCACCACTTGCCAGTTTTTGATTTTTGCCAAATTGGAGTGCATTGTACCCTAATATGGGATTATCGAACCCATATGCCACCATACTTGAACTTTCTGATTCTTTCTTTTCATTACTGAACAATAAAGTAACATTAACACTGTGTCTCTCATTAAATATCCTGGAATAAGTAAGGATATTATTGATCAGCCAGTCAAATTCTTCTACATAATATTTTGTACCATAATTGTTGTATAATGCACCCTCTATTGTAGATAAGGGAAAGAAATCATTTTGTATATTATTGCTATATTTCCCGGAATAGTTTATCTCATACTTAAGACCTGTGACATAAGGTATATCTAATTTGGCTGATAAAACCATGAAAATATTGTTACTTATATTATGATCGTCTATATTTTCATTTAGCAATGGATGTTTTTGATAACTTTCACCAGCAAGGTACAGCGGATAATTTCCATTAGCATCATAAACATTTGCTAGTGGACTTGCCCTTAAAGCATCAGTCATCCCAGCAGGATTTGTAAAGCCATCAAAAGTTATGCTTGTTGTATTATTATAATAACCAGAATTATTCAACTTTGACAATGAAATATTCATTCCAATTGCTAACCAGTCTGTAATTTTGTTTTCAAAATTAGCTCGTAAGGAGACTCTATTGAAATTATCATTTTTAACAATTCCTTCCTGCTTAATATAGGAACCAGATAAATAATAATTTGTCTTATTTGTTTTTCCTGAGACACTTAGACTATAATTCTGAATTGGTGCTCGTCTTAGAACAAGATCTAACCAGTCAACTTCATATCCATTTAAGTAGTTCTGTTGTTCTTCCAATGATCTTAAACTTTTTGCTACGAGTTCCCGATTGGTAATATCCGGTCTAATTGGCCTTCCTTCACTGCTGCCAGGATTCGTCTTATACCATGGCAACAGTTTTTGCTGATAATAGTTATAATCAACTAATCGAACTGCGTATTGGTTGGCATCCATAACGTGTGCCATTTTATTTGGTGACATCTCCTGTATCCCATAATACATATTGAAGTTAAAAGTGGGTTTTTCATTCTTACCTTTTTTGGTGGATATAATAATTACACCATTCGCTGAACGAGATCCATATACTGCAGCGGCACTCGCGTCTTTTAATATGTCAATCTTTTCAATATCAGCTACATCAATGTCTGAAAGGCCTCCATTGTAAATTATGCCATCCAGGATTATAAGTGGAGTATCATTTGCAGATAAAGATGTTCTCCCCCGTATAGATAAACTTCCTGATTCACCAGCCTTTACAGCACCACCGACATTTACTCCTGGCACATATCCCTGTAATGTCTGGGACAAATTTACGTTTGCAGCCATTTCCCTCTTCCCTAAATCAACACTTACGACGGCACCTGTTAAGTCACTTTTTTTCACAGTGCCATAACCAATAGCCACTACCTCTTCAATACCAACGGTCTCCTCAGCAAGAGTAACATTAATGATTGTTTTTCCGCCAATAGAAATTTCCTGCATCTTCATCCCCACAAACGAAAACTGCAAAACGGCATTTTCAGGGACATTTGAAAGCGAGTAAGAACCGTTGTTATCGGAGATTATACCGATAGTTGTGCCTTTGACGATTACAGAAACCCCAGGCAAAGTAGCTCCGGAAGTGTCAGTGACTTTGCCCGAGATGGTCTTTTTTTGCTGCTGGCTGGTTGCCTCCCCACTTTCTCCCTGCAGATGACTGTTTATCAACATAATCTGCCGGTCTTTGATCGAATAGGTAACATCCGTATTCTCAAAAAGCTTGTCCAATATTTGGTTGACCAATTGCCCTTCAACGACGATGTCAACTTTTCTGTCGACATTGACCATGCCCTTGTTGTACATAAAGAAGAATTCGGAACTCTTCTCTATCTGGTCAATAACATCCTCCACCCTTGCATTCTTCATATCCAGGCTAAGTTTGGTTTGCTGGGAATAAGTACTCACTGCAAAGGCCTGGGAGAGGGTCAGTAAAAGAAAATAAAGGGTAAAACGCATCATCTTAAGCATTTTTAACAGGCCAATAGAGTCTACCAGCCCATAAGTTCTGTTTTTTTTCATAAATTTGTTTGTTGTGGATTACTACTTCTCAAAGTTTAATTCTACAGTTTAACAGGGCTGGTAGTGCAAATACCTCCCTGTTTTTCATTTAATCATCATAGGCGAAAGCATTTAAGTTTGTTAATTATTTTAACCACATCTCAATTTTACTGTTGGTAAAAGTACTGTCAGCCTGCTTTTCCCGCTTGTGTATTTTGTACCTGATGGGAGCGACAGTTGACAGCATCTTGCAGATCTCATCAATATTTTCATCCAGGAAAGTGGCCCGGAAGACGGAAGATTTTAAAGAATCACCATGTAGTACGATCTCTGTATTGTATTTCCGCTCAAGTCTTCTTGCTATTTCAGTCATAGGAACATTTTTGAAGACCAGCAAACCATCCTTCCAACTGGTATAATTCCTTGAATCTATGTTGGATTTCACCATCTCTTTGGTCAATCTATTGAAAACCATCTGCTGATCAGGTTTTAGCTCTCCTTTAACCTGATCATGCTTATCCAGGAGAAGAACTTTCCCGCGTTCAAGAATAACTTCAGCGGTCGTCTCATTCTCATAGGCAATTACATTGAACTGCGTGCCAACCACCTTCACATTGAAATAGGGAGTAATCACACGAAAATCGCTGGTATGGAGATGCACAACATCAAACCAGACTTCACCGGTGACTTCAACCTTTCGATCCTTCCTGAAATTAATGGGATATTTGATCATAGAGCCACTGTTCAGCCATCCGACAGATCCATCCGGAAGTTTGAATTTGGTCCTTGATCCGAGCGGAGCATGAATCTCTGCCCATGATTCCTCATTTTCCGGGGCATTAACGGTTATATAGGTTAGGATGGAGATGGTGATCAATGCCGGAATGATCAGTATCGCGGCAATTTTGGAAAAGAGCCGGTAGATGGAGCTGATAGTATAGCGTTTTGGTTGATTTCTTGCTGCTATTTGCTGATGAAGGTTATCAAGAATCTTGTTTAGCCGGACATCGTGTGCAGGGGAAAACTCCGTCTCATTCCAGTCCCCTTCCATAGCGGTGATTAATTCCTTTTCCTCCTGCTGAAACCCTGACGATACAGACAAATAGTCGTTGAAGGAATATTTGTCTGAAGTAAACCGGTCTATTTTGTCTTTTTTAGCATCCATGATGTCTATTATGTCCTTTTAAGTTCATTTTCCACTATTTAAATTTAGGAAAAAATGAAAATATTTTAGTGACAAAAAATAGAACGCTAAAAATCAGGATACTACAAAAGACATCAGATAGAAACAAAGAGGACAAAGAAGAGCAATCCCGCCAATTTCTCCTTTTGAAGTTCCTCCTGGATTTGCTTTTGAGCAGATGCCAACTGATTTTCTACCGTGTTGGGAGAGATCCCAAGTTCTTTGGCAATCTGTTTGACCGATAACCCGTCGTACTTCCTTTTAACAAATATTTCTTTCCGCCTTTTGGGCAAGGCCTCAATGTACTTCTCAACTTTTTCCAGGAGAAATTTATAATCAATGATCTGGTCCAGCTTATTTTCCTGCTGAAGAAGCGAATAGATCAGATCATCCTTAAAGGCATTATCCCTGGACTTTTTAAGGAAATATTTTTTGATAATGTTGTAGGCGATGGTAAAAATGTAGGAGTTGAAAGACTGGTCCGGTTTTAACCCTTCCCTTTTGTCCCAGATGTAAAGAAATACCTCCTGGACCACCTCCTCTGCCTCTTCATTCGACTTCAGGTACTTCAATGAAAAACTGAACAATCTGGATGAGTACTTGTTGAACAGGTCATCAAATGCCTTTATGTCGCCTTTTTGTAAGTTTTCGACGGCCAAATGATCGATATGTTTGAGCGGACTATTCAATGAGTAGTTGGTTGTTTCAGAATCAAAATTAAAGAAATTATTGAGACTAACTCACACAAGGGGATAAGGCAGAAGTTTGGACTTCATCTTGTCCAATCAGGAATTGTTTCTTAAGAAGATGACCGTTTTTTTTTTGACCTCCATGACAGAAGACAAACCGGAGTTTACGATGATTATGTCTTATACGATGAAGCTACGGTTTTAAGTTTATACAATCAAGCTAAGGAGATTATTGGCAGGATGATGAAATTGGAGCAACCCCATCCCAATAATAGTCACTTCAAAAAACACGCAAGGAAATCCGATAGGATTTGGGGGATTTTTGATGTTTTGTGGTGAAAAATTCTGAGGGAGATTTGATAACTTGAAGCGATATGGGGAATCTCTAACAACATAAGAGGTCTAAATTTTTCTATTCAAGCTAAACAGAGCGAAGCGTGAAACTTAGCGACTTGGTAAAATACGCTCCTTTGGCCTTTTTTTATCCAAATATTCCTTTAACTGCTCAAAACTCATATCGGCAGTTTCTTTGCTTATTCTATCACGCTGTTGACGCATATATTCAACTGCATCAAACTTTTTTTTAATAGTTGTCTTCATAATCTATCATCTCTTTAGGTGAACGTATCTCCAATGTAGGATATCCAAGCTTCAGATTTACGGAATTATACCCATGGATTCTTTTTAAATTTACAATATGCTTAAAGTTCCAGCTTATTAGAACATCTGCTCTGTTGATTGTCGCCAATGCAATATGGACACAATCATCATTGCTGGTTTTTCCAACAACTTTTCCAACAATATATTGGTTCGCCAGATCAAAAGATTCCTGCGTAATTTCAACGAAGTCGACTAAGTCTGCCGGTAATTTTTTAATGAAGGACTTTACCCTTTCTGGAGCATTGTCCAATTCGTTTTCAGTTAATTCAGAATAAATAATCTTAATCTTTTCGTCAACAATCTTTTCAAACAAAAGTTTGGTGAACACCTGAAATTCATCATCATAGTAGCCGCCAAAGACAGAAGTATCCAAGTAATACTTTAAAATCATCTTCTCTTCTATTTTAAACAAAGATATTCAATTTTAGGGTATAGTCAAATTCTCGCTAGAAACGAGCATGGGCAAAGCCCACAAAAGGCTATGTAAATCTATTTGCGAGTTCCATACGTACGAACAGATATTCAATTATTTACCTATCATATTTACGTGTGAAATGGGACGGCTTCTATGAGAACAGAAACCACAAAATCAAACAGATAATCAACCATGATCTGACAAAGATTCGTACCAAACTGATACTTACTACCCCTTAAACAATCTTAAATGGAACCCACACCACCAACCTGTTCTCTGCAGGGAGTTCGACAACCTGGAGATGCTCCCTGCCGGAGGTAAACTACTCCTCCACAAACTACATAGGCTTTTCTATTGCCATTCATTCTTCCCGGATGATTTGACCTCCCCCAACCTCCCGATGAATCGGGACAAGCTCTCCAAAGGAGGGGGGGGTAACGCACGGATGTTGATCCGAATGCAAATCTGAAGTCTCCCCTTTGGAGTCCCGAAAGCTTTCGGGAAGAGGGGTCAAACAGTTGAAAAATGAGGCATTAATTCTTTCTCTTTACTTAAAATGAGCCTCGCTGAACTTCGTTTCGTAATTATTCCCACCTCCCTCCCGCATTTGTACACCAAGCCTTAGAGAATGACAAGTAACCCTTAGGGATTGTACACCAAGCTTTAGAAGATATCCAAAAAATATTTGCCGTAATATTTCATAATGAGCATATGTTCGTTACATTTGCAAAAACTGAATCATTTGTCATGAAACGAACATGTTGCTTCACAACATCCAGGAGAATGATAATAATTTCAGCAACATGGAGTTCCCTACTACCTTTAAAAGACAAATTATTATAGTATGAAATGCCCATGAGAATATGTTCACACCAACCAAAAATGATTATGTGGGCATTAGCTTCGCTGATCTTCGATTCCATTTGGCCTTTAAAAAACAAAATATAAACAAATGAAAATAGCCGTACCAGTCACTGAATTCAACCAAGTAGACAACCATTTTGGCCATTGCAACTTTTACAATGTATTCTCCGTCACAGGAGGAATTGTAACGGATATCAAAAGAGTACCTTCTCCCCAGGGTTGTGGATGCAAATCAAATATTGCTGAGCTCCTGGCCGCCGACGGTGTCAAAGTAATGCTGGCAGGAGGCATCGGAAACGGAGCCATCAACGTACTGAATAATTCCGGTATAGCTGTGATAAGGGGATGCTCAGGTGACTCATTGGAGCTTGTCAACCTATACAATTCAGGAGATTTGACCGACAGTGGTGAAAGTTGTCACCACCACGACCACCATCAGGCGGAAGAAAGCGGCCATCAATGCAGTCATTAGCAAACTTAAAATACTGCTTGATAATTTATCCCTTTGGCTACCATCCAAGCAGATTTATTTGTATTTTTAACTCTCCCGAAAAGGACCTTTAACAAATGAAGGAGGTTTTTCACAATATCTTTCAGTTTTACTACCAGGGTTTTAGCCACATGACCCTGGGCAAGCGGCTTTGGGCCATTATCCTCCTTAAATTGATCATCCTTTTTCTGATTCTAAAGCTGTTCTTCTTCCCCAATTTTCTGAAAACCAACTTCAGCACCGACGAACAGCGCAGCAATCACGTATTTGAACAACTCACCAAATAAGCGCATATGGAAAATGTTGATTTTTCGCTGGTCGATTGGTCGCGGGCACAATTTGCACTGACGGCCATGTATCATTGGCTGTTTGTTCCATTGACCCTGGGACTCTCCTTCATCATCGCCTTCATGGAAACCCTGTACGTCAGAACCGGCGATCCCGAATGGAAGCGTATTACCAAATTTTGGTTGACCCTTTTCGGCGTCAACTTTGCCATCGGGGTAGCCACCGGAATTATCCTTGAATTTGAATTCGGTACCAACTGGTCGAACTATTCGTGGTTTGTAGGCGACATCTTTGGCGCTCCATTGGCCATCGAAGGGATCATGGCCTTCTTCCTGGAGAGTACATTTATTGCCGTGATGTTCTTTGGATGGAACAAGGTAAGCAAGAAATTCCACCTCTTGTCGACCTGGTTGGTGGCCATCGGCTCCAATCTGTCTGCCCTTTGGATCCTGGTAGCCAATGGTTGGATGCAAAATCCCGCTGGGATGAAATTCAATCCCGACACAGTAAGAAACGAAATGGTCAACTTCTGGGAGGTACTCTTCTCCCCGGTTGCCATCAACAAATTCCTTCACACCATTTCATCAGGGTATGTCCTTGCTTCAGTTTTTGTCATCGGGGTGAGTGCCTGGTATCTCTTGAAGAACAGGGAACCGATTTTGGCAAAAAGGAGCATCGTAGTAGCAGCTGTTTTCGGCTTAATTACGACGGCTTTTGTCGTTCTTACGGGAGACGGATCAGCCCGAAACATGGCAAAATACCAGCCCATGAAATTTGCAGCCATGGAGAATCTCTATGTCGGGCAACAAAATGCCCCGCTGGTTGCCATTGGCATCCTCAAAGCTGACCCCAAAGAGGCTGCCCATAAAAAGCAGGATTTTTTGTTTGAACTGGAGATCCCAAATATGCTCTCTTACATGGCATTTCTCGATCCGAATGCCTACGTCCCGGGCATACAGGATTTGGTGCACGGCAATGCAGCGCATCAAATTCCATCCTACCGGGAAAGAAGCGAAAAAGGAAAGATTGCCATACAATCACTGGCAGCCTACAAGGAGGCCAAAAAAGCCGGGAATGATTCACTGGCAAAAAGTGCATTGTCCAGTTTTGAGGCCAATTATCCCCACTTTGGGTATGGATATTATGCAGGCCGCGACGTGCATGAACTGGTACCCAGTGTTCCCACTACCTTCTATTCTTTCAGGATCATGGTTGGTTTGGGGGTGCACTTTGGGGCACTGTTTCTGGTAGTACTGCTTTTAACGATCAAAAAGAGGATCGAAAAGAAGAGATTCATCCTCTATACGGCACTATGGACAATTCCCCTGGCTTACATTGCCTCCGAACTTGGCTGGGTAGTAGCAGAAGTGGGCCGGCAACCCTGGGTGATACAGGATATTTTACCGGCCATCGCAGCAGTATCCCAATTGAAATCCTCCTCCGTCCAAATCACCTTCTGGATGTTTTTTATCCTCTTTACGGGTCTGTTGATAGCTGAGATCAAAATCATGCTTGCTGTCATCCAAAAAGGGCCCGACTCAAATTAACCATCTTCATCCATTCTACAACCATTTAAAAATCTGGAACCATGTTCGAAGCATTACCTTACCACATTTTGCAACAATACTGGTGGATGATTGTCTCACTGCTGGGAGCCATTCTGGTATTCCTCATGTTTGTCCAGGGAGGACAGACGCTCATCTATACCATTGGGAAAACCGACGACGAAAGGACCCTGCTGATCAACCTCCTGGGACGGAAATGGGAATTCACCTTTACCACCCTGGTTACTTTTGGAGGGGCATTCTTTGCCTCCTTCCCGCTCTTCTACTCGACCAGCTTCGGCGGCGCCTACTGGGTCTGGATCCTGATTCTGTTTGCCTTCATTGTGCAGGCAGTCTCCTACGAATTCCGCAGCAAGGCCAATAATTTCCTGGGAAAGAGAACTTTTGAAACTTTTTTACTCCTCAACGGGATTATAGCACCCCTGCTGATCGGTACAGCCGTTGCCACTTTTTTTACCGGGTCGCAATTTTCAATCAACTTCACCAATATCACCCTCCTTACCGGAGACAAGATGCCTGTCATTTCTGAGTGGAAAGGTCCGGCACATGGACTGGAGGCTGCACTGAATCCACAAAATCTATTACTGGGGCTTACGGTACTGTTTCTTGCCCGCGTACTGGCACTGCTCTATTTCATGAACCGGATTGACCATCGTGAAATGTTGGAACGGATCAAAAAGCAGTTGCTTGTCAATGCAGTCCCATTTGTCGTTTGCTTCCTTGCATTTGTGGGTTGGACACTTTTAAGTACAGGTTTTGCAGTGAATCCCCAAAATGGCGAGGTATCTCCGGAACCATTGAAATACCTTCACAACCTGCTGCAGATGCCAATAGTCGCTTTGGTTATGGTGCTGGGCGTGGTATTGGTGTTAAACGGAATCATCCGGCCACTCCTGCAATTCGAGAAATACAGCTCCAAAGGAATCTGGAGTGCAGGCATCGGGACAGTGCTTACCGTGTTTGCCTTGTTCCTGCTGGCAGGATTCAACCATACCGCCTATTATCCATCAACTTTCGACCTCCAAAGTTCGCTCACCATACAAAATAGCTCCTCCAGCCAATATACGCTCACCGCCATGAGCTATGTATCGCTGCTGGTTCCATTTGTGCTGGCCTATATCTGGGTCGCCTGGCGTGCCATAGACAATAAAAAAATTGACTATGATGAGCTTAAAAGTGAGTCTCACCTCTATTAAATAAACCCCCAAACTCCTGAATTATGTTAACTCAAATAGTCTGGTTCCTCAGTTGGCCGCTGCTAATTTTTCTCTCTTTTTATGCCATCAGCTGGACATTTAAAAAGTATTTCTCTGAAGACAAATCCGATTCTCCGAAATAATTTCAAAAATTTAGTGATATTATAACGATTTAGGTGATATTATAGCGATTTATATTTTTTTGTTTTATATATTTGCCCAACAAATTAAAACAAGAGAATGTCAAACAGCTGTGAAACGGAGCCTACGCCCAAAAGCACCAAAGAGGTTTTAAAAACCTGGAAATTCTGGAAGCCTGTAACTGCCATTGCCGTTGGAAGTCTCCTTGGCTTCCTCTATTACTATTTTATAGGCTGTACCTCAGGAAGTTGCGGAATCACCAGCAATCCATACCAGAGTGCTGCCATGGGCGGTCTGATGGGCCTGTTTATGGTAAACAGTCCTTGCAGCAGAGGAAACTGTTAATCTGAATTACAACCAAAATCAAATAATACCAATGAAGCTTATTTTTACCCCCTTTCTCCTCGGATTGTTGCTGGTCTTCAGCAACTGCAATGCCGGTTCTCCGGCCAAGCCCAGTGGAACCGCCAACAGTGCAGGTTCTGTCATTGTTTTAACCAACGAGACCTTCAAGCAGAAGGTTTTCGATTATGAGAAGAACACCACCTGGAAATATGAAGGAAACCTTCCGGCCATTGTCGACTTCTATGCAGACTGGTGTGCCCCTTGCCGCAAATTATCTCCGCTGGTGGAAGAGATTGCAACCAAGTACAAGGGAAAAATCGTGGTCTACAAAGTGGATACCGATGCCCAGCAGCAACTGGCCCAAAGCATGGGTATCTCCAGTTTGCCTACCCTGCTTTTCATTCCGGTAAAAGGTCAGCCAAGGTCTTCCCTTGGCGCTCTTCCCAAGGAAAATCTTGAAAAAGCCATCAAGGAGGTTTTGATGGTTCAATAAAAAGATCTTGCCAAAAAATTCAAATGAGGCTGTATCAAAAGACAAGATGAATTTTTAGCTATTACAATTTGAAAGCTAATTCCCTTTTTTTTTACCCCTAAATCCCCTAAAGGGGACTTGGAGATCGTGAAATGGTCAGGATTTAAGCCCCTTTAGGGGTTTGGGGTCTGAACAATTCGGAAATAACTTTCAAATTAGCTACAAAAGAAATACTTGACTTTTGAGACAGCCTCATTTTGTTTGATCACCCGCAAGTATCCGTTCACTTTTGCCAAAATCTTAAAGTGTATTCCTAAAAGTCCTATCTTTAAAGCACTACTTTTAGGCCATCGGTTGATCAGTTTATGCAGAAAATTCAGCTCAGCTTCCTCTCTTTACTCCTGTTGCTGCTTGTTGCCTGGGAACAACCGCAGAAAAGGGAGAATCCCTATGGTTTAAAAATTGTTTCCGGGATGAGCGCTTACCACCAGTTGGTGAAGGAAAATCCCTCCCAAAACCTCGTTGACCTGGAAATAACCATAAAAGGCCTCAGGCTGGATATCCGCTACGCGACCACCAACAATTTCACAGGTCAGGTGATCTATCCTTCCCCCAAAGCCTATCTGCGGCTTCCTGCCGCAGAGGCACTTGCAGGGATACAGCGAGAGTTGAAATCAATTGGACTGGGTCTAAAGATCTACGATGCCTACCGGCCTTATGCAGTGACCCTGAAGTTTTTTGAAGTATATCCGGATACTACCTTTGTTGCCTCTCCCCTAACGGGATCCAAACACAACAGGGGTTGTGCCGTAGATTTAACCCTGATCGATCTGGCATCCGGCGCTGAGAAAGAGATGCCTTCCACCTTTGACGATTTCACCGAGAAAGCCAGCCATTCCTACAGAAATGCTTCGCCAGCAGCCATTGCCAACCGGCAGCTCCTGCGGGAAATCATGACAAAATACGGCTTTCTACCCTACGAAAGCGAATGGTGGCATTATGATTTCAAGGATTGGAAGAACTACCCCATTATGGACCTTTCCTTCAACGAATGTGCAAACAACAAACTGTAAAATTAAACAATAGGTCATGAGAACATTACTGCTATCCTTCCTGATGCTAGTTGTCCTCCTCCTGAAAGGACAGACACCCTACAACAGCGACCTGGTCATTGAACAGATCCTTAAAACCGACACCACCTCCCTGGGGCAGAAAATTAATTATCCCTCCTTTTTGCAAAATGAAGTGACCATGCTCAAAATTACCATTCCACCGGGTAAGACCACCGGATGGCATGAACACGGCTTTCCGGTCTTTGCTTATGTCATGAAAGGAACCCTAACGGTGGAGTTTGAAAACAACAAGATCATGACGTTTCATGAAAACAGCTCTTTCGCTGAAGTCGTCAACATAGCCCACAAAGGAGTCAACCTGGAAAAGGTAGATCTGGTGCTGCTTGCGATCTACCTCGGGGAGAAGGGGAAAGCGCTGTCGGTGAAACGAGAGGATAAAAAATAAGTTACTATTGGAAATTTTGGTGAGTTATGAGTTATTAGTTGTGAGTTAAGTAATGGTTTAATAGTCCCTCAGTATTGAATCAATAAAGTTCGTTGATGAATAACAAAAATGATTCACGCAAAACACGCAAAGAAAGACGCAGAGAATTCCAAAATGAACTTTGCGGTACTTTGCGATTTTACTTGGCGCCCTTTGCGTGAAATATGGTAATTACATAAGAGAAAGTTGATAAAAATAAAGTCATTTAAAAAACAGATATATGAGTGAATTTGACAGTCGTGCCAAGGATTGGGACAAAGATAAAATGCACATGGAACGATCCGCAGCCATAGCGGAGAGGTTGAGGAAAATGATCCCCCTCTCTTCTGCCATGAAAGCGCTTGAAATGGGTGCTGGCACAGGAATTCTTAGTTTCATGCTGCGGGAGGAGCTGGCAGCAATAACCCTGGTTGACAACTCCTCCGGGATGATCGAAGTTTGTGAGCAAAAGATAGAATACCTCCAAACCAAACATATCAAAGCCCTGTGCATGGATCTTGAGCAGACGGATCCGGGCGAAAAATATGACTTGATCTACTCCCAAATGGTGCTTCATCATGTTACGGATGTGGAGACCATCTTTCAAAAATTTTACGCTCTCCTAAATCCGGGTGGATATCTTGCCATTGCGGATCTGTACACAGAAGATGGTTCTTTTCATGGACCGGAAGTCAAAGTCCACCTGGGCTTCGATCCGGAAACACTGGCAAAGCAACTGGAAGCCAACGGATTCAATCAGCTCAAATTTGAAACTTGTTACGAAATAAAACGTGAATCGGGGAAAACATACCCGGTATTTTTGCTGGTCGGGCAGAAGTAGAATTTAAAATGTTTCTAAGTATCTAGGTTTTGATATATTATTATATTTGCATTTCTAATGCATTATGAGCAATTGCTCATAATGATTGTCAGAAAAAGAGATGCCATGCTTAGAAACTTGCTATTTGTAATCTTGCTAATCGTTTTCACGCTGGTCCTGGTGAATGTACTTCACCAGGAAGATTCCTACAACCTGAAACTGGAGGAATTGAAGCACAAGTATGCCTTAAAACCAGTTCCCTCCGTGAATCACAACAAGTTGCCTGCATTGCAGGTGAACTTCAAGTCTCCGCAGGAAGTTACCGAAGCTTGCCTGCAGTGTCATACAGAGACACACAAGGAGATTATGGCCTCCTCCCATTGGAATTGGGAACGAGCCTCCTATGTTGAAGGACGCGGAGTTTCTTCGGCAGGAAAGAAGAATGTAATGAACAACTTCTGCATCGGCACCAATTCCAACCAACAATCCTGTGCAAAGTGCCACATCGGTTTCGGAATGACCAGTACCCATTATGATTTTAACAATGCAAGGAATGTGGATTGCATGGTCTGTCACGACAACAGTGAGGAGTACCTGAAAGGAGCCTCCATGGCCGGTTATCCGGATAGAACAGTCAACCTGGAGAATGTGGCGCAGAGTGTAGGCTCCCCCAGAAAAAGCAATTGTGGCTCCTGCCACTTCTTTGGTGGGGGGGGAAACAACGTCAAACACGGTGACCTGGAAAGCGCCCAACTCTCCTGCAGCCGGGAGGTAGATGTCCACATGGGGGCAAACGGGATGAACCTGGAATGCGTCGCCTGCCACACAGCAGAAAACCATAAGATGCTTGGTAAACTCTATTCTGTATCCACCGACAACAGCGACAGGGCAACCTGTGAGCAATGCCATACTTCCACTCCTCATCTTAGCGATGTGCTCAATCGTCACGACTCCAAAGTCTCCTGCCAGGCCTGCCACATTCCGCAATATGCCAAAGTCAATTCCACCAAGATGTCATGGAAATGGTCGGATGCCGGAAAACTTAGGAATGGACAACCATTTGAGGAGGAAGACTCTTTGGGGAACCACAACTATTTGTCGATCAAAGGCTCTTTCGTTTGGGAACGAAATGTAAAGCCCGACTATGTTTGGTTCAACGGAACGGCAGATCAATACCTTTTGGGAGATTCGATCCAATCTGTACCCGTAAAAATGAACACCCTCAACGGTGATTACCACGATAGGCTGTCCAAAATCATCCCTGTTAAGATTCATGTTGGTGATCAGATTTATGACAAGGTCTACAATCGTCTGGTTCAGCCTAAATTGTATGGGGAAGCCGAAGGAGACAGCGCCTTCTGGAAAGACTTCAAATGGGACGAGGCCGTAGCTGCGGGAATGAAAGAATCAGGACTCCCATACAGCGGCGAGTATGGATTCATTGAAACAGAGATGTACTGGCCTGTCAACCATATGGTTGCCCCAAAGAGTCAGTCTGTAGGCTGTGCTGAATGCCACACCCGTTCCAATGGGAGACTGGCAAAACTGTCAGGGTTTTACCTGCCAGGACGTGATTCGAACGAGACACTGGATACCCTAGGATTCTGGATGTTTATCCTAACACTGCTATCGGTATTCGGACATGCCATGGTAAGGATGCTTGCCAAGATCTACCTGAATAAATATGAGAAACAGGTGATCAGCTACGAGGAAGACAAACCCGAGGAATAGCAGGGAACCTAACAAAATACATCCATAAAACACCACAGGAAATGGAAAAAATATACATCTACAAAGGGTTTGAACGCTTCTGGCACTGGACTCAGGCTTCACTGATCCTGTTTCTTGCCCTCACCGGATTCGAAGTCCATGGAGCATTCCATGTATTTGGTTTCGAAAAGGCAGCTGCCTTTCACCGGACAGCCTCCTGGTTGTTGATCGGGCTGATCATTCTTGCCATCTTCTGGCACATCACTACCGGAGAGTGGCGTCAATACATTCCCACGACCAAACAACTGAAAGAGCAGATCCTTTATTACCTAAAAGGCATTTTTAAAGGAGAGCCACATCCAACAGAGAAAACGGAACTAAGCAAGCTAAATCCATTGCAACGAATTGTATACCTTGGATTTAAACTCATACTGGTTCCACTTACCATTCTATCAGGGATACTCTACATGCTTTACAAAACCTTCGACCAAAACAATTTAATTGTCATTGAGGAATACCCGCTTGAAAGCATTGCCTTTTGGCATACGTTGGGAGCCATACTACTGATGGTGTTCCTTGTGGTGCATGTATACATGACCACCACGGGCAAAACACCAACTTCCAACATCAAAGCCATGATTACCGGATACGAGGAATTTGATGAAGAACATAAGGAGGAGACAGTTAAAAACAAGAATACCAAAAACCAACCATGAAGTCACAAAAATACATGAACCCCTATCTGGCCGGATTCCTGCTCGGCTTAGTACTTTTGGGTACAATATATGTAACAGGCCGTGGTCTGGGAGCCAGTGGTGCTGTAAAAAGCGTGATCCTTTCCACTGTCACTGCCCTGGCACCGGAACATACTGCCGGAACCCCCTATCTTAGGAGTTACGAAGAAGAACACCCCAATGGCCCTTTGAATGACTGGCTTGTCTTTGAGGTAATTGGTCTGATAATTGGCGCTTTCCTTTCCGGAATTGTTTCCAACCGCGTCGGAATCAAACTCGAAAGAGGTCCTAACATCACCAACCGGACAAGGATTATTGCCGCCATTTTTGGGGGAGCACTCTTCGGACTGGGATCACAACTTGGCCGCGGTTGTACCAGTGGTGCAGCTTTGAGCGGCATGGCAGTCATGTCCCTTGGCGGTATCATTACCATGATGGCCATCTTTGGATCGGGATACGCATTTGCCTATTTTTTCAGAAAACTTTGGTTAAAATAATTGACATGGGACCACTCGTACCCTCCATACTCAGCAATGAATTCAGTTTGGTCATTGCCCTGATTGCCGGTATTGGATTCGGATTTGTGCTGGAGCAAGCAGGATTTTCTTCTACCAAGAAACTGGTCGGCCTGTTTTATGGCTATGATTTTACTGTGCTCAAAGTCTTTTTTACTGCAGGTGTAACTGCCATGATTGGCGTTTTACTGTTCGGTCAAATTGGAATTCTGGATTTGAGCATGATTTATATTAATCCGACCTTCCTCTGGTCCGCTCTCGTTGGAGGAGCAATCATGGGAGTAGGATTCATCATCGGCGGCTTTTGCCCCGGAACCAGCGTTTGTGCTGCCGCCATTGGGAAACTGGACGGCCTGGCATTTGTCTTTGGATCAGGACTTGGCGTGCTAATGTTCGCAGAAGGATACCCTATGTTCAAGGATATATACCTCTCCGAATCATGGGGAGCATTGTTGATCAACGAACAACTGGGTCTGTCAAAGGTCTTGTTTGCCTTTATCCTTGCGGCCATAGCCTTTGTCGCCTTTTATCTCACAAGGCAGATTGAGAACAAAGTAAACCGAACAACCGTTCAATTGCCAAAATCACGGATCATCCTCTATAGTTCGGCTGTAGTTTTTGCCTTTCTTGTATTGACGGTGGTAGCATTGATGCCGGATCGAAACAGCAGATTGGAGAAAAAGGCCCTCCAAGCACTTCAAAACACCGATTTTACTCCCTTGCAGGTTCCTGCAGATAAACTGGCAGGCGAAATCGTCAGCAATTACTACAAAATCAACATCATAGACCTCCGAAATCCTGTAGCATTCAAGAGCTACCATCTTCCATTCGCCATCAACATTCCCGTCGATAAATTAACGGATCGTCAATGGAGGACCATTCTGGACCAAAAACACAAGGTGAATTTCTTCTATGCAGATGATCCGCAGATTGCCAAAAAAGGCATTTTACTGGCCGGCTATTTGGGGAAAGCTGAGAATTACCTGTTGTCCGGATCCTCCTCCGATTTTAAAAAATTGTTTTTTGATTTGACCGCTCCGGGGGCGGATGCTTCCAAGCAAGAGGTAAACAACTACCATTTCAGGAATAAGGCAGCCAATGATATGAAAATATTGCAGGATGCCCTAAAAAATTCAACGGAACCGGTGGTTGCCAAAACCTCAAAAATAAAAGGAGGTTGTTGAATCAGGAAAAGAGGTTAACTTTGAACAAACATTGTTCAGAAGAGATCAGAAAGAGGATCACCCACAATTGACAATATTACTATTAACAGCAACATAGTTTGCAGGATTTGGTGCAGCCTTTTTTTGTCTCAATTCTCTATCATTGGGATTAACCTTATTTTTAACCCAACCCAACAGAGCCTTCGTTGGGTATGGTTAAGACAACTTTAACTGAAAAGGCATGGAGGTTTCAAATAAAAAAAAGCAGATAGGATTATCCATCTTTCTGGCCGTCATCGTATTACCGGCCACTGTTTTTCATTATCCGATTGGCATCCTTGATGCATTAACGCTCCAGCCTTTGTCGGATTATGGTATCCAAATCCCGTTTTGGAGAGTCCTGTTCGAACCATTTCTGGGTTATTTGCTCTTCCTGAATCAATCCTTTTACACCCTCGACGAATTGAAATTTGTACTGCTATGGTTGGTGGTATTCTTTGTTGTTTACAGTTTGGCTAAAACCCTCTCCCTAAGTGACAGAACGCTACGGAGAAGTTTTATCCTCCGTCAATTGATCAATATCCCGTTGCTGATAGGTTTGTGGTTTGTGTTGCTTGTTGTGGTGATCTTCATCCCATTGCCAAACAATACAATTGTCAACAACTCGCCAAATGCCATTCTTGTAACGACACACACCCATACCGAATACAGCCATGATGGACTGATCTCACAGGAGGGATTGTGGAAATGGCACAAACGCAATGGATTTGATGCATTTTTTATCACCGATCACAACAACCACGACAAAACCCTGGAGTTTGTCGCTGCCCAACGAAACAAGCAATTCCCCGGTGAGCCGCTTGTCATGGCAGGTGAAGAATTTTCAGGCACCAACCATTTGAGTCTGCTGGGCTTGAAAAAATCATTCAGGACCAAGGGAATGACCGACTCAATGGCGGTGGCCATGGCACGTGCCGACAACGGGGCCGTGATCGTCAACCATTGGTTCGATGGGGAACGAAAGAGCCTCGACTATTACAAAGAGCTGGGGGTGGATGGTTTTGAGATTGAGAATACAGCTACCGACAAAAGATACGACCGGGAGGTGTACAAACGAATAGGCAATTTTTGTGCAACCAATGGATTGCTCCTGAACGGGGGTTTGGATTTTCACGGATATGGAAGCGCTTGCACCCTGTGGAATGCGCTGGATATCCCCGGATGGAGAGCGTTGGATCCAGCTGCCAAAGAAGAAGCCATTCTACAAATAATCAGGAGTCGCGATCAAAGTAAAATAAAGGTGTTGTTGTACAACGACAGGTCCTACTACAGCAAGGATCAGTTGCTATTCAGACCGATACTTGCCATTTTCAACTATTTCCGGACTTTGAATCTCTTCCAGGGTTTCTCCTGGCTTGTCTGGACCTTGCTGTTCGCCTTTATCTGCCAACGTATATCCAACAAGGAAAGAATAGTGAGAACCTTGACTGTTCAGCGCCTGCTGCCTCTGCTGGGAGTTATGGGGGCCCTTTTCCTGCTGGGCCTTGGATGGCACTATTTCAATCGGATAAAACCAGTTGAGGACTTTACTGAAATGTACCAGGAGTACAGTACACTGCTGTTTTATGCGGGTGCTGCATTTCTAATCTACTCCGTAATTGTGCTTCTTTTTAGACAGAATGAAGCAAAAAAAGGCAGGTCATCACACAGCTAGATGGGATAACCTGCCTTACAATCGAAAACTACGACTATTTCGCTTTAATTGCATTCATTACCTTCTCTTCTGAAAGCTCTTTGGTGCAGAAGAACCAATCGTAGCATTTCATCCCCTCCTCTTTGGCCTCCATACGATCTTTGGCTACGCCGCAAGAACCTGCCGGAGGAACAATAACTGCATCACCTGGTCGCCAGTCAGCCGGCATGGCAACACCAAAACTATCCGCCGCCTGAAGGGCAATAATCACGCGCTTCAGTTCATCAAAGTTACGACCAAGGGACAAGGGATAATAGATCATTGCCCGTATAATTCCTTTGGGATCTATGAAAAATACCGCGCGAACAGCCTTGGTGTTACTCTCACCGGGTTGAATCATGCCATATTTTTTGGCTACTTCCATGGTAATATCCTCAATCAAGGGAAATTTTACCTCAACCTCTTTCATTCCCTTGTAAACGATCTTCTCCTTGATGGTACGCAACCAGGCGATGTGGCTGTAAAGTCCATCTACGGACAAACCCACCAATTCGCAATTGAAAGACCTGAAATCATCTTCCATGGAGGCAAAAGTCATGAACTCAGAGGTACAAACAGGCGTAAAATCGGCAGGGTGGCTAAACAAAATGACCCACTTCCCTGCATAGTCAGATGGGAAACTAATAGGTCCCTGGGTAGTTACCGCTTTAAATTCGGGTGCTGCTTCACCAATCCTTGGCAATAAAATTGAATCCTGATTTTCCATATCAATAATTATTAAATTAAAAATAAAATTTGCGATGAATGTATTGATCATAAAACAGATAGCCGGCATAAAGCATCGTTAGGATCAGCAGAGAAATGCCAAAATAGCAGTAGAAATTACAATAGAATTTTTCTCCGGCCCCACATAGGCCTGATATACAACCTACGAAGATCATAATTATCCAATCCATAAATAATAGAACAGGAATAACAATGATCATTTTTACCATTGAGCGTTCCATTTTGATTAACTATTAATTATGCTTATTTTCAAGATGTGAAATAAGTAATAACAAAGATAAAAAAATATCAACAACAAGCAAATGTTCTTTATGTTTGTTTAGATCATATGTTCATATACTATGCCAAGACCAAAGAGAATAAGAAGAATGAACAATCCCCCGCATTTCAAGGGGTACAGACCAATTGGTTTACCGGAAGAAAACAGTCCGGTCGTTATTAATTTCGAAGAGTACGAAGCCATACGTCTGAGTGACTTTGAATTGCATGGACATGTTGAAGCTTCTAAGATCATGGGAGTATCAAGACCAACCTATACACGCATTTATGAAATTGCGCGGCGCAAAGTAGCACAGGCCTTTGTACAAGGAAAGGCCATTGTGTTTGAAGGGGGGAAGGTCTATTTTGACAGTGAATGGTATTCCTGCAACAGCTGTGGTTGCTGGTTCAATCATCCGGAAAAGACAGATGAAGTCAGTCGTTGTACGTTATGTGGGTCCACCGTTATCGAACAATACCATCAAGGACCTCACGCTGGTTCTACCGATGATCTTTGCGTCTGCCCTACTTGTGGGTTCGAAAAAGTCCATTTACACACAAATCCCTGCAAAAGTGAGCGATGCCCGAATTGCAGTTGTCAGATGATCAGTAAAGAGGCACCTCAACCCCATCGCTTGAAAAACAACAATTGCAAACAAAAAAATTCATGAAATACCCATGATTTGGAAATCACCAATCGAGCTGATAACAAGCTCAGGGGTATTCCATGTGGCAAGCAAAAAACAAATTACAATACATGAAAGTAGCCATCTCATCCGTAGGAAATAGTCCCGATGCAAAATTGGACAGCCATTTTGGTCGTTGCTCCTACTTCGTCATATACGATACCGAAACCGCTGCCACAGAGTACATTCCCAACATGAACAAAGAAAACATCGAAGGATGTGGTCCTGCATCAGTCCATTTTGTAGCTTCAAAAGGAGTTAAAAAGATCATCTCAGGTGAATTCGGAGCCAAAGTCAAAGCCATCTCCGACAGCTTTCAAATTCAACTGATTATTTTAAAAGATCAGGAAAAGACAATGAGTGAGATTTTTCAATTGTTAAACCATTGATATAATGCATCGTTCAATTTGTCTTGGTATCCTAGCTGTCTGTTTAAAAATTACATCCTCATTTTCTTAAATTCCTCTTTCATCCTTCTGATATCCGTCAGCCAATCTTCGATATCATTTTCGTGTTCAAGTTCTTCGTTCAGGATGGTGGTAGCCATAGCATGCGTGGTATGGTCTGCTCCTCCGGTAAAGTCAGCGATCTCTTTGTAGCGTTGAATCGCACATCGCTCACCTTTTAAGTTTTGTTCCAGAATCACCTCAATGTATGGATCAGAGGGTGCATCGTAGGAACAACGACTAAGTTTTGGCCACTCTTCAGGATTTAGAACCGGAGTTCCGCCCAGTTGAATGATTCGGCCGACGACCAATACAGCATGTCCCAATTCCTGGTTGGCATGAAGCAACAATTCCGGCTCAACTTCACTGCGCATCGGGCCCTCCATGAGTCTGGCCCCAATCCAATACTGGTAATAAGCCAGCCATTCTTCAGCCAATGCAGCGTTTAACATGTCAAGTAATTTTGGCACGTCTAAGTTTAAAATGTTTACAGCTTGTTTTCCCATTACACTAAATTTTATTAAGTGATATTCTATGAGTTATTTGTGGTAGTGTCCGGAGAGATTTATGATGGCATTTCCACTTTATGATTACAGACAAACAAATATATTAAAAAAAACGTTAATACTACCATATTGTTCATTATATTTGTAATGAACATTTGCTCATTATTATGCCGCGTCCAAAACGAATTCGAAAGATGACCAATCCTCCACATTTTAAGGGATTCAGGCCTATTGCCCTGCCGGAAGAAAATGATCCGATTGTCTTAAATTACGAGGAGTATGAATCCATCCGGCTGAGCGACTTTGAATTACATGGTCACCTTGAAGCCTCAAAGATAATGGAAGTATCCCGCCCTACCTATTCACGGATTTACGAAAGTGCACGGCGCAAAGTTGCCGAAGCATTTGTGTTGGGAAAATCGATCCTGTTCGAAGGAGGCAAAGTATTTTTTGATACCGAATGGTATTCATGCAAGAGTTGTGGCTGTTATTTTAACCATCCAGCAAAAGAACAGCGAATGGACAACTGCCCGCTCTGTGGTTCTTCAGACATTGTACAATACAGCGAAAATACTCAACTAAGACCAACAGAAGGTAGTTGCGTTTGCCCAAAATGTGGTCTTAAAAAAGTCCATTCTCCGGGTATTCCATGCCGAAATGAGATCTGTCCGGATTGTAATAGCCCGATGATTATGGAAGGGGCGCCACACCAGCATCGAAACCTAAACTGTAATTAAAATAAATTAAACATGAAAGTAGCAATCACATCAACAGGGAATAGCCCTGATTCAACGCTAGACAGCCGTTTTGGCCGATGTTCGTATTTTGTAATTTACGACAATGAGAGCCATTCAACGGAGTTTATACCCAACCCAAACAAAGATAGCATAGAAGGTGCTGGACCAGCAGCGGTTCAATTAATAGCATCAAGAGGGGCTGAAAAGGTGGTATCCGGAGAATTTGGGGCTAAGGTCAAATCACTTTTCGATACCCTTAAAATTCAATTGGTTGTGCTCAATGATCCAGAAAAAAAGATCAGTGAAATAATCATGCTATTAAACCATAAAACATAATCATCCTGCCCAATTGGAGACTCCCGGGCAGGGAAAGAGGGTGTTTCAGAACGGTCGGGGATTGGAGAAATGCCTTACAGTGAAGCAAGAAGATGCAATTGAGATATTATAACAAAATAAGGGTTTGCACCGCAAATTTGGCGGAGGACAAGCCAAATGAATACGCTTGAATAGCGGTTTTAATCTTACAAATCATTAAAAAAAAACATTATGCCAGGATTTAACAAAACGGGCCCTCATGGAGAAGGTCCAATGTCAGGAAAGAAAATGGGTCATTGCAATCCTGAAAACAAAGGAAAAACAGACGACGAAATTTTAAAGGAGAAAAAACCTTCATTGTCCACAGACGAAGGTACAGGGCATGGCAAAGGTTTAGGGCGCGGCAATGGTGGAGCAGGTCAGGGCCTTGGACGGCAACACCGTTTTAGGGGCGGCAATTAGAGTCATTCAGTTGGATGGATGGCTAAACCTCCCACTTAACTATAAATCAATTAAAGGAAATCAAATGAACCAAAGAATTGCAATTCCGATGGAAAACGGAGTTTTGTGTGCTCATTTTGGGCATTGTCAGCAATTTGCAATTGTTGATGTAGTAGATAGTGTTATTACAGAAATAAAAGAAGTTACTCCTCCTGAACATGTACCGGGCTTATACCCACGTTGGGTTGCAGAGTTTGGGGTAACCGATGTGATTGGTGGAGGCATGGGACAAAAAGCGATTGATTTATTCAATCAACATAATATCAATGCATTCGTGGGTGCGCCAATAAAATCGGCGCGAGAATTGGTCCACGATTTTATTGAAAACAAACTTTCATTGACCGCAAATTACTGCAACCACGATGGGAAGCACGAGTGTAACCATTAAAGAAAAAGAAGAAATAATTTCAGATTATCGTTGTTACTTCTGTTTTGCCAGGGCTTTTGAACGGTTGTTGGAGAAGGCGGATCTACCAGAAGAGGAGAAGAGTGGGTTTGCCAAAGATATGTTCGGTTTATTCAACAATGTGAAAGGGAATTTATCCGTACCCCTGCTATCCAGGGAATTGCATCTCCTCTTAAGACAATACACCAACAATCCAGATCCCTACAAAGAAGCAAAGAAGCAATGTAATGATCTTGTATTGGGCATGTATCCCTCATTGAAGAATATTGTAATCCAATCGCACAATCAATTCGATACTGCTTTGCGCCTTGCCATTGCCGGTAATATCATTGATTTTGGTATTGGCAATGACTTTGATCTGCAGGCTACAATAGAGAAGGTGCAAAACTCTGATTTTGCGATTGATGATTCGCTCCAATTACAACAAGCGCTTACGGAAGCAAAAACAGTGCTTTACCTGGGTGACAATTGTGGCGAGATGGTTTTTGACAAACTATTTATCGAAACTATTGTGCATCCCAATTTGATTTATGCGGTTCGGGGTGCACCTGTAATCAACGATGCCACCCTTGAAGATGCCAAATATATTGGGATGGATTTGGTTGCCGGAATCATATCCAACGGCTACGATGCCCCGTCAACCATTTTGGAGCATTGTTCATCCGAATTTAGGGAAGTTTTTAACCGTGCTGATGTAATTATTTCAAAAGGACAAGGCAATCTGGAAGGTTTATTGGGCCAAACCGCGAAAGATGTCTATTTGCTGTTAATGGTCAAATGCGAGGTAATTGCAGATATATTAGGGGTAAAGAAAGGCGATTTTGTAGTAAAGAAAAATAAGGTTTTACCAAATTGACAGTGGAAAAAATTAAAATTGGCATCATTATTTGTGATCGCTACCGCTCTTGTGCGGGCGGCAAATGTTTCAGAGCCGCAAGGAACAAAGAGGGAGCATTTGAAATATATATGAACCAGGAAATTGAAATAGCCGCTTTTACAACCTGCGGCGGCTGTCCCGGAGGCAATATTGAATATGCACCTGAAGAGATGAAAAAGAACGGCGTAACGCATGTTCACCTTGCTACAGGTTTATTGGTGGGATATCCCCCCTGTCCATTCATGGAGCATTTCCAAAGATTCATTCCCGAAAAATATGGAATGAAAGTTATTCTAGGGACACATCCCATACCACAGAAATATTTCAACACACACAACAAACTATACTCCTGGAATACTGAATTTCTGAAAAGAGCAATATTACCAGCGCTTACAGATGAGCAAACCCGCTTAAAATATGACTGATCATTCCAATCTTAAAATAGCAATTGCCAGTGGAAAAGGGGGGACAGGTAAAACCCTGGTATCCACCAATCTTTTTTGGACAGTTCAAAAAGCAGGAATACCTGTCACACTGGTGGATTGCGATGCGGAAGAACCCAATGTGGCTGAGTTCATTACCGGGGGATCCGTCAGCAGTTGCGCCGTCAACCAAAACATTCCGGTGATTGATCCCGAACGTTGTGTTTTTTGTGGTAAATGCTTCGAATACTGCAATTACAATGCTATTGTATATCTTCCAGCAAAAAAATTTATTCAGGTAGTCGAAGATTTGTGCCACGATTGTGGCGCTTGTTCAGTGGCATGCAAATTCGGCGCAATTACTGAAAAGGTAAAACAAATTGGAATTGTTAAGTCGTTCTACCTAAATAGCCATGCCGAAATTATCGAAGCCTGCGCCGATGTTGGGGTTTATTCGCCTGTGCCAGTTATAAAAAAGGCCATCAAAGATTTAAATGAACGGTATTTGGCCATATTTGATGCTCCACCCGGAATTTCCTGTCCATTCATAGCCACTGTTGAACATGCCGATTTTGTGGTTTTGGTGACTGAACCAACACCTTTTGGCCTAAATGACCTGAAGCTTTCGGTCGAAACCTTGCAACAACTAAAAAAACCTTACGGAGTAATTGTCAACCGAGCCGGACTAGGTAACCGGGAAGTTTATAACTGGCTTGAGGATAACAATATCCCATTGTTAATGGAAATACCTTTCGACAGGGAGATTGCCCGTATCTATTCTGAAGGCCTTTTGGTGGTTAAGGAGCAAACTAATTATCAGCTTCAGTTCTGGGAACTATTAAGAAATATTGAAAAGTTAGCAAACGGATGGACGAAATAGTAATTCTAAGCGGGAAAGGGGGAACCGGCAAAACAAGTTTAAGTGCAGCTTTTGCCACCATCAACAAAAACACAATTGTTGCCGATTGTGATGTTGATGGAAGCAATCTCCACCTGATACTGCAACCTCAGAATTATCGCAGTGAAAGGTTTGTTTCTGGCCATAAAGCCATCATTGATTATAACACCTGCACCAACTGCGGACTTTGCATGGATTATTGCCGTTTTGATGCCATTAACATGCAAAACGATCAAGTTACCATTTCTGAAGTAGCTTGTGATGGATGTAAATTGTGCCTTAGGATTTGTCCTTCCTATTCCATTCAAATGATCCCCAGCGATAAAAGTTATTGGTATATTGGAAATTACAGGAATGGACGGATGATTCATGCCCGCCTTGCACCGGGAGAAGAGAATTCTGGTAAACTGGTGAACGTGGTGCGAGAAAACGCACGAAAATCTGCCCGGGAAACGGGCTTTGATACGATTATCGTTGATGGACCCCCGGGAATTGGTTGTCCGGTTATCTCCGCGGTAACTGGTGCGAACAAAGCCATTGTAGTGACAGAACCAACCAATTCCGGTTTTCACGACATGAAACGTGTACTTGAAATTACTTCCAATTTCAAGGTAATCACCTATGTAGTGATCAATAAATTTGATCTTAATGAGTCAATTTCCGACAAAATCAAAAACTGGTGCAAAGAGAACAATATTCCCGTGATTGGCAGGATCGCTTTCGACACCCAAATTGTTGAAGCGATGATTCATTGCCAAAGCATTGTAGAGTGGATGCCTGAATCGGAAACAAGCAAAGAAATTATCTCAATCTATAACACAGTTTGCAAAAAATAAGGTTTATCAACAAGTTATCATGATAGTCCCAATTATTAAATATGGTTCGCCAATCCTCAGAAAACATTCAAGTATTGTTTTAAACACGGACAATCCGGAAGAGATATCCGGCAATTTATTTGATACTGTTAGAAAAAATCAAGGTGTTGGATTGGCAGCACCCCAGATCGGAATTCAAAAGCGCATATTCGTTATTGACACATTACCCCTTCATGAAAATAATGAGGAGGTCGAAAATTACGAAAAGGCCTTTTTAAATCCTGAAATTATTTGGAAAAGTTCCAGTCAATTTTGCTTTACAGAAGGCTGCCTTAGTCTTCCCGGCATTAAAGAAGAGGTAAATCGGCCTGAAAAGATCAGGGTAAGGTATCTTGATATAAATTTCAACAGGATTGAAGAAGAACTGGATGGCCTCAAATCGCGAATTTTTCAACATGAATACGACCACCTGGAGGGAATTCTTTTCACCGACAGACTAAGCCATTTGAGAAGAAAATTTCTTGCAACCAAATTGAATGAAATAAAACAAACTAAAAACAACAAATTATGGATCAAAAACATCCAATTCCAAAAATTAAGCTTCCGAACATTAAAAGCATTATTCTGGTTGCGTCGGGCAAAGGTGGTGTAGGCAAGTCAACGGTCGCAGCAGGAATGGCCATGGCACTTGCTGCTGAAGGCTACTCAGTTGGATTGTTTGATGCCGATATCTTTGGCCCGTCTGTTCCAACCTTGATGAATCTGCAGGAGGCAGGCCGTCCGGTTATGATCTCAAAGGAGGGGAAACAAGTCATGGAGCCTTATGTGCGATTGGGGATCAAAGTAATGTCCATTGGTTTCTTTTTTGAACCTGAGCAAGCCGCCATCTGGAGAGGGCCAATGGTCTCCAACGTTCTCAAGCAGCTCCTCACCGAAACCGACTGGGGCGAGTTGGACTATTTGATCGTTGATACCCCCCCCGGTACCGGAGATATACCGATCACCCTCCTCCAGGAATTTTTCATAGACAATGCTTTGGTGGTCACCACTCCTCAATTGGTAGCGATTGCAGATGTTCAGAAGGCAATTGGCATGTTACAGGATGAAGTTATCGGTGTTCCGGTATTGGGTATTGTTGAGAACATGGCCTGGTTTACCCCAACCAAACATCCGGAAGAAAAGTACTTTCTTTTTGGACAAGGAGGGGGCGAACTTTTATCACAAACATTCGATATCCCTTTGATTGCACAGATTCCAATCAATGAAACCATTTGTTCTATTTGCGATGGCGGTAAACTGGGAGAACTGTTTAAAGATCCTTCCGTTAAGGCAGGATTTGACCGGATCATCGATTGCATATTAAATTTTGAAAAATGATAGAACACATTTACACATTGAGGGTAATGTACCCTGATACAGACAAAATGGGAACAGTACATCATTCAAACTATGCAAAATATTATGAGACAGCCAGATGGGAACTGTTCCGTACTATAGGTATTTCCTACCAGTCTGTTGAAGAAGCTGGTTTTATGTTGCCGGTAATTTCCATGAGTGTCAGATTTCATAAAACAGCAAATTACGATGATATTTTAACTGTTAAAACCACGCTAAAAGCAATGAAAGGGGTTCGTATTTGGTTCAACTACAAAATTTATAATGCAAAATATGAACTAATTAATGATGCAGAAACAGTACTTGCATTTGTTAATAAACATAACTGGAAACCATGTGCTGCCCCAGAAATTGTAATCAATGCGATTGAACTCAAGCGAAAGGAATAAACCCGCAATAAATAGAGTCGATGGTCGGATTAAGATAAAAGAATTCACTAATAAAAAGTCTATGAGCACAAAACGAATTATCGTAATTGGCGGTTCTGCTGCCGGTCCAAAAGCTGCTTCCAAAGCGCGCCGGATGGACGAGAATGCTGAAATTACTATTATACAGAAAGCCTCAGATCTGTCAATGGCTTCCTGTGGCTATCCCTATTACATTGGCGGATTCTTTGATGACAGGGATCAATTGCTATGTTCACCTGCCGGGGTTGTCCGTGACTCAAAATTCTTTTGGAATGCCAAAAAAATTACCACGATGGTGAATACAGAGGTAACCGCTGTTGACCGAGCCAGAAAGCAGGTACGCTATACCGATTTGGTATCAGGAATGGGAGGTTCTCTGGAATATGATAAACTAATCATTGCTACCGGTTCGACACCCCGCATGCCACAGATCCCTGGTCTTGAGCTGGATGGCGTTACTACCCTGCAATCCTTGCCCGATGCGGATTATTTAAGAAAAGTGAGGGATGAAGGAATTATCAGGAAAGCCGTAGTTATCGGAGGCGGACTTATTGGAATAGAGACTTGTGAGGCACTCAATCTTGCCGGTATAGAGATTACGCTCATCGAATTGCTACCCCAACTATTAACTTTTCTTGACAAGAAAATGGCCAAGCTTGTTGAGAAATATGTGATGACCAAAGCCAATGTAATACTGGAAAATGGTGTGGCTGCCCTGTTGGGCGAAAATGGCAAACTCGTTGCGGTCAAACTTCAAAATGGCACTGAAATCCCTTGCCAGCTGGCAGTGATCGCCATAGGGGTTGTTCCCAATACCAAATTGGCCAAGGAATCAGGATTGCCTATTGGGCCATCCGGAGGGATGATGGTGAACGAATACATGCAAACTACCGACCCGGATATTTATGCGGTAGGCGACTGCATCGAAATCCCCAATTTAATAACCGGTGCTTCAGTTCATGCTCCATATGGGGATTTGGCCAACTTGCAAGGCCGCGTTGCCGGGGAAAATGTCATTTCCGGCAATGTGGCTAGATTTCCTGGCACCATTCAAACCGGTATCTGCAAAGTTTTCGATTATGGCGTAGGTGCTACCGGACTCTCTAAGAAGAATTGCCATAGAGCAGGGATTACCAGTATAGAAACGGTAGTAAATGCAAGTCTCGACAAACCAGGATTTATGCAGGGCAAGTTGTTGATCACCAAACTAATTGTAGATAAACTAACTGGAAACATTTTGGGAGCGCAAGTTCTTGGTCCGGGCGATGTAAGCAAGCAGGTCGCTATTTGGGCGATGGCGATCAAAGGCAAACTGACTGTTGAGGATATGGTAAATGCGGATCTTCCTTATGCTCCACCCTATTCGTTGGCCATCGACCACAGTATTGCAACAGCCCACATCATGCAAAACAAGTTAAGCGGCCGTTTTTCAGGTATATCCTCCGAACAGCTCAGAGAGAAGCTTAAAACCAAAGATGCAATTGTCCTGCTGGATGTTCGCAACCCCGACGAATATGAACAGATGCGCCTGGGAATTGGAGAGAAACTCATACCTTTGGGGCAACTGCGCAAACGCCTGGAGGAGCTGCCCCAAGATAAAAGCATCGAAATAATCACCTGGTGCAAAATATCTTTGCGGGGTTATGAAGCGGCACTAATCCTTCAGGCAAATGGATTTCAAAATGTAAAGGTATTGGAAGGTGGAATTATGGCCTGGCCCTACAAACGGGAGAAGTAAAACAACCCGTAACAGATATACATAGGTTAGGAGCATTGTATTTGCACACAAAAGGTGCTACAAATAAAATTGCAAAATTCATTTGTAAATATTAGAGACTGTTTAAATTTATAACACAGAGAATATCTAACTATTTTTCGAAACCAGAGAGCAAATAGAAATTTCTGCTATTTTGAATTTTCTTTAGAGAAACCCCGGAGTTTCACAGAGTTGGAAAATCGCAAGCGATTTTCTCTCTGTGTACCTCATTTTTT
>CAMCBW010000042.1 GCA_945873105.1 Tangfeifania diversioriginum
ATTGCTACCCTACCCCTCGACTTGCATGTGTTAAGCCTCCCGCTAGCGTTCATCCTGAGCCAGGATCAAACTCTCCGTTGTATAGAAAATTTTAATATATATCCTAGAACCTCAGGCTTTACTTCTTTTCAATAATACCTGTTAAACTAATCCCCGCATCCTCGCTAAACAAACTCGCGCCTATTCAGCTCAAACCCAAAGAATATCCGAAACCCAGTATCTTCTCTTCTTACCTTCTTCTCAATATCTTTCAATGAACTTGTATTCCTTTTATCCTTCCAAAACTCCACTCAACCTTAGTCGAGTTACTGTCCGAAAGGGAGTGCAAATGTAAAGCGTTTTTTGTTCTTATACAACTTACAAACTAAAATAGTTCACAAAAAAATTAAACACGGTTGCTATTCTTTTGAATATCTGAAACGTTAAACGCTCAAAAAAAATAAAAATAAAGCGGGGCTTGACAAATTGTAATCAAGAAATAGCACATTTGTATTAATTTTACCACAACATTGAAACAAGGAAATCGTGTCTGACAGCATCATTATCATACCCACCTACAACGAAAAGGAGAACATTGAGCGGATGATCCGCACACTTTTGAATCTTTCAAAACCCTTTCATATCCTGATAGTCGACGATAACTCCCCGGACGGGACCGCGGAGATTGTCAGAAATCTGATCAAATATCATCCTGCCCAACTTTTTATGATCGAACGAACTGGAAAACTGGGATTGGGTACAGCTTACCTTACAGGCTTCAAATGGGCATTGGAGCACCAATACCAATACATTTTTGAAATGGACGCCGATTTCTCGCACAACCCGGATGACCTGATTCCACTGCACCAGGCTTGTAGTGAGGGGGGTGCAGACCTGGCCATCGGATCAAGGTACATTTCGGGAATCAACGTTATCAACTGGCCACTGAAAAGGGTATTGATGTCCTATGCTGCCTCCAAATATGTCAGAATGGTAACCGGGATGAAGATCATGGATACCACGGCAGGTTTCAAATGCTACCGGAGCAGTGTACTGGACCGTCTGGACCTCAATAGAATACGAATGAAGGGATATGGATTCCAAATCGAAATGAAGTTTAAAACATGGAGACTTGGATTTAAAATCGTGGAAATACCTATTATTTTCACAGACCGCAAGGAGGGCGTCTCCAAGATGAGCGGGGGTATTTTTGGCGAAGCATTCAAGGGTGTGATCAGAATGAAGATTGCCAGCTATTTTACAAATCCCGGGAAAAAGTATTAAAAAATGTGTACCTTCATCATTAGAAAATGAACTTAAACACCGGAAGCAGATAGTACCCATGAAAGGTTTGGCCGGTGTTCAATTCCATTTAACCATTTAAACCAAATATTATTCGCACGATGGACATTATCATAAAAGATGCCAAAGTAGTAAACGAAGGCAAGATTCTGCGAGATACGAGCCTACTGATCAGAAATGGCATCATTGAGAAAATCTTCAGGGATGCAGTGCCCGATGCAATTTTGGCCCAGGCAGAAGTGATTGATGCTGCGGGAAAATTCTTACTACCGGGCATCATCGACGATCAGGTTCATTTTCGCGAACCCGGATTAACGCACAAAGGAGACATCTATTCCGAATCGAAAGCTGCTGTGGCTGGTGGGGTAACCTCTTTCATGGAGATGCCAAACACCTCTCCTCAGGCCATTACCCAGGAGCTATTGAGCGAAAAATACGAACGTGCCTCTCAGGTCTCCCTGGCCAACTACTCCTTTTACATGGGAGCAACCAATGATAACCTGGATGAGTTGCTGAAGACAGATCCATCCAAAGTTTGTGGCATCAAGGTATTTATGGGTTCTTCGACTGGAAATATGCTGGTAGACAATCCTGCCACACTCTCTGCACTCTTTCAGCAGTCAAAAATGCTCATTGCTGTCCACTGCGAAGATGAAACAATTGTACAGGCTAACCTTGCAGCAGCCATTGAGAAGTATGGAGAAGATATTCCGGTAAGTGAACATCCCAAAATCCGGGATACAAGCGCTTGCTTCAACTCCTCTTCCAAGGCTGTGGAACTGGCCAAAAAATTTGGCACCAGGCTGCACATTCTACATCTTTCTACAGCTGCTGAAATTGCACTTTTTGAAGCAGCACCAGTAAAGAATAAAAAAATAACTGCCGAAGTCTGCGTACACCACCTCTGGTTCTCGGATAGCGATTATGAAAAATATGGCGCGAAGATCAAATGGAATCCTGCCATCAAATCGGCCAACGACCGAGCCAGCCTGATGAAAGCGGTAAACGAGAATAAGATTGATGTTATTGCCACCGATCATGCACCTCATACTGAGGCTGAAAAGAGTAATTCTTACCTTAAAATGCCTTCAGGCGGACCATTGGTGGAGCATTCGCTTGCTGCAATGCTGGAAATGAGTCGCAATGGCAAGATATCAATAGAGAAGGTGGTGGAAAAAATGTGTCATGCCCCTGCAGATCTGTTTGGCATAGAAAAACGGGGATATATCCGTAAAGGCTACAAGGCAGATCTTGTGCTGGTTGATGCCGGAAAATGGACTGTCTCCAAAGAGAATATTCAGGCCAAGTGCAACTGGTCCCCTTTCGAAGGTGAATCCTTTTACTATTACATTACCCATACCTTTGTAAATGGCAGACTGGTATATGAAAACAACCATCCAGGCAAGAAGGGGAGCTTCCATGAACAAATCAAAGGTGAAAGACTCACCTTTAACCGGGATTCCTTGTAATTACTTCAGCAAAAACCGAACAGTATTCCGGGTTCGTTGCTCTACATAGATGGTTTTGCCTTTGGTGCTCTCTGTAACTGCATCCTGGGTAAAATACCGAATGGTAAGCAGTTCAAGTCCATCGTTGTAATGCACCACAAAATGGTCGGAAAGCGCCTGAATCAAAAGGTCAAAATCCCTCTCGGGACGATCAATTGCCAGCGAAAAATTCATGGCAGATTGTTGAACCAAATTGACTTTCATTCTGAATTTGGAGAAGAGTTTATAGAGATTGGAGATACTTTCCTCGGCGATAAATGAAAAATCCTTGGGTAAAACGGTGATCAGTATCTGGTCCTCCTTGGTGATAAAAACAGGGATATATTCCATCGGATGGTCGATGTCGCAGATCATTGAACCACTCTTCTCGGGGTGGATGAAAGATTTGACATACAATGGTATCAACTTCTCAACCAAAGGTTTCATGGTTTTAGGATGAATTACCTTGGCTCCGTAATAGGTCATTTCAACAGCTTCCCGGTAGGAAAGTTTCTCCAGCATGTAGGTTTTAGCATACTTGTGGGGATCGGCATTCATGATTCCCGGTACGTCTTTCCAGATTGTAACGCTTTCAGCATTCATTACATTGGCCAAAATGGCAGCCGTATAATCTGATCCTTCTCTTCCCAGGGTAGTTGTCAGGTTGAAGTTGGTTGCCCCGATAAAGCCCTGGGTTAGACATACGGTGTTTTCATTGAACTGAAAAGCCTGGGGAAGAAGCCTCCTGGTAAGCTCCCAATCGATCACCCCTTCCCGCCAGGTGTCATTGGTGCGGATGTAGTGTCCGGCATCTATCCATTTGGTGATCCTTCCCAGATGATTCAGGTAGGTGGCCACTATTTCGGTGGAGACCATCTCTCCTGTAGATACAATCTGGTCGTATTCAAAATCATAATTCAAGGATGGCGGAATGTTAACTCTTTTGGTCAGGGCTTCAAACTCCTCAACAATTGAGTTTTGCAGCTTCTCATTTCCTGATTCAAAAAGATCTTTGACAATATTAAGGTGATAATCCTTTATGGTGGAAATGCCCGTTCGTGCCTTTTCAAGGTTACCTGCAAAATAATTCTTGGTTACTTCTACCAGTGCATCGGTGGTTTTCCCCATGGCAGATACCACCACAATCAGTTGATCAGGATCTGAACAGATGATGGCCGCAGTATTTTTAACACCAGCCGCATCTTTCACGGAAGCCCCTCCAAATTTGAATACCTTCATCTTCAATTAATTTCTAGTTTTGATATTTGCATTTAAGCCAACCCAAAGTAACAAAAAAAGGAGACATCCGGCTTGAACATTCAACACAATCCCCAAAATTTGTAACTTCGCACTTTCATCAAAAGGCACCCATTGGAATTAACAGATTTTCTGCACCTGTACCGCTCCCATCCATCCATGTTTGGATTAAAAGAGGCATTGGCTACCTCCGGCAGAAAAAAAACTACCGTCTCAGGTTTATCAGGTTCATCGGCTACAGTTGCCTTTTCTGTATTGAGGGAGATGAGTCCCTATCAAGCCCTGTTTATTCTCAATGACCGAGAAGAGGCAGCTTTCTTCTACGATGATCTTCAGATGCTGGGCCGCGAAGAGGAGTTGCTATTTTTTCCCTCCTCCTTCAAAAGAAACATCTGGCATGACCATGTTGACAATGAAAACATCATACTGCGTACGGATGTGCTGAATAAACTCGCGGCCAATGAGAAAAAACAGCTTATTGTCACCTATCCCGAGGCAATCATGGAGATGGTGGTCTCTGAAAGTGGACTTCAAAAACACACCCTCCAGGTAAAAACCGGGGATAAACTTTCCATTTCATTTGTAAATGAATTGTTGTATGAATATGGTTTTGAACGTGTTGAATTCGTATTTGAACCCGGTCAATACTCCATTCGCGGATCTATTGTCGATATATTTTCCTACTCCAATGAGGATCCTTACCGCATCGATTTTTTTGGGGATACGGTTGAAACCATTCGTTCCTTCGATATCGAAGATCAAATTTCCAAGGTTCCATACAACAAGATTTCAATTATTCCGAATATACAGGAGGGGCTCAAAGATGAAAAAAAGGTCTCATTCTTTGAATTTTTAGACGAAAACACCTATCTGGTTGCCAGGAATTTTGAGTATCTCATCAATTTTATCGGAGAGATAAGTCTTACCACACAGGAAGAGTTGCGGGAACCTAATAATATTATAAGTAGTGACCTCTTATCTGCCGAACAATTTAAGCATTTCATCAGAAAATTTGCCCTTGTTGAATTAAAACAAGATAAAAGGAGCGGTGCCGCTGCTGTTGAATTTCACACAACCCCTCAACCTGTTTTCAACAAAAACTTCGACCTTCTAGGTGCCAATCTGAAGGAAAACAGGCACAAGGGTTACCTCAACCTGATACTATCCTCCAGTTCAAAGCAAATAGACAGGCTCCATGCCATTTTCGACGACAAAGGTGATCCGCAGAAACTTGATTCTTTGCCATTTGCCCTCCAGGAGGGATTCATCGACCATGATCTAAAAATCTGTTGTTACAACGATCACCAAATATTTGAACGGTACCACCGCTACAAGCTACGAACCAAAAAGCCATCCCGGCAGGCGCTTACCCTGAAGGAGTTGAGCAAATTGCAGGTGGGTGATTTTGTTGTGCATACCGATCATGGTATTGGAAAGTTTGCCGGATTGGTTAGGACAGAGGTAAATGGCAACATCCAGGAGGCAGTAAGACTCTCTTACCGCGACAATGATTCACTGCTGGTTAGTATTCATTCCCTCCACCGCATCTCCAAGTACAAAGGCAAAGAGGGACAGGAACCGACCATCCACAAACTTGGTACTGCCACCTGGCAAAATCTGAAGAACAAGACCAAAAGCAAGGTTAAAGACATTGCACGCGAATTGATTGCCCTGTATGCGGCAAGAAAGATGGAAAAAGGTTATGCCTACATGGCTGACACCTATCTGCAGCAAGAACTTGAAGCAAGCTTCATTTACGAAGATACACCTGACCAGATCAAGGCAACCATTGCAGTAAAAGAGGACATGGAAAGAATGATGCCAATGGATCGGCTGATATGCGGAGATGTCGGATTTGGCAAAACTGAAATTGCCGTTCGTGCTGCTTTCAAGGCAGTAACAGACAGCAAACAGGTTGCCATTCTGGTCCCAACCACCATTCTTGCCTTGCAGCACTACAAAACATTCAAGGAGCGACTTCGTGATTTTCCATGCAATGTGGAATATATCAGCAGATTACGCCACTCTTCCGATGTAAAGCGGGTGATTCAGGATTTGGCAACAGGAAAGGTAGACATCCTGATAGGCACCCATAAATTGATTGGGAAAGAGGTCAAATTCAAAGACCTGGGTTTGCTTATTGTCGATGAAGAACAACGTTTTGGCGTCTCTGTCAAAGAGAAACTGAAACAGTTGAAGGTGAATGTAGACACGCTGACCTTGACCGCTACGCCCATTCCCAGGACACTTCAATTCTCTTTAATGGGTGCCCGTGACCTCTCCATCATCAGTACACCCCCACCCAACCGCTACCCTATTTCAACAGAAGTACACTCCTTTGACGAGGAGGTTATCAGGGAAGCGATCAACTACGAAGTATCGAGGGGAGGTCAGGTATTTTTTATCAACAACAGGGTGAGCAACATCTATGAACTGGAGCGGTTGATCCACAAACTCTGCCCAAATGTGCGGACCATTGTAGGACATGGTCAGATGGAGGGGGACAAGCTCGAAAAAGTGATGTTCGACTTTATCAACGGTGACTACGATGTTTTGATTGCCACTACCATCATTGAATCAGGATTGGATATTCCCAATACCAACACGATTTTCATCAACAATGCCCAGAACTTTGGATTGAGTGAACTTCACCAACTGAGAGGACGGGTCGGGCGATCCAACAAAAAAGCCTATTGCCACCTGCTTACCCCTCCCCTCGAAGCGATGACTGCCGATGCAAGGAGGCGCTTACAGGCAATTGAGGAGTTCTCGGACATTGGCAGTGGATTTAACCTGGCCATGCAGGATTTGGACATCCGCGGTGCGGGAAACCTTTTGGGTGGTGAACAAAGTGGCTTCATAACCGACATTGGATTTGAAGCTTACCAGAGAATACTCAACGAAGCCATGGAAGAGCTTCGTAACGATGAATTTCAGGGAGTATTTCAAGAGCAGGAGATCAAAGATCAGCAAAATGCCTTCCTCCAAACCTCCTTTATTCGGGATTGTACCATCGATACAGATCTGGAACTCCTGTTCCCGGATGACTATGTCTCCAGTATTTCAGAGAGAGTACTGCTATACAGGGAACTGGATGATCTGAAGAGTGAGGAAACCTTAAAACTTTTTGAACAGACCTTGACGGATCGCTTTGGTCAGATACCGCTGCCAGCCCGAGAATTGCTCAATGTGGTGAGGCTTCGCTGGCAGGCAATCGGATTGAACATGGAAAAACTCATCGTGAAGGACAAAAAAATGATCTGCTATCTCCCTGCTGACCAGCGCTCTAAATACTATTTCTCCAATGAATTTTCGGGATTGATGCAATGGATCTCCAGGAATCCAAGCCAAAGCAGGGTAAGGGAGAACAAAGGAAAATTGACCTTAATACTGGAACAGGTCTCCTCCATACAGGATGCACTCAGTGTACTGCGCAATATTTCAAATTACCTGGTTCAAAGAAGGGATCAGTAATCAGCCATGCAATCATTCAATTATAGAGCGATTTTCACATCTGCAAGAAACTTCTGCCTGTTCTTGTTACTGGTTGGCATTACAAGCAGATTACCTGCACAGAATTCAAGACTTACCCTTCAATCCGAGCGGGAAAAGGCAATCATGGATTCATTGAACAAGAAGCAAGGAATCAACGATACAATGCTTCATTTCAGTTTTCCCCCCATCGAAATAAAAGGAGATTACCAGTATAAGAACAGAAAAGAAGAAAAAAAGTACTATCAACTTTACGAAGATGTCAAACGGACCTATCCCCTTTCCAAAATCGTTTCCAGCGAAATAAAGCTGGTAAATTCTGAACTTGACTCCATATACAAGACCAAAGCCCAAAGGAAAGCCTACCTGAAATGGTATGAAAAGCACACCTTCAACACCTATGTTGATACGCTTAAATCACTAAATATTAGGCAAATAAAAATCTTCATCAAACTAATCGACCGGGAAACCGGGAACTCGCCCTTTGAGTTGATAAAAAAATACAGGGGAGGCTTGGATGCCGTCCTATGGCAAATAACCGCCAATGCGCTTCTGGTAAACCTTAAAAGTGAATACGATCCTTTGGAGGACAAAATGATAGAGGATATTATCGTCAGATTTTACTGATTTAGTTACTTTTTTTCTAATTTTGACGTATAAAACCATTACAAACCTTATTTTTTAAGGTTAATCTGATCATCTTTTAATGTTTCAACAGTGATAAATCTCAACAACAAACTACAAAGTCAAAATCCGATCTTCGACCATTCATTGGATCACTTTCCAACCAATCTTACCCGTAGGGATGTACTTACCAAGTATGAAAAAATTCCTACATTTATTTACCAGGAAAGTTCGGATGCTTCCATCGTAGTAGCCAGGGAGGTTGCCAACCTCATTCTTGCAAAACAAACCGAAGGCAAAAATTGTGTTCTTGGACTGGCAACAGGCTCGACCCAGCTGGGCATTTTTGCTGAGTTGGTGAGGATGCACAAGGAAGAAGAATTAAGTTTTAGAAATGTGATCACCTTTAACCTGGATGAATACTATCCCCTTTCCAGCCATTCCATTCACAGCTATCATTATTACATGCGGATGAATCTCTTCAACCACGTTGATATTCCTCCAAAAAATATTCATATACCGGATGGCACCATCATGATGGATGAAGTCCATGATTATTGCCGTGAATATGAACGACTGATTGAAGAGGCCGGAGGAATTGACCTCTTGCTATTGGGGATCGGAAGAAGCGGACACATTGGATTCAATGAACCAGGCTCCGGAAGGAACACCAGAACGCGGATCATTACGCTCGATCCGCTTACCCGTCAGGAAGAGGCCAAACAGTTCAGGGGTTTCATGAATGTACCTAGAAGTGCCATTACCATCGGCATCGCAACCATTCTAAGTGCCAAGAAGATTATCCTTTCCGCCTTTGGTGAAACCAAAGCCAAAGTTGTCAAGCAAATGGTCGAAGATGAACCGAACAACCTGGTTCCTGCCTCTTACATACAGTTTCATGAAGACGCCAAGGTGATCGTTGACCAGGGGGCCTCCCTTCAGCTGATCAGAATGAAGACTCCATGGCTTCTCGATAGCATGGACTGGTCTGAGGACCGCCTGATCAGAAAGGCAGTACTCTGGTTGTGTTACAAAACCAGTAAACCCCTTCTGAAATTAACCGGAAAAGATTACAACGACAATGGACTCAGCGACCTTCTCGCAACTGTAGGATCTGCTTATAAGATCAACATAAAGGTATTCAATGATTTGCAACATACTATAACCGGTTGGCCAGGAGGCAAACCAGATGTTGATGATACCTTCCGTCCAGAGCGGGCAAATCCTAAAAAAAAGAGGGTTGTAATTTTCAGTCCGCACCCCGACGATGATGTCATTTCGATGGGTGGTACGCTTTTACGTCTGGTTGAACAGGGGCACGAAGTACATGTGTGCTATCAGGTTTCCGGAAACTTTGCTGTTTCCGATGAATATGTGACCCGTTTTCTGGATTTTCACCAGGAGTACATTGCTTTTTATGATGCAGCCAATCCGGTTGCTCAAATTCAGCAGGATAAGATCACCAACTTTATCAAGAACAAAAAGGACAATGATATAGACATTCCGGACCTAAGAAAAGTTAAAAGCTTGATTCGCAGAATGGAAGCAAGATCAGCCCTTCGCTATTTTGGATTAAACAATGAGAACATCCACTTCCTGGATCTCCCGTTTTACGAAACCGGACTCAAATCCAAGGCTCCAATCGCCGAAGCAGATGTTCGGATCATCATCGACGTACTTGAGTCCATACAACCACATCAAATATTTGCTGCTGGAGACTTGTCGGACCCCCATGGTACCCACCGGGTATGCCTGGATGCCATCTTTGTAGCACTTGAATACCTGCGAAACCAGGAATGGATGAAGAGTTGCTGGGTATGGCTTTACCGTGGTGCCTGGGCCGAATGGGATGCCGATCAAATAGAAATGGCTGTTCCCATTAGTCCCATTGAATTGTCAAGAAAAAGAGAGGCCATACTTAGGCACCAGTCTCAGAAAGAAGGTGCCATGTTTATGGGTGAAGACGAACGTGAATTCTGGCAAAGGGCTGAAGAGCGAAACCGATCCACTGCCAAAATGTATGATGCTGTAGGTATGGCTGAATACGAAGCAATGGAAGCATTTGTAAAATATTACCCTTGAAAACTTGAACCATCAATACCCATGGAATGACCTCTCAATCAAATGACTGGTCATTCTTTTTAACTGCCAATGATTAAAATATTTTACATGAACCACTTCGCTAAAATTCAATTTCTGCTAACATTTCTACTCCTTTTGATGCACTGGAATGGAAATGGAGCCGGTGTGAGGATTACCGCCCATGATGAATCCAGGAGTGCTGAATTCAGGGCTGTTTGGATTGCCACGATCAACAACATCGATTGGCCATCCAAGCCAAACCTGACAGTCGCAGAACAGAAAGCAGAATTTTTAGCATTGCTGGACAAATTCCAAAAATTCAACCTGAATGTAGTCATTCTGCAGGTGAGGGCAGCCTCCGATGCATTTTACCAATCAAAAACTGAACCCTGGTCTCTCTTTCTGACTGGCAAGCAAGGCCGGCCTCCAAAACCATTTTATGATCCGTTGGCCTGGGCCATTGAAATGTGTCACCAACGGGGCATGGAATTACATGCCTGGTTTAATCCTTTCAGGGTAAGAAATTTAGGGTTTTACCAGTTGGATCCCAACAGTTTTGCCTCCAAACATCCCCAATATGTCAGGGAATTTGACAAAAAGTACTTTCTGGATCCAGGCTTTCCTGAAGTCATCCGTCACGTAGTCAAAGTGATCGCTGAGGTAGCACACAATTACGAGATTGATGCGGTCATCCTGGATGATTATTTTTATCCCTATCCGGTAACAGGGAAAAAATTTGGAGATGAAAAAAGTTTTGCGCGTTATGGCAAGGAATATTATCCCAAAAGGTTGAAAGACTGGAGAAGAGAGAATATAAACAGCTTTGTATCTGCACTTCACGATACCTTGTATCGAATCAATCCAAAACTCAAATTTGGAATAAGCCCTTTTGGTATCTGGAGAAATAAATCCGTTGACCCACAGGGATCCTCCGGTTTAAAAGGAATCAGTTCGTATGATGACTTGTATGCAGATGTAAGAAAATGGCTGAAGAATGGATGGGTCGACTACGTTATACCCCAGCTCTATTGGGAGAAAGGAAACCATTTTGGGGATTTTACCTCCCTTGTCCAGTGGTGGAGTGAAAATAGTTACGGCAAACCTTTGTACATAGGCCAGGCACTTTACAAATCAACAGCCGAGAAGAATGGGTGGAAAAGTCAAAATGAACTGACAGATCAGATTAACTTCCTCCGGACCAAAACAAATGTGAAGGGTTTTGCCTTTTACAGTGCATCCAACATGAGTGAAATGTCGACCCATCAGGCAAAAACACTGCTGGATTACCATCTGAATAGTTCGGTACCAATTCATGAGAACACCCACTTTGCCCCTTCCCAAGCTATAGTGGCTGCGGTTGTTCCTGAAGAGAGTGACTCGTTACGAATGGCCAGAACTGATGCGATTGCAAGAGCGGATATTCTCCAGTCTATCGACTTCAATCCAATTTCAATCAGGCAGGAATGGAATAGTATTGGTGGAGCTATCACCTTTGTAAAGCATTCAAATGGCAGCAGGAGTCTAAGCTGGCAGGTTGAAAGCATTCCCTCTGCGGAGTGGTTCGCCCTGGTATCTTTTAAAAAGACCGGCGAGGGAAGATACCGTCAAACGGTGGAAGCCATCGACAAGCAGGCTTTGTTCACGTTTTCATCCCAGCAATGGGAAGAATTGAAAGATCGGGAATTGGTATTACTTCGCAGGAATGTCCAGACCCGGGCAGACAAATTTTCCGGTTTTTTTCAACTGAAAAGAAAAAAGGTAAAAATGGTGGATCACCTTTTCAGGCGCTCCTGATAATCTGATATTTTAGCTCGGGTTCAATCAATAAAAAAACCGCCCCTTTGCATCAGCAGAGGGGCGGTTAATTTTTACAAACTGTTACGCTTAGCGTGTAAACAATAGTTCACGGTATTTGGGCAATGGCCATAATTCGTTGTCAACCACCAATTCTAGTTTGTCAATGTGGTAACGAATATCCTCTAGGTAAGGTTTCACATTCTGCTCATATGCCAGGGCTCTTTCCCTTGAATGCTCAATTACATTGGCAACCTTCCTTGCCTCAATCATCTCTTTTGTTTTGGACTTGATATTGGAAATGTGGTTGGAGATCTCTTTGATCAGATCCTTCCGTGCACCAGCAAGTTCATTGAATTCCTCATCAGAGAAGATTAACTTCAAACCCTTGACATTCTCAATCAATGTGGTCTGATAAGCAATTGCGGTTGGAACAATATGGTTGATGGCAAGATCACCCAATACACGTGCCTCAATCTGAATCTTCTTGATGTATTTTTCATATTCTACCTCCACACGTGCTTCAAGCTCTTTCTCATTGAAAATTCCCAGGGTTTCAAATACTTTCCGTGAACCCTTGTTCAGGTATGCATCCAATGCCATCGGTACACTTTTGATGTTGGTCAGTCCACGACGCTCAGCCTCATCGGCCCACTCCTGGCTGTAACCATTGCCATCAAAACGAACCGGTTTACATTCGATGATGTATTTTTTCAATATCTGGAAGATGGCTTCATCCTTTTTAACTCCGGACTCTATCAGTTTGTCCACATCTTTCTTGAATTGAATCAATTGAGCGGCAACCACTGAATTCAAGGCAATCATAGCTGAAGCACAATTGGCAGATGAACCTACTGCTCTAAATTCAAACCTGTTTCCAGTAAAAGCAAAAGGAGATGTCCTGTTTCTGTCGGTATTGTCCAGCAAAATTTCAGGAATGCGACCGATATTCAACTTGAGATCAGTCTTTTCATCCGGAGTCATTTTTTTCTCCCCAACAACATTCTCGATCTGGTCGAGCATGGCATTTACCTCTGTACCAAGGAAAGAGGAGATAATTGCCGGAGGTGCCTCGTTCGCTCCCAACCGGTGTGAATTGCTGGCTGAGACAATCGAGGCGCGAAGCAGATCCTGGTTGTCGTAAACCGCTTTGATCGTATTGACAATAAATGTCAGGAATTGAGTGTTGGATTTTGGATTTTTACCGGGAGAATAAAGGTTAACACCCGTATTGGTAGACAATGACCAGTTGTTATGTTTACCCGATCCATTGATGCCTGAGAAAGGTTTCTCGTGCAACAGAACCCTGAAACCATGATGGCGTGCTATCTTGTTCATCAGATCCATGATCATCTGGTTGTGGTCATTGGCCAGGTTGACCTCTTCAAAAATCGGAGCAAGTTCAAACTGGTTGGGAGCAACCTCATTGTGCCTGGTTTTAGCCGGAATTCCCAATTTGTAGGCTTCGTTTTCTAAATCAATCATAAACTGGGCTACACGCTCAGGTATTGAGGCAAAGTAGTGGTCTTCCAATTGCTGATCCTTGGCTGAGGAGTGTCCCATCAAGGTACGTCCGGTAAGCACCAGGTCAGGACGGGCCATAAAGAGGGCCTCATCCACCAGAAAATACTCCTGTTCCCAACCAAGGTTGGCAGTCACCTGGGTGACATTCTTGTCAAAATACTGGCAAACATCCACAGCTGCTTTGTCAACAGCGTTCATAACCTTCAAAAGCGGAGCCTTGTAATCAAGTGCTTCACCCGTGTAGGATATAAAAATGGTAGGAATGCAAAGTGTTGTGCCAACAATAAAGGCTGGGGAAGAAACATCCCATGCAGTATATCCCCTGGCTTCAAAAGTGTTCCTTATACCACCACTTGGAAAGGAGGAAGCATCAGGCTCCTGCTGGGCCAATAATTTTCCCGGAAAACTTTCGACAACACCCCCCAACTCCGAATGATCGATAAATGCATCATGCTTCTCAGCTGTTCCGTCTGTCAGCGGGTGAAACCAGTGGGTATAGTGTGTTGCACCATTTTCCATTGCCCATGCCTTCATGCCAATGGCTACCTGGTCAGCAATCTTTCTATCAATGGTAGTTCCATTGTCAATTGCATCACAAATTCCCTTGAAAGAGTCTTTGGAAAGGTATTTCTTCATTTTAGGACGATCAAAAACCAACATCCCATAATAGTCAGATGTCAGATTCTTCTCCCTTTTGACCTCGACAGGTTTTCTGGTCATTAAAATCTCAAGAGCCTTAAATCTAATTGTTGCCATAGGTATAATTTTAAGAAATAATAAATTCAAAATTTTTCTGCTAAATTACATTAATTTTAAAATCACCCCCTATTTTTCATCACAAAAATCAATAATTCATGTTTTTTTAACATTGAAATTGAATTTTGTGGCACTTTTATCTGATTTTTTATTGGTTTTTGAATAAAATCACAATTCCTGAATAAAAAAAAATCCAGTTAATAAAACTGGATTTTTTTGCTGAGGGGTCCTATTATATATACCCTAAATGCTAAAAAAATGGTAAAACTGAACAACACACCTTATACCATTGAAGAAATTTTCAAGAAGGAAATTCTCATTTGGCGAGTGGATCGCGTCCGACTCCAGACCAAAGCCCATTAAGATGGTTTTGATACCCAGTACGCTTTCAAAGGTTGCAACGATGGGAATACTTCCTCCACTCCGAACCGGCACAGGGTTTTTTCCATATACTTTGTAGAATGCCTTCTCGGCAGCAAGATAGGCGGGATGGTCGATGGGGCACAAATAGCCCTGTCCGCCATGGTGAACCTTGACATTGACTTTGACTGACTCTGGCGCCAATGATTCAAAGTAGTTTTTAAACAAGATGGCAATCTTTTCATGGTCTTGATTGGGAACCAGCCGGGTACTTACCTTTGCAAAGGCCTTGGAAGGCAAAACCGTTTTGGATCCCTCCCCGGTATAGCCACCCCAGATGCCACACACATCAAACGTAGGCCGGATGCCGGTTCGTTCAGTTGTAGTAAAACCATCTTCCCCCTGAAGTTGAGATACTTGAATTGCCTTTTTGTACTTTAACTCATCAAAAGGATTCTGAGCAAGCATCGCTCGCTCTTGTGCGGAGACCTCTACTACATCCTCGTAAAATCCTGGAATGGTTATTCTGTGGTGCTCATCGGTCATTTTTGAAATTAACTTGCACAATTCGTTGATAGGATTGGCGACGGCACCCCCAAATAATCCGGAGTGCAAATCACGGTCTGGACCTGTAACCTCGATTTCCCAATAGGCCAATCCCCTTAAACCAGAAGTAATGGAAGGAATATCCCTGGCGATCATCCCTGTGTCAGAGACGAGTATCACATCGGCTTTTAACAGCTCCTTGTGCTCTTCACAAAATTGACCAAGATGGGGGGAGCCAATCTCCTCCTCGCCTTCTACCATAAACTTCACATTGCAGGGAAGCGATCCGCTTTTCACCAGCCACTCAAAAGCCTTGGCATGGATAAACGATTGTCCTTTATCGTCATTGGCTCCCCTTGCCCAAATTTTGCCATCCCTAATTTCAGGCTCAAATGGATTGGAATGCCACTTTTCCAATGGATCAACCGGCATTACATCCATGTGCGCATAGACCAAAACTGTCTTTTTGAGCGGATCCACAATTTTTTCCGCATAAACAACAGGATGACCCGCTGTCTCATAGATGGCAGCAGAGGTAGCCCCGGCTTCCAGCAAAATCTGTTTCCAGTATTCCGCGGCTTTTAGCATATCAGGTCTGTGCCTTTCCAATGAACTGACTGACGGTATCCTGATCAGTTCGAAAAGTTCATTTAAAAACCTCTTCTCATGCTGTTTAATGTATTCATTCAATTGCTCCATTTTCTAAGATTTAGTGTTGCTCTGTTTTCAAATATTAACAAAAGATTAAAACTACTGAATCCTGTTAACAATAGATTAATCTAACTCATTTTTGCTTAAATTTAACGGTTTTTTCAGAAGTTTGCCTATTTACTACGATCATCTTTTATAGACTTTTAAATATAAAATCAAAACATGGTTACCAACAGAAGAGATTTTATTCGGGATGCCGGCTTAACCGCCTCAGGAATTGCAGTTTTAACCAATGGAATGAGCTCCTGTGTCTCTGCCAGCGACAAGGTGGTAGTTGCCCTGATTGGTTGCAAAGGGATGGGGTTCAATGATCTCACGGCCTTTCTCAAACAACCGGGAGTTGTGTGTGCGGCATTGTGCGATGTGGATGCAAAAATCCTGAACGATCGTGCCGCGGAGGTGGAAAAAATGACCGGCAAACGTCCGGATGTTTACGAAGACTTCCGTAAGATCATAGACAGAAAAGATATTGATGCAGTCATTGTAGGAACTCCTGACCACTGGCACTGCCTGCCAATGGTCTATGCTTGCCAGTCGGGAAAGGATGTTTATTGCGAAAAACCGCTTGGAAGGACCATCGAGGAGTGCAATCTCATGGTCAAAGCCACCCAAAAATACAACAGGGTCGTTCAGGTTGGACAGTGGCAGCGAAGCGACCCGCATTGGAAAGATGCTGTAGATTATGTCCACAGCGGCAAACTGGGCCGTGTTCGCTCAGCCAGAGCATGGTCTTACGTGGGTTGGAAAGGGGCAATACCGGTACAGCCAGATTCTGCCATTCCCGACGGCGTCAACTATGACCTATGGCTCGGTCCTGCCCCAGCCCGTCCATTCAATGTCAACCGCTTTCACTTCACCTTTCGCTGGTATTGGGATTATGCAGGAGGTTTGATGACAGATTGGGGAGTACACTTATTGGATTACGCACTCTTTGGCATGAACCAATATGTTCCAAAATCTGTGATGGCATCAGGGGGCAAATATGCCTTTCCCACAGATGCCATGCAGACTCCGGATACCATGATGGCCATTTATGATTTCGGCGACTTCAATATTGTATGGGACCACACCATCGGTATCTATGGCCAGAATTATGGCAGAGGACATGGTGTTGCGTTTATTGGGGAGTATGCCACCCTGGTGGTCGACCGCAACGGCTGGGTTGTTATGCCTGAGACAAAGAGTACCTCCGCCTTGAAGGACTTTGTACCCGTACCTCCCCAGGGAAGTACCGGAAAAGGTTTGGACTTGCACGTACAAAATTTCCTGGAATGCATCAAATCGCGGAAAAAACCAAATTGTGACATTGAGACCGGGGCACACATTGCAAGAATTGCTTCACTGGGAAATATTGCCTACCGCCTTGGCAGGCAGGTTAACTGGGATGGAGAGAAACAAGGATTCATCAATGATCCGGAAGCTGACAAATTGATACTTGCCAACTACAGGGCGCCTTGGGAGTTACCTAAATTATAGGAAATTAAAGTGACTAGAATTAACTAAAGTTCTGACGCTAAAACTCATTTGCTTTGGAATCTGCTGATTTTGGACATACCATCAGTTTTTGACTTCCTGTCAAACTTATCTTTTTCCTAGCTTCATCATGGGATGCTGCCCCGAAGGGCAAAAAGGGTCAGACACACACGATCGCCGGAGGTAATAACTTCCGGCGATTTTTCTGATGCCCTATTTTGTGCTACCTTTGCAACCGGTAAAAGAAAAGGAGCAAATGAGACTGGCAGACATTGAAACTGAAAAGAGCGCTAATCCAACATTTTGTTGAAAGGTTTAGCTGGGTTGAAAAGTTTGAATGGTAAATGTGGCTTATAATGTTATAATATAATAGGTTAATACCCTTCAAACATTTCTTATATACTCAGTTTAGTAGGCGCAATCCGTGGTTGGCCGGACATAATTCGTGTAATTCGTATTCAATTCGTGCAATTCGTATTTTATGATATCTGTAGAAGAGTTATATGTTGAATTTGGTGGTTTTGAGCTTTTCAAACAGGTAAGCTTCATTGTCAATCCCCGCGACCGCATTGGTCTTGCTGGCAGAAATGGCGCAGGAAAATCTACCCTTTTAAAAATATTTGCCGGAAAACAGGTTCCTACTTCAGGCAGGGTAATAGTACCCAAGGATGTCAAAATCGGTTACTTGCCCCAACACATGGATACCACCGACTCGAGTTCGGTGATTGAAGAGGCTGCCAGGGCTTTTGAAGAGATCCACCTGCTCGAAAAACGAATAAATTTCCTTAGCAACGAACTATCCGTCCGGGAAGATTACGATTCTACGGAATACCACCAGATCATGGATGAACTGCACGAAGTAAACGATCGGTTTCATTTGCTGGGTGGGGGGAATTTTCATGCCAATATTGAACAAACTTTAACGGGATTGGGTTTCGACCGCAAAGATTTCGACAGGCCGACTTCTGAATTCTCGGGTGGATGGCGCATGCGTATTGAACTCGCCAAAATTCTTTTGCAAAAACCCCATGTCTTCCTGCTGGATGAACCGACCAATCACCTTGATATTGAATCCATTCAATGGCTCGAACGGTTTCTGAAAGATTATGCCGGTGCGGTAGTTCTGGTCTCGCACGACCGTGCCTTCCTCGACAATGTCACCAACCGGACCGTTGAAATTAGTCTGGGCAAAATTTATGATTACAAGGTCAATTATTCCAAATATTTGGAATTAAGGGTTGAAAGACGCGAACAGCAGCTGGCCTCCTTTCGGAACCAACAGAAAATGATCGCAGACACAGAGGATTTTATCGAACGTTTCCGTTACAAGGCAACCAAATCCGTGCAGGTGCAATCAAGGATCAAGCAGCTCGACAAAGTCGACAGGATTGAAGTTGATGAAGAGGATACCCGCTCCATGAATATCAAATTTCCTCCCTCTCCCCGATCAGGAACCGTGGTCTTCAAGGCAGTGGGGGTCTCCAAATCTTATGATAAACTTCAGGTTTTGAACGATATAGACCTCATCATCGAGAGAGGTGAAAAAATTGCATTTGTCGGCAAAAACGGAGAAGGTAAAACTACCATGGCCCGCATTTTGATGCAGCAGCTTGAATGTACCGGAGAACAGCAACTGGGGCACAATGTAAAAATTGGATATTTTGCCCAAAACCAGGCATCACTGCTGGATGAAGAGCTGACCGCACTGGAGACCATTGACCAGATTGCAGTTGGAGATATCCGCACAAAAATTCGGGATATCCTGGGCGCCTTCATGTTTTCGGGAGAGGATGTCGATAAAAAGGTTAAGGTGCTCTCAGGAGGAGAGAGATCGAGGTTGGCCATGATCCGCCTACTACTCGAACCGGTCAATTTCCTGGTACTGGATGAACCCACCAACCACCTCGATATCCATTCCAAAGGAATATTAAAAAAAGCCTTGCTTGATTTTGATGGCACGCTTTTGCTGGTCTCACACGACCGGGAATTCCTGGATGGACTGGTCAATGTGGTATACGAGTTCAAAAGCAAGAAAATCAAACAACACCTGGGCGGTATCTATGAATTCCTGCAAAAGAAGGAGATGGATTCGATGCGCGAGCTGGAGGCCAGTGCCCCCGTCAAGCGGGAGAAAAAGGAACCTGTCAAAGAGTTGGCATCCGTTACTTTTGAAGAGCGCAAAGAGATCAATAAAATGATCAGCAAAATTGAAAAGCAGATCTTTGATGTGGAAGCCTACATCTCAAAACTGGAGAATGAGATTACCATCACCGATATTTACATGAGCGATCATCCTGAAAAGGTGGATAGTGACCTGCTCAACAAGTATGACTCCACCAAAACACAACTAGACAAGGAGCTGGGGAAATGGGCCGATCTCCACAGTGACCTGGAAAGCTGGAATGCCAGGAAACCTGAATAAAGAAGTAATTATGGAAGACAAGAATTTTGTTTTTGGATTGCACTCTACGATTGAGGCTATCAATGCCGGGAAAGAGATTGACCGAATCCTCCTCCGCAAGGGATTGCAGGGAGAGTTGTACCAGGAGTTGATGAAACTGGTCAGACAATTTGATATACCTTTCCAGCAAGTTCCTGTAGAGCGAATCGACAGGGTTACAAGAAAGAACCACCAGGGTGTAGTTACCTTTATTTCTCCCATCGCCTACCAACCCATCACTGAAATTGTTCCGATGCTTTATGAGCAAGGTAAAAACCCGTTGATCCTGATCCTAGACAGAGTCACAGATGTAAGAAACTTTGGAGCCATAGCCCGCTCTGCGGAGGTTGCCGGAGTAGATGCCATCCTGATACCGGAGAAGGGCTCAGCCCAAATCAATGCAGATGCCATTAAAACTTCATCCGGAGCCCTGCTGACAATTCCGGTGTGCAGGGAGAAAAGCCTGATCAATGCGGTCAGATTCCTGAAAAACTCAGGTTTGAAAGTAATCGCGGCTACGGAAAAGGGGGAGTTCAACTATTTTAGTTGCGATATGACAGCACCCCTGGTGATTATTTTGGGTTCAGAAGAGACAGGTATTGATGTTGCGCTGCTTAAGATTGCGGATGAATGGACCAAAATACCCCAACTGGGAACAATTCAATCACTCAACGTATCCGTTGCAGCAGGAATTTTAATGTTTGAAGCTGTCAGACAAAGAATATTGGCATCCTAAAAAGGATTGCCCTTCCAGATTACTTCACAAAACCCAATTTCTTTCCAGCCCAATAATGGTAGCTGGAAGAAATTGGGTTTGCTGTTTCACAGGTAGAATCATTTTGCCTGCATTACTCAGACCATTGCCTCCTCAGTAAAGAGGTTCAGATGCTATTCTTTTCATTTTTTCTTCCTGGGAATGTAAAATTGAAAAATTAACCAGGTCAGTCACACCCCCTACATTAAACACCTATATCCTTAAATATAGGTGTTTTTCATGATCTCACCCCCATAAAAACGATACTGCCGTTTGTTAATTAATCATTAATTTGAATGTATACCCCCATTTTTTTAGCTGTAATTAAAAAATAAACCTACTTTTGTCGAATCAGATTCATAAAAACAGGGGGTATCTCAAAAAAAAGTAAAATTATTCGAATACACCCCCAAAAAAAGAAACAGTGTTTAATCTTAATTCTTAAAACCATGAAAAACAAAATTCTCTTAGCCGTTTTCACCCTGACACTCCTAACTTCTCTCAATGCAACTGCTCAGGAAAAAAGTCCCTGGACAACAGGTGTGGATCTTTACAGTAGTTATGTCTGGCGTGGTGCCAAATTTGGAAGTGGACCTGCCCTGCAGCCAACTGTCAAATACAGCAAAAGTGGATTCACCATTGGAGGTTGGGGTTCTTACTGTTTCGACACCAACGAGGCTGCTGAAGCAGATCTTTTCACCAGTTACTCTTTTGCCCTGGGAAAAAGCGGATCACTGACACTTAACCTGACGGATTACTATTTCCCCAGCGCTACTTCCCCTTATTTTGAGGGAACCTCTCACTACTTCGAGCCAATGGTTAACCTTGGATTGGGCAAACTCACACTGACTGCTGCCTATATGTTCAATGCAGATGACACCTATTTTGAAGCAGGGTATGCTGCTGGACCTGTTACCATCTTTGCCGGTGCAGGTGATGGCCAATACACCAAAGATGCCAAATTCAATCTTTGCAATGTGGGGATCAAAACTGGTACAGCCATTAAAATCAATGATACTTTTTCAATTCCATTGACAGGGGCACTGATCCTGAATCCTTCTACTGAACAGTTCAACATCGTGATTGGGATTACGTTGGCCAACCAATAATCCACTTTTTTATAGCATAGACCATACATTATCAATCATATAAATATTAGACACATGAAAAAGATTGAAGCAATCGTAAGAAAAACAAAGTTTGAAGAAGTACGTGCTGCCCTGCATGAAGCCGACATCGACTTTCTCTCCTGGTGGGAGGTTAAAGGACAAGGCACAGCACGTCAGGGGTTAATTTTCAGAGGAATAGCCTATGATGTAAATTCAATTGCACGGATTTGCCTATCCTTTGTGGTTCGCGACGTCAACGTAGAGAAATCCATCAATGCCATCCTCCAATCGGCTTATACCGGAGAGAGCGGCGACGGAAGGATTTTTGTCTCAGAAATAGTTCAGTCGGTTCGGATCAGAACCGGTGATTCGGGCGACGAATCCTTGTACGATAAGAAATAGCCCATTACAATTTCAATCATAAAATAAAAAGAGATGAGAAAATTAACAAAATATACCGGGTTGATCTTACTCGGATTGATAGCTCCCTTTGCCCTTTTTGCCGCTGATACGCCTGCTGCTGAACCGGTTCCATTCATTGATGCAGGAAATACCGCCTGGATGATTGTTGCGACTGCCCTGGTACTGCTGATGACCATCCCCGGATTGGCACTTTTCTACGGCGGATTGGTGCGCCAAAAGAACGTACTGAATATTTTAATGCAGTGTTTCATTTTGACCGCTGTTATCAGCCTTGAATGGGTAATCTTTGGTTACAGCCTCTCCTTTAGTTCTTCAACGGGTGCACTTGCTCCATACATTGGAGGCTTTGACTGGGCTTTCCTCAATGGAATTGGGGTAACTGATGTAAGTCCATACTATATATCCCAGGCTACTGCCAGGATTCCACACCTTTTGTTCGTACTTTTTCAATGCATGTTTGCCATCATCACCCCCGCCCTGATCATTGGAGCCTTTGCTGAACGTATTCAGTTCCGCGGTTTCTTGATTTTCTCGGTTCTGTGGGCAATTTTTGTTTACAATCCGGTTGCACACTGGGTATGGTCGGCCGATGGCTGGATGTATAAACTTGGAGTACTTGACTTTGCCGGTGGTACAGTCGTCCATATAAATGCAGGTATCGCCGCCTTGGTGATGACCTTGATGATTGGGTCCAGGAGAAACTACAACAACCACCCTACGCCACCCCACAATATTCCAATGGTCGTGATGGGAGCAGCCCTTCTTTGGGTTGGATGGTTTGGATTCAATGCCGGAAGCGGTTTAGCAGCAGACGGATTGGCCGTCAGCGCATTCCTCGCAACCCACATTGCTACGGCAACTGCAGCTGTTACTTGGGTAATTCTTGACTGGATCTTGAATAAAAAACCTACCGTCATCGGTATCAGTACAGCAGCAGTAGCAGGATTGGTGGCCATCACACCAGCAGCTGGATTTGTTGGCGTAACCGGAGCCATCGTTATAGGAATCCTGGTTGCCGTTGTCTGCTTCTTCATGGTTTCGGTAGTGAAACACAAATTTGGGTACGATGACTCTTTGGATGCCTTTGGTGTTCATGGAATCGGTGGAATCATCGGTGCACTTGCTACCGGTCTTCTCGCAACCCCAACAATTCAATCGGCTTACAGTGGTCTTTTTTATGGCAATCCAAAACAGTTTTACCTACAATTGATTGCTACTGTTGTGACCATTGTCTTCTCTGGGGTAATGACCTTCATCCTGTTCAAAATAGTAGACAAACTGGTCGGTATTCGTGCCAGCAAAACAGAAGAAATTGCCGGTCTAGATATCACACAACACAACGAAATCGCTTATTCTGAAAGCGACTAGTGAATGATTTATCCTAACTTGAATATATCAATTGCACATCCTACAGTTTAGTAAAATTCCGATACAACGTTCATTTTTGTAGGTGCGATATTCCGGGTAACAAGACAGTAATCTCAAAAGATTAATTGCGATGTTACCCGGATTTTTTTTGTAAGCCCTGAACAAATTCAGTTTTTAATTCCTCATGGGGTATCCCCTGAAGAAATGACTATTCAAGCTGCACAAAGTGGTTATAAAAAAGGGGGGATACTCAGAAAATCGGAACCTCTCTCTTGAAAGTCTCTTCAAGGGAGATAAAGGTTTCTGTACTGGAAATACCGGAGATTTTCTGGATCTTGTCGCTCAACACAGATTTTAAATGCTCGTTGTCGCGGGCATATATTTTGGCGAAGATTGCATATTGCCCGGTGATATAATGGCATTCAACTATCTCCCGGATAGAGCGAAGCTGTTCAGCTACTTCTGAATACAAACTTCCCTTTTCCAGAAAAATACCTATGTAGGAACAGGTTCTGAAATCAATCTTTTTGGGATCAACGTTATAGCCTGAACCAACAATTACCTCCATCTCCATCATCCGGTTGACGCGCTGGTGAACCGCAGCCCTGGAAACCCCACAAGCTTCGGCAACATCCTTGAATGGAATACGCGCGTTCTTCGTTACTATGTCCAGAATTTGGAGATCCGTATCGTCCAGTTGGTTTCTGAGTGTCATTTCAATTCACAATTATTTAAGCTTTGCTGTAACTGTTCCTCTTTACTTTTTGCCAGTCGGTCTCCTTGGTTCCGAGGGCAGACCGATCTGTAGCCTTGTAACCAATACCTACAACAGACAGAACTTCAAGGTGACTAGGAATATGAAGAAGATTGCAAATAAACTCATTGGCAGTCTGCTCATCATCGTGAAACCGACGATGAATCTGCACCCAACAGGAACCCAATCCCAGGCCCTCTGCAGCTAACTGCAAAATAATGGAGGCAATGGAACAATCTTCAATCCAGACATCACTTTTGGTCTTATCCCCTGCAACGACAACGGCAAGCGGTGCATGTTTTAAAAGGCAGGCACCATGTGGTTTTGAAAGTGATAGTTGGTTCAGTAAACCGGCATCATCTACAACTATAAACTCCCACGGCTGGCCATTTTTGGAGGAAGGTGCCAGTAATGCAGCTTTTAATAGCTGCTTTACCAAAGCTTCCTCAATTTTCTTATCACTAAACTTTCGGGTACTTCTTCTGTTGTAAAGGATGTCAAGCATGGTTTGGTTTTATTTGCAAAAATAGAAACCATATCGATTTTTCAACAGCAATTGATCATTTTTTTTAAAAAACTTCAAATATTTTGTCACTATGATTTAAAAGTAGTACCGAGAGAGCACTACATCCACAATTCAAGCCTGTCAACAGACTAACGATCAGTATAACGGGTATAAAGCTGATCCATTAACAATAGAACAGATATCGCGGCAACTATGATGATGTAGGTAAATGACATTTTACCCAAGGCTTGGGAAAATAATTCAAACGGTCTGGTAATCCAGGCTAAGTCTAACTTCTCGAAAATAATCAACCCATTCATGGTTGAATCAGCCGGCAAAAAGGAAAAATAAAAAAGTACACTGAAAAAGACTAACGCAAAGCCAACAAAAACACTCCACCAAACTTGCCTGCTAATCAGCGGTAGATAGACCATCTTTGTGTAAACCGGTTCCAATCTTACACGGCTCATTACCTGAAGTTTGAAGTCATCTGACGGCTTCTCCATTGGAAGTTCCTTCAGATATCCGATAAGTCTCTCCTTGTTTTCCATTTCACGATCTGTTTGTATTGTTGTTGCAGACAATAATTCAAGCCTGCTGACTCATGTACCTATTTTTAACAAAACACTGCTTCTTTACCCTTAAGCAAACCATGCAGTTGTTCATACAGCTTCTTTCTACTCCTGAAGAGTTTAACCTTGACATTGGATGCTGACAGATCCATTATTGCAGCAACCTCATCCACAGGAAGTTCCTCAAAGTAATAAAGATTCAGAATGGCTCTTTCTTCGGGATCAAGCTGATCCATGGCCTTGTGAAGATAGGTTGCCCGCTCTTCGGCCGTGAACTGTCCGACAGCCTCTTCACATTCCAGTAGCTCCTGGTCTGTAAGCCGATAATCTTCATAACTGATAAAATTTTGCTTTTTACGCCTTACCTTTGATATGGCGGTTGTATAGACAATCCGAAAAAACCACGTTTTAAAGGCTGCCCCACCTTTGTATGCAGCCAGTGAACGGTAGGCCTTTAGAAAAGAATCCTGGGCCGCCTCCTCGGCATCCTCCCTGTTTTTGGTGATCTTCTGGGAGAGAGAAAAAGCAAGTTGCTTGTATTTATCTACAAGTGGTGCGAAAGATTCAACATCTCCTTCCAGCACTTTCGCAATATAATATGCATCATTCTTTGCCTCCATTACGACATTAGACACCCAAGACCAACTTTTGGTTACACTGTGGAGCAGCTATTTTCAAAAATAACAAATAAATTTTGTTTTTGTAACCGCATCAAAGTTGTTGCGTCAAATGGGCAAATACAAATCCTTAAAAAACAAAAAAATGGTAGCGACAATTGCAGTTTTTATTCCGATAGCATTCTTTGTCATGTTCTTCGGAATTGTTTATGTATCAATCACATCACGTAACCGTGAAAGAATGGCCCTGATTGAAAAAGGAGCGGATCCCAAGCTATTTGAATCCGAAAAGAAACCCTCCAGCGGAGGCATTTTAAAATGGGCTTTGCTGATGGTAGGCATTGGTCTGGGTATCTTTCTTGCCACTTTTCTCGTTGAGACAGGAATGAATGAACCGGCTTCCTACTTCTCCATGATCCTACTTTGCGGAGGTGCCGGTCTTCTAATCTCCTACAAAGTTGAGCAGAAAACAAACAAAACTTTGGACAAGGAGTAGTACACTTTTCAGATCAAAAGTAAAGGGTACTTACTCGGTACATCTTTGGATGGCCTTGCTAATGGCCTGCTGACAAACCGGACAGAAACTGTCCGGTTTGTTTGATTTCATGCGGCAATCATCCATTGGACTGAAAACTCCCCTGGCAACATAACCTCCCCCTTCAAACACTCCAGTTTTATTGGCAAACTCAGGAGTTCTCGGTGTAGGTACCGGGGTGGATGGATCCATCAATGCCCCCCATTTTGTCTTGAAATCCACAAGAGTAGTCAGGTTTGGTTCCCAAGGTTCAATGCTGAGGTTGTAATAATTCTCGTAGGCCACTTCTGAGGTATAATATTCATCCCCTAATCCGGCAAATTCATGACCAAATTCATGGATAAAAACCTTTTCTGCCAGTGCATGGTCGGAGGTGCAAACTGACAGGTAGTTGCAAAAGCCTCCGCCTCCGTATTCTGGTGAATTTACCAGCACAATGAGGTAATCGTAGGGAAGCGCTGCGGCATGGTCATAAACAGACTTTAAATCGGTCGTTGTAAGGTAGCGCGCAATATCAAAAGTGTAGAAGGTACTGTTGTAAAGCGTATTTGCATAGATGTTCCTGCCAGGGATATCTGTACCGGATTCAACTGACGGCGTTTGCACAGCATAGATATTGAACTTGCTTTTGTTGGCAGCAAATGGCTCAACTGAAAAAAGTGCCTTTGTCAACCGTTCTGCATCCTTGACAAATTTGCCCATCTCCTCTTTTCTGTAACCCTCCGCCAATAGCACCACATCCACCTTTTCGGATGGATCCCCGGTTTGTTGGACCATTACACAATCGCTAAAATTCGGCAATTCCTTGGTAATAAAATAGTTGACTGGATCAAGGATGACAGTGTAAATATTTTCAAAAATACCATCCCTGTTTCGAAAATCAATCTCCAGCAACACCTTGTTTTTCGGAAAAGGAAAGCGAATTACCTGGTAAAAAGCGCGTTCGATTGCCCTGGCCTCTGCTGTTGTTTGCCACTCCTGAAACAAGGGAGAAAAACCCTGCTGGAATACTGGAGTTTGTGAAGCAAGATCCTTTACGGTAAACCTGTAATTACCCAACACATTCCCATCCACCTGCAGCTTTTGCACACCTCCCCAGACAGGTTCCAGCTTCTGTTGCAGGGGCGTTACCCTGGCGTAATTATTCTTTCCTGAGAGCAGGTAGTCAAAACGAAAAACACCGGTAGTAAAATAATCGTCAAAGCCCTTCTGGGCAGACAAAATCATTGGCACCAGGTAAAATGTAAAAAGAACAAGATATCTCAACATTGGAAATTCAAAATTTGGGTTTAGGCAGATCTATTTTATTGCTCAATAAAAACGTCTCTGCGCTACAACATTAATAATTACTGACAAAATAATATATTCCGGCTTCTTTCATTAATTTTGCAGAAATCTCAAATTTATACAATTCTCACTGAATAAAAAGTACTATTTCATGCAACTTTTCTACGATTATTTAAGAGAACTACTTCTGAATGCTCAACTTCATCCAAGATTTGCAATCTACCTGGCAGCTCTTGGAACATTTTTATTTCTTTCCCTCATTGCCCTTATTCTCTTCTTTCCGCTGCGAAAGCTTTTGATTACCATTGTTGAAAAGCTTACAGCACACACAGATACCATTTGGGATGATGTACTTTTTGAACACCGTGTATTTCATGCCGTTGCCCATCTTGTTCCAGCCATTTTCGTATACGCTTCTGCAGGATTTGGCTCTGAAGATCTGGTTGCATTGCCCGGATTAATTCAGAAAGTTGCCAAAATTTACATTACCTATTCAGTCGTTTTGAGTCTGGTCCGTTTTCTGGATGCGTCCCAGGATATTTACAACACCTATCCTTTTGCCAATGAACGACCGATCAAGGGATATCTCCAATTGGTCAAAATTCTCATCTATTCTGTTGCTGCCATCGTCTTGGTTTCCATTCTCGTCAACCAGGATCCCGGTCGGCTTTTCGCAGGTCTAGGTGCCATGGCTGCCGTCTTAATGTTTGTATTCAAAGATCCTATTTTGGGATTTGTGGCCAGTATTCAGCTGGCAGCCAATAAGATGGTGAAACCAGGTGATTGGATCACTGTTCCAAAATTCAGTGTGGATGGCACCGTAGTCGACATTTCACTCACTACCGTGAAGGTCCAAAATTGGGACAAAACAATTACTTCGATTCCTACCTATTCGCTTGTTTCTGAGTCTGTTACCAACTGGATTGGAATGCAGGAATCGGGAGGCAGGCGCATCCAGCGATCCGTCTTTATCGATATGGCCGGTATCAAATTTTGCGACCAGCCCTTTGTACAACGCATTGCGAACCTGCCTGTCATCAAAACTTACCAGGAACAGAAGCGGAGTATGGATCCCAATCATCCCGACTGGACAGTACAATTGGGGTCCCAACCAACCAACCTGGCCGTCTTTCGGGCATATATTGAGGCTTATCTCTGGGTCAATCCAAATACACATAAAGAAATGACTTTGATTGTCAGATTTCTGCAATCTACTGAACGTGGATTACCCATGGAATACATCGTCTTCAGCAAAGAACAACAATCGGATCTTTTTGAATCAATTTCTGCTGAAATCGTTGATCATATTTTGGCCGTCATCAATGAATTTGAGTTAAGGGTATTTCAAAATCCTTCGGGCAGTGATTTTCGGGAACTTCTCCAGCACCGTTAAGAGGTAAATTAGACAATTGTGGAGGTTCATGGCGCAATGACAAATTGCTGAACAAAACACAATGGCTGAAGACAAATTTTCAACAAAAATCCCAATTATTTAGTCTAAAAATAGTCTGCAGAATTAAAATATTTATAATTTTGCAGAAAAATACTCAATTTAATATCAAATTGAAAGCATCGTGAAGAAAAACAATTTAGAATTTGAGGAGGATTTTAAGGAACAAGCCGTCCAGATTGATGATCTTGACAGGAAGATTCTGAAGCTAATTACCAACAATGCAAGGGTGCCTTTTCTGGAAGTCGCGAGGGAGTGCGGGGTATCCGGTGCAGCAATCCACCAGCGTGTTCAGCGACTGATTGCTATGGGTGTGGTAACTGGTTCTGAGTTCATTGTCAGTCCTTCCAGGATGGGCTACAATACCACGGCGTTCATGGGTATATATTTGGAAAAGACCAGTTTTGACAAGAAAGTATTGAAACAATTGAAAGATATACCGGAAGTAGTGGAATGCCACCATACTACCGGTCAATATGCCATTTTCATCAAGATTCAAACCAAGACCAACAAGCACCTGATGAAAATAATTGACACGGATCTTCAGGCTATTGACGGAATTGCACGTACCGAAACCTTTATCTCCCTCGAACAAGACTTTAAGCGACAAATCCCAATCAAATAAGCGCAATACACCGATAAAAAGGTCGCGCAAAGAACGCAAGGTAACGCAGTAAGGAGGAAAACCTTGCGTTACCTTGCGTTCTTTGCGCGACCTCCTGTAAATCTACCTTAGCAAATAAAACTAGAAGGGCAGGTCGTCATTTTCGCCCTCCTTTACGGGCATGAAATCATCCTCGTTGTAAGGAGGAGGTGGTGTTTGGTGTCCTGTGCCAGCGGTTTTTTCCTGCCGGTCAATTTTAAATGCGTTTACATTGTGGTACCACTTTCCGTTGTATTCGCGACCTTCCAAATTAAAACTCACCTCCAGCTCACTGTTTTTATCACTTTCCCTGATCATCTCTGTTTTGTCATTAAAGAGTGTAAAACAGATCTTTTTTGGAAACTGATCATCCGGCACTTCCAACACAAAGTCGAGCTTTTTCCATTCTCCCCTTGCGCTGCTTCCTGTTTGAATTGGAAGGATATCAACCAATCTTCCCTTGACTTTAAAACTCATAATTTTAATTTTTAAGAAACGAAACCCGGAAAATGAAGTACATCCTTTCCGGGTTTTGTTCCTGAGGCTTAAACCTCTGATTTATTTTTTGTTTGTAAATTATTTCGTGGCTGCAGCAGGCTCGATACCAATCAATTCAACCTCGAAAATCAAGACTGAATTTGGCTTGATTTTTGGACCGGCAGCCTGGTCTCCATAACCCAATTCTGAAGGAATGTAAAGTTTCCATTTTGAACCAACAGGCATAAGCTGCAAACCCTCGGTCCAGCCTTTGATTACCTGGCCCAAACCAAATGTAACGGGTTCGCCACGGTCGACTGAACTGTCAAAAACACTCCCATCGATGGTGGTACCATGATAATGTACTTTAACTGTATTCTCAGCGGTAGGTTTTGGTCCTGTTCCGGTTGTAATTACTTCATATTGCAGACCCGAAGCAGTTGTAGTAACACCAGATTTTTTCGCATTTGCTGCCAAAAAGTCAATTCCCGCCTGCTTGTTCTTATCTCCCTCCTGTGACTGAGCTTTGACAAAATAACCCTGTGTGATTGCACCAGCTTTGTCTGAGGCGATCAATCCGGAATCACCTTTCATAATGGTCGAAAAAGCGGCCAGAATAATTTCAGGATTAAGGTCTTTACCCCCTGGAGCCTCCGGAAGGTTTTTCTTGATGTTGTTACCCAAATCGACGCCGATGGCATAAGCTGCAGAATCCGCCTGTGTCTTGAGGCTAACTTTGGTGTTTGAGGAGGTGTTGCACGATACCAGAACGACTGATCCGGCTACCAGTGAAAGGAGTAAATTTCTAATTTGCATAACAGTTTTCTATAAAAATTGAGTGAATATTCTAAAAGTTGCGAAGATAACTATTTTTCAATAGATTCAAATGAATAGAAGCAAAATTAATTGTTGGTAACTAGTTGTCAGTATTGTAATTAATTTACATTTAGCAAAGACTCAAATCCCGGGGTATAATAAACAGAAAATCCTCCATTTAGGTCATCGCTGATAAAATAGGCTTCAAGTTCCCGGTTGTTCTGGAGAAAACCTTTGGATTTCTCCAGTCCCATTACCATGAAGGCCGTAGCAAAGGCATCGGCAGTCATACAATCCCGGGCCAAGACTGATACACTGAGCAGATTGTGCTTCACTGGATAGCCAGTAAATGGATCAATGGTATGAGAATACCTGATTCCATTCTCTTCATAATATTTGCGGTAACTTCCGGAGGTCGAAATGGCAAGGTCTTTCAATGAGATAATTGCCTGAACCTTTCTTTCATCTTCCGCATTTATTGCAGGTGACTCAATGCCCACGCTCCACAATTTCCCATCTGGCTTTGATCCAATGCCCAATACCTCACCCCCTACATCAATCAAATAATCATGAATTCCCTTGGACTCAAAAAAACCAGCCAGCCAGTCGGAGGTATATCCCTGAGCAATCGCATTAAAATCAACACGAATACGTGGATCCGTTTTCAGTAATTTGTCATTGACCAATCGAACCTTGTGGTATCCGACCAAAGTAAGCAATGAATCTACCAAGGCTTGGTCTACGTTCCCCTTTTTAGAGGGTCCAAATCCCCATGCATTGACAAGAGGACCTACCGTGAAATCAAATGCCCCTTCTGTTTTGGCAGAAACCTCCATGGATTTGTTGAAAATGGTTTCAAAAATGGGATCTGCCAAGGCAGTTGTATCATTGATGTTCATCCGGGAAAGGATCGAATTTGGCTGGTAGGTGGATACCGACCTGTCGAATGCTTTGAAAAGCGAATCAACAGCTGGTTGCAGATTTTCATTGCTGGACGAAAAATAGGTGATTGCATAATAGGTGCCCTGGGCCAAACCGTTCATCCTGTATTGCTTCAGAGCTTTCTTTTCTCCGCAACTGCAAAGGAAACCGGCCAGCAGGCAAAAGACCATTGTCGAACAAACCCGAAAATTCTTCATCGTAACAATCATAATATTAAAAAGTGTAGCGCGAACCAAACTGTTTTATTCCAGCAATCAGCCCACTAACGGGTCTTGCTCCCCAGTTTTCCGGGCCCTTAGCATTTCCCGCTTACCCGGAGGTCCCGGAATTCTTTCAACCTGGAATCCAACAGATTGTAAAGTCCGTCTCACCACGCCTTTGGCACAGTAGGTGACAAGCACTCCGTCTGTTTTCATTCTTTCATAAAGCATCCCAAAAATTACTTCCTGCCACATTTCCGGTTGCTTTTCGGGAGAGAATGCATCAAAATAGACAAGATCCACCAAAGGTAATTCAGCAGGAACAATTTCCAACAGATCTTTTTCAATTTTGTGCAACACAAATTGGGCATTCATGGTGGTATCTCTATTCCAGGGGGCAGTGTGCAACAACGAAAAGAGCTGAGCACCTGATTCCGGGTATAAGCTTGAATAACCTAACTGGTCCACTACTTGCATAGACAAAGGGTACTTCTCCAATGCAACATAGTGAATTTGCCGGCGGGATTCCTGTCCGGCAATCATAGTCAGCAGACAATTGAGACCTGTCCCAAAACCAACCTCCAGCACCGTCACCTCTTTGGCGGTAACCGCTCCCAATCCGGCGCCCACAAATACATGCAGGGACTCCTGTACCGCTCCAAAAGTTGAATGATAATGTTCATCCAGTTCATTCAGGTAGATAGTCGCTGAGCCATCCTGCGTCACCTTAATTTCAAACTTCATCTCTTTGATCTGTTTTTGTATCAAAAACCTCCTGCCTGATCCTGGTAGGCAAAAGCCTGATAAAATCTAGCTTCCTGCTGCTCGAAATGTAGTACTGCGGATGTTTTTTCATCCAGAAATAGAACCATCCAAAAAGAATTACCCCTTTGAAAACAGAGGTTAGTGTAATACTCCACCACACTCCAGTAATGCCAAACATTGCCGGTTGGGTAAGATAAAGGGCCAGCGGTATTCTAAGTCCGGTCAAAACAATTCCTACCAGAGATGGAGGAATGGTCTTTCCAAGACCATTGAAAACTCCCCCGGTCGTGATCTCTGTACACATAAAAAACTGGGAAATAGCCAGTATTGACAGGTATCTTACGCCCAGGGCTATAGCCTCCTCCTCCCGAAGGAAAAGGGTAAATATTTCCCTGCCGAAAACAAGGAAGCTGATGGTGACCAAAATACCGATTGCGCCGCTAATGGCAATGGTGGCATAAAATCCCTTGAATATTCTATCCCATTTCCCAGCCCCAAAATTCTGACCGGTAAAAATCCCCAGTGCTGTGGAAAAACCACCTGCAGTCATCCAACTAAGTGCCTCAATCTGTGCCCCCACACTCTGAACCGCAATTGGCATAGCCCCCCAGGGGGCAATAATCCGGGCCAAAGCCACAGCAAAGGAGGCAAACAGGATGCTATGAAGTGCAACGGGTGACCCTAGTTGAATAACTTTCTTTACATAGCTCCATTGAAAATCCAGACGCATTTTTATCTTTCCCAAAGCACTTTTCCCACTACCAATCTTAAGAACGAAGAGCGCCAGTACGATACCTTGTGAGATTACCGTCGCAATGGCGGAGCCATCTGAACCCAAAGCAGGAACAGGGCCCCATCCAAAAATTAACAGGGGATTTATCGCCACATTGGCCAATAGACCAACGGCATTGATTCTGAAAGGCAATTTAGAGTTGCCAGTGCCATTGATTATCCCTGAAAAAGTTGGATTTGAATAATAGAGTAGAGATCCTATGGAAAGGATACGGATGTAGGAGATCGCCGCAGCCTCTACTCCACAATTGTTCACATGGAAAAATGAGACCAGCTCTTCGGCAAAAAGCCACGTAAACAGGCCATATGCAGCAGATAGTATGACCACCAGTGTCACAGCATTGACTGCAAACTGTTCGGCTCTTCTCCTGTCCCCTGCCCCAAGGGATTGTGAAACGCCAACTTCAGCACCAATTCTTCCGATAAGCATGAGTGAAACTCCGATCCAGGAAAAATAGGAGGCAATTCCTACTGCTGCCACTGCTTCACTGCCAACCCTGCCCAACCAGAGCATGTCGGTAAGGTTGTAGGCCATCTGCACAAATGATGTTCCCAGAATGGGCATGGTCAATCGCACAATTTGGCGGGTAATGGGTCCTTCTGTAAGATTTTTCAATTGACAAAAGTGAACTAAAGTGCCTAGAGTGAACTAAAGTGACTAGAGTACTTTAGAAGAGACCACCTAAAGTAAGGAGTCCCAAACTTTAGTCACTTTAGTTCACTCTAGGCACTTTAGGCACTTCTTCCGGCGAAAGTATATCGAAAAAAGTTATTTTTACTATTTTAAATCAAAATTATAACCATTTCGACAATGCTTGTAAGGCTTTACGATGAAAATCCCAATCAGAAGGAAATTGATAAAATTGTAGAAATGTTGAAAGATGGAGCAGTAATCATCTTTCCCACTGATACAATTTATGGAATCGGTTGTGATATCACCAAATCCAAGGCTGTAGAAAGGGTAGCCAGAATCAAAAATGTAAAACCCGAGAAGGCTGATTTCTCATTCATCCTTTACGATCTAAGTCAGATTTCCGACTATTGCAAGCCCTTTTCAAATTCAATCTTCAAGTTGTTGAAAAAAAATCTGCCTGGTGCCTTCACATTTTTGCTCCAGGCAAATTCAAATGTTCCCAAGCTTTTCAAAAATTCAAAAAGAAATATTGGCATCCGCATACCTGCCAACAATATCATCCGAACCATCGTGAAGGAATTGGGACACCCGGTGCTATCCACCTCTGTACACCACGATGATGTTGTGCTGGAATACATTACGGATCCTGAACTGATTGATGAAAAATATGGCCATTTGGTGGACCTTGTCATTGATGGCGGTTATGGCGACAACAAACCCTCTACCATCGTGGATTGTACAACCGGTGAAGCCGAAATAGTGAGACAAGGCAAGGGGTTGCTCCTCGAATAGGCTTTGTCAAAAAAAGTGCAGCTCAGCTCAGTTTTTGTGCCCTGATCTTTTGATCGAACGGATATCCTGACAGCTTTGTCGACATATAGAACCATCTGCTCCCTTTTCGACTCAATGTTCTCCTCCTTTTCCAGTGCTTTGCAGCAGAAGACCAATTTCGAGGAGTCACCATCCAGGACCAATTGTTTCCCACCTTTAAAGTTTTTCATCCAGATCAAATCCGCCGGTATAGCCAACTCCCTTTTGGCTGAAGTCCTCCATCCTGGAGGTTGGAGATAAAGCCTGATTCCCTCAAAAAACAGCAAGGATCCCATCATGTAGCAATTCTGGCCTTGCAGGCGCAATGAATCACCAAGGGGAAACATTGCTGGCTCATGAATCCCACAACGACCCAAGTAATTCTTCAGGTAATAATCCAGCCTTTCAGGCTCCTTCACCTCCTGATCGTATAGAATAAGTATGCTTCCACCACTGTTGAGTAGCAGCATCCTGGGTCCCCCGATGTTAAAAAAGACAATTTCAACCTTCGACAATTTATGGTAATTCTTGACTATTGATATGGTTACCAATACAATCATCGCCAATAAGGTTCCTTTCAATAAAAGCAGCCTTCTGCTCTTGAGGAAGTAATAAAACATTAGTATGACCAATAGGAAGACAATGATCTGCCAAATGGATGGATAAAGGTTTTTGATGATCGCATGAGGCAGTGCATCCACAAAGTCAACAGTATAAACCACCAGTCTGATTGAACAATCCAGCAGGAAGGCAACCAAACCAGAGAAAAAGGAGGAGATAAAATAAAGGAAGAGCACCACAAAGGAAAGATACAGGATCATCGTCACCAAGGGTATTACGACCAAATTGGCAAGCCAAAAGTAGACCGGAAACTGGTGGAAGTAGAGCAGGGTAAAAGGCAGGGTTCCAAATTGAGCGGCAAAAGTAACGGACATCAGCAACCAGATCTTATCGGCAATCCAGTTTTTAAAGTAGCAATGCTTGTACAACAGTGGCTGAATAATTACAATGGAGAGCACGGCAGCATAGGAGAGCTGAAATCCGATATCACCCAGGATGGATGGAGTCCAGGCTATTAATAGGAATGCTGAAACTGCCATCGAATTGAAAATATTTGAATTTCGCTGCAAAGCTTTTCCTACCAGGACAAATGAAAACATCAGTGTTGCCCTCATAATGGAGGCTGACATACCTGTAATCAGCGCATAAAACCAGATCCCCAAAAGGAGAAGGAGGGTATACAAAATCAACCCCCATCTCCGGGATTTCAAAGAGCGCAGCAACAAGTCGAGAATGACAAATACCAATCCTACATTCATTCCAGATACAGCCAGCACATGAATGACACCGGTATTGGTAAATTTCTGAATGGTCTCCTTGTCAACTTCACTTCTTGCACCAAATGCGATGGAAGCCACCAAAGGAACATTTTTGGCATGAAGTCCGGATTGAAAGAGGATTTCGATCAATTTTGCCCGAACCAATTGGGCCCTGCGGTAAAAATTGAGATGCCCGGCTCTCTGCAGGACAAATATCTGATTCTCTTTCAGAAAAATGCGGTACCCAATATTTTTTGCATTTAAATATCTTTGATAATCAAACTCGTAAGGGTTACCCTCATTTTCAATCAGTAGAGGCTTACCCACAAAGCCAATGACATCCCCCGGCCTGACTGCAGCTGTCCCTGCTGTTTTTGGAAGATATAGGAGAATTTTCTTGTCAGTGTGGATGAATTGGCAGACCAGCAGGTAGCTCTTTGCCTTACCCTGGGGAAATTCATCTGCCTCCACAAAGTATTGCTGATCAGAAAGCTGTGAAAAATCGACTTTTTGAAGGGATGAACGGAGATAACCAAAAGAGACAATGAACACAAATAGCGATAAACCCCAGAAATGCTGGTACAAAAAGCTGGCATTTCTGAGAAAAAAAAGCAGGATCAGGCATACTGGTATCAGTGTAGTCAGCCACAATTGCTGGGTAGAATGGACATATTGCTCGATGCCCACTCCAATGCAAAGCGGAACAAGTAACCGCAGAAAAGGAGTTCCCTGCATTTGTAACCCAGAACGAGCCATGAGGTGGTAGTATTCACCTCAAGTTACGGCAATTCAGGGAGAAAAAGAAGTAACAGCGCTAAAAATGATACCCAAGCCACATCATTTTTAGCGCTGTTACGTTCGAAAAAGAAGTTTGGTGCTATATTTTTGGTACCCTGACCCGATAGGTCGCAGATGTAATGCCTTTGGATATATCAGTTAGCTTCCTTTTCAGTAATCTTCGTTTCAGGGGTGAACAGTGGTCCGTGAACATGACTCCATCCAGGTGATCGTATTCATGCTGCAAGACTCTAGCAGTATATCCGGTATACTCCTCATCGTGAGAAGCACCGGACGGATCGAGGTACTGAATACGGATATAATTCTTGCGGTAAATCTCTTCGTGAATCCCTGGAATACTAAGGCATCCCTCCTCCATCAGCTCCTCATCCCCACTCCTCTCCAAAATTTTGGCATTGATAAAGGCCTTTCGGAAACCTGCGAGACTTGGCTCATCCTGTGCCAAAGGCGTAAGATCTACCACAAAAAGCCGGATGGGTAGCCCAATCTGAGGTGCGGCAAGTCCAACACCTTCTGCATTGTACATGGACTCGAACATGTTTTCAATCAATTCAGGAAGACCTTCATAGGAAAGGTCAATATTCTCCGTTACCTTTCTGAGGACCGGATCACCATACAATGTGATAGGCAAAATCATAATTAGAGATACTTTTTTTGTTCAAGAAATGATTGCAAAAGAATAGTAGCACTCACACCATCGATGGTTCCCTTGTCTTGACGCTGCATTTTTCGCAAACCTGCGTCAATCATCGATTGGAAAGCCATTTTTGAGCTAAATCTCTCGTCCACCAGACGGATCTCCGTCTGGTATTTCTGCTGAAACTTTTGCACAAACGGATTGATATACCTCAATGCCTCTGAAGGTTGATTGTTCATTTGTACCGGATATCCGACCAATACCAGATCAACCTGCTCCATTGAAAAATAGCGATCCAAAAACTTCCAGATCAGATCAGCCTCAATGGTTTCCAACCTTGTTGCAATAAGTTGCAATGGATCAGTCACAGCCACTCCTACCCTTTTCTTACCGAAATCTATGGCCATGATCCGTCCCATACCTTCTATTGTTTTGCCCCGCAAAGATAATGGTTTCCAAAATCTTAAAAAAATTAGGTTGCCCTTGTAATTATTTAATACAACTTAAGACACATTTAACACAAGGAAACGTTTTGCGTGTAAAATGTTTCCGATATTTGCAGCCGAATATAACATGCATAGATATAAAGAATGGAAAGGTCAGAAGCACAAAATGAACGATTTCAAGAACTGGTTGAACCAATCAGGGAGTTGTTCTATGCATATGGGTTAAAGAATATCAGCATGGATGAGCTGAGCAGCAAACTCGGAATATCCAAAAAAACGCTTTACACCTTTGTTAAAAACAAAGAGGAACTAATTGAGAAGATCTTCCTCTACGAAGAGACAAAAGTACTTAAGATCAGTGAAGAGTTTGATAGTCTACCTGTTAATGCAATTGAAAAACTACTGAGAATCAGCCAGTACATACATGAAGAGATGAAGCGGATCAATCCGATGATTCAATTTGAAATGAAAAAGTATTACAGCCATATTTTCGATGCTTATTTGGAAAAGAAGAGGAAGTTTGTGTTTGAAGGGATGAAAATTAACATTCAACAGGGAATAACGGAGAAGATCTACAGGGATGATATCAATGTCGATCTGGTAGCCACCATTTACCTGAACAGTTTTGTTGAATTACACAATTCTGAAATATGCAAAATATTGGACATCAATTTCCTGCAACTCTTTGAGGTATTGTTTGAGAACCATATCAGGGCCATCTCAACACCTATAGGACTGGCCTATTTTGAATCAAGAAAAAATGAAATAACCACGTACATTAACACAATTAAAAAATAACAATTATGTCATCTTTAAATCGTTATCAATTTTTGATAGCATTTTTACTACTAATGTCGGGTATTGGGGTATTACAAGCACAGGATACCCTGAAACTCAGTTTGCAGGAATCCAGGCGACTGGCCTTCGAAAATAATACCAATATCCGGAATTCAAACCTGGATATGGAGATTGCAAGAAAGAAAATTCAGGAGACTACGGCCATTGGATTGCCACACATCGATACAAAAACAGCCTATACCTATCTTCCGGTCGTACCGACCCTGCCTCCGGGCACCATGGGGCCAGGCACACCTGCCATTGAACTGGGCGTTAAAAACAATGTCACCTTTGACTTAACTGCTTCACAGTTGATTTTTAACGGTTCCTACCTGGTTGGGTTGAAGGCAGCCAAAACACTTTACCAGCAATCGAACGAAAACACGGAGAAAGTTGTCCAGGATGTGAACGAGAGTGTGATCAATACCTACTACCTCATTCTGGTTGCCCAGGAGAGTATGAAAAACCTTCAGCAGAACCTCGACAATGTCAACAAGACACTCTACGAAATCACGGAGATGAACAAGCAGGGATTCGTGGAAAAGACCGATGTAGACCAACTCGAACTGACGGCCAACAACCTCATGAATGCCATGAACCAGGTAAAAGGCAACCTGGAGATGGCCAACCGGCTTTTCAAGATCATTGTAGGTATTGAAGTAAACAAAACAGTTGTATTGACCGATGAACTAAAGGCCAATAGTTCTTTACCCGTAAATGTCGCTTCACTGATGAATGCACCCTTCAACATTGAAAGGAACATTGATTACCGGTTGATATTGTCGGCCGCTGATCTTACCCGTCTGGATTACAAAAATGCCATCGCAGCCTATATGCCGGTTGTTTCAGGCTTTTACCAGCATACAGAAAAAGCCAATAAACCCTCCTTCGATTTTTCCATGAAAGATCTGTTGGGCATCAATCTGAGCCTGCCAATTTTTAGCAGTGGACAACGCATGGCTGCCGTTTCTCAAAAGAAACTTGCGGTTGCCAAAATGCAGAATACACAGCAACTCGTATACAACAACCTGATGATGCAAGCCGATCAGTTTCAAACAGATTTAAAGCTCAAATACGAAAAATATGAAATTCAGAAGAAAAGCCTGACGCTTTCTGACGAAATCTACCAGCGCACACTTGAAAAATACAAAAACGGGGTCTCTACCAGTATCGATCTGACCGGCACCCAAAACCAGTACCTAACTGCATTGTCCAGCTACTACCAAAGTATTTATGATCTGGCTACCGCGAAGACCAAACTGGAAAAATTGTACAACATCAACCAGGAAATAAAATAATTTTATATCACACGATCATTTGGCTCAATATTAACTGATTGGTCGATAGAATACTTCAAAAAATGAAAAACACAAATAACAATTATATGAAAAACGCATTGTTCACCATGGCTATCCTTGCCACATTGGTCGCCTGCAATCAGAGCAGCGACAAAAAAGAAGAATTGACCAAATTAAAAACCGAACATGAGATCATTGCGGCAAAGATTGCCAAGCTTGAAGCTGAAATCTCGCCTGACCAGCAAAAAGCAGAAAAGGCTCTGCAGGTTAAGGTTACGAAATTAGAAATCGCACCTTTTAATCATTATGTTGAAATCCAGGGAGTGGTAGACGGAGATCAGAACGTTTCAGTAAGCCCGCAAATGGCTGGGGTGGTAACGAATGTTTACGTGAGGGAAGGTTCCAATGTGAAAAAAGGACAAATTCTTGCCACACTGGATGCACAGGTGCTGAAGCAGTCGGTACAGGAGGTTCAGACACAATTGGATATGGCCAACATCATCTTTGAGAAGCAAAAAAATCTGTGGGACAAGAAGATTGGCAGTGAAGTACAATACCTTCAGGCAAAGTCAGGTAAGGAGTCCCTCGAGCGGAGAATAAAAACCCTGGAAGAGCAGATCGCCATGGCCAATATTGTCTCCCCTATCAGCGGTTCTGTGGAGAGCGTTCCTTTGAAAGTGGGTCAAATGGCCTCACCGGGTGTTCCAACCTCTGCTATCAGGGTTATCAACATGTCATCTGCCAAGGTTACGGCTGAAGTCTCTGAGAATTTTGCCTCAAGAATCAAAAATGGCAACCAGGCATTCGTCAGATTCCCTGACCTGGGGCAGGAAATTGAAACGAAATTGAGCTTCACCAGTCGTTTTATCGATCCTTCCAACCGTACTTTCAAGGTTGAGTGTCGCTTTTCTACCAATGAATTTGAAGTACGGGCCAACATGATTGCCTATGTGAAAATCAAGGATTATACCAATGAAGCCTCGCTGATCCTGCCAGTCAATATCGTACAGAGCAACCAGGAGGGTAAATTTGTTTACGTTGTTGCCAAGGTTGGGGACAAAAATACCGCTGTCCGCAAAATGGTAACCACTGGTATGGACTACAATGGCACCACTGAGATCACTTCAGGTCTGAATGCAGGCGATCAGGTAATCACAGCAGGATACCAAAACCTGAAAGAGGGTGTAGCCATCATTTTCTAACCGACAAATAAAGATAATATGTCAAAAGATAAAAAATTTATCAAGGAGTTTTTTGCAACCAGCTGGGCAGTTGATAACAAGACGAGTGCATATGTTCTTGCCTTTATCATCTCCATCCTTGGATTGCTCAACTATTACCAAATCCCCAAGGAGCAGTTTCCTGAGGTGATCATACCCTACATCATTGTCAATTCACCCTATCCGGGAACTTCACCCGTCGACATTGAGAACCTGGTGACACGTCCATTGGAGAAACAGCTGAAATCCATCGCGGATGTAAAAAAAATTACCAGCAATTCTGTCCAGGACTTCTCTTCCATCGTGGTTGAATTCGATCCAAGTGTTGCAGTTGAAGCAGCCAAGCAGCGTGTTCGTGATGCCGTCGACAAGGCCAAAAGGGATTTGCCCAGCGATTTGCCGGATCAACCGCAGATCATGGATGTCAACCTGGCTGAATTTCCTGTGATGTACCTCAACATCTCCGGAAATTATGACCTGGACAAACTGAAGAAATTTGCTGAGATCATACAGGATAAAATTGAGGGGGTCAAAGAGATTACCCGTGTCGACATCGTCGGAGCCCTGGAACGTGAAATTCAGATCAATGCCGATATTTTCAAAATGCAGGCTGCCAGGGTGACTTTTGCTGACATAGAGGGTGCAGTATCCCGGGAGAACCTGACCATTTCGGGGGGTACCATTACGATGAACGGAACAAAAAATACGGTCAGGTTGCAAGGCCAGTTTGAAAATGTCCAGCAAGTTCGCGACATCATCGTGCATGCCTCAGGCGGAGCCTACATCAAGCTGAGCGATTTGGCGCAGGTAAGTGATGACTTCAAGGAACAGGAGAGCTTCTCCCGTCTGGATGGGAAAAATGTCATTACACTCAATGTGATTAAAAAAAGCGGCACCAACCTGCTCGACGCATCCGACCAAATCAAGGAGATTGTATCCAGTGTAAAAGGGAGGGAGCTCCCCGATGATGTTACCCTGACCATTTCCGGTGATCAAAGCCGTATGACCCGCAACACGCTGGAGGAGTTGAACAACACCATCATCATCGGCTTTATCCTGGTAACCATTGTGTTGATGTTCTTCATGGGATTCACCAATGCCTTCTTTGTAGGACTCGCGGTACCGCTGTCAATGGCGATGGCCTACCTGGTTATTCCAAACATCGGATTCACCATGAACATGATGGTGATGTTCGCATTTATCTTCGCCCTGGGAATTGTGGTGGATGATGCCATCGTGGTCATTGAGAATACCCACCGTATGCACCGGAGTCACCCCGATATCAAGGTGGCTGCCAAGCTGGCTGCAGGGGAAGTGTTCCTGCCCATTCTCTCCGGAACCCTGACAACCCTTGCGCCCTTCTTTCCATTGGCATTCTGGCCGGGAATCGTAGGCCAATTTATGCACTACCTTCCTGTCACTTTGATAATTACACTTTTTGCATCTCTGTTTGTTGCCTACATCTTTAATCCAGTATTTGCTGTTTCCTTTATGGCGCACGAATACGATTCGGATGAAAAGGCCAACTGGAAGAAAACCAAGAAAATTTTGATGGGAATGTTTGCCATAGCCATCATTTTCTACCTGTTCAAATCGTATGGAATTGGAAATTTCATCGTTTTTGCCATCCTGATGGTCTTCTTTTACCATTATGCCTTGCAATACTGGATCAAGGCATTTCAGGAAAAATTCTGGCCCAAAATAATGGCTGCCTATGAACGTCAGTTGCGGTGGGTACTTTATGGATACCGTCCAGTGTATATGCTTGGTGCAATGATTGCGCTCTTCATATTCACAATCGTACTAACAGGAATCGTAAAGCCAAAGGTTCTTTTCTTTCCAGACAGCGATCCGAACAGCATCATGGTATATGTCAAAATGCCGGGTGGTACCGATCAGAATGTAACAGACAGTGTCACCAAAATTGCAGAACGCCGCGTTTACGATGCCATCGGAATGCATAACCCTGATGTAGAATCTGTTATCTCCAACATCACCATTGGTGCAGAGGAGGAAGGATTCGCCAGCGCCGGAAAGCCTTTCAACAAGGGCAAGATTTCTGTCAATTTCGTGGAGTTCAAATACCGAACTACAGACATTTCCACCACAGAATATTTGGAGAAAATTCGTGAGTCAGTTGCAGATATAGCAGGTGCAGAGATTACTGTGGGCAAACAGAAAATGGGTCCCCCAACCGGACAACCTATCAACATTGAGGTTACCAGCGAGAACATGGACGATCTGGTTACGGACGCTTTTGCGTTCCGGAACTACCTCGATTCCCTGAATATCCCGGGTGTTGAGGAACTTAAGACGGACTTTGAGATCAATTCTCCAGAAATCATGATTGACATTGACCGCGACAGGGCCCAAAGGGCAGGTCTGTCTACCGGTCAAATTGGGATGGAATTGAGAACGGCACTTTTTGGGAAGGAGATCTCCAAATTCAAGCAAGATGAAGATGAGTTTCCAATCATGCTGCGGTATTCAAAAATTACCCGTGACAATATCAATTCACTCATTAACCTGGTTATTACCTACCGGGATATGAACTCCGGACAGATCAGGACCATCCCACTTTCGACTGTTGCCAAAATCGACTATTCCAGCTCTTATGCCGGGATCAAACGTTTGGATCAAAAACGGATCATTACTGTTTATTCCAATGTAATCTCAGGCTATTCTCCCAATGACATTGTACCCAAGATCAAGGCAATCGCCAAGGATTTTCCATTGCATGCGGGTACAGACATCAAACTTACCGGTGAACAGGATGATCAGGCGGAAAC